>CAZUVR010000004.1:0-128193 GCA_964623815.1 uncultured bacterium | reverse complement strand
TAGACTTAGCAGCTGGTGAGTCCGCTCCTGTAGCGTTAACCGCTCCCGCTATCAATGGCTAATTATTAGACTACCTACAAAAAAAGCATCTCTGTAAAGGGGTGCTTTTTTTGTTGCCTGTCAGAATTTAGGGACAATGAAGTATAATTATACTAATTAATTGAGCCTGAAAATAAAACATTATAATGACGACTATCACTAAAAAATATATTCTTAGTGAATATTTTGACCAGGAAATACAATCCCAAACTCGCCATGAATATCTAGATGGAAAAATTATTGCTATGACGGGAGGTACACCGACTCATAATCGCATTATTAGTAATTTATTAGTGGCTTTATATACTACCTTAAAAAATCAACCCTATGCCGTTTTTGTGACTGATCAGCGTTTGTGGATACCTGAGCGTCGAATAGCCACCTATCCTGATATTATGGTCGTGTCTGAACCTCTCACTTATCAAGAAGAACGCAAAGATACCTTAATTAATCCTGTTTTAATCGCTGAGGTTTTGTCTGCTTCAACGGCAAGTTACGACAGAGAAGAAAAGTTTGCCGCTTATCGAAGCATTGCGACCTTTCAGGAATATTTATTGATTTCTCAGGAAAGATTATATATTGAGCAGTTTCAAAAAGAAGGCGATCGCTGGTTATTTACAGCTTATGAATCTGATAGGATAATTAATTTAAACTCTCTGGGAATTCAAATAGCGATCGCAGATATTTATGATAAAGTAAATTTTGCCTAGTAGTTAGAATTGGGTAGTGTTTTCCGGGTCTTTCTTTAAGGCGGAGGGAATAGATTTTAAAGACTTGTCTTTTTTAGTCACGTTATTTCCCCGCCTCTCTCAAAGCTTCTAAATAAGTTATCGCCGCTTCTAATTTAGAATCGTAGGAGTAAGAAAATTCTTCAAACCACATACCTTCATCCGAAGTAGGGTCTAATTTTGCCAACCATTGATGAGCTTTCTGCTTCAGAGATTCGCGGCGGCGTTGCTCTTTTTTTTGCTCGTCTTCGGCGCGGATAACGATGTGAAGATTTTGAGATAAGTCGTCTGGTTTAGGTGATTCGGTTTTAACGGGTTTTACCTCGACATCGAGTTTAGGTGGTTGAGCTATTTCCTCTTTAATATCGTCGAGTAGTTGGTTTATAGAGTCGGATGATTGAGATTTAATCTTGGGGGACGGCGGAGAGGGGCTGGGTGTTCGTCCCGTTTCATATTCCTCTTTTAACTCGTTTAATAAATCGTCAATGTCTGCCATAGCCGCTTAAGTGGGTATATTGTTGGTTTCAATAATAATCGCAGGTAAGTTAATTCATTATCAGTTAAAGAATAATATTTCTTTTACTGATAAGGCAATCTCCCAATTCAATTGTAAATTTAAAATTTCGGCGATCGGCGATGCGTTAGTAATTTTTCCGATCGGGTGTGGGAAATATAATAAAGACTGCCAGAATATAATCGACTGAAAGATAGTATCCACGAGTGTAAGACGACGTTTGTAAATATATAGCCGAGAAATTTTCCGCCGACTTGGCGGGTTGGTTATTAGGGGAACGACTACAGTTAACAGTACTGGAGTCGACAGAATTACAGGTGACTCTAGTTCGGACTTGACTATCATACGACACAGAGCTCACACGAAATCCGCTTATCATACTAAATCCTGTTCTCAAAGGCTACTTATGAAGATTGGGAATCGGGAATCGGGAGTCGGGAATCGGGATAAATATTTCTACTCCCTACTCCCTACTCCCTACTCCCCGGAGCGTAAAAGGGTACTATGAAAAACGGATTTAGTACCATACCCTTCTTTAGAAAGAAGTGACTAGTGATCAGTGGCGAGTGGCTCTAGTTACTCGCCACTAACCACTCTCCCTATAAATGGTCTTTGAAAACAGGATTTGGTATTATTCATGGTTTGGCCATTATCGAAGATTGAGCAAAGATTATGAATATTTGCCAACGACTAGCGAGATGATGATCTTTGCGGCTATGGTACATCTAATGGTTCGACGATTAAAGCCAAAATCTCATGCTGGATAAGCATACCTTTAACTTTTCAAACAGATTCTTAGGATACTCTATTCGTTTATTAATTCACTATCTAAAGTTTCAAGAGGTACCTATTCCATTAATTGCCCAGGAACTATTAGGCCAAAAAGGTTTAGTTGATGGGATGCACTTATTTGATGCCATTTACGATGAGCCAACCGCTCTCGTATGTTTGTGAGAATCAGAAGGGGATAAAGAGAGAAACTTTAACAGGGTACATTCCCAAACCAGACGGGGCTGTACGTAGTTCAATAAAGCCCCCCGCGCCGCCTCTAAATTTTTAATTATTTCTCCGTCTTTGTGCTTCTCCCAGAAACAATACTGTAGATAATCAAGCAGGCAAATTTGAGTCTCCGTATCGAGATTATTAACGATAGTTTTGGCCAGATTTAACAACTGTAGGGGTTGATTCGGTAGGTTGAGGAGAGAGCCGCGCAAATCTTGGGGAATCGTTTCCAAAGTCTCGAAGATGCGGATAGCCTCACCAGGGCTTCCCTGAGCCATACCGATAATCTCCTCTTCAGATAGGATGAGGCTGTAACCCTGGCTTTTCAGCACCCGCTTTAAATCCGAGTCGGAAAGCCGGGAGAAGGAAATTTTCTGACAGCGAGAAACTAGCGTAGGGAGGATTGTTTCTGTAGAGGGAGCGATTAGAATTAAAGTGGCCTTACCTGGTTCTTCGAGGGTTTTTAAGAGCGCGTTGGCCGCCGATTCCGTCATAGTCTGCGCCGCTTCGATCACGATCACCGCTCGCTCTGATTGCAAGGGGGGACGGCTTAGGAAACGAGTGATTTCTCTGACTTGCTCGATGCGAATTTGTGGAGCCCCCTTCCGCTTTAATCCCGCTTTAACCGCCTCGGTCAAGGTGAAAGATTCTCCCTTATACTGATAAGTAGGTTCAACCCAGAGTAAATCAGGATGATTAGCCTCCGAAATCTTTCTCTTCTGTAAATCTGTTTCTGATGCCGAATGAGTTTTATTGGAGAGGAGAAGATGGTGGCAGAAACATTGAGCCGTTAATTTCCGTCCTGTACCATCAGCACCGACGAATAAATAAGCTGGTGCGATCGAATCTAAATCCAAGGCTCTTTGTAATAGTTCGAGCGCGTGATTCTGTCCTACAACAGTTGACCATTCCATAGAAAACCTTTTTAAAACAGTAATTAATTATGGCCCGTTACGTCTGCTCTTATCTGGTGAAAGTATCTTTAGAACAGTTAAAACCTATGTTAAACGAGGTCTTGCAGTTTTGCCACTTCGATGTTATCTATCATACCCTCGATTATATGATGGCGCGGGAAATACCAGGGAAAGTTTTATTCTCAAAATTAGTAACTATTGAAGTCCTGATCGATAGTACTACCGCCACGCCTAAAGGTATACAGGTTAATTTAGTGGTTAAAAACGATGAATTACCCTTACAAACCCAGAACCATTGCCGGCAAATATTCGATAAATTACAGAAAATACTCGCCGAAGATCATCAATGGAAACTAATAGCTACTGTACCTAATTAAAAAATTCCCGTCGTATGCTCTTCATCATCGGAAACTTCAATCATAGCGGGATCGAGGAGGGTTATATCTAGCATATTACCCTCAGTATAAGTAACTTCATCCTTGATATTGTTGTATTCATAAATAGCAAAAACTTGAGGCCCGAAAACGATTTCGTCTCCATGACGGAGGTTATGAGAACTAACCTTTCTTCCATTGATTAAAAATCCGTTAGCACTGAGTCTCTCTTTCCCATCTCCATCGATAATCCGGTAAAAGCTATCTCCCTGATGATTAACACAGCGTTCTAAAGTGGCGTGATAACGTGAAACGAAGCGGGATTGAACTTGAATCTGACAGCGGGGAGAGCGCCCGAGAGAATAGCTGGCGGCTTTCAGGATATACTCTCTCCTTCCCTTCTCATCTTCGATAATTAAACTATGTCGCTTGCCAATATATAGATTAGGGTCGGTCATTCTGATTGTGACTTATAATTGGGAAATTGATGACGTAGTAACAGAGAATTGCTGACTACGATAATTGAACTAAAAGCCATTAAAGCTCCCGATAATGCCGGACTCAATACTAAACCGAAATGAGGTAATAAACCCCCCCCCGCGATGGGAATGGCGAAAATGTTATAACCTAAAGCCCAAAATAAATTCTGACGTATTTTTTGATAAGTGGCCTGACTCAGTTGTATGGATTCAACGATAGATTCTAAACGATCGCTCACTAAAATGATTTTAGCAGTTTCGATCGCCACTTCCGTACCGCTTCCAAGACTGATACCCACATCAGCCTGAGCCAGAGCGGGAGCGTCATTAATCCCATCCCCCACCATGCCCACCACCTGGCCTCGTGCCTGTAAACTGGAGACAATAGCCGCTTTCCCATCAGGAGAAACCTCGGCATAAACCCCATCAATTTTTAATTTACGTGCGATATTCGTCGCCACAGCTTTCGCATCACCACTAACTAACAACACCTCCAAACCCAAAGCTTGTAATTGCTCAACCGTAGCAGATGCTGACGGGCGAAGCTCATCCTCTAAATAAATGCTCCCACAACATTGCCCCGATTTACCCACATAAATAACGGTTTTTTCGGCATCGATTACCGGCTTGACTACCGCGATACCAGCCGATTCCAAATAACGCTGATTACCTACATAAACCCTTTCATTTTCTATTAACGCAGATACACCCAAACCTGGTTGGGTTTGATAATCAACCCCCGTCAATAAAGGTATATTTTGGGTTTTCAGAGCGGCGAGAATAGCTGCACCTAGGGGGTGATTCGTGCCACTTTCTACGGTGGCAGCCAATTGTAACAGCTCCTGGGAATCATAATCCTTTAGTGGCTGACAATCAACTACTTTTAACTTGCCTTCGGTTAAAGTGCCAGTTTTGTCTAAAACCATAGTATCGAGACGATGTACCTTTTCTAAAACATCGCCCCCTTTAATCAATAATCCCCGCCCAGCGCCCAAACTAGTACCTACGAGAATAGCTGTAGGGGTAGCTAAACCCAAGGCGCAGGGGCAAGCTACCACTAAAACCGAGATGGCTAATTTCAGGCTTAATACCGGCCCCGATGTATACATGAGCATACCATCGTGAGAGATATTCAAAACCTCGGGAAACAGATTAACCCCGAGAAAATTCCAGAAGCAGAATACCAGAGCCGCGACAGTCATAACACCGTAGGCGAAATAACCCGCCACCGTATCGGCGAGTTTTTGAATCGGGGCCTTATTTACCTGAGCGTTTTCCACGGAGGAGATAATCTTAGCGAGGGTGGTATCCTTGCCCACCCCAGTAGCCGAGATTACTATAGCTCCCGAGAGATTAATCGTACCGCCTATAACCCCGTCGCCGATTTTTTTAGCCACTGGCAAAGACTCGCCTGTGAGGAGAGACTCATCGAGGCTAGTTTGCCCGTTGATTATCTCTCCGTCTACCGGCACCCTCTCCCCTGGTAAAACCCGTAACCATTCCCCCGCCCGCACTTGCTCGACGGGGATGGTTATACCTCCTTCCAAATCTTCCTTATTACCTACGAGGTGGGCGGAAGGAGGCTGTAATGCTACCAGCGCTTGTAAATCCCGGGCGGCCCGCTTTCTCGCCCCGGATTCTAAGGCCCGCCCCAATAAGATAAAGCCTAAGAGCATCACCGGTTCATCAAAAAAGCATTCCCAGCCCAGACTCGGAAAGAAGAAGGCTATACAACTGGCTAAATAGGCGCTCCCGGTGCCCAAAGCCACCAAGGTATTCATATTGGGCATCCCATGCCGTAACCCCCGCCAGCCATCGATAAAAATATTCCTACCGGGAATTAGTATCCCCAGCGTCGCCAATAACCAATGGAATTCTATACTACTGATGATAGGTATTCTCGGGCCGCCCATATGGTGCAGGTGCCCGATGAGGGAGAAAATTAATAGTAAGATGGCGACGATTAAATTTACCCTGTACGAGGAGCTATCCCCCGTATATCCATCGTTAATACTTTCTCCGTCTCGTAATTGAGCGGGAAAGCCGATGGCAGTTAATTTTTCCGCTAATTGTTGCGGAGCGATTTTGTCGGGTATGTATTGAATTACTGCCACTTCCGTAAGTAAATTAACCTGAGCGGCCGTTACTCCTTGATTCTGCTGTAGTTGACGTTCGACGGCTTTCACGCAACCCGCGCATTTCATCCCTTTCACGTCTAAAGTGGCGATTTTGGCTTCTATTTCTGGAACAACTAACATGGAAACAGGTAAAAATACATTCTGTAATTAAATTTAGTGCGAATTTTAGTTAGGGGACTCAATTCTTTCTTTTTCTTCAGCTTGTTCTAATAAAGTAGAGTTTACTTCTAGGGTGGCATTTTGAGTTAAGTCCGAGGGAGAACGCTCTTTTAAAATTTCATCTATACCCTTATTATAATTAGAAACTATCGCCAAAAACGCACCTGCCAGAACATAAATAGGTAGGGGTAAAATAAAACCTTTTATTAATTCAAATAATTGAAAGACAACAAACAGAAGAATAACGGTAACTAACCAAACTTTCATAGATGATTTTTATCCGATAATTAAGGAAGATACAGGGCCCGACGATCGTATCTTGACAGTGGGGACAACAAAGTGAATACTAAGTTAACACGTTAATTACTATTCTAATAAGATTTCAGCCTACCTACGATACACCTGGAGAGCTATGAGCGAGTTTGATTATGATTTAATTATTATCGGTGCTGGCGTGGGTGGACACGGTGCCGCCCTACACGCCGTCAAATGCGGCTTGAAAACAGCGATTATAGAAGCGAAAGACATGGGGGGCACCTGCGTCAATCGGGGCTGTATCCCCTCGAAAGCTTTACTGGCGGCATCGGGGCGAGTGAGGGAATTACGAGATAGCCATCATCTAGCCTCTCTGGGGATAGAACTGGGAGAGGTAAAATTCGATCGCAGTACCATCTCCAACCATGCTAACAATTTAGTGGGTAAAATTCGGGCCGACTTAACCAACAGTTTAAAACGCCTCAACGTAGACACGATAAAAGGCTGGGGTAAAGTAGTCGATAATCAGAAAGTTAGCGTCATCGGTGATGGCGGCGAGAAAATCTACACCGCCCGCGATATTATGCTCTGCCCTGGCTCGATTCCCTTCGTGCCCCCAGGTATTGAAATCGATCATAAAACCGTGTTTACAAGCGATGAGGCGGTGAAATTAGAAAACCTCCCCCAGTGGCTGGCGATTATCGGCAGCGGTTATATCGGGTTGGAATTCTCCGATATATACACAGCTTTAGGTGCCGAGGTGACGATGATAGAGGCACTAGACACATTGATGCCCGGATTCGACCCAGAAATAGCGAAAATAGCCGAAAGAGTTTTAATTAAACCGAGGGATATAGAAACCTATGTAGGGGTAATCGCCAAGAGCGTCAAACCGGGCAACCCAGTCAGAATCGAGCTGGCCGACATGAAGACGAAAGAGACGATAGAAACCCTCGAAGTCGATGCCTGTCTCGTCGCCACCGGGCGCATCCCCGCCACGAAAAACCTCGGCATAGAATCCGTGGGCGTACAACTCGATAAGAGGGGTTACATACCCGTTAACGACAGGATGCAGGTATTGAAAGAAGGTGAGCCTGTCCCCCATCTCTGGGCCGTAGGCGACGCTACTGGTAAAATGATGTTAGCTCACGCCGCATCCGGTCAGGGAGTTATAGCGATAGAAAATATCTGCGGGCGGGATAAAACTATCGATTACCGCAGCATACCAGCCGCCGCTTTTACCCATCCCGAGATTAGCTATGTGGGTTTAACCGAGCCGCAGGCGGAAGCCCTCGGTAAAGAGGAAGGTTTCAGCGTCGCCTCCGTGAAAACCTACTTCAAGGGCAATTCTAAAGCCCTAGCGGAAGGGGAAACGGAAGGGATAGCCAAGGTGGTGTACCGCCCCGATACCGGAGAGCTTTTAGGCGTACATATCATCGGTATTCACGCCTCCGATTTAATTCAAGAGGCCGCTAATGCGATCGCAGAAAGAAAATCGGTGCGGGATTTAGCCTTTAACATTCATACGCATCCCACCCTCTCGGAAGTGCTAGACGAAGCTTATAAAAGGGCTGATGTTAAAGAAGCTGAAGTCTCTACTCCTCCCAAGCGAGCTAAAAAAGCCAGCTAATTATTAGCATGATCTATAACCTCAGAAGATATGCTGAAGTTATAGATCTTTTTATGCCAATGTGAGTATTAAAAACTTCCTCCCTTTATATTCCCTGATCGTCCCCGTTTATAACGAGGAAGAAACTCTAAATGAACTATATCGCCGCGTTAGCGCCGTCATGGACAAAGTAAATGGTATAGGTGAATTAATCCTGGTTAATGATGGGAGTAAAGATAATTCTCTAAATTTAATCAGAGAATTACAAGCTAGAGATTCTCGCATTTGCTATCTTAGTTTAGCCCGTAATTTCGGACACCAAACCGCCGTTACTGCAGGGTTAAATTTTGCGAGGGGAAAGGTTATTATTATCCTAGATGCCGATTTACAAGACCCCCCAGAATTGATACCGACGATGTTAGAAAAGTGGCGAGAAGGGTATCAAGTAGTTTACGCCCAAAGGATAAAAAGAAAGAAAGAAAGCTGGTTTAAACGTTATACGGCTTATCTGTTTTATAGAATCTTAAAAAGACTGGCGGATGTGGATATACCCGCCGACACCGGTGATTTTTGTTTGATGGATAGACAGGTAGTAGATGTATTAAATGCAATGCCAGAGAAGAATCGTTATATAAGAGGTTTAAGAGCCTGGATCGGTTTCCGACAGACAGCGGTAAAATTCGAGCGTGATCCTCGTTTTGCGGGGGAGGTAAAATATACTTTCAGGAAATCCCTGTCTCTGGCTATTAATAGTTTAGTGTCTTTCTCCCGCGTACCCCTGCGCTTATCTACTTATCTGGGATTATTCTCGGCCGGTTTATCTATCGTTATGGCCTTCCTGGTACTTTATTGGCGTTTATACCAACCTAAATCACCCCTGACTGGTTTTGCTACAATCATGATCGCCATATTTTTCCTAGGCTCGGTTCAGTTAATCAGTATTGGTATTTTAGGGGAATATATCGGGCGCATTTACGAGGAAGTAAAGGGCAGGCCCTTGTATACGATTTCTGAAATAGGGGGTTTTGAATCGACTACCGGACAAAATGTTTAAAAAATAAAATGTATGGAGTTAAATACTCAACGATTACCGCAATATAAAAGTAATTTAACTGTTTCTCTCTCCCTCTGGTTGGGTCTGGTTTTAATAATTAGCTTAGCTAACCGTCATTTATTTACCGTACCGGTATACGAGACGGGTGACGGGGCGGCTAACGCTCTACAAATTATCAACGCTAAGAGTTTTCAGGAGATATACGGCAATTACTCTCGATGGCATTTTTATCACCCCGGGCCTTTCTTTTTTTATATCTATGCTTTCGGGGAAATTCTCTTTCACGATTTTCTCCCTCTTTTTCCCGCCCCCGCTAATGCTCATACTTTCATGGGTATAGCCCTTCAAGCAGGTTTTTTAGTCGTCTCTCTACATATTGTCGCCGGTTATTTTCGTTCTTCCTTTTTTTTACCCTTAGCTTTATTATTTGCCCTAGTTCACTTTTATTTTGTCGCCCGTACCATACCTGGAAGTGTTTTCTTAAGTCTCTGGCCACCCCATGTTATTTGTTTTCCCTTCATGGTTTTTTTGATTAGTTGTGCTTCCCTGGCTACGGGGAGAGTTCAACATTTACCCATAGCGGTTTTCTGCGGAGGTGTTTTGATACATGGTCATGTAGCCCAGCCCCTTTTTGTAATTCCTATAGGTATTGGTTCTTATTTAGGATATGCGCTCAACTGGAAAAAAACTTACCCATCTAACTCTTTTATTACATCTTTTCCTGTTCGTATCTATCATATTATCGCCCTAGGAATTATTGCTTTATTCGCCCTGCCTATCGTTATAGATATGTTCAAGGGTCAAGAAAGTAATTTTTATAATATTCTCCAACACATGGAAAAACATAGGAAAAGGAAAGAATGGATACAGTCCTTAGTTTATGTCATTTCATTTTTTGGTTATCTAGGTAGCCAGGAAATTTCTATATTTCCTCTTGCCGCTATACAGTTATTTTGGGCTATGAGTTGGTTTCATTTTCTCGCTTGGTTCGCTATTATTATTTATACCTGTAGATGTTTATACGTTAACGATCACCTAAACCCTATCGAGCGACGGTTTGAAATTTATCTGACGATAATTATCGTCTTTGCACTTTTGCTCTCTCTAGTATGGGCTAAAAGGCAAGATGGGTTAATGTTCAATTTCAACGCCTATTTTATTTTTTCTATACTTTATTGTATTCTGCTAATTCTCGCTGGTCGTCTCGCCGTTTTTATCAGCGTTACTCCTAAATTTAAGTTAAGTATTTTTCTAATAGCCTGCCTACTGAGTTTATTTACAATTTTTCAAATAAGTCCCCATTTAGAAAGCAGCCAGATCATGAAACAAATAGATCTAGCTTTGGAATCAGATCCAAACGGACGCAATCCTAAAAAGCTATCTTTTCAAGATGAATTCTGGCCCGATGCTATTAGCGTTGCTCTGGCATTAAAAAGAAAAGAAGTTACTTTTTATGTGGATTCTAGTTGGGGGTATATGTTTGGTAAAAAAAATGTCTTTCAAGAAAGTTCACTTCCTTTTTCTTCTATTTGGTCGATTTCCACCAAACAAAATATAGACAAAGAAATCCCTTTTCTCTCCCATAGTTCTATTATTATCAAGCCCACTAATTCCTTAAAAAAGAAAATGAACTAAAGAGGAGATATGGCGGTTAAATCGGCGAGCATTTTGGCGTAGGGGGTTTGGTGCAGGTGAGCTTTATTTACCGAGCCGAATAGGGTAAGTTTTTCGGCTATCACCGTCTCCATCGCTTCTATCGCCCGATTCGCTACATCTAGTAAATCTTTACCTGGGTTGCCGCATACCTGATTTTGTAACGACTGCATATAAGCCTGTCTGATACGAAATCCGCTTATCATAGGTTCCTTTCTTTGGAAGTGACCAGTGGCTAGTGGCTAGTGGCTAGTGGCTAGTGGCTAGTGGCTAGCGGTTGATCACTCGTCACTCGTCACTCGCCACTAATCACTCTCTCTATAAGTAGTCTTTGAGAACAGGATTTAGTATGACTAGTGAGTCCCTGGGAGTAAGACTCTGTTCTCTTTTCTCGATTCTCATTACTATATCAGTTGGTACTTCTCTTCGGCTAATTTATACAATCTCCTCCAAACCAAACGATTAGTTAGGACGACGAGTAAAGACATCACTCCAGTAGCCGCTAAGAGCAGGGGAAAATTACCCTTTTCCGTAGCCAGAGAGATAGTCGAACCCAGTCCAGGGGTAGTTACTGTCTGTCCCTGGAATTTGATATATTCGCTGACGATACTGGCATTCCAAGCCCCGCCCACAGCAGTAATAATCCCCGTAATTAAATAGGGGAAGATCCCTGGTAGGATTAAAGTGCGCCAGCGTTGCACGAGGGAGAGACGATAGACTTTAGCCGCCTCGAATAACTCCGAGGGTATGGATTGGGCCCCGGCGATAACATTAAAGAGAATGTACCACATGGTACCGAGCATCATCAGCACGATCGAGCCTATCTGCAATCCCCCGCCCAATCGGGCTAAAAATAGTAATAACACGGGAAATAGAGCCGTAGCCGGAACCGAGGCGGCAATTTGAACTAAAGGCTGTAGAATTTGGGATAGGCGGGGATTGCGTCCGATCGCCACTCCCACCGGCACCGTCCATAATAAAGATAAAATCAGCGCCACAACCACCCTCAAAGCCGTATATATAGCTCCCTTCATTACCTGTTGCCAATCGGTAAAATTTAGCTTCTGTAGGAGTATAACCGCCTCCCAAGTCCCCCACAATACTATCCCCCCAAAGCCGGCGGCGAATAACCAGCCGATCCATTTGCTCCATTTTTTTTGACTTTTTGTACTTTTTATGGTATGGGGAATAAAAGTCTGACTGAGACTACCATCGATCGATTGAGCCAGGGGAGACCAGAAGCGATCGATCAAAACCCGCAAGGTAGGCGAACGGCGTAGAAAGTCTAAAACCACTGAAAAAGGCTCATTATCAGATTCTACCGTCTCGTATTTAAACTTTTCTGCCCAGGCGATCAAAGGTCGCCAGATAAAGAAATCGATGAGGACGATAACGGCGATTAGAACCGCGAGACCCCAGAAGATGGAAACCATATTGCCCTCATCGGCGGCCCTAGCTAAAAAAGAACCCAAACCAGGCAATTTAAAAGATTGATTACCGAGAGTGAAAGACTCGATAGCGATGAGGAAGAACCAGCCCCCCGCCACCGACATAACGCTATTCCAGACTAAACCGATCACGCCTGAGGGTAATTCCAGAGTCCAGAAACGCTGCCAGAAATTGAGACGATAAACCTTAGAAGCCTCCAAAAGTTCCCGGGGAATATTAGAGAGAGACTGATAGAAACTAAAAGTCATATTCCAGGTCATGCCAGTAAAAATTAACACGATCGCTGCCAGTTCAATACCGATTCTCTGCCCTGGAAACAGAGAAATCAAAGCCAAAACTACCCCAGGTAAAAAAGATAAAACCGGGATCGATTGCAATATATCTAAAAGGGGAATGAGAATCTGAGCCGCTAATCGGGAGCGATAGGCGGTATAGGCGTAGAGGACACTGAAAATTAAACTGAGAAAATAAGCGCAAACCATACGTAAAAGGGTTTGTGCCGTATATCCCGGGAGAACTCTAGGATTAGAGTCTATCTCTAGATTGGGATAATAGGCCCCGGCAAAATTCGAGGCGGTGCGGACGATGATAAAAATTAGGGTTAGGGTGGCGAGAATGAGTAAGCCATCTTGCCAAGACCAAGAAGAACGATCGATCGTTTTGTTTTCCGGAGTTAAGGGGCGGGTCATAGTGGGGGGAGTCGGGAGTTGGGAGTTGGGGGATAAGTTTTTACTGTCTGAAAGGTTTTTGGGCGTTAATCTACTCGATGGATGAGGAGAGCACCGTAAAGATTTAAGAAAGGGAAATTGCTTAACTTATCCTGGTTTAGGCTTCGGAACTGGTAGCGGTAGCTAGGGGCCTACTCTCCTCCTCTTCGAGGAATATTTCCCCTGCCGGTTCATCGTAACTATATAGCTCGGCGTAACGCCCCCAATCTATAGCAGTATTCATTTGTCTTTCCGCTTCTTGAGGGCTGAAATGATTAGCTAATAAATCAAGGATCAATTCTTCAGGAACGCGGTTATTATTCTTAGATTTACAAAGATTATAGATTTGTTGTACAAGGCGAATGTGACCTAGTAATTGCTGACGGATAATTTGTTTTCTCTGGTCGATATTACCTTGAATGAATTGATGGGCGATCGGTTTAAGATAAATATCCCCCTCGCGCAATTCGATCAGATCCATGAATTTCGCTGCTTCTACGATCGGTAGAATATCATCTACCTCTAACTGTAATTCCTGACCGAGACGGTATAGATCCCGATTGGAACGATCTTCTAACAATTCTAAAAGACCTGCGATCGAACCGATTCGTACTGAGGGCAGAGCTTGATACTTAGCCGTACTGGGTTTAGGAGTGCTGATCGTCGATTGAGGTTCTACCGTATCGAGATCGGGATTGGTGAGAATAGTATAAACCCGGTCTACGATCGCTTGAAAGTGCGGGCTTTTGCGATCCCTGTAGTGCTTAAGAGTGACAGGGAAATCGGCGCGGATACGTCCGGGATTACGTCCCAAGACGATGATTCTATCCGCCAGAATCACCGCCTCTTCGATGCCGTGAGTGACAATAAGGATAGATTGCGTGGGGATGCGTCTTTCTAGCCATAAATCGAGTAACTCTATGCGAAGGTTTTCCGCCGTCAGTACATCTAGAGCCGAGAAAGGCTCATCCATACAGAGTAATTCTGGCTCAACCGCGAGGGCCCGGGCGAAGCCGACGCGCTGACGCATACCTCCGGATAATTCTTTAGGATAGGCGTTTTCAAAGCCATCGAGGCCGATCACGTCGATCATTTCCAGAGCTTTCGGCTCGCGCAAATCGGGAGGTACACCCTTAGCCTTGAGTCCTAATTCCACATTTTCTAAGACGGTGAGCCAGGGATAGAGGGCGAAACTCTGAAACACGATCGCCACTCCTGGATTTAACCCAGTCAATGGTCTACCGTGATAGAGGACTTCACCTGTGGTGGGGGGGTTAAGGCCCGCAATCATACGCATCAGCGTTGATTTTCCCGAACCCGAGGGGCCGAGTAGAGCGACAATTTGCCCTCGACGTAGTTCGAGGCTGATGTTGTCTAAAATGCTAATTTGTTGCTTATTCGGTTGTATGTAGGATTTACCGACGTTTTTTAAGGTAATAATCCCATCGGTTGCTGTCTTAATCGCCATAACAGCCCTCTGTGAAGTGCCTTTTTAATTATGGCACGATCGAGAAATTACACCAGATGAAATTCTTGCAAGGCGGGATAAAAGTTGAGATTCTCGTGACTCGGGCGACTTAGTTTGATGAGGGCGAATCTCTGAGCTGGGGTGAGCGCCGCCCACTGCTCGTCCGTTATGGTGAGGGAAAATTCCCGCGCCTTTTCCGCTACAGTATTGGGGATGGTACTAGGCTCGAGCCAGGGCGGGTGGGGATCGATCGCTAATTCGCCCGCCTTGGCTCCCGTTTTCGCCTCTATGAGTCCTTGCAGGTAATTTCGATAATCCTCTACTTCTTGCCCTTTCTCGCAGGGTTTAGAGACTAAATTCTGTCGCTCCTCGCCAGTTAATAAATGCCAGTGTTGTAGTTTTAACTTGACCCCGCAGGTATCCAATTTCATCCGGACTCCCATCGGGATACAACGCAGGGACTCGACGAAATCAGCTTCAAAAGCAAAAAAATCGGACATATACGTTACACCTATAATTCCTCTATCCTAGCGTCGGAGCTAACTCGGGTGCTGCCTCATTTTCCTTGACAATCGCAGTAACAGGCATCAATTGTACCGCACAGGCTTTTAATTCTGGTTGTCCAGAGAAAGGACAAGCTTCCGGGTGAGTGAGGTTATTAGCTTCTGCATCATCCGTCCATAAGAAACCCCAGTGCATCGGTACAAACACGCAACCAGGAGCGATCGATCTCGTAATCAGAGCGGGAAAACGAGCCTTACCCCGGCGCGATCGAACTTCCACTATCTGACCATCTTCTAGACCCAATTTCGCCGCGTCTTTAGGATTTATTTCCAGAAAAGGCGCGGGGTGTAGCTTCTTAATTTTCTCAATATGTCCGGTGCGAGTTTGGGTGTGCCAATGCCCGTATACTCTACCTACCGTTAACACGAGCGGATAGTTGCAATCGGTTGGTTCAGCCAAACCCTTTGAGTGGAAAGCCGCGAATCGAGCGCGCCCCGTAGGAGTATGAAAGCGTTTATCCTCGTATAAGCGTTTACTTTCTCCGCCATCCTCGGGACAGGGCCACTGCAAAGGGCCCCCCTCCAATCTTTCATAGCTCATACCCGTCATATCACAGGGCTTACCCCGCGTCAGAGAAGCAAATTCGGCGTGAACTTCCGCAGAGTTAGTAAAGGGAAAATATTCAGCGAAACCGAGACGGCGGCCCACCTCCGCGAATATCTCCCAATCGGGTTTAGCCGTACCGGGTGCGGGGCGAAAAGCTCGGCAGAGAGTGACGACGCGCTCAGAATTGGTCATGGTGCCGGTTTTTTCTCCCCAGGCGGCGGCGGGTAGGAGTAAATGAGCGTAGCGAGAAGTTTCGGTAGGGTAAAAGGCATCTTGATAAACCGTGAAGGGAGATTTAAGTAAGGCTTTTTTCGTCCTCTCCAAGTCGGGCATACTCACGGCGGGATTGGTGGCGGCTATCCACAATAAACCTACTTCCCCCATTTCTAAACCGGTGATCATTTCCTGGGCGGTTCTACCAGGTACCGGAGAGATGCGCCCACTCGGTAAACCCCATAATTCTTCTACAGCCTTTCTATCTTCGTATTTGGTAACGCTGCGATAGCCGGGTAATAGGTGTGATAATCCCCCTGCTTCTCTGCCTCCCATCGCGTTAGGCTGCCCCGTCAGGGAAAAAGGGCCTGCTCCCGGTTTACCGATATTACCCGTCATTATATGCAGGTTAATAATAGTTCGCGCTTTGGCTGTGCCCTCTGATGATTGATTGATCCCCATCGACCATAAAGATAAAACCTTGGTCGATTTCGCCCAGTATCGAGCCGCCTCTTCTAATTCCTCGCTGGTGATACCGCACTTTTGCGCTACCGATTCGGGTTCGTATGCTTGGATAATTTCAGCGTATTCGGAAAAGCCTTCCGTATGTTGCTCGATAAAATCATGGTCTAGCTTGTCCCATTTCATCAAGAGATGGGCGATTCCGTTGAGCAAATCTATATCAGTGCCGGGATTAATCCCTAAGTGCAGGTGTGCCGCCTCTGCGGTTTTCGTCTTGCGGGGATCGACTACGATCAGTTTAGCTGAGGGGTTACGTTTTAGGTATTTGTGGAGACGGTTAAAAACGATCGGATGACATTCGGCGGTGTTAGTACCGATAAGGAAAGCACAGTCGGTTAACTCTAAGTCTTCGTAACAGCAGGGCGGCCCGTCGGCTCCGAAACTCCCAATATAGGCAGATACTGCGCTCGACATACAGAGTCGAGAATTAGCATCAAAATTATTAGTGCCGAGACAGCCTTTGAGTAATTTTTGAGCTATGTAATAATCTTCGGTTTGGAACTGCCCAGAACCGTACATACAGATACTATCTACACCGAGGCGATCGATCGTCTGACCTATCTGGTCTACGATTCTGCTATATGCCTCCTCCCAATCGCAGGGGCGGAACTCTTCCTCTAAGGTTTCCCTGATCATCGGTGTTTGCAGTCGATTTTTATCGAGGGATTCCGCTACGGTAGCCCCTTTGACGCACACCATGCCCGCGCTCGATGGGTGGGATCTATCTCCTGTGACTTTGGGGATGACCTTTTCCGAAACGGATTTTACTTCCGGGGCGGTAACTTCTAAACCGCATCCTACTCCACAATAGGGGCAAAGGGTTTTGATCGATCGGGTCATAGATAAGTAGCTTGCTCTCGGGACATCTTTATAAGATGGTCTTCAGATTCATCGGAGCAATTTGTAACTTTTACTACTTTTAACCGCGATCGTGACCAGAATGGGATTATATTCATGCAAATACTACATGAACGCGCCTAAGCCCGTTATCGGTTCAAGCTGGTGATGTGGGTTAGGATTATATCGAGCTTTTCATCTACAGATTGAAATCGCGCTTCCATTTTAGCGCTCATCTCTTCCATATCCTGCTCTATCAGTTTAAACGCTTCTCCTATCCAACCCTGGGGATCGAGGATATTGTCTAACTCCTGATAACCATCCTCCAACCGCGCCACTCTTTTTTCCAGTGCGGCTATCTTGCGGAAAAGCTCGTAAAATCTAGAATTCTCAGACATTTGTTACACTTCTATTTATGGTTTTTTAGTGTAAATGGCAAAATTCAAGTATTAATTTAATTGTACTAAATACATAGACAAAACAAAGCATGAACCGAGAGGATTTTAGAATTAGTTTCGCCCCCCTATCTCTAGAGGAAGTATACAGATTAGCGGATGATGGGGCTAATGGCGCGATCGTATTAATGAGTGGTACAGTAAGAAATCAAACCGATGGTAAACCGGTCAATTATTTAGAATATCAAGCCTATGAACCGATGGCGTTGATTATATTCAAAGAAATAGCCGAACACATATATAAAACATGGAAAGATACTAATCGCGTTGTCATCCATCACCGCATCGGCAAACTGGTGATAGGTGAAATAAGCGTCTTAGTAGCCGTGGGTTGCCCCCACCGAGGCGAAGCCTTCGCCGCCTGTCAATACGCTATAGATACCCTAAAACACAATGCCCCCATCTGGAAGAAAGAATATTGGCAGGACGGATCGAGCAACTGGGTTAGCATAGGATTGTGTGAAACAGCAACGGTAATCGAAAACCTCTGACCCAACTCCGGACTCCCAACTCCGGACTCCTAACTCCCAACCCCCGACTCCCGCCCTATGTCTAATTACGCGCAGAAACGTTTCGTCATGGTCTGTCAGCATACCTCCTGTATCATGCAGGGGAGCGCTAAAGTATTACAGGCTTTTCAGAGTGCCGATTTACCCCCGGACGTGATCGTGATGACCAGTAGTTGTCAGGGACAATGCACCACTAGCCCCACCGTCAGGATACTCCCCGAAGAAACCTGGTACTGTCGGGTAAAAGAAGAGGATGTAAAGACGATCGTCCAACAACACCTGCAAGGACAAGAACCCGTAACCGATAAATTAAACCCCAGGATACACGGAAACTATTAACAGTATAAATTTCTACCAAACCCGTGTTTAAAATCCGTTATTGTCATAGAGATAATGACATAATCTCATCCCCTCTTTGAATGCGTATCGAGCAGCTACAAGCATTTTTAGCGGTTGCCACCACCGGGAATTTCGGACAGGCGGCCCGACACTGCGGAGTCACCCAATCCACTATCAGCCGTCAGATACAATCTCTAGAAACTGATTTAGGTTTACCCTTATTCCACCGTACCGCCCAAGCTAAACTGACGATCGCGGGGGAAAGACTATTACCAAGAGCGAAAAAAATCTGTCATGAATGGACGACGATTCATCAAGAAATCACAGATTTACAACAGGGTAAACAGCCAGAATTATGCGTCGCGGCCATTCATTCCGTCTGCGCCCATTACTTACCCCCCATACTGCCCCAATTCTGTCAGGATTACCCTGAGGTACAATTAAGGGTGACGGCACTAGGAAGCGATCGAGCCTTAAAAGTATTGCGCGATGGTTTAGTAGACATCGCTCTGGTGATGAACAATCGTTTTCTCACCTCTAACCCAGAAATGGTAGTAGAAGTATTGTACGAAGAAGCGATCGAGATCCTGATGAGTGCCCATCATCCCCTCACTCAATACGAGGAAGTCCCTTGGGAAGAATTGATTAAATACCCGCAGGTAGTTTTTAAAGACGGCTACGGTATGCAAAGATTGATTCAAGAATGGTTTTCCCGTCAGGAAGTGCCCTTGAAAACCGTGATGGAATTGAATACCCTCGATGCTTTCCGGGGAGTGGTACGTCAGGGGAATATCATCGCCCTCCTGCCTCAATCCGCCCTGTTTGACTCCTGCAACGATCCAACTCTCGCCACCCGGCCCATTTATTTTCCTGTTCCCGAGGTGACAGCCAATCTCCATAATGCTAAGTTTAAAGATCGTCCCTCGCGTCAAGTGGTGATGGTAACTACTAGCGATCGATTACAGATCCCCCCCATAGCCCATTTCTGCCACCTAGTCCGGCAGATGAAGCAATTAGCGCAGAAAACCACCCAGCCTCTTTCCGTCTGATACCAACTATGAGTAACACCTTCAGAGAATACTTAAGAACGATCGCCAGCGGCACCCATACAAGTAAGGATTTAAGTCGGGAAGAGGCCCGCATCGCCACCCGCCTGATGTTGCTTCAAGAAGCTACCCCCGCCCAAATCGGCGCTTTTATGATCGCCCACCGGATCAAACGCCCTTCCGTAGAAGAATTAGTCGGGATGTTGGACGCTTACGAAGAATTAGGGCCGCTTCTAGATACCCCTTCTTTCCTCCATCCCGTCACTGTATTCGGCATTCCCTACGATGGGCGCTCCCGCACCGCCCCTGTATTACCCCTGACGATGTTAATTTTAGCGGCGGCTGGGGTGCCAGTAGTGGCTCACGGGGGCGATACCATGCCCACTAAATACGGCATCCCCTTAATAGAAATCTGGCGGGGCTTAGGGCTAGATTTCGGTAGCCTATCCCTATCGGAGAGCGATCGATGTTTACGCGGTACAGGTTTAACTTTTATTTATACCCCTCAACACTTCCCCTCCGTACACGAGCTAGTCCCCTATCGGGAACAAATAGGTAAACGGCCGCCCTTGGCTACCGTAGAATTGATCTGGTCGCCCTATCGTGGTAATGTTCATCAAGTTTGCGGCTTCGTCCACCCACCCACAGAAGCCAGATTTCAAGAAACTTTAGCCCTTCGAGGAATTCATCACTTTACAATGGTCAAGGGCTTAGAAGGCAGTTGCGATCTCGCCTGTAGCCGAACCGCTATTATCGGACTGGGCAATCCAACTCAACCCCCCAGTTTTGAACGTTTATTCATCAACCCCCGTGATTATGGCTTTTCTCCCGAAGATATGGAGTTAACCGACAGAGAATCTCTGCTGACGACCCTGATGGAGTTGTTGAGAGGAACCCCAAACTCTTTATCGGACGCGGCTATTTATAACGGCGGCTTTTATCTCTGGCGATCTGGTATTTGTGCAGATTTAAAACAGGGTTTTTCTCAAGCAGAAATTTACCTCAAAAATGGCAAAGCTTTCGATAAACTTGAAGAAATTAAGGGATTTTTAAGCAATTGAAGTAGGGGTTTATTAATAGGATTCACTGAGCAGATTAATAAATATTAATAGAATTTAAGTGAATTTACTATGTGAATTTAGCCATTTTTTGTGAAGATAAATAATTATTATCAAAACTAAATAATCTAAATCGAAAAAATTATCTATCTTGAGGAAGATCTATCAATAAACTTGGGAAGGATAAAAATAGCTGAAGATTAAGAGCTTTTGATAATCATTCTTTACTTATTAACTGCTATGCACGACCTATATGTTAACCCATTCGATAAAGATTCTACTTCAGATAGCAGCCCAGAGCTATTAGAGCTAAAGGAATTGGAATCTATAGAATTATCGCCTCAAGTAGCCGCTACGAGAACTAATACAACTGACTTAGTGCGTTTGTATTTGCAGGACATAGGACGAGTACCGCTACTAAAAAAAGATGAAGAAGTCCTTAAGGCCCAGCAAGTACAACGCTATTTATCTCTGCTCGACATCAGAAATCGAGCGGCTGGGAATAATGACCCGATAATGATGAAATTTATTACCCTCCTGGATCTACACGATCGCCTGGGGGTTAAATTAGGTTATCGCCCCTCCTGGGAGCGTTGGGCAAAAACGGCAGATTTAACGACGGGTGAATTGAAAAACCGAGTCGAGCAGGGCAAAAAACGATGGGCTGATTTAGCGGGGTTAGAAGTAAGCGAATTAGATAAAGTGATCAATACGGGTATTCGGGCTAAAGATCAGATGATCAAGGCTAACTTACGTCTAGTGGTATCCGTAGCCAAGAAATATCAGAATCGGGGTTTGGAACTCTTAGATTTAATTCAAGAGGGCACACTGGGCTTAGAAAGGGCGGTGGATAAATTCGATCCCACCAAAGGTTATCGCTTCAGTACATACGCTTATTGGTGGATACGTCAGGGAATTACGAGAGCGATCGCAACTCAAAGCAGGATCATTCGTCTTCCGGTTCACGTTACCGAGAAGCTCAACAAAATCAAAAAAGCACAGCGCAAAATCTCCGAAGCCCTGGGAAGAACCGCGAGCGTGGAAGATGTGGCTAAAGAATTAGATATGACACCACCGCAGGTAAGGGAAGTCTTGATGCGAGTGCCCCGCTCGGTTTCTTTAGAGGTGAAAGTCGGTAAGGAGAAAGATACGGAATTACTAGATTTACTGGAAACAGAAGACATTTCTCCGGAAAATCAATTGATTTACGAATCTCTACAAAAAGATTTACAGGCTCTATTTGAAGATCTTACTAGCAGGGAAAAAGAGGTTATTCAACTGCGCTACGGTTTCCGGGATGGTAAATCCTATTCTTTAGCCGACATCGGCCGGGAGTTAGATCTATCGAGGGAGAGGGTGCGACAGATAGAAGCCAAGGCTTTACAGAAACTGCGTCAACCCCGGAAACGTAGCCAGATGAGGGATTACTTCGATGCTTTAAATTAAAAAGAGCGAATTTTCTCTACGATTTTTATTTGCGATTGGCTGAAACCCGCCTCGGATAAGTGCGCCAAAAACCAAGCCCGTCGATAACGAGAATCTAAAGCGATCGCCCGTTTATAGGTTTTCCCAGCCTGGCTTTTGTCGCCCAATTCCCACTCTATCATCGCTTTCGCCACCAGAGGATGAGGATTATTCGGCTCTAGAACGATCGCTTTCTCCGAATTCTTTAGTGCGCTTTGCAAATCGCTTAAACGATGATATGCTAACGCTAAATTATAGTAAGCGATTTCGTTATCGGGCTTTAACTTCATAGCCTTGGTGTGGGTTGTTACGGCCTGATTCAATTTTCCTTCAACTAAATAAACGATGCCCAGAGCGTTGAGGGCGGGTATGTAATCCGGGTCTTGACCGAGAGTATCCTCTAAAGTTCTAGCCGCATCTTGCCGATGTCCCGCTAGATGTTGTGTCCAACCGAGAATAACCCGTCCGGATAAATTAGCGGGATCTAAAGATACGGACTTTTTCAAAGCCGATATAGATGCGGCGAATTCCCCCCGTTGACGATACTGCAATCCCAAAACACGATAGCGATTAGCACTCTTGACATCGACGGTAGCCGGCTTGATAACGGGAGATAGCTCGGGAGAGGGAGTTACGGCTACCGGGGTTTTAACTTCTTTAGGCGACTCTCCGCAGGATGACAAAATTACCCCGCCCGTGACGGCTATTAAGAGTATATTATGTTTGTGCCCGCTCATAATTATTCATCGATTAAAGGTTTTATCACGTTTGACCAGATAATATAGCCATTACCGTTTAAATGTACCCCATCGTAAGTGTATTGAGGGGACAATTGCTTATTTTCATCTCCCATTATGCTGGCTATATCGATATAGGTATAACCGAATTTACAGGCAATTTCTGCTAAGTTTTTATTCACATACTCTATACTTGCATTATCTATATTAATAGAATACATTTTATTGTTTACATACAAAATGCTCTGAACGTAAACTTTAGTTAGTAGATTTTTTTCTTTAACACTTTTTAAAATCAACGTATAATTGTTAATAATTGCCTCTAGAGATAATCGTTTTTGCCATAAATCGTTAATACCGATCATTAAAAAAATTTTTTGGGGTTGGCAATTAATAACCCGATCTAGCCTGAATAAGAGTCCCTCAGTAGTATCACCGCTAATACCTCTATTAATAACGTGAGGATGGCGCAATAATTCCGACCATAGCCCGTCATCGGTTAAACTATCCCCCAATAACATAATGTCTCGGGAACTAGTGGGGATAGCGTCAAAATTATTTAATCGAGATTGATAGTAAGAAGCTTGATGAAAATGAACGGGTTTATTGAAAAGTTTCCGACCCAACACTCGGCTTAATAGATTGGTCTTTTTTAGGATAAGCCAGAGTATAATTAATAGTAATATTAAGTTTAAAATAACAGAAACTTTATCTAAAAATATATTGTCGCAAAACATAAACTAAATTTGGCTATGATTCCTCATAATACTCACTATTGGTTAAAAAATGCCCACGTACCGCGATGTGTTTTAGAGATAGATAATAATTTGCCACAAACGACAGAAGGATTGTGTCGGGTCAATATAGAAATCAACCGTGACAGGATCGTCAGCATTATACCGTCACAGGATGAGGACTGGGAAATAGACAGCATCGATCTGAAGAAGAAAATAATCCTACCGAGTTTTGTGGATATGCACACCCACCTAGATAAAGCCCATTTATGGCCACGTTGCCCCAATTTAGATGGCACCTTCGACAAGGCTTTAAATGTAGCTAAAGCCAACGCGGAAAATGATTGGCGCGAGGAAGATGTATACAAACGTATGGAATTCGGGCTGAAATGTAGTTACGCTCACGGAACGAGCGCGATCAGAACTCATATAGATTCTTTCGGCAAACAAGCTTATATAAGTCTTTCCGCCTTCGTTCGGTTACGGGCTGAATGGGCGGATAGGATCAATCTCCAGGCTGTGTCTCTTGTATCCCTAGATTACTATCAAACCGAAGAAGGCGTGGCTTTAGCGGATAAAATAGCTCAAATAGGAGGGGTATTAGGAGGGGTAGCTTTCAGCCATCCAGATTTAGAGGCGCAGTTAGAGAATGTATTCCGGTTAGCCTGGGAAAGAGATTTAGATTTAGACTTCCACGCCGATGAAAACGACGAGCCGAATTCTACCTGTCTGGATGCGATCGCTCGCACCGCCCTCAAAACCCGATTCAGGGGTAATATAATCTGCGGTCATTGTTGTAGCCTAAGCGTACAACCCCCTGAACAGGTGCAGGAAACCTTAAAATTAGTCAGGGAAGCGGGCATCGGCATCGTCAGCTTACCGATGTGTAACTTGTACTTACAGGATCGTCATCCTGGTAAAACCCCTTACTGGCGCGGAGTAACCAGGGTCAAAGAAATTCAAGCGGCGGGTATTCCCGTTGCCTTCGCCAGCGATAATTGCCGCGATCCCTTTTATGGGTTTGGCGATCACGATGGTTTAGAAGTGTTGCGCGAATCGGTGAGAATCGCCCATCTAGACACCCCCTATGAAGATTGGTGCGCCAGCGTTAATAAAATTCCTGGCGATTTATTGGGATTACCCGAACACGGCAGGATTAAAGCGGGAGTAACGGCCGATTTGATTATTTTCAAAGCCCGTTATTTAAGTGAATTATTGTCCCGTCCCCAAGCCGATCGCATCGTCATCAGGGAGGGAGAGACGATCGATACCACCCTCCCCGACTACAGCGAACTCGACGAGCTATATGTAGGAGTGAGCAACCAGAAGTGAGGAGTGAGCTTCTCTTTTCTCACTTCTTTTAACTCACTTCTCTACTTAGCCGTCTGCCATAACAGAACTCCCCCAGCGGCCAGGCCTAAGAAATTGGGCAACCAAGCCGCCATAAAGGGAGTTAAAGCACCCCAAACTCCCATCGAACTCGTAATGAATGATAAAAGATAATAGGAGAAGATCAATACTATACAGATACCGAAACTTGTAGCCTTATTGGCGTTTTGCGGTCTTAAGCCTAGAGCGGAACCTATAATACCAAATACCAAACAGACGAAGGGAATAGATAGCTTTTGCTGTATCTGTACCTCCAATTTTTTGACTTTCTTCTCGTTACCGCTGAGCTTGATAATTCTTAAATAATCTTGAGCTTGTCTGAGGGTCATTTCCGTAGCATCCCTACCCCGATAAGCCAGATCTAAAGGTGCTCTCGGTAAAGCTAACTGTTGATGAGTGAACCGGACGATATTGCGATAGGAACCATCGGGCGCGATTAGATAAACAGTACCGTTAAAGAAGTCCCAGATATTCTGTTCAACGTTCCAGGTAGCCGACTCGGAAGTAATAATCTGATTAACTTGCGGTTGACTTCTATCTAAAATTGTCAACCCTTGCATCTGTTCCCCGTTAAACTTTTCCGCGTAAAACAATCTCGATAAAACTCTTTCTTCACTACCGTCAGGTTTTTTAATCTCGTTATATTCTGGATAAATAATATTATCTTCTATATAGGGTTTTCTTTCCCTTTTTAAAGCTTTTTGCATCGTTATTTTAGCTTCATAAGTAGCCGAGGGAGCCACATAATCATTAAAGACGAATGTTAAACCAGTAACCACCAAGCTTAATATCAATCCCGGTATGACTAAGCGATAGGGACTAATCCCGATACTCCTGAGAGCAATTAATTCACTATCGCTCGATAGACGGCTGTAAGCCATCAAGGTTGCTAGAAGGATCGACATAGGGAAGGCTAACACGATAAATTCTGGCATCTTTAAGAGGAGGATTTTTAAAGCGATAGTGATCATCAATCCCGATTCAGTTACCCGTCTTACCAAGTCGAATAAAGTACCGATCGCCACCCCTAAAGAAGTAAACAGTCCCATACCGAACATGAGGGGTAAAACTAATTCGACCAATAAATACCTGTCTAATAAATTAAAACCAGGTATGTAACTTAGCCATCCCGGAAATCGACCTATTTTCATGATTAACTATAACCTCTTATTAAATTAATTAGCGTTGGAAATTATCACCCAAATAATATTGACGTACTAAAGGATTATCATAAAGTTCTTCTTCGTTGCCTGCGGCTAAAATCTGACCCTCGCGCATGATGTAAGCCCGATCAGTAATCGCTAAAGTTTCCCGCACGTTATGATCGGTGATGAGAATGCCCATCTGCTTATTTTTTAAATCGGCGATCATAGTTTGAATTTCCGATACGGCGATGGGATCGACCCCCGCGAAAGGTTCATCTAATAATAAAAATTTGGGGCCTTCTAATCCTACCGCTAAAGCGCGTGCTAATTCCGTGCGTCGGCGTTCGCCCCCGGATACGTAAGCTCCTTTGGTTCTGACTATTTTTTCCAAGCGGAATTCCCGCAATAGTTCGTATAAGCGCCGACTACGCATCCCTAAAGGCACGCCGGACTGTTCAAGGGCTAATTGTATATTTTCCTGCACACTCAGATAGCGGAAGATACTAGCCTGTTGGGTCATGTAACCGATGCCTAATTTCGCCCGGCGGTGCAGGGGTAATTTAGTAATATCCTTTTGATTGAACCATACTCGACCCTGATTAGGTCTGATCAGACCGGTGGCGATATAGAATGTCGTAGTTTTGCCAGCACCGTTAGGGCCGAGCAGGCCGACGATTTCCCCAGGAGCGACGGAAATGTTAACCCGATTGACGATCGAGCGTTTGCCGTAGTTTTTATGAATATTTTCTAGAACTAAAGTCACGATCGCACCTTACCTGATAGTAGGAGCTGGAGGAATTGCCGGGGCGGGGGCGGGTGCGGCGGGTGCGGGTGCTTGCGCCTGATTATTATCCTTCATGATATAAATGGATTCTACCTGCTGATTGGTTTGAGGGGTGGCGATAAATCTCCCCTCATCCACGAGATAGGTCATGGTTTCCGCCCGCATACTGTTGCCCTCCTGTAATACGTAAACGTTCCCGGTCAATACTAAACGACGTTCCCGGCTGAAGTATTGTGCCTGGGCCGAAGTCGCCTGCATTTTACGGGCGGGATAATAAACCTGGACGTTGCCTCTAGCAGTAATCACGCCGGTTTTAGAATTAGCCTCTTGAATATCGGAACGTACCGTTAGGGCGTTGCCTGGATTCGCCGGGGTTTGGGCTGAAGCGGCCACGAAGAAACCTAGGGCGGAAAAGACACTAAAAGCGATGCCGAAGGCACGCTGCGAGCTCTTCCACCAAACTTGCCGATGCGAAGATAATTGACCGAACATACCAGTATGATTGTAAATTTGCTTATCTGAGTCCCTATTCTAACGTTTGACCTCCTGATTTATTGATCGAGTAGGAGAATTTTCGGTAGCGGGGCCTCAGGCAAAGTTTCGCCTGAGGAAATCCCCTGTAAATATTGCAATAAGTTAAGACTTTCTTCGAGCAAAAGAGAGACATCTACCTCTTCGTAATCTGGTTGATAGGAATGAAGACGACGGGCCCCCTCGCCCAATAAGATCATGGCTCCCCGAAGGTTGTTATTGCCCAGATGATAACAGGCCACCGCCACTTGTAGGATACCTTGATAAAAGGTCTTCAGAGGCTCGCCCGATTCCATCCAGAGAGCCTCTAAAGTATCGTGGCAGGCGTAGAATTCGCCGCGATTAAATTGCTCGATACCTAGAAAAAATTCCTTAGCCGGCATTCAAACTAGCTCTGATCTCTTTAATATAGTCGAGAGAAATTTCCTGCTCATCCCCGGCGAATTCATTATCGGGGGTGATGAATAACATACAATGACACTCTTTTCTCTCCCGCATCGGTACGCAAGGGCAGTTCCAGAAAGTATTTTTCACTTCCGCTTCCTTATCCTCGTAATGACGGCAGGGGCACAGGGGCGAACCGAGTTCTTCTTTATGTCTTGCAAGTCCCTCAATAACTACGGCGGTGACGGAGGGATCGCTACAGAAATAAGTGTCGGTTCTTTTAGCGTATTGTTCGGCGAAATTCTTCATCGCCTCTAAAACTTTATCCCCATTTTGATGATCTGTCATGATTGATACTGCTTTCTCCAATGTACTGCTTATCTAGTCTAGTTGATTTTTAATTCCTCATAAATACGGAAAGCAAAGACAGCTATTTTTGTCAGGCAACGAATTATTACTATAACAGTGAAAAAATGAGCGTGATAAGGTAAGGATAAATCTATAACTGATTTAGTATATGCTCTCAATTTCCCTAACTGACGCTAAATCCACCCCTATCTTACCCGTTGCCTGCGTAGGTAATGAACATCTCAGGCAAATAGCCCAACCCGTAGAAACAATCACCCCCCGGATAGAAAAATTGATTCAATCCCTGATCGCCACCGCCGAATCCGCGAACGGGGTGGGCATCGCAGCCCCTCAATTATGTCAAGACGATCGCGTTTTTATCGTCGCCAGTCGTCCCACACCCCGCTATCCTCAAGCTCCCCTGATGACTCCAAAGGCGATGATCAATCCGGAAATCATCGCCTCTTCACCGAAAATGAGTAAAGATTGGGAGGGTTGCCTGAGTGTACCGGGTAGGAGGGGACTCGTACCTCGTCATCAATGGGTGCAGGTGGAATATCTCAATACGAAAGGTACAATAGAGCGAACCATCCTGCACGATTTCGTAGCCCGTATCTTCCAACACGAATTAGATCACCTCGATGGTATTATCTTCCTCGATCGCATAGAATCTTCTCAGGATCTCTATACCGAAGAAGAATATCAACAAATCATTCACAATGAACAAAACAGTTATCGGGCTTGATCTCGGTGGTACGGCTATCAAATTCGGACTATTCAGCCCTGAGGGAATCTGTCTCGAATCCATCACCGTACCCACTCCTCAACCTGCCACTCCCGAAGCAGTTATCGAGCGTATAGCGGAAACCGTAAAGCAGATCGATCGGGATAAAAACTGCTTGGCTTTAGGAGTGGGCACACCCGGCCCTGCCGATGCGGCAGGTAGAATCGCCAAAGTAGCCATAAATCTCTCTCAGTGGCAAGATGTCCCCCTAGCTGACGAATTAGAAAAACATACGGGATTACCCGCGATTATTGCCAACGATGCCAATTGTGCCGGCTATGGAGAAGCCTGGCTCGGTGCTGGCAAGAAATTTAAAAACAGTATCCTACTCACCCTGGGCACCGGCGTGGGCGGTGCCATTATTCTCAACGGTGAATTATTCGTCGGTCATCTTGGGGCGGCAGCGGAATTGGGTTTAATCACCATCAATTTTGACGGGCCGCCCTGTAATAGCGGTAATCAAGGTTCTTTAGAACAGTACGCCAGTATCGGTGCTATCCGCCGCGCCACTGGCAGAGAACCCCACGAATTGGCCGAATTAGCCCACAAAGGAGATCTGGAGGCGATTCAATTTTGGGCTGATTATGGACGGTTACTCGCCTCCGGTATAGCGAGCCTGATCTATGTTCTTACCCCCGAGGCAGTAATCATCGGTGGAGGTATCAGTGCCGGGGCCGATTTGTTCTTTCCCTCCATGTGGGCGGAAATCGAGAAAAGAGTATTACCGAGTTCCCGGGTTGGTTTACAAATAATCCCCGCCGAGTTGGGAAATCGGGCGGGGATGGTTGGTGCTGCAAAATTGGCTTGGAAGTCAGTGGAAAGGGGGGTTTAGTAATGCTGCCCCAGGGTACGATGAGCGATCGCTGTCACCCCGTTAGTATCTAGTACCGCTCCTTGTTCGACGATGGCGTAAACGAGCCAGCGATCGCATTCCTGACCTTCTCCCGACCTGAACTGCAAGCGCTCCTTAACCGTACATTCCAGATAGGCCAGAGCCTCGGTCAAGATTAAACAACCGTTTGCGGCTTCTTTAGTAGTTAATTCGCTCAAGGGAGACACCGAGTTTACCTTGCCTGAGAAATGTCGTCTCAGGTTACGTCCTTCTTTGAGGATATTGATGACGAATTTACAACCTGGTTCTAATAATCCGGTGTAAGTCTGGCTTTCAGACATAGCTAAGATCAAGCCTGGGGGATTAAAACTAGCTTGAGTTATCCAAGAAGTTAAAAAGCCTTTGTGTTCATTGCCGGAGCGCGTTGTTACCACGCAGAGAGAGCCGACTATCCTACTGACAGCCTGTTCTGTTCTATCTATCGTCGTCGCCGTCACCGCCTGACGGGGTACACGTAATTTCTGACTTTTCTTCAGAGCTTGAGCGAACTCCGCCCCAGCGTTTTTACATTGTGAAAGGCTTTCGGGGGTGGGGCTGAAACGTACCCGGATCGATTCAAAGCCGAGGCGATAGTTAGCGTCTTTGAGCTTGGTTTCGATCAGATCTACCGCTTCCCCGCTCCAACCATAGGAACCGAAAACCCCTGCTAATTTGCTCTTAGAAGCGGCCGAAAGCACTAAGCCTAAAGCTGTCTGGATTTGGGTAGGAGCGTGTCCCCCTAAGGTGGGTGAGCCGATGATAAAGCCGTCACAGCATTCGATCGCGGCGGTAATTTCCCCCGGCTCGGCCGATTCACAATTAATCAACTCTACCGCTACATCGTTTTCTATTAGTCCCTGAGCGATCGCGTCAGCCAGTATTGATGTATTGCCATAGGCAGAAGCATACAGAATAAGAACCTGTTGAGCTCTGCTTTCCTGTTGCTGACACCAGTAACGATAATCGTAAGTGAATCGGCTGAGGCTATAGCGCACTAGGGGGCCGTGAGCGGGGGCGTAATATTTAGCGCGGTAATCTTTTAATTTATCGAGAATAGTTTCTACCTGTTTCGATTGTCCTGCGTGCAGGCAGTCGAAGTAATAATGCCTGTCTTCGTCTAGTTGTTTCCAGTTATCATCCCAGAGCGAGTCACTACATATATGGGCGCAGAATAGTTTATCGGTGTAGAGAATACCCGTACTGCGATCAAAGGTACATAACCCATCGGGCCATCTTGGACTCGGAACGCTGATAAATTCTAAAACCTGATTTTCATCCAGTGCCAGGGTATCTTCAGATCTGACTATCCGTATATTCACCAGATCCGCGAAGGCGTTTCTGAGAGTATTGGCCGCTGGTTTCGAGCAAATCAACTGCACTTGAGGCGCTATCTTTAAGAGAGCTTTGATAGTAGCCAGGCGATTCGGATTAACGTGACCGAGAATCAAATAATCTATAGTCGCTGGATCGATTTGTTGACTTAATTGTTCTAAATAAATCTCGGTAAAAGATTCTCCAGGAGGGTCAAAAAGAGCGACTTTATTACTTTTAATTAAATAAGAATTAGCGGTCGTTCCATGTCCTCGCGCATATTCTATCTCGAATTTCAGACGATCCCAGGTGCGAGACCGGAAAACCCAAGTATTCCCTATGATTTCAGCTACCTGTACATCACGAGGCCGCCCTGGCAAAACGGAAGGATAAAAAGGAGAAAGTGTCATAAAATTAGTACTTTAAACTACTAAAAAGTCAGGAAAAAATTACTCGAAATTTATTTATGAACGTCCATGAGGACTGACCATATCTTTGATGTGTTGTTGCTTGTAGCGTAGGGAAACTTTTTGCTCTGGGTCGATACCTTCAAAAGTGGGGGGCAACCAAACTCGAACAACCATTAAGGCCCCTAAAACTAAGAGGAAAGCACAGGAGGCGAGTACTTGAGTCCAAGCAGTTTCTAATACTCCGTGAACGATCACTTCTCTTAGGACGGAAACGATCGATACTTCAACTGCTACACCGATAGAAACCCGTTTCTCTTGCAGGTAAATAATCAGTAGTCGAAATAATTCCACCAAGATTAAGAGGAATAAAATATCGGCTGTGATTACTCGAAATTCAATCGGCGGTAACAAAGAAACGAACATTTCTTTTATCTCTAACACCATAAAGCTGAATAGTCCGATACAGAGAGAAATGACTATGAAATCCTGTATCATTTCTAAAGCTTGTACCACGCGACCGAGCATAGAGGGGCCTTTAACTGGTTCGTACATCGAGAGTCTCCTGATTAATAAAAATTTACAAAATTAATAGTGGTTGCCCACTTTGCGATGATTAACGGCGGTTAGAGCGTCGAGTCTCGCCACTCTACCCGTATGAACCCGGCTATAAATTACCCAATGATCCCCACAATCCATCCTCGCCGTCACTTCACATTCTGTATAGGCAAGAGCATCGGCTAAAATCGGGGCACCGTTGTTAGCGGGATAGGTTTTAATCCCAGCGAATCGATCGGCACCTGGGGGAAATCTTCTTAAGAAATGTTTCATCAATCTTTGAGATTTGTCTTCGGGCAGGATATTGAGGACGAATCGATCGCCGGTCTGTAAGAATGAGACTATCGCCCTTTCTTTCGCCACTGCGATCGCCACCCCAGGGGGATTGGTACTCGCTTGTGTCACCCAAGAGGCCAGCATCGCACTTGACAGCTCTCCTTTTTGCGCTGTGATCAGATACAATCCGCTACTGACGCGCCCTAAGGCTTTTTCTAACCCGTTATCGATCGCTTTGATCTGTTTGATCGTTTTTTCCCTGGTTAACCATTGCCCTAAATCCGTACCTGCTTCATCAGCGATCAATTCGACGGCTTGATTGAGATTTTCTTTGATCAATATCGGAGGAAAAGCTTCGCTCAAACCGATTTCTTGAAATTTATTGCGTAGGGGGAAAACTGGCTCGTCTTCACCCCCGCCTGATTCGTAGAGACCGATCGCCTGTTTGTTATGGGCTACGGCTAAAATTGTACTCAGGGCCGTGTGAGCCTCTTTGTGGGATTGAGGGGGCATACCGATAACGAAGCCCGCCGCCTGCTCCACCAATTCCCTTACTTCTTGGGGATCGGTGCTGTTGAGATCGACTAAATCCACGACTACGCCAGTTTTGTGTAAGCCTGTGGTGATGAGCTGCGCTAACTGTTCGCTATGTCCGTATCCTTCACAGTAGAAGATAGCTACTACGGTATCTGCGTCGGTTTGTTCCTGACTCCAAGATTGATAGGAATCGAGCCATCGGGATAGATGATATTTTAATAGCGGCCCGTGTCCGGTAGCGACAATATCCACCTCTAACTTTTCCATCCGTTTCATTGCACCCAATACCGATCGAGCGTTAGGCCGCATCAGGCAATCATAATAATATTTAAAATCCGCCTCGATCAGATCCGTTTCTTCATCGAAGGTGTGATCGTCGCAGTAGTGCATACCGAAAGCATCACAGGTGAACAGAATACGGGTTTTAGCGTCGTAGGTGAAGATGGTGTCGGGCCAGTGTAAATTAGGGGCGGAAACGAATTCTAATTCGTGCCCATTACCTAAATCCAGGCGATCGCCACTTTTAACGATTTGGTGTTTGAAGGGTTGATGCACCATGTTTTCTAAAAACTGCATCGCCACTTTTGCACCTATTACCGTCACCTGCGGGGCCATCGCCAGAACTTCTTTGACTAAACCGCTGTGATCAGGTTCGGTATGGCTGATGATTAAATAATCGAGGCTTGTTAAATCGATTAAACTTTTTAATTCTTCTAAATAGAGTTTTTCAAATTTGCGGTGGGCGGTATCTACAAGAGCAGTTTTCTCTCCTCTGATAATAAATGAGTTATAAGTGGTGCCGTTATTAAGACCGAATTCAATATCGAATCTATCTCTATCCCAATCAAGACAGCGGAGGGCGGTTGTATCCGCACCGATCTCGACAATCTGCGTCGTCAGACGACTTTTTTGACTATGGGGTTGATTCAGCGTCAATGAAACCATAAGTAATTCTCCAAATCAAGAATCCGGAGTAAATTTTTATAACCTTTATACTGCCTTGATTCCAGCGATTTGTAAAATACCAATATCTCAAGAAAAATATAATTAAAGCTTATATTTAGTTGTGACAATGATGACTATAGCTAATCATAAGAAGTTGAAAAATTTAATTTAAAGTCGGCGGTTTTCGCGCCCGAACACTTCCTCTTCCCTGCCTACCCACCACTCTCCTAAATTCATCAAATCTTTATAAATATCCTCTAACTCCCGCATATATTCTTCCGAGGAGATTTCCCCCTTTCTTTCCTGTAGCTTTTTAATCCGCAGTTGTACCAATAACCAGGGCTTAGAAACTCCATCGGTGGCCGATATGTACTGACCTAAATCATAACTATCCACTGTATTTATCCCGTGAGCTTTTTCTCTATTGTTTCTCAAAAAGTTAAGTTTTGCCATCTCATATTAAGGAGACCATTGAGGGCGCACACCAGCGAGGGGCAATTCTTCTAAATCGGCTTTAACGACTTTATTACTCGATCCTACGGGCGGGATTAACATCCATAAACGCCCGCCCGCGATAGTTTCACCGCTATTTGTGGTTAAAGTGTCGTCGGGGCTACCCTCTGGCTTGGTCAGCACCTGATCGAAGAGAATGGCCAGGCCATCCGGCGAAAGGCTGATTTTAATATCTCGATAATCGGGCAATTCTAATAAAGGGGTGAGCTTGCCGGTTTGAATATTTATCTTGGCGAAGTAAGGTTTTTCTATGTATTGCTCTCCCGGAATTAATTGGGTTAAAAGACAATAGAGATCGGTTTGCGTCGGGTTAAAATGACAATCGACGATCGCACCTTCGACGTTTAACAGATTCTTTTCTAAACCCTGATTGTTGACGTAGACGAGCGATCGAATATAACGTAATTTGGGATTATCCGTATTGTAATTAACCATCGCCGCAGCGCTACCATCGGCGGAAAAATCCAATACCCGCCCAAATTTGGGTAAGAAATCGAGGGGTTTAGCATCTTTCTCGATCGGTAACAAGCTGATTCCCTCCCCCTGCGCCACGGCGATAGTCTTACCATCCGGAGCGATTTTAAACTCACCTCCCTGAGTGTTTAACTTCTGCGGTGGTTTGTCCGGTTTCACCAGCCATAAATCGAAGTCGGCGGGATTTTTCCGGTTGATTCGCTGCACTACTATCGTCTCTCCGTCAGCAGACAAGTCGAATTGATTATTTTGATAATCGACGTTATCTACCACCAGTTTCATCTCGGCTTGAAAGGGAGTGCGGCTATCTTCGTTTAAACCGGTTGTCACCTCGTAGAGTTGTAATTCTCTTATCGCGTCGGCACCCTGGCTTTTATCCGCAGCTGAGAATAATATCCTATCGCCGTGGGGATAAAATTCAAACGCCATCACTACTAGATTGGGGGGTGTGAGGATTAATTTTTGCTTTTGCGTCAGATTGTAGAGTATTAATTGTCCCTCTTCTCCTTTCTCGGTGCCGATATAGGCGAAGGCTCTATCTCGGCTCTTGAATTGACCGATAAACGGCTCCATTTCCTCCCCTTTAGCCATACCACCCCTGAATTGCTCCCTCGCTCCTTGTAACTGGATTTCGTAGCTCTCTCCGTAGGGAATGGGACTGGTTAAGGTGTAGGCGAGTCTTCTGCCGGCCCAACTGGTTTTTCCGGGTAGGGGGGGATTAATGACTAGATTCTTCTCGACGCTAACATGATCCATCGGGCGATCGAACGTCAGTATAAAAGCTTTATCTTCTATCCCCACCCTTTCACCGTCCCAAGTAAAGTATTTTACTTCCGGTTTGGTGCTGATGAGACAATCGTTACCGGTACAGTTATTACCGAGCCAGACTAGAGCGGCTATGACTATACTGAGTAGGAGTATCAGACTGATTGCCAGTCGATCGATCTTTTCCATGGGAGTTATAGTCATATCCTACACCTTATCTAACTTCTGAGTTTGCCGGTACTGTTCACTAAACTTTGGGCGAATTGATCCAGTCTTTGCGATAGCTTCTCGTCTAATAGTTTACCTTCTTCGTCGAATGCTTTCCAGGCCTGTCCGATCGCCACCTGTTCCGGAATCACCCAACCGTGTACCCACCTGACGATGATTCTCAAGTCATTGAGGGCGTTATTGTTGGATTGTCCGCCCAATACACTCACCAATCCTGCCACCTTACCCGATAGATGCTCGAAGCTCATCAAATCTAAGGCGTTTTTCAATACACCGCTGATACTGCCGTGATATTCTGGCGTGGCCAGAATTAATCCATCCGCAGACTTTACCGCCGCTCTCAATTTTTCTACATCCGGATAGTCGGGATATTCATCCTCGCCGTTGCAAAATGGTAGCTTCATGGTTCTTAAATCCAGTATCTCTACCTCCACACCCAGAGCCCGCACCCTCTGACTCGCCGCTTCTAAAGCCTTAGCTGTATACGAGCCAGGGCGTAAACTACCGCTAATTCCTACTATTTTCATCTTTGTACAAACTCATAACGACTACGTTTAAGCTAACAAAAAAAAAGAGGAAGTGTCAAGCTCTGAGGAGGGAATTGGGAATCGGGGTGAAATGCTTGTCTTATAAACGTTTGATAATTTTAACCTACCCGAAAAACTTTTAATGTACTGTAAAATAGTCAAAAATCAAAAAGAAGGAATATGAAAGCCGCCAGCCCTTATCAACCGTTGATATTGAGGATATTGCATGGAGTGATAGCGATCGTGGGGATAGGAGCGATCGTCTCCGCCTTTTGGGTCTACAATACCTACGATGGCAGGATCATCAAAATCTCCTTACCAAAGATAGAAGACATCATCGGCATACACGGAACCTTGGGGTTAACATTTTTGTTATTGTTGCCCATCTTCGCCCTGTATAGCTTTCATTTCGGACAGAAACGATTAATTCAACCGGATTCCATCCAGAAATTATCACAAATACCGAAACCGATCGGTTTTTACAATCTCCATCGTATCGTTAACACTCTGATGTTGCTCGCGGCCACCTGGGCGGTGATAACTGGCAGACGAGTTAAAGAGGAATGGTTCGCGGCGGGGGAGTTGGAACATATCTGGTATTATTTGCATCTAGTGGCATGGTTAATATTAGTTTCCGGACTATTATTTCATCTGGTTATGGGGTTAAAAGTCGGAGGATTAGCTCTTATTACATCTATGTTCAGTCGCCAAATCGAAGCATCCGATTCACCGCGACTGTGGAAAGAGAAGATATATCAGTTGTGGGTGAATCGACGCAGGTAGGCACAATGAAAACTGATAACTTATTGCTAACTATAGTAGAAATACTGGTGATCGGAGGCATAATACTGGCTTTTATCATACCTGTATTACCATGACATCAAATCACCACAATGTACAAATGTACTGCATAAAAATAAAACAAAAGTAAGACAATAGTAAATCAAATCTCAGTAGTTACATCAAAAAATAAATATTTTTTTAAGGATGTTTTTTTAAAATTTATGATTTTATAATATATACGCAAACGAAACCCTTATAAAAACAGATGAAAAAGTATCTTGCAGAGTTTATCGGAACATTTTGGCTGGTGCTGGGAGGTTGCGGTAGTGCTGTACTAGCCGCCGTTTTCTCGGGCAAAGCTAAAAGAGTAGTAGACGGAGCCGATTTCGACATCCATTTAGGTATCTCTTTTTTGGGTGTTGCTATAGCCTTCGGTTTAACAGTATTAACTATGGCTTACGCTATCGGGCACATCTCTGGTTGTCATCTTAACCCGGCAGTTTCTTTCGGTTTATGGGCAGGAAAACGCTTCCCTGGGTCAGAATTATTACCCTATATCATCGCTCAGGTCTTAGGTGCCATATTAGCGGGCTTCCTCATATATATCATCGCTAACCATGATGGTTCATTTAACCTCACCGGTAGTAATCCTCTAGCCACTAACGGTTATGGGAATCACTCACCTGGTGGTTACGGTTTATTTGCCTGTCTGATAACAGAAGTAGTTTTGACCTTTATGTTCTTGATGATTATTTTAGGTTCTACTGACCATCGCGCCCCTGTAGGTTTCGCTCCTATAGCCATTGGTTTAGGTTTAACTCTGATTCACCTTATCAGTATTCCCGTCACCAACACCTCGGTTAACCCTGCTCGTAGCACTGGCGTAGCTTTAATAACCGGTAACATAGAATTGATTGGTCAACTATGGTTATTCTGGTTCGCCCCGATTTTAGGGGCTATCTTAGCCGGCTTCCTGTATAATAAGTCTTTTGAAGAAACTAGAGCGGAAAGATTAGCGGCCGATGAATCTGTAGAAAGCTACCGCTAATATAAAGTTTAATCAATAAGTCAGGTACCTCTGCGATTATGTCCGATCGCAGTTTTTTATTTACAGGAAAGCCATCTCACCGACGACTTCAAGGCGAGTGTAAGCTCCTTCCTTCATAAATTTATCCGCCAGAGTCTCGGCCACTGAGGGAGAAATCCAGCCCATCTGTTTCATCACCTGTAGGGCTGCGGCGTGTTTAGCCCGTTTTGAACCGTCTAGGGCTTTAATGGCGAGCCCCAAACCCTCACCCACCTTAGCGACGCACTGAATACCCTCGGCACCAGCTTTACTTACTAATTCCCCTTCCCCCATACGCATTAACTCCGTATCGAAGGCACCATCACCGGCTACCATGCGGGGATGATAAGTCATAGCCCGCACCACCCGCTCTAAATCTAAATGTCTCCCGGAAGCGAGATGGGCGTAAAGATGAGCCATCTGCCCCAATTGCATCGAGTAGGTGGGAGCGCCGCAATCATCGTGGGCACCGATTAACTCGTCTCCCGGCATACCTAATAATTCCGCCACCTTACTTAAAATTAGCTGTTGAATGGGGCTTGATGGGCGCAGATAATTATTCAAGGGCCAGCCCCTCTGCTTACACACAGCTAACATTCCCGCGTGTTTTCCCGAACAATTGTACTCTAATTTACTATGTTTCCCAGGGGGGATGGGGCATTGAAGCAGATTAGCATCAATATCAGCCCGCCAGAGGATATTAAAAGCCTGTCGGGCTTGTTCTACGGTGCCCTGATGGGAGCTACAGATTATCGCTAAATCTTTATCGGTTAAATCGTACCTTTCTAGAGTGCCCGTATTAGTGACGGCGAGAGCCTGGAAGGGTTTTAAAGCCGAGCGGATGAAAGATGTTGTTTCGGCACTCCCGGCGGTGGCGAGAATTCTGCCTTTTTCATCGCAGACAACCGCCTCGACGCAGTGAATCGATTCTACAATCCCTTCTCGCAGTAAGTGGACTTCTAATCTCGGTGAACTTGTACGTTTTCCCCTCGTCATTTGCTTCCGTCAATAAGGATTAATGATTTAATATTAGCCAGAGTAAACCAGTGCAGATAATCACGGTGGTGAGAAGACCTGCGGTTTTGCCCAGACGATCGAGGATCGGTAATATCTGATAAGCTACTATCAAACGATCGCGCGTCAATACCTGAGGGGTTTTCGTCCAAGTTTGCCCATCGTACCATCCCGATTCCTCATAAAACACTTTATCAGCGTTCAGGCGCTCTTTGATATAGTTCCATCCTAGGTACATACGAACTAAAACCAGCCCGACTAATAAAGTTGCCCCGACGATACCGGCGAGGGTAAATTCGAGGGGGTGTTTTTTGGGGGAGAAGCTAGCTGCGGCTATGGGGCCGACGAATACCCAACTCCAAGCCCACACCCAGACTAATTTTTTCCCGTACATCCAGGGATCTAAAGTAGCAGTCCGAAAGAACCAGGATTCCTTTAATTGTTCGTATTCGTTCACCGGTTGTTGTTCTTCCGGCACCGGGCAAAAAGTAACCGAGGATTCTTTCATAATCTCATTCTCGCATTAAAGAGACGGGTAAGGGTAAACGTTCGGCGTGACCCCAAAAAGCTTCCAAACTGTAAAACTCTCTCTCCTGAGGCAGGAAGACATGAACGATAACATCGCCGTAGTCTAAAACTACCCAGCTATTTTCCCCCCTGCCGACGATTCTCTGAGGCGCTTTTTCTAATTCCTCTCCCACCTTTTCTTCTATGGCATCGGAGATGGCGCGTACTTGAGCTTTAGAAAATCCAGTCATGATGATGAAATAGTCGGTGAGATAACAGACATCGCTCACCTTGAGGATAACTATATCAGCAGCTTTTCTGTCGTCGGCGGCAGAGGCGATCGTATAAACTAATTTAAGCGTATTATCTGGCTCTGAGATTTGGGGATGGGTCATTAAGTTTCTATTTAATTTGAGTGTTTAACGAGTTGTAAAGCCCAATTCCTGGTTAAAATTGTGCGTGTGTGGATTAAACAATGAGTATGTAATAAGTATTTTAAAGAATAGTCACAGGTTTGGAGAACAGTTTTATAAAGATTTTCCCTACTTAATTGACGTAGGCTCTCTAATTCCGGAGTGTCTCCCCTTCCCGGCTCGAGGGCATCGGCTATAAATACGATACAACTGAGATCACTCATCCCCGGTCTACCTAGGGTGTGATTCCGGATAGCATCTAATATTTCTTCATCTTTCATACCAAAGAGTTGACGTGCTACGATCGCACTGACATCGGCGTGTAACAGGTGAGGATGATGGGCGCAAATCTTATCTATCTCGATGCCATCTTCTTTAGCCATAGCCAACAATTGAGCGGGGGGAAAAAATTTAGCCAAGTCGTGCAGTAATCCAGCATCCGCCGCCCGTTGAGAATCGATACCGTAAAGGGGAGCTAACTCGGCACACATTTTTTCTACTCCGAGAATATGAGTCAACCGGCGCGGGGGCACATTATCTTTTAACCAGCTTAAAACTTTATCCCGCCACATAGAGGAAAACCACACAAGACGATTGAATTATTCTAACAATCAAGCGAACCGGTACTATGATAGAATTTGCCCTATCCTCGTTCACCCAACCCTTAGGATAGGTAGTCAGTGCAGGTTTTTGTATATCACACCCCCGAATTAACCCCCGTCAATACACTGCCAGATTGTGCGGTAGTCATTGACGTATTGAGAGCCACAAGTACAATCGCCACGGCCTTAAACGCCGGTGCCGAAGCGGTGCAAGCTTTCGGCGATTTGAAAACCCTAATGCAAGTCAGCGAAACTTGGCTACCGGAGAAACGTCTCCGAGCTGGAGAAAGAGGCGGGGCGAAAGTAGAAGGCTGTGATTTAGGCAACTCCCCCCTCGATTGCACTCCCGAGTTAATGGGAGGTAAACGTCTCTTTATCAGCACCACCAACGGCACCAGAGCTTTACAGCGGGTGGAAGAAGCCCCCCACGTCATCACCTCGGCCATGATTAACCGAGCGAGGGCGGTGCGGTATCTCCTCGACACCAAACCCGATACCGTCTGGATTCTCGGCTCCGGTTGGGAGGGGGGCTATTCCCTGGAAGATACTTGCTGCGCTGGTGCGATCGCCCACGCCCTCACAACTCAATCAAAAGAAGTTACGATCGGTAACGATGAGGTATTAGCGGCTATCGCTCTCTATTCCCAATGGAAAGACGATTTATTGAAAATGTTCCACAGTTGTAGTCATGGGCAGCGTCTCTTACGTCTCCACTGCGAGGATGATTTAAAATACTGCGCTCAAATCGATTCCGTGGACATCCTCCCGATTCAAAAAGAGCCAGGTATTTTAGTTAAGTATTGAGCTAGAGTCACCCCGTCTACCCCCATCTCGGTTCGCTCCGACGCGGCTAGTCTTCCCGCCTGAGCGTGCCAGTGAGCCGCCATAGCTGCCCCCTTTTCGACCGATTGAGAGGAGATTTGACTTAATAATCCAGCTATCAATCCGGTTAACACATCCCCACTACCTCCTCTAGCCAGAGCAGGTGTACTTTGGGGTACGAGCCACACGGAGCCATCGGGAGAGGCGATAATAGTTCTAGCCCCTTTGAGTAACACTATTGCCTTACTCTCCTCGGCGGCTCTTTGAGTTGCCAAGATACGGTCATCTAATTCTATATGGGGAAACAGTCTCTTAAATTCCCCGGCGTGAGGAGTTAATACTGTAGGGAGTTGGGAGTTGGGGGGTATTAGTGGGCGTTTTTCTTTTAAGATTTTTGGACCTAGTTGAGCTAGTAAATTAAGGCCGTCGGCATCTAATATGAGAGGGCATTTTACTTCTAAAACCCTTCCCAATAAGTCCGGGTTTTCCGTGGTTAAACCGGGGCCGCAGGCTATCACATCATAACCTTCGAGAGGGGGGAGAGAAGCGATTGCGCCTGTTGACGTTTCCTCACAACCGATAATTAGAGCTTCGGGCAGGTGATTGATGAGTAAAGGCTTAAGACAAGCAGGCACCGCCATAGATAACATTCCCACCCCGCTACCCCGGGCACCTAAACCGGTTAAAATGGCTCCTCCCGCGTAACGCTCGGAGCCACAGAGTAATAATATATGACCTTGCCTATACTTATGGGTGAGGGGATGACGGGGTAAGGGTAAGGATTCCCGGAATATAGCCGGGGTGATAATTCTGATGGGGGAATTTTCAGGTAATTGACTTTTAGTAATTCCGAAATCTATTCTCTCGGCCTTGCCTATATATTCTAAAGCCGAGTCTTGAAAAAAAGCCCGTTTCCACAAACCAAGGCAGAAAGTATGAGTCGCCTTTATCGCCGTACCCAACACTTTACCCGTATCTGTATGAATACCCGAGGGAAGGTCGATACTAATTACAGTTTTACCCCAGGAGTTAAGGCGATCGATCTCCTCTTTTATCTTCCCGGTTAATTTTCTTTCCAATCCGAAACCGAATAGGCCATCGACTATGAAATCACACTCTTGTAAATCTTCTAACCTGTCTGCGAAAGCTATCCCCAAACTCCGCCCATAACAGGCGTGTTTTGCCGTTAAATCCTTGAGAGAATCGAAGGGACAATAAACCGCCACCCGATAGCCTTTTAAATATAACTCTCTCGCCACTACCAGAGCATCCCCCCCATTATGGCCCGGCCCTACCAAAACCCCGACTCCCAACTCCCGACTCCCGACTCCCAATTCCCAGATTCTCGCTGCTAATAAGGAGGCGGCTTTCTCCATCAGGGCTGGTACCGGCATACCGGCGGCGAAGATGCTTTCTTCTATCTCCCTCATTTCGGCTGCGGTAACGACGATCGATTCGACAAGGCTCATAACTTCTATACTGGGTAAAGTACGTGTTACTAATTCATCTATTTTGACTCTTTTCGATTCTTATCAACCCCTCGCCGTTATCACTCCCAATAGTGGTAGCATACTTATATCTTTTTGTCAAGAGCAAAACATCGATTTTTATCCCGTAGATAAAAGTATATTACCCGAATTATGGGGCAAATACAGAGCCTTAATATTCGATTTGGCGATGGGGGCAGTAGTGCGTCTGATCGCACCTCTATTGACCCATAAAAGTAGCGATCCTGCTGTAATTGTAGTAGATTTACAGGGGAAATACGCGATCGACCTCTGTGGCGCTCATCAGGGCGGCGGCGAAAAATTAACCCGACTCATCGCTCATCAACTAGGATTAACTCAAATTATCACCAGTGCCTCAACCGGTTTGAATCTCCCCGGTATAGATATTCTCGGCAACACCTTCGGCTGGCGCAAGGGTGAGGGAAAATGGACGAAAGTGAGCGCTATGATAGCCAAACGCGAGCCGATAGAAATATTACAGGATTCAGGCTCTACCCTGTGGCAGAAAGGATTACCCGAGGGACATAGCTTTATCTTTGAAGGAGGAGGAGTCGGCCGAGTCAGAATCACTCATCAAACCTATGCGCCCGATGATATACCTTCTATCTATTGGCATCCCCAAGTATTATGGGTTGGCATAGGTTGTATTCGGGGCGCATCGGTAGAGACGATTACTAAAGCGATTACGAAAGCTTGTCAAACCCATAATTTAGCACCAGGATCGATCGCTGGTTTAGCTACCATAGATATAAAAGGCGACGAAACGGGAATTTTAGAGTATTGTCGAATCCATAATCTGCCGTTAAAAACTTTTAGCGCCGAAAGTTTAAAAGCCTTATCCGTACCCAATCCCTCGCCCGTAGTAGAGTCGGAAGTAGGCACCGGTAGCGTCGCCGAAGCCGCCGCCCTATTAGCCGCCGGGAGCGATGAATTACTGGTGACGAAACAGATAGAGGGGAAAGAAGTAACGATCGCAGTAGCTAAATCGGGGCAAGAATATATAGGTAAGAAAGGGGAGTTATATCTAATCGGTATCGGGCCGGGTAAATTAGAACAAATAACAGCGGCGGCAAAAACTGCCCTTACAGAAGCCGATATGATTATCGGTTATGGCCTATATATAGACTTGATTCAACCCCTATTGCGCCCTGGGCAAATTATCGAGGCTTCTCCCATAACTTTTGAAAAACAACGGGCTGAGCGGGCGATAGAATTAGCCCGATTGGGTTTGACGGTAGGGGTAATTTCTTCAGGAGACTGTGGCATCTACGCTATGGGGGGATTAGTATTAGAACAGTTACAAGCCTCGGGATGGGATGGAGATAATCCAGGGGTGGAAGTGTTTCCGGGTATTACGGCGATGCAGGCGGCGGCGGCGAGAGTCGGCGCACCTCTGATGCACGATTTCTGCGCGATTAGCCTCAGTGATTTATTGACTCCCTGGCCGACTATCGAGAAGCGTCTTCAGGCGGCGGCTATGGCTGATTTTGTCGTCTCTCTATATAACCCTCGCTCACAAAATCGCCGGGAGCAAATAGTGAGAGCGCGGGATATATTTCTAGAGTATCGTGATAGAGATACCCCAGTAGCGATCGTTACTAATGTATACCGCGAGGGGGAGAAAATTATCTTAACTAACTTGGGAGAAATGCTAAGCCATCCTATTGATATGCTAACGGTGGTTTTGATCGGTAATAGTAGCACCCAGATTCATAAGGGTTGGATGGTTACGCCTAGAGGGTATCTCGGTTCGAGTTAGGGTGTATATGGGAAACAATTTTGCTCCTGAGATTTTAGTATTATTTATGTGGGAAGAATAATAAAGGGAACCAACATTGTTTAACGAAATCTTTAGCCCGACTAGAAACTATTCCCTCTAACCAATTTTGTTGAGAGGGGTTAAGGGTGGCAATGGCACTAATATCATAAGTTATCGCCGCGTCCACCATTTCCAGATAATAATCACCCTGTAGGATTTCGGTAAATACCTCTACCCCCAAGGATTCTAAATCGGTTTTCACGAGGTTTAATTTTTCTTGGGCATCTTCGAGACGGCATTTAATAACAGTTTCATCCCTGGACACATCTTCTATTACCCAGATTAAAATGCACTGCTTTAAAGAACCATCCAGGTGATTTTTAATTGAGTTCTTCACCTTCTCTATTAGAGTTGCCGATTCGTTACTACCGTTGTAGGGTATGAGCAAGGAACGCCAGAGATGTTGACAGCGTAAAGCTAATTCTTCTTCGGTATAAACTGAGATTAATTGAGGACGCATCAACATTAAAGGTATAGAAAGATGGGGAGCGAGATTAGCACTGACGCTACCGAATAACTTCTCATCTAGGGCACTACGAGCGCTGTTACCCAAAATTACCACTTCTATCTGACGGGTGCTGATTAAATTATTAATTACATCTAATGGACGGGCTGAAGAGATTTCTATGTGAACATCTATCGATGATGAGGAGTTTTCTAGATGTTTTGATAATTTGCTTTTCGCTTCCTCGATCGCTTCGGTGTCTACCCCTGTAGCACTTTTTTGTTGCCACGCCGGCATACAGTGGAGAAACGTTAACTGTTTTATCCCGCTTGCCTCTAATTGGGGCACGAACTGCGCTAGACGATACAATCCATCTTTAAAATCCGTACAAACTAGACCGCGCTCGAACATAAGTAGATCCAACCTTAAGCTAACTATCTTCAACTATACTAAATTAACTTTTGTTTGGATAAAGTTCCCCCGACGACCCCAGCTCTTTTCCCGCGAGAACCTAGCTAGAGAAGGAGGTCACAAAAGTTCGGGATTGATTATTGAGATAGCCAAGAGCCTCCGTCCAAGCCCCATTGGTGCTTGATGAAGGATTTATACATATTCTCTCTCACAATCATCTGCTCGTATAACTTGATGAGAAAATCTTGTGCTTGCTCGTGGCTCATCTGTTGCACTTGGGTTTCAAACGAACGGATGCTGAACTGTTGTTCTAAAGATAATTCGATGGGTTGAGACATGATGTTCCTCCTGTTTCCAGGTGTAATTGTTGGGTTAAGTAATCTTGCTTACCTTTTTGTTTCAACTAATGTAACAAACATTTGACAAAGTGTCTACTGTTATGCTCAAGTTTCTGACAAAAGAGAGATTAAGCTCCATCTTCAGTTAGAATACCCGGTCTTGACAAAAAAAGAAGCATACAAGATCACATTTAGCAAGAGTTCTTAAAAAAAATTGCTCAAAATGAACACTTAAGTATAAGTACTCAAAAAACTCCCAAAAAAATTATGGAGTTGACCAATCATGTAAAGATTCTGTAATAATCTAATATGGCATCATAAAGTCAGGTATGTTGTAAGGTTAGGCCGATCAACAGCCGACAAGCTCAATTGAGAAAGAAACTGTATAGTTAAAGAGGACAAGGGATTTGCCGTCCAAAGCCGAAAAGAGAAAAACTGGAAAGGGATATGAGATGATATATCTCCGGCTAATAAATGAATTAGCTCGGCTAAATGTAAAGTTAAAGCGGGTCACAGCCCAGATGTTAGAAAAGTTTTTACCAAAATCAGTACCAGGAGGTATTTAATATGTCTGTTCGTTTATACGTGGGTAATTTACCGAAAGAATCGATCGAACGCCAATCCCTACAAGATATGTTTGTAGAATTGGGCGATTCCGTGACCACCAAAGTCATCAAAGATAGAAAAACCGGTAAATGTCGGGGTTTCGCTTTCGTGACCGTGCCAACGGATGAATTAGCGGATCAATTCATCGAGAAATATAACGGTCAAAACTTCATGGATTCCCCTATCAAAATTGAGAAAGCCCTACCGCGCACTAAAGGCAAAGGTAAGGAAGATGGAGATATAGAAGGGGAAGAAGGCGGCGAAACCGTAGCGACGGAAAAACCGGAAAAAGTTGAGAAACCGACACCGAGAGCCGCCGGCACACCCAAAAAAGCATCGGGAGAGAGAAGAGATAAAAAACGTAAAGGCTCCGGCTCTTCTGGCGGTACCAGCACCACCTATAAATCTAGCGGAGATGGCGAGGCACTACAACCCGATCCCAGATGGGCAGCACAGTTAGCAGAGTTAAAAGAAAGATTAGCCGCGCAAACTGCTAACTAGAGTTAACATTTGTTGACATTTGGGCTGAGATCGTTGATAACTAAGACTGGAAAAAGCACATCGAGAAGGAGCAGTGACGATGGTACAAGCAAACGATCCAGTAGTGCTGATGAAGCAGGAAGTAGGGAAGGCCGCGGCAGCGAGGGTTCAATCGGATACGGTAGTAGGATTGGGGACCGGATCGACCACAGCTTATGCAATCGAGTATATTGGACAAAGGCTGAAAAATGGTGAGATCAAAAACGTTGTCGGTGTGCCTACTTCTTTTCAAGCCGAGGTATTGGCGAAGAAATACGGTATCCCTTTAACAAACCTAGACGCGATCGATAAGATCGATATAGCGATCGACGGTGCGGATGAAGTAGATCCTAACAAAAATCTCATCAAAGGTGGGGGCGCGGCCCATACCCGCGAAAAAATTGTCGATTGTCTAGCCGACATATTTATCGTCGTTGTGGACGCTAATAAAATAGTCGATAGGTTAGGCTCGACTTTTTTATTACCCGTAGAAGTAATTCCTATGGCGGTAACTCCAGTGATGAATCAATTAGAAAAACTAGGCGGTAAACCAGAGTTACGTATGGGAGTGAGGAAAGCCGGCCCAGTAGTGACGGATCAGGGTAATTTGGTAATAGATGTCAAGTTCGATTCGATCGATGATCCCGCCGGATTGGAGTCTACCATCAATAATATTCCTGGTGTATTAGAAAACGGTTTATTCGTAGGTGTTGCCGATATTATTCTCGTAGGTGAAATAATCGACGGTAAACCCAACGTGCGCGAGATTAGTTAAAAATTAAACCATCAAGGCAAGAGAGAATTCTTTCTTGTCTTTTTTGTAAGTATATGACCTATCAAATTAGACCAGCCCGAGAAGATGATACCGAGTCGATTTTCGGTTTGATTGAGGCTTTAGCAGAATATGAAAAATTGACCCATTTAGTGAAGGGAAATGCCGAAAGTTTGCGGGAGCATTTATTCGGTGAGAGGAGATTTATCGAGGCTATAGTAGCGGAAACCAATAATAAAGTAGTGGGTTTCGCTCTGTTTTTTCCCAATTACTCTACTTTTTTAACCAAGCCCGGTATTTATTTAGAGGATTTATTCGTGTTACCGGAGTATCGCCGCCGGGGGATAGGTAAGGGGTTATTGAGTTATTTGATAAATTTGGGGAAGGAGAGAGGCGCGGGGCGTTTGGAGTGGAGTGTTCTGGATTGGAATGTGAGCGCGATCGATTTTTATAAATCTATGGGTGCTGATGTGTTGGAGGAGTGGCGCATCTGTAGGATCGTTACGTAAATCCTAAGCTATTAGGCTTTTAATTGCAGAAATGGGATGCTCCCGAGTTAATTTATCTAATAGATATAGATTCTCGCTAGTAGTCGATACTGCTTCATTAGCAATAAACCAGACATCTATGTCCTTAACTTCAGGGTGTATTTTTTGACTCGGAGTAGCTAAACCTTTATTTTTTAATATTTCCAGTATGTACTGCTTGATAAAGTCGTCATAGGGAAATTGTGTCATAATATACTTCAAAACGTCATGCTGTAGCTATATTAGCAGGGCGAGGAACCGCGAATAAACCAAAGCAATCTATACAGTAAGTAGAGCTTGATAACGGTTGAGAATGTTCATAACTAAATTAAATAATTACTATCGCTTTCTTAAATCCTTACCCATCAGTTTGATATTAATTCAGGCAGTCACCCCCCTAACCTTAGCCGCACCGCCAAGACAACCGGATAAAACCGTAGAGTGCGACATATTGGTAGTGGGTGGAGGATTAGCGGGAGCTGCTGCGAGTTATGAAGCCCTATTATTGGGAAAAACTGTTTGTTTAACTGATATTACCGATTGGGTTGGTGGACAAATATCATCACAGGGAACATCAGCACTAGATGAACGACCGACTCAGAGAGAGAAATTATTCTTCCCCAAAGGTTACTTAGAATTTCGTGACAGGATTAAACAACACTACGGAAAACTTAACCCTGGAGAATGTTGGGTTAGCGCTTCCTGTTTCATGCCCTACGATGGTCATAAGCTACTCTTTCAACAATTACAAGACGCAGCCAAAAAAGGAAACGGACAACTTAAATGGTTTCCCAATACGGTAGTTAAAGATTTGAATATCGAAAGCTTACCGAATCGGGGCAGTGGTTTAAAGATTACCAACGTCATCGCCATCCAACATAGCGCGGCTAAAGGCACACCGCCGTTAAACACTGAACCCCTATCTAAAATAATAGAAGATGCTTACCGTTACGAAAACTCTCAACGTTTAGATAAATCGATCGTCCGTTTCGTTCCCAAAAATAAGGGCAGTAATAACCTCGCCGATTGGTACGTGATAGAAGCGACGGAGACGGGGGAACTAATCGGACTTGCGGACGTTCCCTATAATTTAGGTATCGATCCTCGCAGTCATCTCGAACCCTCTTCATCGAGCCTGAGAGCAGATCCTTACTGTACCCAGGGTTTCACCTACACTTTCGCCATGAAAGAGACAAAAGACCCGCAACCGCAGACGGAACCAGAATTCTATGACGAATACGCGCCCTATTTCAGCTATGAATTACCGCGTCTTGCCGATTTCGATTTAGTATTTACTTACCGGAGGATTTGGAGTCCAGAGCCTGGAAAACCTACGAGTTTCGGCGGTATAAATTTCACTGAAGCCGTACCGGGTGACATCTCGATGCAGAATTGGACTTGGGGCAACGATTACCGCCCAGGGACATCTAAGGATAATCTTATCTACTCCCGCGATCAACTCGAAGCCAGTGGGCAATTATCCCCAGGCGGTTGGATGGGAGGATTGAGAACAGAGGCTCTAGAGAAAGGAGAAGAAAAAGCCCTAGCTTATTATTACTGGCTGGTGAAGGGGACAACCGACTCGCAGTTAGGTGATGGTGTTAAGAAACCTCATCCCAATCAGCAGTTTTTAAGTGGTTTCGATTCCCCGATGGGCACCGCTCACGGTTTATCGAAATATCCTTATATGCGCGAGGGAAGACGTATCATCGGCCGGCCGAGTTTAACTTTCGCCGATGGTTTCAGGATTACAGAGGTGGATATTTCCCGGCAGAATTTCCAGGATGATTTTTATCGTAAAAATCTTTCCCCCGATATGTACCGGCGTTTAATAGCCACCATATCTGGACTAGAGGGATTTTCCGTCTTAGATGGCACTGTTTCACCCGATAAGGCTATTGTGAGAAAGCGATCGACCATTTACCCTGATTCTGTCGGTATCGGTCATTATGCGATCGATTTTCACCCCTGTATGACGCTTTCCCCTCCGGAAACTCCTGGCAATACCGAACGTGCGGGAGAAAGACAGGGACAGGGTAAAGCTTACCCGTTTGAAATCCCCTTGAGAGCCATAATCCCTCAAAAAATCGATAATTTACTGGTAGCAGGCAAAAGTATCGCCGTCAGTCACATCGCTGCTGCAGCCTATCGCGTCCATTCTTTTGAATGGTCATCGGGAGCGGCGGCTGGAATTACCGCTTCATTCGCCCTCGATAATAACGTCCTACCCTATCAATTAGTAGAGGATGATTTCTTAGTGGGTAATAAAAAATTGATGGAATTGAGGAAGAAAATAGATGCGAGCGGTAATCCTACTCGCTTCCCTGATGCTTCCATTTTTAATACTCAAGAAAAATGGCAGTAGTTAAGGCATCGGGTGTCGGAAGTAGCTAAATAGGGAGAATTTCGGGCCCGACTCCCGACTCCCGACTCCCAATATAACTCTAACTTTAGTAAGAACTTATCTGTCTGTAAAATTTGTTACGGTATTGATAGATAAAAAAACTAGGAAAAAACTTTGAGTAATATTGTAGATACCGCGATTAATGCAGGCTCTTTCAGCACCCTAGTTGCCGCGATCAAGGCCGCCGATCTCTCGGAAACCTTACAGGGAAAAGGCCCTTATACAGTTTTTGCACCTACGGACGAAGCGTTTAAAAAACTCCCTTCCGGTACGGTAGAAGCTTTGTTGAAAGACATTCCTAAACTGAAGAAAATCCTCACCTATCACGTCATTTCGGGAAAAGTAATGGCGGCCGATGTGGTGAAGTTAAAATCGGCGAAAACGGTGCAGGGATCGGATGTTAAAATTAACGCCAATAACGGCAGTGTTAAAGTAAATAACGCTACGGTAGCAACAGCTGATGTCGCCGCCGATAACGGCGTTATTCACATCATAGATACAGTGTTAATGCCCGCGTAAGCGAGTTGACAATTAAGTAAAACAACAGTGTGCATCTAAAATCGTTAAAAGATTTTCCTCTTTTTAATGATTTTAGATGCTTCCCGCTAAAGAGGTTTATTTAGAGTTTATGTTCGATATTAACCTTTTCGAGTTTTCACGAGAATATTGCCTCGGCATCTGCGCGTTTCTAGTTCCAGCAAATCTGCTGTTAACTTCGCGCACACTCTGGCTAGTGGCACATTCCGAGCCAAGAGTGCGGATTCAACGCAGCGCGATACTGGCGATAATAGCGACCAGTGTACTGTTATTACATGACTATAGCTGGTTCACGATCAAGGTGGTGATGGCTCCTACCTATATACTGCTATTTATCGCTTTTCTCTGTTCGGGCTTGAATATCTCTGTGATTGTTTACCCGACTGGCTCACGTCAATTATTGAAATTACTGTTCTCTATATTATCATCATTGAAAGTTGGTATTTTATCCATGTATTGACAGGATTTAAAAAAGATGTTATTGTTTTATGAAACATTTGTACCACGTATTAATAAGATACGCTCCGATATAAAATAGCAAAATTTAGAGGCTAGGTGATTTTTTTTACTATTAAAGACATATTCAAGTGTTACAAATTATAATAAATTAAAAATTATCATTTATTGATATGCACAGATCTTCTCTATTACGAATGAAATGGTTCGCAGAAAATTATGTTGCGAAAATAGATAAAAAGGAAATTAGAATCCTTGATGTTGGTAGCTATGATGTTAATGGCTCCTATAAAACTTTATTTCCAGAGGAAAAATATAAATATACGGGTTTAGATCTAGAAAATGGCCCTAATGTCGATATAGTCCCCCAAAATTCCTACGATTGGAATGAAATTCCGACCGATAGTTTTGATGTAGTTATATCTGGTCAAGCCTTAGAACATATAGAGTTTTTTTGGGTCACTGTTGCTGAGATGACGAGAGTTCTTAAAAAAGATGGACTATTATGCTTAATTGCACCCCAAGGGTTTAGCGAGCATCGGTATCCCGTCGATTGTTATCGTTTTTTTTCCGATGGAATGGTGGCTTTAGCGAGATATGTCAATCTCGAATTATTACACGCTCATACTAATTGCGCCCCCTCCGAAAAAGATACTAGATGGTATAGTCAAAAAAATGCCGATTCTCTACTAATTGCCAGAAAACCTTACGATGGTGAGCCTAAATACGTTAATTTAAAAGAATACAAGTGTATTCCAGTCGAGCAAGAGAAGATTAGAGATGGATTCCTTTCTTATCAGGATTTTACGAAAAAACTAGAGATGGAGTCTCCCCCTGTCCCTGTCTCAAAAAAGAAAAATATTATAAATAATCTCAAAAGTTTATTGCAAAAAATAACCTGATTCCGGAAATACTGGCATCGTTGATTAAAAGATCGATCGCCCAATCTATCAAAAAAGGATGGATATTACTCCATCCTTTTGAAGTCAATTAGCTCTTTTTTACAGGGCGTTAGCACCAGCAACTACTTCGAGAAGCTCTTGAGTAATCGCCGCCTGACGGGCTTTGTTGTATGTAAGAGTTAAAGTACCGATTAAATCGCTGGCGTTATCGCTGGCGTTACTCATCGCCGTCATCCGGGCTGCTAATTCACTAGCTGCGGATTCTTGTAAAGCTCTGAGTAATTGGTTATTGAGATATAAGGGTAGGAGAGAATCCAGGATCTGGGCTGGATCTTGCTCGAAAATCATATCCTGAGGATAGGTTTGGGGAGCGGTACCCGCAACTACTTCCCTTTCTACTTGTAGCTTGCCATTTCTAGTGATCAGGCGGAAGACTTCATCCTCTTGATCCTCTAAACCTTGTAAACTTAAAGGCACTAGGGTTTGTACCACCGGACGGGAACTGATGAGAGAGACGAATTTAGTGTAAATTAACTCTACTCGATCGACCGTCTCGGAAAGGAAGAGAGAGAGTAACTCATCACCGATAGTAGCCGCCTCATCAGCAGAAGGAATTTGAGCCAAGTTGGTGTACTTAGCCGCGATAGGAGCATTTCGGCGCTCGAAATATTGGGCGGCTTTGCGTCCGGCTACGATCAACTGATAGTTAAGGCCTTGCTCTTTCAATTCCTTAATCCGTTGCTCGGTACGACGGATGACGTTAGTATTATAACCACCACAAAGACCGCGATCGCCGGTAATAACCAGAATACCCACGGTTTTAACCGTTCTCTGTTGCAGTAGGGGTAAGCCCACATCGGCGAAAGAAAGACGGCTCTGGAGATTATAGAGAATTTCCGCTAAAGCATCGGCGAAGGGACGGGTAGCCAATACTTGCTCCTGGGCGCGACGAACTTTAGCCGCCGCTACGAGGCGCATCGCTTCGGTAATTTTTTTCGTATTTTTAACCGACTGAATTCGGTCACGGATCGCTTTTAAATTAGGCATAGGAGGGGTTTATTGAAAGAAGTCTGTTTCTTTTAGAGGAGTTGGGAGGACCGGAGTTGGGAGGACCGGAGTTGGGAGTTAAGAGCTAATTCCTAATCCCTAATTCCTAATCCCTAACCCCCAATTCCCACCGAAGGGGTTTAAGCAGCGAAAGTCTGTTTAAACTCGTTGATTCCTTCTTTGAGCAGACCTTCTGCCTCATCGGTTAGCTGTTTCTCGTTGGCAACGATTTCCACGTAGCGGGGCTTGTTAGCTTTGAGATACTCACGTAAACCAGCGTTGAACTCGGTTACTTTACCAGGATCAACGGTATCGAGGTAGCCGTTCAGACCCGCGTATACTAGAGCTACTTGCTCCCATACCGCAAGGGGGAAGTTCTGGGGCTGTTTCAGTACCTGACGTAAGCGTTGACCGCGAGCGAGTTGCGCTTGAGTAGCTGCGTCTAAGTCGGAAGCGAATTGAGAGAAAGCTTCTAACTCATCGAACTGAGCTAACTCTAGTTTCAGTTTACCAGCAACTTTCTTCATCGCTTTGGTTTGGGCTGCCGAACCTACACGGGATACCGAGATACCAGGGTTGATCGCGGGACGGAAACCAGCGTTGAATAAGTCTGTAGTTAAGAAGATCTGACCATCGGTGATCGAAATTACGTTAGTGGGGATGTAAGCGGATACGTCACCGGCTTGAGTTTCGATGATGGGTAGAGCCGTCATGCTACCTCCGCCTAATTCGTCGCTAAGTTTAGCAGCGCGCTCTAATAGACGAGAGTGGAGATAGAAAACGTCCCCGGGGTAAGCTTCACGTCCGGGAGGACGACGCATTAGCAGGGAGATTTGACGGTAAGCTTGAGCTTGCTTGGAAAGATCATCGTAAACTACTAGAGTCGCTTTACCTTGGTACATGAAGTATTCGGCTAAAGCTGCACCAGTATAGGGGGCGATGTATTGCAGGGTAGCAGGATCGTTAGCGTTAGCCGCTACAACGATCGTGTAGTCCATCGCACCTCTTTGCGTGAGGGTATCTACTACTTGAGCGACGGTAGAAGCTTTCTGACCGATCGCAACGTAAACACAAACTACGTCTTCACTCTTCTGGTTGATGATGGTGTCGATGGCGATCGCGGTTTTCCCAGTTTTTCTGTCACCGATGATCAACTCACGCTGACCGCGGCCTACGGGGATCATTGCGTCAATAGCGGTGATCCCAGTCTGTAGAGGTTCGCAAACCGATTTACGGGCGACGATACCAGGAGCCATCGATTCTACCAAACGGGTTTCGCTAGTGGTGATCTCGCCTTTACCGTCGATGGGACGACCGAGAGCGTCTACTACACGACCGATCATCGCTTCACCTACGGGAACCTGAGCGATGCGTCCGGTAGCTTTTACGGTGCCGCCTTCTTTGATACCGAAGCCGTCACCCATCAATACCGCACCGACGTTATCTTCTTCTAAGTTAAGAGCGATACCTACGGTACCGTCTTCAAATTCTAATAGTTCTCCCGCCATTGCTTGCTGTAAGCCATAAATACGGGCGGTGCCGTCGCCTACCTGTAACACGGTTCCTACATTAGAAACCTGTACCTCTTGGTTGTAGGATTCGATCTGCTGGCGAATAATTGTACTGATTTCGTCTGGTCTGATGGCTACCATAGTTTGCTATTTTTGTGAGATTAGGGTTATGGGCGGAAAATTAGATAATTAAACGTTGCGGCCTAGAGTATTGCTGATCCGTTGCAGTTGACCGCGGATACTGGCATCGAACACCTGTGAGCCTACTTTGATGATGACTCCACCGATTAGATCCGGGTTGACGGAGGTGTTTAATTCCACTACTTGAGCGGAAGTTAGGGCTTTGACCTTCTCGATTACCGTTTGGCGCTGGGAGTCGTTCAACTCGGTGGCGGAGGATACTTCCGCTAATACGGTATTGGTCAGAGTCCTTACCAAGTTTAGATACTGTTCTCCGATCGGTTGTAGGAAAGCGATCCGACGTTTATCCACTAACAACATCAAGAAGTTAAGTAAGTAAGGATGTGCTTCCGAACCGATAGCTCGATTCAGTACCTCTTTTTTTGCTCCTTCTTTAATCACTGGGTTGGCGATAAAGTCGCTCAACTCGGGTGAGTCCTTCAGTAGTTGCACCAAAGCTCTCACATCGTTACTGATGCGATCGAGCTCGTTACTCGATTGGGCTACCGATAGCAGTGCCTGAGCGTAGGGTTCGGCGATTTCCGTACTGACGAGAGTTCCTTTCATCTATCTTCCTCCTAGTTGGGCGAGACTGCGATCGATCAATCCCTGCTGAGTCGCGTCATCGAGGCCGCCTTTCAATCTCGACTCTACCGATTCGAGTGCCAGAGCCGCGATTCTCTGTCTCAGTTCGAGGGCGACTCGCTCTTGTTCCGCTCCTAAATTTTTAGCTGCGGTTTCCTGCATACGGGAAATATCGAGATTGGCTTTCGCTTCTATTTCCACCGCTAGGGATTTAGCTCTTTCATGAGCGGTAGCGATGATTTTTTCCGCTTCGATTTTCGCGTCGGCTAGTTTTTTCTGTTCTACCGCTAAAGCTGAAGACGCTTTTTGATTGCGTTCTTCCGCTTCCCGGATCGCTTCGGCGATTTTGCTTTGACGTTCTCCGAGAATGTTGGTTAAAACTTTACGTCCGTAAAATATCAGCACTCCGAGGAGAATAGCTAAATTAAACAAATTTGTTCTTAAAATGTTAAAATCTAGCCCAAATCCCTTTTCGTGTGCTTCTATTGCCGCTTCAGTGGCGAATAATAAGACAGTATTGAGCATATTTTTGACTATTTATCTTACAGCCTGGGGGCCTAGCAATTTTTCTAGTATCTGACGGCTGAGATCGTCTACCTGAGAAGAGAGAGAATTAAACGCCTCTTCTTTCTGACGTTCGATCTCGGCTGCGGCCGCTTCTTTTTGCTCCTGGGCTTTTCTTTGAGCTTCGGCTATGCGAGTCGCAGCGATGTCATTAGCTTCCGCTTGTGCTTTCGCTAGAATCTCTTGGGATTGTTTGCGAGCGTCGGCGATTTGCAGTTCGTATTCTTTGGTTAACTGTTGGGTCTTGGCTAGGCGTTCTTTTGCGCCTTCTTCCGTCTGACGGATGTATTCAGCCCTTTCATCTAAGACTTTACTGAGGGGCTTGTAGAATACAGCGTTGAGTACGATCGCCAATAATATAAATTGCAACGCCATCACTGGCATAGTCGCATCAAAATCAAACATGGCTTATCCGGCTCACGATTATCAAGGATTAAATCGGGCATCGGGGCCCGTTTTCACAGTCCCCGATGGTAGGAGTTTACGCGAAGGGGTTAGCGAAAAGTAATACTAACGCGATAACTAGACCGTAGATGGTTAAGGATTCCATGAACGCTAAGCTCAGTAGTAAAGTACCGCGAATTCTGCCTTCAGCTTCGGGTTGACGGGCGATACCGGAAACAGCTTCACCAGAAGCAGTACCTTGACCTACACCGGGGCCGATAGCGGCTAAACCAACGGCGAGGGCGGCAGCGATTACAGAAGCAGCAGCAATGGTGGGATTCATAGTGATTTTTTCCTCTATTTTTACAATCAATTAGTCAAGTTAATCAGGAATTAGGAGCGCGTTCACTAGCCGTTAATCTAGAGAAGATTTAGCTAAATAACTCCTAATATAGGTTGGTCATCATAGTAGGTATAGATCTCAGAAGTTTTTTCCGAATCTTCGTACCCAATTCTTAGCTATTATCCTATTAATTGGACACTTTGCACTAAGATTTCTAAACATTTATCCGTGTTCTTCTTCTTCGTGTTCCGATTCGATCGCCTCATGAATATAAGCACCCGCTAGGGTGGCGAATACTAGGGCTTGGATAGCACTGGTGAATAATCCCAACGCCATCAGCGGTAAGGGCACGATTAAGGGAACCAATAACACCAATACGCCCACAACTAATTCATCCGCCAGGATGTTACCGAAGAGACGGAAGCTGAGGGAGAGGGGTTTGGTGAAATCTTCTAAAATCTTGATCGGTAAAAGAACGGGAATCGGCTCCACGTAGTGGGCGAAGTAACCCAAGCCTTTCTTACTCAATCCCGCGTAAAAATACGCCAAAGAAGTCAATAAAGCCAGAGCCACCGTAGTATTAATATCGTTAGTGGGCGCGGCTAATTCTCCTTCCGGAAGTTCGATAATTTTCCAGGGGAAGAGTGCGCCTAGCCAGTTAGATACGAAGATGAATAGGAATAAGGTACCGATAAAGGGTAGCCAGGGTCTATAATCTTTTTCTCCTAACTGATTTCTCGCTAAATCCCGTAAAAATTCGAGAACGTACTCCATGAAATTTTGGATTCCAGTGGGTACTCTCTTAATATTACTGGTGGCAGCCAATGAGGCAATTATTAACAGAGCAAATACTATCCAAGAAACGAATATTACCTGCCCGTGTATCTTAAAATTACCGATGTGCCAGTACCAGTGTTCACCTACTTCGATCGAAGCGAGGCTGAATGTATGGAGACTACTTAAACCGTCTAACATTTCCATTTCCACAGGACTTATTATCAAACAGGGGATTTACAACTTTTGACCAGATCTATCGGCTATCGGAGGCGGGTGTAAGAACACTTTGCACCGTATAGACGATGATGGCGGCTTTATAGGTTAAGAATCCCAGAAAAACCGGAACGATATGCAGTTCCTGCCAACGACTCGCTAAGATAATCAGCACCGCGAATAAAGCCAATCCTTTCGCCCCCACTCTCTGCTGACTGGTGCCCAACCTCTCTACTTCTCTCGCCAGTAGTCTCAGATAAATGAAGCCTACCACTGCTCCTAATAAATAACTAAGAGCGGTGTTGAGGGAGTAGAAAAACCAAACGGCTCCAAAGATGACGGCGGTTAATATCACCGTCCACTTATACAGAGTATTGGCCAGTTGGTAATACTCTTGCATCGGATCTTTTTTCGTTTCGTTTTCAGTCGGGGACTGGGTTTCGGGAGTTGGATGCGATTCGGTCACGCCTATCAGCTATAGCCTAATCTAAATGGTCGAACGCTTTCTCTGCAATCATGCCGAGGCAAGCCAGAAAAATCATATCACGCAAGGGTGACAAATATTAAGCAATTGTAAATTTAATCTCGGGGTGCCGTCCGTAGCGCTTCCGACACCATCGCCGCGAACAATTCTTTTAATCCTATACCTGCCTTTTTGGTCATAGACGGGATGACGCTTTTCGGAGAAAAAGAACAATATAACCCGGCTTCTAAAAACCAGGGTTGTCCTTGAGGATCGATGCGAAAGTCAAAAAGACTGTACTGTCTACATCCTAGAGCCTGATGGCATAGCCTGCCAATTTTGAACATTTGCGCATTCGATTACTAGCTTGCTTGTCTCATTAGATTTTCTTATCACCATAACCCCAAGAGAGCCATTTTTACTGAATTTGATATACAGCTATGGTAATTAAACTAAGCTATTTTTGATAGCTGGTAGGGTGTGGCTCACTCAGCTATTAGGAGTTTTGGCGGGGATTGTTTCACCGTAAACGCTTAAGAGCTAAGACGGTTATGTCATCGAACTGTTGCTCATTCCCTATATGTTCGATCGCCCGTTCCGTAATATTCTCTACCAGGTTGCTCAGAGTCACATAGGGCTTTTCTAAAAGGTTTAACACTCGTTCCATAGTGAAAAATTCACCACTTTTGTTTTTCGATTCTGGTAAACCGTCGGTAAAACTGAACAAAGTTAGCCCCATGTCTATATTTGTTTGCTGAATTTTGTAGGTTATTCCCGGCAATATACCCACGGCAGGGCCAGTAGATTTAAGCTTATCAATGACCTCTCCCCCGGCATTGATAATTAAAACTGGTTCATGCCCGGCATTAATATAGCTTAACAGACCGGTTTTCGTGTCTAAAATCCCGTAGAATACGGTAGCGAACATGGTTAACTCGGCGTGATTTTGTGCTACATAATTATTAGTTAATTTAAGGGATTCTAAGGCTTTATTGTGTAAGTAATCCCTGTTACTATCGCCCGTTATAATAGCTTCTTTCTGTAAGTTCGTTTCGGCAAAAATACGGATTAAACTACGGAAGAGAGCCATAAACAAAGCCGCCCCCACTCCTTTATCACAAACATCGGCGATAACTATAGCCATGTTATCTCGATCGAGCCAGAAAACGTCATAAAAGTCGCCAGCCATTTGATAAGCCGGCTTGAAAAAAGATTTTATCTCCCAGTCTGTTAGTTTGAGCGTACCTTCCCGGGGTAAAAAATCTAGTTGCATCTGTCTTCCTTTCTCTAACTCCCTACTAATTAGCTGGGAGTATTTTCTCTCTTTATCTCTTAATTTTTTTTTGTCTAAAGAAGCTCCTATTCTGGCTTTCAGTAAAATGGGATTGAATGGCTTAGCTAAATAATCATCCGCTCCCATCGCTATACATTGAATTACCTGCTCGATTTCTTCATTGGCGGAAATCATGATCACTGGTAAGTCCCGCCAAATATCTGTACTCTTTAATTCCTGTAAAACTTGATAGCCATCCATTTCCGGCATCAGTAAATCTAACAGGATTAAGTCGTACCCTTCCGCCCCGATCATTTCTAAAGCTTGTTTACCGTTGATTGCGGTGCTGACTCGATAATTCTCCCTCTCTAATTGCCTGGATAGTAAATCTCTATTGTTAGCGTTATCATCGACTACCAAAATATGAAACTGGTCAGCGTCTAGATAATGGGTCTGCAGATTGGATATTGGAAATCTTTGGATAGTAGGAATATTTTGTTGTACCGAATTAACTAAATCTTGAAGGGGCGAGTTTATTAATTGTTGTAGGGAATGAGCGGAACTATAAATTCTTTCTAAGTCCGATAATATTTCTTCACTTGCTTCCGTTTTAATGGTACTACAGTCTTCAATTACTTTTGTTAAGGACGGAGTTATTTCTACCCTGATATTTTCAAATAACCCACATAGATCTTGTATAGATAATATATTTTTATCAGAGCTACTTAGATACTGATTGATAATAGTAAGTAGCTCACGCCCACCAACATTAATTTTTTGCAGTTGACAGAAGTTTTCTGAATCAGGGGTTTCTTCTAAATCCTCTAGAAGCATTTCACTATAACCGATGATTGCGTTAATCGGTGTTCTTAATTCGTGCCTTAAGTTACTAAGTAAATCATAAATACTCAAATTATTTTCTAGCATATTTAATAACTATTTAAGCAGATTTTCCATCTTAGAAAGCAATCTATCTAGTTCGATCGGTTTGGTGTCATAATCATCACAACCCGCTTCGAGAGCTTTTTCCTTATCCCCGGACATGGCGTGAGCCGTTAAAGCGATGATGGGGATCGATTGTGTGTCAGGGTTCGCTTTTAATTGTTGGGTTGCCGTCCAACCGTCGATTACGGGTAAGCTCATATCCATCAATATCAGGTCAGGATGCTCTCCAATAGCCATTGACACGCCTTCAGCACCATCAACGGCAATAATCACTTCGTAGCCTTTTCTCTTTAACCTTCTAGAGAGCATATCTCTATTCATCTCGTTGTCTTCTACTAATAAAATTTTAGCCATTTTAATATTCCTTATTTTATAAAGTACGGGTATTAATTAAACTCAAAATATTAATGCTACCCGATACTTAAAGTTTTATAATAAGCAGAGATAATGAGAGAGGCAATATATTTATTGCTCAGAGCTTTTAATTATTTCGTTTAAGGCTCCGAAACATCCAGCTACCTTGTTAAACCCCGCGTAAGCACACATGAATAATAAAAGCTCTTCTATTTCTTCATAGGTTGCTCCCTGTTTTAAAGCCATATTTACATGAGCGCCGAAAGGGCTACCTGGGCCCACCTGACTTTGATTGGCTACGTCTAGAGCAATAGTTATTAAAGCTTTCGTTTTTTGGTCGATTAAAGGCAATCCCCAAACTTCTCCAGCTACTCTAGTAACGAATTCTCCAAAACGAGGGTTTATTGCTTTTAAACCTTCTTGTAAATCCAGATCATCTAAAACTGCATTTTCGTATTTCATAACTCTAATTATTGAAAAATTCCTGTTTTAAGTATACAACGAGAAGCTTGATATATACAACTTGATATATACAAGTTTCTCACCATCAACATCAAGATTTCTAGGAAGATTTTTAGGGAGCGATCGTGCTTAGTTGTTGCGGTAAAGAAAAATTTGCCTGAACTATCAAATCGTTAAAATCTCGATCGCCGCTATTAGGCATATCTTCAAAGCCGAAAATATTAGTGCCTAAAGAAACTATATGTTGACTATTATCAGCATTAGCTGATTGGAAAGCAAAGTAAGTAAATTCAGAATTAAGTTCTGAATTGGAAACTTGTATGAAAGGTGCGTATAAATAGCCACCGTTAAAAGTACCACTTTGGGTCTTTGAAGAATAATTATCAACACTAAAAGTTAGTTCTGATAATTTATTGGCACTATCTAAAGCCACTGATTGGTATTGAGTATCTCCGGGTTTAATAATGTTACCAGTTAGGGGATCTTTTACGCTACCAGACTCATCAACAATTTTGTAAAAACCAGCAACGCTATTAAAGAGAGCTTCCCGGCTTTGAGTACTTTCTATGATGATTGTTTTAGAAGTTAAAGTGTGAGTATCTAATAAAGGAAGAGAGTTATTAAGATGAGTACCCCCTATCACATCTTGCAGGGAACTAATAGCACCGTTCAGCTCTCCGGTAATACTCATACCATTAGAAAAATTTACGGTAAATGAGCTATGTCCGTTAGAAGATAAATCCTTAGCTGTAGATAGTTTAATACCATCGGTATCTTTGACATAAAAAGCCAGTGTTTGTCCTGTTTCTACTTTTATATTTCTATTGGAGTTAACTGAAACCGGCCCTTGATTATCTTTTTCCAGGGTAGAAAAAATAAGTTGGGATTTAGCTAAGTTACTTGCCGTAGTGGCGAGAGGATCTACTATATAATAGCCCACCTCAGTAACATTATCGGCGAGTTGATTCGTGCGGAATAAAATATTTATAGCTACCCCGGAAGTGTCCGCATCATTTTTTACTTCTACCGTACCATTATCTGTAGAGTTCAGAGAAACTCTTAGTTCGGGTGTTGAACTTAACAAACCATTCAAAGCTTCACTACCATTATCTTGAACTGCCTCCAGGGGAATATTATAGTTAACGCTAGAATTATTCGGCCCTGGGGCGTTGGCGTATACCGGATCTGTTTGCTGACTGGTTAAATACTGACCGAATTTATTACTGATGGTGACGTTATAAAGGGGAAAAGTTTCGCCCCAATGTTCTTTTCTGGCGTTGGACTGTTCTTCGGTGAGCGAATTCGTATAATCTACGGAAGCTTGATAGTCGGTAACGAAGGGGCTAATATCTCCTCTGGTAAAAAACTGCTCGATTCCTCCAGGCAGTTGAGACTGATTCCGTTGCCAGAATGTTAACCATACAGCAGGCTCATCCTGAGTGTTGGTGAAGCTATGCAACATTCCTGGGTGGCCTTGTACCATTTGCCCCGCTTTAACGTGAACGTAGTAGTAATTACTTTCAAGGGGTTGCCCATCTTGCCCAGGAATCTGCCCTACACCATATTCATTACTGCCTACCCAAAGATCTAAAGCGCCAGAGAGAACATAAAACCATTCCGCATCGCTCCAGTGTACGTGAGGAGTGGGGCCGGTTCTTTTCGGCACGAGTGAAACTGCCATCGTGTAGGGATTGGCTAGATTCTTGGTGGTTATGCTGGTGAGATTTACGGGATTCCCCTGTGTATCCTGCGGAGGAGGAACGGCCTGTCCATTAATAGGAGCCGGATTATTCAATGTGTCTGCATCGACGGATGTGATGGGAAAGGCCGTCGCTTCACCGGCAGGAAAGTTAGACCAAGTGAGGGAGCCAGGAGCGTCTTTCACTGGTAGTCCATCATATCCGTTCCAGTTATAAGTGTAGGGTAGTCCTATATTTTTAGGAGTGGAGTAGCTCGGAGCTTGTTCGTAGGTAGGGAGGGAACTGGAATTATTGTTTTGGTTGTGATCAGAATTATTATGGTGAGATTGCATCGGTAGATAATCTAGATAAATTCAAGTGTAAAAATAACGAGCGTTCTTTTGCCCTCTAAGCAGTGGTAATCAACTTGATTAATTCATCTGCTGCGAATACATCTCGATAGAAGGTCAATTGTTCTGTTTTTAGGTAACATCCGCCTCTATGACCTCTGCGAACCCAAGTTACATTTCCTTTGGCTAGAGTTTCGTTGGTGGCATCATCTACGCACTTCCATTCAAAATAGGTATGCTCTCCAGAAAACATGACGATCGGCCAACACATGGTAACACCAGGTTGAGCGATTAAAGCCCACCAATGTTTTTCCCGCTCTTTCTGTTGCTCTAAACCACTATAGGGCCCGTCCTGACAAAGATAAGTTAGATCGTCTCGATATTCTCCCGTTAATATATCGCCTCTGCCCTGTCTTAATGCCTCGCAATGAGTCGGCCACCATTCTTTATTTTCTTTCTCTATCTCTTCTAAAGTATAATCTGCATTAATTTCAGGAAGTTTCGCCTCTTTCAATGCTATAATCTTTTCCGCTTCTTCGATTAATTTTTTTGCCGTTTCTTCAGAAATCAAGCCTGGACGGGAATAATCTGCTGATAATCCTTCATAATAATTTTTTCTTGCTTTCATAGCTTTTTATTTTGTAAGATTGAGATAACATAGGTAAATATAATATACTGGCACTATATTATTTAAAAAATTAAATAATTTTTAATAATTATTTAATTAAAACTTTTAAGTTTAAATCTTAAAAAATGTAAAGTTTTTTTAGATATTTGCTTTACTTTGATAATCTATATATCAATCGGTTAAAAACTATTAAACTCATGATTGTGGTTAAAGGTAAATTCCAGGCTAAACCTGATAAAATCGAAGACTTGAAGAATCTGTCCTTGAATATGTTGGCACCTTCTAGAGTGGATAGAGGTTGTATAAGTTATGAGTTTTGCGAAAGTAGCAGTGAAAAAGGTGTATTTTTTTTCGTGGAAGAGTGGCTCGATCGGGAATCTTTACAAAACCACTTTGAAACCGAGCATTTTCAAGAGTTTATGGAGTATTTTCCCAGTTTAATTCTAGGAGAGCCGATAATTAAAATTTATTCTATTGAAAGTGTTACTGAATTATAGCAACTGTTTTTTCATGGCTATTACTCTAAGTTTGGCACTATTATTACGTCTAATTCTATGGTGTTTTTGCGATATTGTGCCATTTCTTAATTTTTCGTAATCTAAAAACCAAAAAAAATATTAAGCTTTATAAAAATAGATAAATAGAAAATTTTTGCTTATATAATTCTCTGTGTATGTGGTCACGGACATGAATAGATTAAGTTCTAGTCCAACTATATAGCTATTCAAGTAAATTTACATAGAAACAATAAATATTCAGTAAATTTACATAGAAATATCAAGGGATACTGGATGGATACTAATAAAAAAGGCAAGATAGGTGTTTTAATAGAAGAACACTTTGACGGAACGGAATTCCGCCGTTTCAATGATTTCTTCCCCACCCAGGGTTATGAAGTAGAATACATTTCCCATCTCTGGGGAAATAAAGAGCTTACTTTCGGCTCTAATCCAGAAAATGACAAGATAGAATATCACGTTACCGTCACCACGGAGGTAAAAGATATAAAGCCGGGTGACTATAAAGGAATTATCTGCATAGGAGCCTATGCGATGGATCGCCTCAGGTATCAGGTTAACGTGTCCAAAGGGCAAAAAAATCAAGCCCCCGCCGTAGTTTTCCTACGTCAGGCTATGGCAACGGACAACGTAAAGATAGGAACTATATGTCATAGCCTATGGCTTTTATGCGCGGATTCTGATCTACTCAAAGGGCGTAAAGTAACTTGCGCCCATAATATTATCTGTGATGTGGAAAATGCGGGCGCTGAGATAGTTTATGACGGGGATGTTACTAGCGATTTAGTAGTAGATGGAAATCTAATTACGGGGAAACATCCTGGAGTTGTCGATAGATTTATGGATGTGTTCGTTGAAGAGATAGAAAAAGCCTAGCTCGATTAAAGACTATTTAAACACCAAATGACTTAGGGTAATAAAACAATGGAGATTAATTTTCCTTTTTCCGATCTCATCGCTGGTTATGTAACTCATTTTGATGCGGAGAAAGATGTTTTCGGCTTGAAAACATCTGATGGGCGAGAGTTTCAAGTCAAGTTAAGCCCGATGGCCTACGCCAAGTTAATTCAAAATTTTGATGAAGGTTATCCGGATGCGACGGGAAGTATGAAAGCGATGCTCACCCCTGGTAGGTATCTATTCACCTACGGTGTTTTCTATCCGGATAGCGATAAATTCGATGCTAAACAGATCGTTTTTGCGGGTAGAAAACAAGATGAATACGTTTTTGAAAAGCAAGATTGGTGGGTTAAACAGATTAACTCCCTGGGCAAATTTTACTTAAAAGCTCAATTCGGTGAGGGCGAGTATGATTATCGTAAGTACCGCACCAGTTTGAACCTTAGCGGTATACAATCGACGGTAAATTTCCGTCAGGAAACCGACACGATTTCCCGTTTGGTTTACGGTTTCGCCACCGCCTTTATGATGACTGGTGATGATAGCTTCCTCAAAGCGGCAGAGAGGGGCACCGAATACCTGCGGGAACATATGCGTTTTGTGGATTTAGATGAGGGAATCGTCTACTGGTATCACGGTATCGACGTTCAGGGAGAGCGGGAAGAGAAAATTTTTGCTTCTGAATTCGGGGATGATTATTATGCTATACCCGCCTATGAACAGATTTACGCTCTAGCGGGCCCGATTCAGACATACAGATGTACTGGCGATCCGCGCATTCTCGATGACGCGGAGAAAACGATCAAACTATTCGATAACTTTTTCCTCGATAAGAGCGAATACGGCGGTTATTTCTCTCACCTCGAACCATTTAATCTCGATCCGAGATCTAAATCTTTAGGAGATAATTGCGCTAAAAAGAATTGGAACTCGGTAGGGGATCACGCACCGGCTTATTTAATCAATCTGTGGCTCGCCACTGGGCGAAAAGAATACGCTGATATGCTCGAATATACCTTCGATACGATCGAAAAGCGTTTCCCCGATTACGAAAATAGCCCCTTCGTACAAGAAAGATTCTACGAAGATTGGTCACACGACACTACCTGGGCATGGCAACAGAATCGGGCGGTAGTGGGACACAACCTGAAAATCTCCTGGAATTTAATGCGGATGTACGGGCTGAAACCGAAACAGGAATACTTGGATTTAGCCACGAAAATCGCCAACCTTATGCCGCCTGCAGGAAGCGATCAACAGCGCGGCGGTTGGTATGATGTAGTTGAGAGAGTGCTGGCAGAGGGAGAAACTCATTATCGCTTCGTCTGGCACGATCGCAAAGCTTGGTGGCAACAGGAACAGGCTATTCTTGCTTACTTAATCCTCGCCGGTATCGTCAAGGACAAAGATTTTAAACGTCTGGCACGAGAATCCTCAGCTTTCTATAACGCCTATTTTCTCGATTTAGAAGACGGCGGCGTTTACTTTAACGTCCTCGCTAACGGTATTCCCTATCTGGCGGGGGGTAACGAGAGGGGTAAAGGTAGCCACTCCATGAGCGGTTATCATTCCTTTGAATTATGTTATCTCGCCGCCGTGTATACCAACTTGCTCGTCACTAAGCAGCCGATGGATTTCTACTTTAAACCCATGCCTAAAGGCTTCCCCGACAATATACTGCGGGTGTCTCCAGATATTTTACCTCCTGGCTCCGTCAAGATCAGTAAGTGTTCGATCGATGGCGAACCTTACAATAATTTTGATGCCGATGCCCTGACGGTTACTCTACCAAAAACTGATGAAAGGGTTAAAGTAAAAGTAACGATCGCTCCTGTGTAATTGGGTGAATCGAGTAAGATAAAACGGGACGGATGCTGATTTTTTGAGATTTTGAACCTTACTAGACACAGAGTACACAGAGAATGGCATCCTATCCCTGATTTTACCTAATATATGGGAGATAAAAATGGAGATTACGATCGAAAATAGGCAAGATGTAAAGATAGCGAAGCTTATCGGTGATGTTGATACTAATACATCATCGGAGATAACCAAAACTCTATCGGCTTTGATCGAGCCAGGTAGTAAAATTCTTCTCGATATGGAAAAGGTTGAATATATGTCGAGTGCGGGGTTGAGAATGCTATTATCGCTTTTCAGACAAACGGAAGCGCAATCGGGTAAATTAATTTTAGCCGGGCTTTCTGAAGATTTGAGCGACATAATGTCTGTCACCGGTTTTCTCGATTTTTTCACCACCAGTAACACGGTAGAGGAAGGATTAAAACTCTTCTAATCCCATCCATTAACAGGCATTAAAACCATGACTTTAGAGAGAATTGATATTCATCCGACTCATACCTATGGCGATTTTAAATTACGCTGTGGGAAACCCTTTCCATTCGGAGCGACTTTAGTACCCGGGGGTGTCAATTTTTCAATTTTTTCTAGTTACGCCACCTCCTGTACTTTAGTGCTATTTGAAAAGCACGCTAAAGCACCGATGGCGGAGATTCCTTTTCCCGAAGAATTCAGAATTGGTAACGTCTACTGCATGACGGTTTTCAATCTGGACTACGAAAATCTTGAATATGGCTACCGCATGGACGGGCCAAATAATTTCCGAGATGGGCAGTGGTTCAATAAAAGTAAAATCCTTCTAGACCCATACGCTAAAATAATCGGTGGGCGGGATGTGTGGGGTGTAACTCCCGATTGGGAGGATATTTATCATCATCGTGGGCGGATTGCTTTTGATGATTTTGATTGGGAAAATGATAACTTTTTAGAGATTCCCCCAGAAGATCAGATTATCTACGAAATGCACGTCCGTAGTTTTACTCGTGATGCTTCTTCATGTGTGAAAGAAAAACATAGGGGAACATTTGCTGGTATTAGGGAAAAGATTCCTTATTTGAAAGAGTTAGGCATTAATACCATCGAGCTGATGCCTATTTACGAATTCGATGAATTTGAAAATAGTCGCCCTAACCCACAAACAGGAGAATTGCTGTTAAATTATTGGGGCTACAGCACGGTAGGGTTTTTCGCCCCTAAAGCCGGATACGCGGCTACCGGTAAATTCGGGATGCAGGTGGATGAATTGAAGGCACTGGTTAAGGAATTACATAAGAATGGTATCGAAGTAATTCTCGATGTAGTGTTCAATCATACGGCGGAGGGTAACGAGCGCGGGCCGACTATCTCCTATCGGGGTATAGATAATAAAACTTACTATATGCTGACCCCGGAGGGATATTATTTCAACTTCAGCGGCACCGGTAATACTCTCAATTGTAACAATCCGATCGTGCGCGGCATGGTCCTTGACTGTCTCCGTTACTGGGCAGCCGAATATCATATCGATGGTTTCCGCTTTGACCTGGCTACTATTCTAGGCCGAGATCCTTGGGGTGCGCCTTTAAGTAATCCCCCTCTTTTAGAAAGTCTGGCTTTCGATCCTATTTTAGCTAAGTGTAAACTGATAGCAGAAGCTTGGGACGCTGGCGGTTTGTATCAAGTGGGCACCTTCCCCGCCTACGGGCGCTGGGCGGAGTGGAATGGGAAGTACCGCGACGCGATGCGTAAATTCATCAAGGGAGATGGGGCGGTAGGGAAAGTGGCTCAAGCCCTGCAAGGCTCCCCCGATTTATACGCTCCTTCCGGTAGGGGCCCGGCAACTTCCATTAACTTTATCACCTGTCACGATGGCTTTACTTTAAGGGATTTAGTTTCCTATAACTACAAACATAATGAAGCCAATGGCGAAAATAATAACGATGGGAATAATGATAATGATAGTTGGAACTGTGGTCATGAAGGGCCGACAGATGACCCTGGAATTAACGCCCTCCGTCACCGTCAGATTAAAAACGCCGTCACCTTATTAATGGTCAGTCAGGGTGTGCCGATGATTTTAATGGGCGATGAAATAGGACGCACCCAACAGGGTAATAATAATACTTATTGCCACGATAATTACCTCAATTGGCTCGACTGGACATTGTTAGAAAAAAACGCGGACTTGTTCCGATTTTTTAAAAATTGTATCGCTTTCCGGAAAGCTCATCCTGTATTAAGAAATAAACACCACTTCCAGAATCGGGACTATATGAATAGCGGCTGCCCTGATATTAGCTGGCACGGTTTAAAAGCTTGGTACGCGGACTGGTCATCCGGTCATATTCTCGCATTTTTATTATGTGGAAAACACGCTAAAGGAGGTACGGCAGAGGATAATTATGTTTATGTAGCCATGAATATGCACTGGCAATCCCACTGGTTTGAATTTCCCTATTTTCCCGAATCTAAACAATGGCGCGTCGCTATTAATACGGGGGTTGATTCTCCTAATGATAGTTGGGAAATAGGAAATGAACCAATTCTAGAGAATCAATCTGGATTACTCCTGAGAGATCGATCGGTGGTCGTTCTCGTTAATTACTAACAACCTACAAATCAAGAAAAAACTATGGCTTTTAACTCGACTATTAAAGAAATAAACCACAAAATTGCTCAGATTACTTTATCGGGCGAGCTAGATAGAAATGTAGCCGATGATTTCAAAGGTAAAGTCGAAACGGTTGCTCAAAATAAGGAGTTGAATAAACTGGTTCTGGATATGACTGATTTAAGCTACATGGCTAGCGCGGGATTGAGGGTATTAATCTTCGCTAAACAACAAATGGGAGCTGCAGTAACTATATTTATTGTCGGCGCTCAAGAAATGGTAGCGGATACGATCGAAAAAACTGGTTTTAATCATAGTGTGGTCATGTTGCCTAAATATGAGGCAACTCAGATAGAAAATGATTAGAAAATTCCAATAAATCCCAATATTAAGTAATAACATTGTCTAAAAAGTTATTACTTAATTTTTACCCTTATAGGTTGAACAATCAATATTATGGAGCCTTTAACAGTATCGGGGAACTTAGCTTCATTAGACACGATCGCACAATACGTGATAGCTGCCGCCGAGGCCGCCAATCTCGATAGAAAAGCTTCCTATCGGCTACGGTTAGCAGTGGATGAAATAACCACCAATATTATTACCTATGGTTATCAAGGGGCTAATCGGGAGGGAATGATCGAGTTAAAAACAGAAATTAACGACGATGATTTAATTATCTCTATCGAAGATACGGGAATACCTTTCGATCCTTCGGATAAATTAGCCCAAGAAATGGAGACTATCCATAAACCTATCGATGAGCGACCTATCGGAGGATTGGGTATTTATCTAGCAATTCAAGGAGTCGATAAATTTCACTACGAGCGAGTCGGTGAACGCAATCGCAATATTTTAGTCGTCAACAGACCATCTATTGTTTCTTAATCCATCATGGTATCTAATTTAAACGATCGTACTAAACAAGATTCGGCTGCCACCAAAGCCGCAGCTGGGTTTCATACCGATGAGGACAAGCAATTTATCGGCTCCGATTTTGAATTTCTCTTCACCAGAGCGATCGAATTTCGACAGGAAACAATCTATTTTATTATCGTCGATCGTTTTCACGATGGCGACCCGAATAACAATTTAATCCATAACACCGAACTTTTCGACCCGAGCCGGCAGAAATGGGGTAAATACTGGGGGGGAGATTTACAGGGAATTATCGACAAATTGGATTATCTAAAAAACATGGGAATTACGGCTATCTGGTTATCCCCTTTATTTGAACAGGTAGAGGGTTTACAGTTTGAAAGTGCGGCAATGCACGGCTACTGGACGAAAGATTTTAAGCGTATTAACCCCCGTTTTCTTGGGGAGAATCAGAGTAACTCCCTATCGGAGCATACCCTCTTCGATGATTTAATCGCTGCCCTGCACCAGCGAGGGATTAAGTTAATCCTCGATATTGTCTGTAATCACAGCAGCCCGGATGTGAACGGGGAAAAAGGTAAACTCTACGATGATGGGGTTTTAATTGCGGATTTTTATAACGATGTTAATAACTGGTATTACCATAACCGGGAGATTACGGATTGGGAAGACGAATGGCAACTACTATACTGCGAGATGGCGGGGCTGGCGACTTTTAATGAAAGTAATATCCATTATCGGAATTATATAAAATCGGCGATCAAACAGTGGCTCGATCGCGGTGTGGATGCTTTACGGGTTGATACGGTTAAACATATGCCGATTTGGTTCTGGCAGGAGTTTAACGCCGATATACAAACTCATAAACCTTCCGTCTTCATCTTCGGGGAGTGGGGCTTTAGTAAACCCCAAGATCAACGCTCCGTCAAATTCGCCAACTGCTCTGGTATGTCGATTCTCGATTTCGGTTTGTGTGAAGCGATTAGGAGGGCTATAGCTACCAAAGATGAGAGGGGTTTTTATTTAGTTCAAGACGTTCTTGATCTAGATTATCTTTATAATCGGGCGACGGAGTTGATTACCTTCATCGATAATCATGATATGCCGAGATTCGGAAGCTTGAACGCAGACCCACAATTATTGAGACTTGCGATCGTATTGCTCATGACCTCTCGCGGTATCCCCTGTATCTATTATGGCACCGAACAGTATTTACATAACGATACCAATGGGGGTAACGATCCTTATAATCGCCCGATGATGGAAAAATGGGATGAAGATAGCCCGCTTTATCGAGACATACAATTGTTCTCCAAGCTGAGGCGCGTTAACTCCGCCGTCTCACTCGGCTCTCAAGTGCAAAAATACATAACAGCCGATATATATTGCTATACCCGCAGTTATCGAGATTCTCGTTGCTTCGTAGCCATGAATAAGGGGGCTGAGGGAGTCATTATCGATGTAGAGTCTACCGGATTAGAAGACGGCGAATATCGTTGTATGTTCACCCGCCGCTCCTTTGAAGTAACTGGCGGAAAACTATCAAGATTGTACTTAGCGGCTAAAGAATTTATCGTCCTAAGCTATATTGGAGAAAAGGTAAAAGGGCAGACTGTGGTTAGGGCACAACTCAACGGCTTGGCGACTAAACCGGGCGAGGAGATTGTGATAATCGGAGATTGTCCGGAGTTAGGAAACTGGGATATTGAGAGAGCCTATGTCTTACAATACATCAACGCCAATACATGGTTCGGAGAGATACCCTTTAACGAAAGTGCCGGCAAGGCGATTACTTATAAATATGCCCTGCGCCGTCAGCATCAATCACCAGTTTATGAAAACCTTGTAGCCCGTCGCTGGATTTTAGTTAATACGGGAACCGTGAAATGGAATGATAGCTGGAGTGATTAAACTTTTGTATTACAGCCGATAATTAAATGACCGAGTTATTAATCAATGACCAAAATTCTATCCATAAACAGATCGAGGAGCAGGTAATCAAAACGCCCGATAATATAGCGGTTGTTTATCAAGAACAGAGCTTAACTTATCGAGAACTTAATGAAAGAGCCAATCAACTTAGTCACTATCTCAGAAAACGGGGCGTTGTGCCCGAGGTATTGGTAGGAGTTTGTTTGCAACGCACTTTAGAAATGGTAATTGCTCTGCTGGCAATTTTAAAAGCTGGCGGGGCTTATGTGCCTCTCGATCCCAATTATCCTCAAGAAAGATTGGCGTTTATTTTAGAAGATACCCAAAGCCCTGTAATCCTAAGTCAAGAAACTTTTCAGACCCTTTTATCGCTTCAAGAAGAGCAAAAATTCATCGATATATACAAAGAGGGAGATAGGATAGAAGAAGAATCGATCGATAATCCCTCCCATCTCACCCGAGAAGATAATTTAGCCTATCTAATCTACACATCAGGCTCTACAGGAAAACCTAAAGCAGTTTGCATCGAACATCGTAATGCTACGGCTTTAATCGAGTGGGCTAAAGATTTATTCACGGGCCAACAATTAGAAGGAGTATTAGCCTCTACCTCCCTCTGTTTTGACCTATCGATTTTTGAAATCTTCGTTACTTTAGCTTGCGGCGGTAAGGTGATTTTAGCCGACAATGCCTTAGAACTCCTCAATTTACCCGCGAGAAATCAAGTTACCCTAATCAATACAGTACCATCAGCCATAGACACGTTAATTAAGCTGGAGGCGATTCCAAATTCAGTAACAACCGTCAATTTAGCCGGAGAAGCACTATCTAATAAAACCGTTCAAGAATTATATAAGTTAAACCATATTGAGAAAGTTTTCAATCTTTACGGCCCTTCCGAAGATACTACCTATTCAACGGTAGCCTTAATGGAAAAGGGAGCGACGGAAACACCTTCTATCGGTAAGCCGATTAGTGGAACCACCGTATATATCTTAGACGAACAATTACAGCCAATATCGGAAGGGGAAATATATATTAGTGGGGCTGGTGTGGCTAGAGGCTATCTCAACCGCCCGGAATTAACCAGGGAAAAATTTATCGATAATCCTTTTGAACCCCGCACGAAACTTTATAAAACGGGAGATTTAGCGGGTTATTACCCTGATGGTAGTTTAAAGTATTTAGGGCGCATAGATCATCAGGTAAAGATTCGAGGTTTCCGCATTGAACTAGGAGAGATAGAAACTATATTAAGCCAGTACCCCGGAGTCGATAGAGTGGCTGTCATCGCTCACGATCAAACTTTAATCGCTTACGCAACGGGCACAGAGCAGGTGAGCGATGATTGGCAAGAATTTTTAGAAAAGAGATTGCCTCATTTTATGATTCCGAGCGTATTAGTCAGGTTAGAAAGTTTCCCCCTGACTCTCAACGGGAAGCTCGATCGAAAAGCTTTGCCGATTCCTCAATTGGGCGACAATATCAGTAAGGAATATTTTCCCCCTCAATCGATCGTAGAGAAGAAGATTGCTGAAATTTGGCGAGAGCTTCTTAAGGTTAATAACATAAGCTTAAATGATTCTTTTTGGGAGCTGGGTGGTAACTCTCTGTTAGTCATAGAGATGTTAGAGAAAATCAAAGAAAGTTTTCTCTTAGAAGTATTATTAGAAAGTTTTATCAAAGCTCCCTCTATTGCAGGATTAGCCGCTCTTTTAGAAGGGAAAAAAACTAGGGCATCAGCGAAGTTAAATTTACACTCAGAAGTAACTTTAGACCCCAGTATTTATCCCCAATCGAGTCCGAGAACAGAGATTAACAATATCTTTTTAACCGGTGCTACGGGAATGTTAGGTACTCACCTATTACATGAGCTATTAGAAGAAACTGACGCGGATATATATTGCTTAGTACGGAGTGATAGTAGTCAGGGCGCAAAAAGCAAGATAATTAATAATCTGGTGAGATATACTAATTGGTTAGATAAATGGCAATCCCGTTTAGTTATGGTTAAAGGAGATTTAGCGGAGCCGTTTTTAGGGATAGAAGCAGAAACCTTCTCTGATTTAGCTAGGAAAATCGATATAATTTATCATTGTGGTGCGTGGGTAAATATTATCTATCCTTATTCGATGTTAAAAAATACGAATATCAGGGGCACTCAAGAAATAATACGCCTCGCTTGTTTAGATCATGCCAAACCCCTGCATTTTATCTCTACTACCGATATTTTTCCCGATGATACCGCGATCGTTAATGATACAGGTGATATTGCCGTAGAAAATTTATTCGATAATGGCTATGTTCAAAGTAAATATATAGCTGAAAAAATAGTTAATGTCGCCCATTCGCGGGGGCTTCCAGTCACTATTTACAGACCGAGTAATATCGTATGTTTGGGGCAAAAAACAGTTTACACTAGCGATAGTTTTGCTTTCATACCGAGGATGCTCAAAACCTGTTTAAAGATGGGAGCGGCACCTAAGGTCGATGCCTGTATTAATTTAATACCTGTAGATTATGTTAGTTTCCTCATCGTTAATCTGTCCCTGCAAGCGGATTCGGCGGGCCAAACTTTTAACATCGTTAATCCAGAATCTTTAAATTGGTCGGAGGTAGTGCGAATGCTTGATGAATATGGGATTTATTTAAAATTTATTCCCTATGACAACTGGTATGAGCAATTAAAAATTTATAATAACACCCCTCTATCACCCGTACTACCTTTTTTGAATAACCCTCACTTTCTCAGACATTCATTGGGAACTCTGGATATTAAGAAAGAAAAAGTTATAGAAAAACTTAACTATAACTGTACCGTTATAACCGTAACCAATCATATTGCTAAGAACACTTATGCAATATATTTCAAGAAATTCAGTGAATTCATTACTTGTAGGCCTGAAGATGGATAATTCGAGTCTGGCAAAATCAACTAAAACCACCTCCTTAACCCGTTCCGTTCTGCTGAGGACGGCAGTAGGCTGTACGGGCGTTATTGTGGTGTCTACGGCGATCGGCTATTTCTGGTTAATTAATCAGTTCACTAATGTTTTTTTGAATCAAACGGCTAAATATACCTTATTGAGAGGAGAAAGAGAAAGCGGAGCTTTTAAATTAGCTGAAAGAAACCAAAAGGTTTTAAAAGACGCTTTAGTTAAAACATTTTCTCAACCATTTAATGAGAAAAAAGATAAAAAAGAATTTGATATTTTATTTAAAAGAATGCCAGACGGTACGATTAGAAACCGTCTGGATGAATTTAACCATTTAACAGACCCTGGCCTGTTTCTCGGTCAGAACGTTGTTATTGATATGGAGATGCAAGATCGGGTTGTTAACTTCTACACGCTAGTTAAAAATTATGGCAATGCCTGGAGGGATAACTTCGTCAATACTTATATTCAAATTCCCGAAAATGGCATCGTTATCTATATGCCTCAATATACCTGGGCGCAAAACGCTCCCTCATCCCCTAAATTTAGGGTCACGGACGATGAATCATTTCAAATTACTACCACCGCCAGAAATCCCGAGAGAAAAACCGTTTGGACAGGCATTTATTACGATCAGGTAGCTAAAGCTTGGATGGCTTCTTGTATGACTCCCCTTGATATTAATGGTAAGCATATCGGTAGTTTAGGACATGATATATTGATCAACCAACTACGAGAAAGAACAGTCAATGAAACTTTAGAAGGCACGTATAATATGATTTTTCGTCAGGATGGTCGCTTAATAGCCCATCCCAAATATCTTAAAGAAATTGAAAAAAGTAATGGACTATTTAAAATTTCAGACACGAAAAATTCAGAGCTTAAAAAAATTTATGATCTAGTCACTAATGCGAATTCAAAAGATGTAATTATTGACAATAAGCAAAATCAAGAATATTTAGCCGTCACTAAAATTAAAGGACCTGATTGGTATTTTGTTACGGTTCTTCCTAAATCATTCGTCGAAGACCTTGCTTTTAGAATCGCTGGTTTAATAATTATTTTAGGGCTTTTATCCCTGCTGATAGAAATATTTATCATCTTTTATATTCTCAAGCATCAAATTTCTGAACCTCTAGCTCAGTTGATGAAGGCAACTCAGGTAATTACTAAAGGAGATATGGCGGTTCAATTAAACGTCAAGAGGCAAGATGAACTAGGTTTACTGGGCAAGTCTTTCAATCGAATGTCCGAACGCTTACAGGAACTGTTTACTAATTTAGAGCAAAGTAAACAGGAATTAGTTAAGAGTAATGAACAATTAGAGATACGGGTAAATGAACGCACGGCCCAATTAACAGAAGCGAAAGAACAAGCAGAAGCCGCAAATCAATCAAAAAGTGCTTTTCTGGCTAATATGAGCCACGAGCTACGAACTCCCCTCAACGCTATCATCGGTTATAGCGAAATGTTGGCAGAAGAAGCCGAAGAGATAGGAGAAGACAGCTTCGTATCTGACCTTAATAAGATTAAAATGGCTGGCAAGCATCTATTAGGGTTGATAAATGACGTTTTAGATATTTCCAAAATCGAAGCAGGTAGGATGGAATTATATCTGGAAAAATTTGATATTAATACCATGCTCAAAGATGTAATAGCTACCATAACGCCTTTAGTGGAAAAAAATAATAATACTTTAGTGGTAAAGTGCCCTGAAAATTTAGGCGTGATGTATGCAGATTTAACCAAAGTACGACAAAGTTTATTCAATCTTCTCAGTAATGCTAGTAAGTTTACAGATAAAGGAATTATCAAACTATCGGTTAATCAATATTTAAAAGATACAGAAACTTGGCTACAAATGAAAGTAACTGATAGCGGTATAGGAATGACGGAAGAACAGATGAAAAAATTATTTCAGCCTTTCACTCAAGCCGATGCTTCCACAACTAGAAAATACGGTGGTACTGGTTTGGGGCTTACCATTACTCAAAGGTTCTGTCAGATGATGGGGGGAGAAATAAAGGTAGAAAGTGAAATCAGTAAAGGTTCAAGTTTTATTATCGAATTACCCATAACGGTAAAAGATAAAAAAGAATCTCCATCCATTCAACCATTAATATCTTCATCGAGCCAGGATATAGCATCGATACTCGTGGAGAAAGGGACGATTTTGGTTGTTGATGATGATCCTATGATCCATCAATTAATTGAGAAATTCTTCGTCCATAAAGGGTTTAAGGTAATCGCTACGATTGACCCGGAAAAAACTATAGAATTAGCGAGGACAGAACAGCCCGATGCTATTATCCTTGATGTGATTATGCCCTCAGTAGATGGCTGGACTGTTTTAAGCCGCCTTAAAGCAGATCCGGATTTAGCTTCCATACCGGTGATTATGTTGAGTTTCACCGATGCCAGTAATTTAGGTTATGCCTTGGGCGCTTCTGAATATCTGGTAAAACCGGTTAATTCCGAAAGTTTAAAAAATATTCTTGATAAGTTTATCTTGGGTTCTAAGTCAGAGCAAAGTTATGTTCTTATCGTCGATGATGATCCGATTAATCGTTCTGTATTGCGCCGCCATCTCGAAAAAGGTAACTTATGTATTCAAGAAGCACAAGACGGTTTCACCGCCTTACAAATAATCGAACAATCGGCTCCCTCTTTAATTATTTTAGATTTAATGATGCCCGGGATGGATGGCTTTGAGGTACTCGAGCGATTGCGCCATCATCCCGAGTGGCGGACTATCCCAGTTATTGTTATTACGGCTAAAGATATAACGATCGCAGACCGTCAGCGTCTAAATGGCTACGTAGAAGATATTCTGCAAAAAGGTAGCTATAACCATCAAACCTTATTAACTGAAGTTCATAGTCTATTGAATCAAGCTATCAATTCCCACAAAAACAATTGAGCCAGCATTATTTAAGTTTTTCGGATTGTTCACTATTAGGGGAGAGAAAAAAGTAAATGAATCTAAAAAATAACCATATTAGCCGATGGATAGAAAGTTCAATAATTAAAAGCGCATTGATTAGAATTATATTCATCAGTTTATTAGTAATAGGTATTTCTAACGTTCTATGGTACCTCTGGGTGGGCCGTGTTCTTTCTAGAAGATACTTGAATTTTCTCAATCACGATGTTATGCTTTTATCCCAAAAAGAAAGTTATTCTTTTGATAAATTAATAAATGAACAAAGCCTATTTAGAAAAGATATAGTTAATTGGTTGGAATCGAAGAAAAAATATGATAACAATGATTCTAGTGTGGATAAAGAAGCGTTTTTACAATATTTTTTATCTAAAAGTAGATTTTTTTGGGATCAGTCAAACTATACCAAAATTTTTATTATACTTAATAAAAATAAAGAGTTGTTTATATTTAATGATTTTAACAGTGAAAAGTTATTAAAGGAAAATACCCATAAAAATGCTCTAATTAACGCAAATTTAAACTTTCCTAAAACAGGAATAAATAATTATGGCGGTTACCAGAGATTTTGGTCAGCACCTTACTACAATGAAAAAAGTAAATTGTGGTATATTGATGTTATAGCACCAATTTATCTTAATCAAGAGATTTTTGGATTTTTAGGTTATTCTGTCAGGATAGATGCCATTAGTGATAACTTGATCGCTCACATTAAAGACCGACAAGTTTTTAAAGGTACTTCAGATATAATTTTTGATTCTTACGGTCATTTAATTACTGGTTCTTCACCTTTTAATCAATTAGATGGCGCAAACAATAAAAAATACAATATTTTACATGGCAATAATAAACACTTAAAGAACATATTTACTTTGGTTGTATCTTCAGCTTTGACTGATAAAAATACCTTAAAAAATGTTAAGAATAATGAATATTTGATTGTTGCTAAATTCACCAATCCAGATTGGTATTTAATCAGAGTAACACCGGACTATCTGGTACAACAGAGAGCGCAAGAATTTCAAGGATGGCTTATACTGGTAGGAGTTTTAACATTTTTAATAGAAGTTGGGTTTTTATATTTTATTATGAAAAACCAAATTTCTAAGCCCCTTAATATTTTGACCGAAGCTACAAATAAAATTACAGAAGGAGATTATATTAAACTTAATATTGAAAGAAAAGATGAATTCGGTAAACTGGCTCGATCATTTAACCGCATGTCAGAACAATTAGGACATCTATTTACTAATCTAGAGCAAAAAAAAGAAGAATTGCTCAAAAGTAATGAACGATTAGAAATCCGGGTCAACGAACGCACCTCTCAATTGAGGGAAGCGAAAGAACAGGCGGAGGCGGCGAATCAATCGAAAAGTGCTTTTCTGGCTAATATGAGTCACGAGTTACGCACTCCCCTGAACGCAATTATCGGTTATAGCGAAATGTTGGAGGAAGAGGCGGGCGATATAGGGGAAGACTGTTTCGTCTCCGATGTTAAGAAAATTAAAATGGCGGGTAAGCATCTATTGGGATTGATAAATGATATTTTGGATATTTCCAAAATCGAAGCGGGGAAGATGGAATTATATCTGGAAAAGTTTGATATTAACACCATGCTCAAGGATGTGATAGCTACTATTACCCCTCTGGTGGAAAAAAATAATAATACTTTAGTGGTTAAGTGCCCCGACAATTTAGGCACTATGTATGCAGATTTAACTAAAGTAAGACAAAGTTTGTTTAATCTGCTGAGTAATGCTAGTAAGTTTACGGACAGAGGGATTATTGAGCTATCGGTTAATCAATATATAAAAGAAGAGGCACCGTGGTTACAAATGAAGGTGACTGATAGCGGTATAGGAATGACCGAGGAACAGATGAAAAAATTATTTCAGCCTTTCACCCAAGCGGATGCTTCCACTACCAGAAAATACGGCGGTACGGGTTTGGGGCTTACCATTACGCAAAGATTCTGCCAGATGATGGGAGGAGAAATAACAGTAGAAAGCGAAATAGGTAAGGGTTCGAGCTTTATTATCAGATTACCGGTCAAGGTAAAAGATAAACAAGAATCTATCTCTGTTCCACCGTTAATCTCAGAAGATAAAGGAAAGATTTTAGTTGTTGATGATGATCCCGGCATTCATAAATTAATTGAAAAATCATTCGCCCCTAAAGGGTTTAAGGTTATCTCTACACTCGACCCGGAAGAAACTCTGGAATTAGCAAGAACGGAACATCCCGACGCTATTCTTCTGGATGTGATTATGCCCTCGGTAGATGGCTGGACCGTTTTGAGCTGGCTCAAAGCGGATGCGGATTTAGCTTCCATACCCGTGATCATATTAAGTTTTACCGATACCAGTAATTTAGGTTACGCTTTAGGGGCTTCTGAATACCTGGTAAAACCTGTTAATCCGGAAAGCTTGAGCAATATTCTCGACAAGTTCATATTTGCCTCTAAGTTAGAACAGGGTTATGTTCTCATCGTCGATGATGATCCGATTAATCGTTCCGTATTGCGCCGGCATCTCGAAAAAGATAGTCTGTACATTCAAGAAGCGCAAGACGGTATTAGTGCCTTACAAATAATACAACAATCTGCTCCTTCTTTAATCCTTTTAGATTTAATGATGCCCGCTATGGATGGGTTTGAGGTACTCGAACAATTACGCCGTAACCCCGAGTGGCAGACTATTCCGGTTATCATTATCACTGCTAAGGATATAACGAGTGCAGACCGTCAGCGTCTAAATGGCTACGTAGAAGATATTCTGCAAAAAGGTAGTTACAATCATCAAACTTTATTGGCTGAAGTCCATAACTTATTGAATCAAGCCATCAATTCTCATAAATAACTGTTAATTTTTACTAGCAAGATTTTATTTCAGTATCTTTAAAATTGGCAAAAATATTAATTATTTGGCTACAATAGTTTAAAGTCTTTATATCTAACTATTATCCATGCTCCAACAAGTTAGTAATTGGAAAATTAAATTACTTTACGATGGCGAATGCCCCCTATGCGTCCGCGAAGTTAATTTCTTAAAAACACGGGACGCGGGTAGAGGCCTGATAGATTTCGTCGATATTGCCGCCGACGATTACAATCCCCAAGATAACGCGGGTATAGATTTCGAGACGGCTATGGGAAGGATTCACGCCATCAGAGACGACGGCGAGATAATACAAAATCTGGAAGTGTTCCGACAAGTGTACGAAGTTCTCGGGATGGGGTGGGTTTACGCTATCACTAAATTACCAGTTTTGGGTGCGATCGCTGATTTCCTCTATAGCATCTGGGCGGATTGGCGTTTACCCGTGACGGGTAGACCAAGCCTTAAAACGATCGTACAGCAACGTCAGCAAAAAGCCATCTGTAATGATAACACTAGATGTCAGATATGATTTCAGGGTAATTACCGATGATTTTAGTGGGAATAGTTAGATATATGTAAAAAAATATTACGCCAGGAGATAAGAAGATGACTTTCGACTCTGTGCCTAGCAACGAAGATAATATTATTAACTTTCCCTTACCTAAGAAGGAAGACGTTATCTCCTTAGATGAATTAAAAACTCGTTATATAACCTTACAGGCTCAATTGCAACAGGAAACGAATAAAGCGAATCGATACAGATTATTACTACAACAGGTGCAAAGAAAATATCAGGAGTTGCAAGAGGAAAAAGAACATTATTTAATGCTTTATCAAGAAGAACAAAAGAAATATGAATATACCGTAGTCCTATATAACTTAGAAAAAGTACTGGCGGCGGACTTACAGGGGAAATACGAAAAAGCAGAAGCAACGAAACAACAGTATATACAGCTTTATAATCAGACTCAAGAATATTTAAAATCACAGATAAACACCGCCAACAAAAATAAATCTAACTCATTAGGAATATTAGAAGAAAATATAAATGGAGAAATAGTTTTACAAAAAATACAAGATCTCTGGATGAGTTTCAAAGGAATTATTAAAGAATGAGATAATTGCTCTTAGTGGCATAATGAATAAGTGTACCCGTTACAGGGCTATAAGAAAGCTTATTCAAAACTAATAATTCATGGCTATATTTACACTGCGATCGGTAAAAAAAGATTTCGGTATCAAGGAAATTCTCAAGGATGCCAGTTTCAGCATCGATGAAGGCGATAAAGTCGGACTCATCGGCACGAACGGCTCGGGCAAATCTACCCTATTAAAAATGATAGCGGGGTCTGAACCCATAGACGGCGGCGAAATCTGGCGTAATTCTGGCTCGAAAATCATCTATCTACCCCAACAACCTGACTTAGATCCAGACAGAACGGTATTAGAGCAAGTATTTGCCGACAGCGGCGCACAAATGTCTCTCATACAAGAATATGAAGAATTGTCTCATCGGCTGAGCCAGGAATTGGAAAATACGGAACAATTGATGAGCGAGCTGTCTAGAGTGACGAAAGCGATCGACAGTTTGGGGGCGTGGGATTTAGAAACCAACGCTAAAACCGTCTTAAGCCAATTGGGAATTAAAGACTATAACGCCCGGATAGGAGACTTATCGGGAGGGTATAAAAAAAGAATCGCCATCGCCACCGCCCTACTGTGCGAGCCTGATGCGTTATTGATGGACGAGCCGACGAACCATTTAGATGCTATCTCGGTAGAGTGGTTACAAAGTTATCTCAAGAGATTTCGGGGGGCTTTATTATTGGTAACACACGATCGCTATTTTCTCGATCAAGTTACTAACCGCATCATCGAAATCGACGGGGGCGAAGTCTTTAACTACAGCGGTAATTACGCCTACTATCTAGACAAGAAAGCGGCAGCCGAGGCGATGGAAGCGAGTAGCCAGCGTAAACACGCCGGGGTATTGCGGCGAGAATTGGAATGGTTGAAACGCGGCCCGAAAGCTCGCAGTACGAAACAAAAAGCCCGGATAGATAGGATTCGGGATATGCAGGAGCGAGAATTTAAGGGGGCGGGCGGTAAAGTAGATATAGCTACCGCCGGGCGAAGGATAGGCAAAAAAGTCATCGAGTTAGAGAAAGTGTCTAAATCCTACGGCGAAAAAACCTTAATTAAAAACTTTACCTACATCTTCAACCCCGAAGACAGAATCGGCATCATCGGCAGTAACGGAGCGGGTAAATCGACGCTGATGGATATGATTACGGGTAGGAATCAGCCCGATTCAGGTAATGTGGAGATCGGTTCTACCATAGAGATAGGTTACTTCGATCAGCATAGTGAAGACCTAACCCGTAATGAAAATCAAAGGGTGATAGAACATCTCAAAAGTATCGCGGAAATGGTGAAAACGGTTGACGGTACAGTGATAACCGCCTCACAGATGTTAGAGAGGTTTTTATTCCCCCCTAATCAACAGTACGCACCGATTCATAAGCTTTCGGGCGGGGAAAAGCGGCGATTATTCCTGCTACAAATTCTCATGAAGGCACCTAACGTCTTGATTCTAGACGAACCGACCAACGATTTAGATATTCAAACCCTGTCGGTGTTAGAGGATTACTTAGAAGACTTTAACGGATGTGTAATAGTAGTATCACACGATCGCTATTTTCTCGATCGTACTGTAGACACGATTTTCTCTTTTGAAGGTAATGGTTATATACGCCATTACCCAGGTAACTACTCAGTTTATTTAGATATTAAAAAATCGGAAGAAACGCCTCAGACGGTTAAAGAAAAGCCAAAATCAGCACCTAAACCAGCGGCGAAAACAGAAGCAAAATCGACCAAATTAAGTTTTAAGGAAAAGAAAGAGTATGAAACCTTAGAGGGAACTATTTTAGAGTTAGAAGAAGAGAAGACCGCTTTAGAAAAAGAGTTATACGATAGGCCGCCGAGCGACTTTCAGGAACTGCAGGATAAGACGGAAAAACTAGCACATCTAACTCAAGAGATAGAAAACTTAACCGAAAGATGGTTAGAGTTAGCCGAAAGAGTTGCCGCTTCCTAAATTTTCGTAAACATAGCCCACATAAACCATTCAAGCACTGCTTTACTAAAAGAAGAATAGCTTGATGTTATCGGAGGGAAATTTTATGAATTCACAAGAGACTGCGAGACAGTTAATGGCTGAAAATCATCTAAAAGATGAACAGCTTGAAAAAACCATGTTAGAACGGGCAGAAGAAGAACTGTTAGACGGTAAAGCGCAAGCCAAAGATTTAGAAGAAAGATCTAGAGAATTGTTAGCCAAGCAAAGACAGCACGAGCAGGCTCTTGACGATACAATGTTAACGCGATCGCAGGAACAATTAGACTCTTAAAAATTAATCCATCTGCCCGTAACTGTATGGAGGTAGAGTAGGTTTATTTTTCATCTGCAATTGCCGACTCTGTTCCAGGATAATTTCTATATCTTCTTGGGAAAGATCTTTAGAAAAGTTGACTTTCAATTCTTCCAAGAAAGCGATAACCAAATCCTCTAACCTATCCATACTGTGACGGGCTTGTAATTCCGTGGCTAGATTATCGGTGAAGGTGCTGGTTAACTTACGCAATAAATGCTCGAACTCAGCATCTTCCTGAAGTAACCCGTCCGCCACTGTCAAGAAGGTTTCATACAGTTGCTGAGCGATTTTTTGCGCCATATCCGCCTGCATTTTTTCCATCCCGGGTAATCTCCCCAAAGCGTTATAGCCAGGAGTGGCCGCCATAGCTTTCTGAATATTGTATTGGATAAAAGTCTCCGCATCCGGCTTTACTTTCGGAAGCACTTTCTCTACAGTCACCCGGATTATTAGCTTGATAATCTCCGCTATCTCATTAGTATTATTGAGGTCTACAAATTGAGTTTTATTGTCTTTATTGATGAGAGTAAGTAGTTCACCACGCCTGATAACGGCCTGTAATTGATTAATGACTCTAACAATCACTACTTCCGTAATATCTTCGGCAATTGCCGCCACTACACCTTGAGTAGATTGGCGTTGTACCGCGTTTAAATTTAACAAGCCCACCTTATTCAAACGGATCACGGTAGGTATAACTCTTAAATAACGGGCGAAGGGAAGTAAGAGAAAAATATCGTACCAACGCCATAACATCGCCTCTAGCCAATTTATGTTAGAACGACTGCGGCTGATCCACCATGTTCTCAATAAAAACTCGGGCAAGAAAATGAATAAGAATAAAAGATCTATAGCGTTAAAATTATCAACAAATTCACCATTCTCTCCGATCGCTCTGAAATAATTAGTTTCCATCAGAGGGCGGATACGTTGGTTGAAAAAATCCAACTCGGACTGAATACCTTTAGATTCTAAATAAGGCAAACTCCAGAATCTTTTAAAAGAATCTTTAGCCGATACATTAACAGTCCCAAAAACCCTATCTCGCATCAAATTTTTAATCCTTTCCAAAGTGCCCGTCTTATTGGCTAACTGGAAAGGATTAGTATCGATCATTGTGACGCTTTCTTCTCTCAACTCGGCTAAAATCGCTTCTACCCTAACTTTCTGCTCGTAATTAGCCTTACCCGTAGTTAGATCCATTTCCTGCAGGTGACTTTCTAACTCATTCACCATTCCCAGATAATTCACCGTATCTCTATAAGGTTGAATAGCTTTAACCGCATCGTATTTAGAAAAAACGGTGACGAAAGGAATTTTCCAAGGCTCACCGGGAGGTAAGGTTAGAGAGTTGAATTGCCAAGAGCCTATTGAAATCGGTTTATCCAGGCGAATTAAATCCAGTTGAAAACGTCCTTGTAACCAGAAATCCCGCAGAGGAATATAGGTTAGATCGAACATAACCAGGATGAAATTAAGCAAGACTAGCAGAGCCATGAAAATTTCAAAACCTAAGCGAAGATGCACCCGAATGGTTCTAGGGTTAGAAGTTTTAGCCATAAAAGAGGTAATCGAAAACGAGTTTAACTGGGATGGAAGTAATTATAGATTTCTTGAGCTAGTTGTTCTCCGATGCCAGACACCTGCTGTAATTGTTTCAGTGAAGCTTCTCGGATGTAATCGACAGAGTGAAAGTGAGCTAATAACTCTTTCTGTCGCTTGAAGCCAAGCCCCGGAATCTCATCGAGGCGAGAGCGTCTTGTATTGCGTAGCCGCTGATGTCGGTGAAAGCTGACGGCGAATCTATGGGCTTCATCTCTTACTCTTCTCAATAATTGTACCCCCGGCTGCTCAGAATCGGTGGGCAATGGCTGAGATTCCCCCGGAAGAAAGATTTCTTCTCTCTGTTTCGCCAGACTGACGACGCGCAGGTATTCCAGTAGATTCATTTCCTGTAAAACACCTACCACCGCCGATAGTTGTCCCTTACCCCCATCAATCATGATTAAATCGGGGAAGTCTTCGCTATCTTCTATCGTCTCAGGATTTTGGGCGTAGGAGCGGAATCTACGCCCGATGACTTCGGCGAGGCTGGCGAAGTCGTCCGAGTGTCCGATTCTAACCTGGGGATTTTTGATATTGTAATGACGGTAATGTTGATTGGCAGGTACTCCCTCGATGAAAACCACTTGCGAGGCGACGGCGTTAGAACCTTGAATGTGAGAGATGTCGTAGCCTTCGATCCGGCGGGGAATCTCGGACAACTCAAGGATTTCCGTCAGGTCTTGTAAGGATTGTAACACCCGATCGCCCGTCTTCTGTATCCTCTCCAATTCATAGCCCGCATTCCTCTCTACCATCTCAAGTAACTCGGCTTTCGTCTGTCTCTGGGGCACGATGATATTAACTTTCCTGCCTTTCTTCTGCGTCAGCCATTCCTGTAACACCTCGGCTTCGGCTAACTCCTGTTGCACCAGTATTTCATTCGGTATCTCGACGCTCTCCGCCTGCATATAATGTTCTTCCAAAACTTTCTGCAAGATTTCCCCTGGGCTGCCTGATTGACTATCGGCGAAGAATCCTAAACGCCCCACCAATCTGCCCGCCCGCACCTGGAATAATTGGATACAGGCTCTAGTGTCGTCGGCGGCAAGGGCGATCGCATCTCGTGATATAGTGTCATCGGGTAAGGACACTTTCTGGTCAGCGTTGAGAGATTGTAGAGCTTTAATCTGGTCACGGTAAGTAGCAGCTTTCTCAAAATTCAAACTCTCTACCGCCTTATCCATCTCCCCGGTTAATCTCTCTACTAATTCCCCCGTGCGCCCTTGAAACACCATCACCACCTGTTGTAGAGTTTTGCGGTAATCTTCGGGAGAGATAAGTTGCTGACAGACTCCGGGACAACGACCTAAATCATAGTTTAAACAGGGACGGTCTTTAAATAAAGGTCGGGGGCGTTGCCGGAGGGGGAAGATTTTCTTCAGGATACTCAGAGTGTAGCGGAGTAGGCGAGTATCTACATAGGGGCCGTAATATCTGTCTTTTTGATTATCTAAACGCCGTTTCCGGGTAATGAAAATTCTCGGGTATACTTCCGACCAGGTAACACACACGTAAGGATACTTTTTATCGTCTTTCAGCAATACGTTGAAGTGGGGCTGATACTGTTTGATAAGATTAGCTTCTAAAGCCAGAGATTCAGCTTCCGTATCCGTAACTATAAATTCGATTTCTGTCACCTGCTGTACCATCAAAGCTATGCGGTGACTTAAATCATGCGAGTTACGGAAATAAGAGCGAACCCGTGATCGCAGTTTTTTAGACTTGCCGATGTAGAGAATATCGCCGTTTTTATCCCGCATGAAATACACACCAGGTTCAGGGGGAATTTCTTTCAGACGTACTTCTAAACGCTCGGAATCTTTAATTAAAGGCTGACTGCTGACCATGCTTTAAGGATTACTACGGATGTCTATCTCCAGTCTAACTTACGGGTTTATCCCTATGACAACGGAGAGTGAGGCATAATATGTGTTGGGAATTTCTCAACGACTCCCAACTCTGGTCCTCCCAACTCCCAACTCCCGACTCCATGACAAAAACGATCGTCCTAACCCCCGACTATATTAACACCCTGAATTTATCACCCGCCGAGAGTGCGATCGATGATTCCCTCAAAAATATTCTTAACGGCGAAGAAACCTTACAATTTAAAATCGAGTGGCCCCGCGAGGATGATGACATCCGCGAACTTTCTGAAATCCCTGAAATCAGACTCTACTTCGTGCGTCTCGACGCTACCTATCCCTGGTTTCCCCTGTTATTAGACGCTAAATCGGGAGAATTAGCCCGTTACTGCGCCATGTTAGTGCCGCACCAATTCCACCGCACCGAAGGCATCCAATATAATCCCGAAGCCTTGGAAATTTTCGTGATGCACAAAACCTTCATCTTCACCGACTGGTTAAAAGGGCAAGGAGTGCCTTCTTTATCGCGTATACAAGCCTTCGCTCAGATGTTCGGGTATGATTTAGACCAGAATTTTCTAGAGAGCCTTTAATGATGGATTTCTACGTGAAGGACATAATGGCCTAACTGTAATTTATCACACCACAATTCGTATTCCACCCGCAGGTATTCGGGCAGAGTCTCCCCTAAAACCTTAAGACTCCGGGTGTAGTTGCGTAGGCGGAAAGAGTAGCTCTGCTCGGGAGATTCCGCATTAAGCCAGAATCTAGTGACACCGAATACACCTTGCTCCCAAAAATGACGGTAGGCGATGTTATCTTTGCCCTGCATGGTCATGATCACGCGGTAGGCAGAGATTTCCAGCCAGAGTAACTGGTTTAATTTTTTTTCCGTCTCCGGAGTTTCGATGATATTTTCGGTCATCAGAGGCGGTTGGTTGATGAGGAGGTGAAACCAATTCTGATCTTTTTTGTAGAGTGTGGCGGAGGTTTCTACGGTGGCGAGTATGGGTAAATCTGTCGATATAAGCGATAGAGATACGGGACGACGGTGATGAGTGAGCATGAATCTATTTCAGAAGTAGGAATTCTCTATTTCTAAGATAGTCCCATAGGGGGATGAAGACCAGTACCCAGACGAAAATTTTTAAAAAATATTACTTACCCCCTTGTCAAACTCCTAACGAGATTGCTATGATTGGTAATCGTGATGAGCTTTCCTCAGTAGCTCAGTGGTAGAGCGGTCGGCTGTTAACCGATTGGTCGTAGGTTCGAATCCTACCTGGGGAGTTAAAAAATCGGTGTTGTCCCATAATAAATCAATTACCTAAATAACTCTCCGACTATACAACTAAAGCCTGGCAAAAGAGGACTTAATAGTGTATCTTGAGCGAACAGCGTTACCACCAGTTTTAAAATTGCCTGTTCACGACGATAAATTTTAATCTCTTGGTTATGGCGATCGATAATCCAATATTCTTGTACTCCCCCAGAAGAGTAAAGTTTAAGTTTTAACTCAAAATCTCGTTGTCTATCTTTATTACTTTTGGATAAAACTTCAACCACCAATTCCGGAGCATCAGTTAAATGTCCAGATTCATCTAAAAAATTCTCTAATCGCTGATTACTCGCCCAAACCACGTCAGGAATAACGCTATCCGTTGCTGAAAAAATAATTCCTGGTGCTATGGCCGCTCTTCCCAATCCTGTCTGACGTGACCAAGCTTGTAACTGAGCGTAGACATTTCCTGCAACTTCCTGATGCTTCCAATGCGGCGCTCTTGTCACAAACAATTCTCCATCAATAATTTGATAACGTTTTCCGTCTTTTGGAAATAGCTCTAAATCAGCAGTTGTCCAACGAACTCGATCGGGGGTTATCATAACGCTGGCTATCCTTTTAAAGCAATGCTTACTTTAATCTAGCCGAATAGTAATAATTTTATTAATTACACGAATAGTTCTCATACTACTGATAATTTAGATTTATTACCAGAAGCCTCACTTGCTTCTGGTTCTTCCCGGGCTACCCTGATCAACAGAGCGGCTAAAAACATACTGGCGAGGCTAGAACTACCGCCGTAACTGAACAGAGGAAATGGTAAACCAGTAGTGGGTAAAGAGCCTGTCGCCACGCCCACATGAAGCAAACACTGTCCCACCAGAACCACCATAACACCGATCGCCACCAATCTCTTGACCCGATGCTTACACATCAGTGCCACCCGCAGAGCCAGAGTAGCGTAAATCATCAACATGACCAATAATAATATACTACCCATTAAACCGAACTCTTCCGAAAAAACAGCGAAGATAAAATCAGTATCCGGGAAAGGCAAATAATATAATTTTTGTTGAGATAGACCATAGCCTGAACCCCAAGTACCACCAGAACCGATCGCCAGCAAACTCTGCACTAACTGATAGCCATCCCCTTTAGGATCTGCCCAAGGATCGAGAAAAGACATAATTCTTTTTTTCTGATACTCCCGCAGACTAACGCTCACCACTGCCGTAGTAATCCCCAATAAAGCCGTAGATCCCAAATAAGAAAAAGGCAAACCAGAAGCGAGGGCGATCAACCAGATAGTCATGCCGCAGAGAGCAGTAGTACTGAGGTTGGGTTGTAGGAGGATGCAGGCTAAAACCAGAGCGAAAATGCCAATCCATCCTACCCTCTGTCCCACCGATAGACGATGCCAGGAACCGAAAACTTTAGCACTCTGCAACACTAAAAAAGGTTTCATCAATTCCGATGGTTGAATCACCACTGGCCCGATTTTCAGCCAACGGGTAGCACCGTTAACAGTCTCTCCCATGCCTGGAATTAAAGTCATCAAGATCATCCCCAAAACCACTAACAACCCAATACCAGATAAGTTGAGGACGTATTTGAGAGGGTAACGGGTAATGAAATTAAGAGCGATTAACCCCACCCAGATCCAGATAAGCTGACGCTTGACGTAATATAGTCCATCTCCGAAGTCAGCATCGCTGAGGGCGTAGGAAGCCGAAAACAACATGACTAACCCCAATAACAACCAAAGAAGAGTTAGCCAGCGCAGTAGTCGGGCTTCTACAGGCCAGGATTTAACATCGGGATCGATAAAGGGAATGAGGTATCTAAGCACGGAAGTAGAGAGAAAACTAACAATTTAGATGGCCAGCAACCGATTTTAGTTCCTTAAAGCCTAATATACAACTACGAAACAGAAGGTTCGGAAACCTACACTATCATTGAGAGCGAGATAAATTGCACTATAGAGATAACAAATTGATAAAGCAGTCATAGATAGTGATATGGGTAAAATAGTAGGAATAGACTTAGGTACGACTAACTCCTGTGTAGCAGTAATGGAAGGGGGTAAACCTACAGTTATCGCTAACGCCGAAGGATTCAGAACCACACCATCAGTAGTAGCTTACGCTAAAAACGGCGATCGCTTGGTGGGACAGATAGCCAAACGTCAGGCGGTAATGAATACCCAAAACACCTTTTATTCCGTCAAACGCTTCATCGGACGTAAATTTAATGAAGTTACCAACGAAGCTACAGAAGTTTCTTATAAAGTTCTCTCCGATGCCAACGGCAACGTCAAACTCGATTGCCCCAACCAAAATAAACAATTCGCTCCTGAAGAAATTTCCGCGCAGGTACTACGTAAATTAGTAGACGACGCTAGTAAATACCTCGGTGAACCCGTTACTCAAGCAGTAATCACCGTTCCCGCTTACTTTAACGATTCCCAACGTCAAGCCACGAAAGACGCAGGCAAAATCGCAGGTATCGAAGTTCTCCGCATCATCAACGAACCCACAGCAGCCTCACTCGCCTACGGTTTAGACAAGAAAGCTAACGAAACTATCCTTGTATTCGACTTAGGTGGTGGTACCTTTGACGTATCCATTTTAGAAGTAGGTGACGGTGTATTTGAAGTATTAGCTACCTCCGGTGATACTCACTTGGGTGGTGACGACTTCGATAAGAAAATCGTTGATTACTTAGCTGGAGAATTCCGCTCTGCCGAAGGCATCGACTTACGCCAAGACAAACAAGCTTTACAACGTCTCACCGAAGCAGCCGAAAAAGCTAAAATCGAACTTTCCAGCGTAACTCAATCGGAAATTAACCTACCCTTCATCACCGCCACTCAAGACGGCCCCAAACACCTCGACACCACTCTCACCAGAGCCAAATTTGAAGAACTCTGCTCCGACTTGATCGATCGCTGTCGTATCCCGGTAGAGAATGCGATTAGAGACGCGAAAATCGACAAATCCGCGATCGATGAAGTGGTTTTAGTAGGTGGTTCCACCCGCATACCCGCAGTTCAAGAATTAGTAAAAGTAGTTCTGGGTAAAGAGCCTAACCAGAGCGTTAACCCGGATGAAGTGGTAGCGGTAGGCGCAGCGATTCAAGGCGGTGTATTAGCTGGTGAAGTGCGCGACATCCTCTTACTCGACGTTACTCCCCTCTCTCTAGGTGTAGAAACCCTCGGCGGCGTGATGACCAAAATCATCCAACGCAACACCACCATCCCCACCAAAAAATCCGAAACCTTCTCTACTGCAGTAGACGGACAAACTAACGTAGAAATCCACGTACTGCAAGGCGAGCGCGAAATGTCCAAAGACAACAAGAGTCTCGGTAACTTCCGCCTCGACGGTATCCCCCCCGCACCTCGCGGTATCCCTCAAATCGAAGTCACTTTCGACATCGACGCTAACGGTATCCTCAATGTTACTGCCAAAGATAAAGGAACTGGTAAGGAACAATCCATCAGCATCACCGGTGCTTCTACCCTGCCTCAAACCGAAGTTGAGCGCATGGTGAAAGAAGCCGAAGCTAATTCTGCTGCTGACAAAGAGCGCCGTGAGCGGATCGATCGCAAGAACCAAGCTGACTCTTTAGTGTACCAAGCGGAAAAACAACTGAGCGAGTTAGGCGATAAAGTTCCTCCCACGGAAAAAACTAAAGCCGAAGGTTTGATCAAGAACTTGAAAGATGCTTTAGCCGCCGATGATGATGGTCAGATCAAAACTCTCCTACCCGAGTTACAACAAGCGCTCTACAGCATTGGCACCAGTATGTATCAAAACGCTGGTGCACCCGGTGCAGATCCAGGCGCGGGCGCTAACAATCCCGGTTCCGGTACTTCTAACGGTGGCGGCGGCGATGATGTAATCGATGCTGAGTTCTCGGAAACCAAATAGTTCTTTCTAGTAGATTCTTTAGTAGAGATAACTCCGGTTATCTCTTTTTTTTATTCCATGTCTTTTGGGGTCAGAAAATCGGAAACTTATCTAATACTAAATCCGTAATTTAAAAACTACTTCTAATAAATAATAGAAAACATATTGGGGAAATATATGCCGAAAAAAGTTCAACTGGCGGAGCATTTTAGTACTTTAGAACTGAAAGATAGGTATCGAAAAAGCAAAGACTCGGTAGAATCTAGAAGATGGCATCTACGGTGGAAAGTATCTTTGGGATGGCAATTAAAAAATAGTGCCTCTGCGGTGGGAATAATACTAAATCCTGTTGTCAAAGGCTACTTATAAAAATCGATCTTCGGGAGTCGGAAGTCGGGAGTCGATGGTATTTATCCCGACTGCCTACTCCCTACTCACTACTCCCGTTCTCTTAAAAGGTTACTAGGTCGAGCGGATTTAGTATCACTAGTAAATCTTATCCAGAACTTGGGTTAGGAAGCGCCGGATGAAGAATTGGAAACCCTGCGCCTCCTAACTCCGAATTCCCAATCCCCAGACCCAGGGGTGAATCTTATCCGGAACTGACGTTAATCTATCATCTATCCTTATAGTTCAAAAAATAAGAAACTTATAAGTAGATATTAAAAAAGTTTTCATCTATCATAAGAAATGTATTATAAGTTTCTGAGATTCTTTTTAAGCTTTTATAGCTGAGTTTGTTTTTCAAATAGACTCAGCTCTTATAATATAAGAAATCACTTCTCTTTCGGTAAACCCTAACTATTTCTATAAGTAAAGAAATGTTGAGCGATTAGGCGGCAGTCGGATAATAGCCGTCGCCGTAAAAAGAAACTTTCCCGTTGTAAGCCCGAGAGAGATTATTATCGGTTAATACTACCTGCCTTCTATCGGCGGCTACCAATTCTCTATTCAACAAGATTAAGTCATCAAAGTTAGTAATAGATTCTCCTAAATCGTGGTTCACGACTACCACTGTTTTACCTTCTCCTGCTAACTCTTTAAAAATATTAAATAAAATACTTTCTGTCTTCTGATCTACGCCCACGAAAGGCTCATCAAAAAAGAATAAATCTGCTTCCTGCGCTAAAGCTCTCGCCAGAAATACCCTCTGTTGTTGCCCCCCCGATAATTGTCCTATGGGACGATCTTTATACTCTCTCATTTCTACCTTTTGTAGGGCGTTGAAAGCTCGATGACGGCTTATTGTGGAGAAAGGTCGGAACCATCCTGTCTTTTTAACCCTACCCATCATGACCACATCCTCTACTGTAGCGGGATAAGTCCAATCGATCGCGGAGCGCTGAGGCACGTAGGCAACTTTATCTAACTGTTTGTATAGGGGCAAATTGCCGTAAAATACCGAGCCTTGATTAATAGGTATTAACCCCAACATAGCTTTAATCAGAGTACTTTTACCCGCTCCATTAGGGCCGATAATTCCAGTTAGTTTCCCTGGTTTAACTTTAACCGTAATATCGTTTAACGCTAGTAAAGAGCGGTAACTGACACCCACATGACTGACGATAATTTCTCCACTCATTTTTTCTCCCTCCTTGATCTCCTGTCTCTTAGCATAACCCAAAAATGAGATAATTATGAAAGCAAAATGAGAAGATTATGAAAATTATGGACAGAGAGAGAGGTAAGTGGTTAATAACGGGCGCTCAGCGTGCCTTCGGCATCGTACTTTGGTTAGGCTTAGTGGCCTGTAACGGGCAGAGAGAGGGAGCCGAGAATAAAAAACCTCAAGTAGTTTCCACCAGTACTATTATCGCCGACTTGACGAACCGCATAGGCGGAGATGAAATTCAATTAAAAGGTATATTAAAACCAGGTGCCGATCCTCATATATACGAACCGGTACCATCCGATAGTGCAGCTTTAGAGAGTGCCGATCTGATCCTTTATAACGGTTATAATCTCGAACCTGGCATTATCAAGCTCATGAATTCGGCGGGTGCGGAAGCGAAAAAAGTAGCGGTGGGAGAAGTGGTTAAACCTTTAGACTTTAATAAACATGGTCAGATCGTACCCGATCCTCACGTTTGGGGCAACGCGCAAAATGGGGTTAAAATGGTGGCAACTATTCGAGATGAATTGATTAAACTATCTCCAGAAGATAAGACGGTATTTACAAAAAATGCCGAAGCCTTAACCCAAGATTTACAAAAACTGGACGCATGGATTAAAAAATCGGTGCAAACTATCCCGCCGGATAATCGGCGTTTAGTAACCACTCATGATGCTTTCCAGTATTACGCTAACGCTTACGGGCTAAAAATTACGGGAACCCTCATCGGTATCAGCACTGAAGAACAACCCAGCGCCCAAACCCTAAGAACTTTGGTAGATAGCGTCAAGGCAGCAAAGGTTCCCGCTATCTTCGCCGAGACTACGATCAACCCCGTCCTAATCACTACAGTCGCTCAAGAGGCAGGGGTAAAACTAGCTCCAAAACAACTCTACTCTGATTCGATCGGTGCGCCGGGAAGTGAGGGAGATAGTTATATAAAAATGTTAGAAAGTAATACAAAAACGATCGTCGAGGCTTTGGGTGGCAAAGTAACACCCCGTAATTAGAGAAAGCTCGCCCATAATATGATTATCCTAGTAGTTAACTCAAAGTAGAGTTATGACACCAGAGGAAAAATTAACACAGGTAGAAAAGATACTAGAAACAGTCGCCCGATACACCGATAGGCACGAAAAAGCTATTATCGCTCTTAGAGAACAACAAGAACGTCTAACCGCCCAAATGGCGCAACTCTCGGAAATGTTTAGCGAATTCCTGACCGTATCGAGACAGCAGCAAGAAACTATCCGTCAGAATCAAGAAGAAATTCGCCGTATCTGGGAATATCTTCTCAGGCAAAATCAAAACGGACAGCAAAATTAGTCAGGGAAGATATTATCTAACGGGCTCAAACTGATATTTAGAACCGGGCGGCCCGTCACTACCAGGATTAGCCTTGACTAAAGGCACATCATTAAACACATCGAAGCCGGTGGTACTCCCGGAGATGGAAACGCCTTGATTTAGACTTGCTTTAACTTGATCTCGCTCGGGGGTTTTCGCCGCTACCTCTCCGAGAACTTTAGCCGCATCGTAAGCCGTGGCGGTACGCCAACTTACACGCCCCTTCCAACTATTGAGGGCATCCTGCGCGAAAGGATCATTAGCTTGAAAACTCCAGGGTACGGCGAGGATTAAACCTTTGATAGCGTCGCCACCTTGAACCAGTATCGCTGGGGTATATAACTCGTTACCCCCCAATAGAAGTAAAGAGTTAGCCGATTGAGCGATTTTAACGGCCTGTTCGATCGATCCCGTATCCTTACTTAAAGCTAAAAATACCACATTAGCCCCCTTTCCTTTGGCTTTTTCTACTTCTGCTTCAGGGTCAAAATTCCCCGTAGATGTATCCACTTCCGTTACTACTGTTCCCTTCACTCCGTCTAAACCCTGAGCGAAAGAATCTTTCAAGCCGGTGCTATAGGGGCTGGAGGAATTATAAAAGATAACCGCTTTCGGGTTAGGTGTCTGACTACTGGCGTAATTAGCTAAAGTCTTACCCACAGCAGCCAGATAACTGCCTAATAACTTATTGGCAGATTCGGACAGGGAAACAGTTTTTAAATTAGTTCCCTCGACGCTGGTGGTAAGGGGGGATAAGACGGGTACTCCCGCCTTCTCGTATATACCCATAGCCTGCTGACTCGTTTGATCGATACCGTGGCCCAAAACCCCTAAAACATTGGTGGCGTTGACTAAATCATTGGCGATTTCGATCGATTGATTCTGTCCGCCATCATTAGCTATAACTATCTCTAATAATCTCGGTGGGCCAGAACTGTTAAACTCCTCCTGATAGCGTGCTACACCCCGAAGAACTTCTTTTGCCGAATTGGGGTCATTAGCGATGGGCACGACTACGGCTAGTTGTAAGGGATTACCAGTTAATCTCGCCTTAGCGTTATTGTAATAAATCTTGCCTTCCGGGTCGTTAGCCGAGGCTGTGGCTGCCGCCTGATAAGCGTTTATCGCTCCATCCCAATCCTCTTGAGCGAAGGCGGCGGCACCTTTCTCTTTATCGGGGGTGCTGGAAATTAAAATCTTTTCTCCCTGGCTGTATAGTTGGGGGTTTTTCGCCCCCGTAGCCACTAAAACGCCCGTGTTGGGGGTTGTAGTCGTAGAGTTAGGAGTGGGGGAGGTAGTTACCGGCGTATTATCTGATTTCGGACGGAAGAATTGATATGAAGTCCATCCTACCCCAAGTGCCAGTAGAGAACCAATCAAGAGCGCCGGTATCAATACATTATTACCCGAACTCATCGGGCCAGACACTACTTTGGTTTTGGGAGGATTTACGGTAGGAGGGGTGAAAGAAGCTTTCTTCATCGCTTCTTGAGGTAGACCGCAGATCATGCAATCCGGGCTAGAATTCTCGCAAGGAGGATGACCCCCTTCCATCGCTTGAGGATACACCTGCCCATCTTTAGGTACTCCATCACATATCCAAGTACTCATGCTACTCCTTTTTTAACTAGGGGTATATTCAGACTCTGGAAATAGGTAATCCCGACTCCAGCTAGAAAGACGATGTAGGCTATTACTTGAGCCAGATATAGAGTTTGTCTGTAGCCGAATAGAGCTTTTAAGATAACACCTGGAAATTGTTTATCCGGCAATACTTTTGAACCATCCCAAACCTGCGGGCCGAGTAAGCAGGAAGATTGGGAGAAGCAGAGAAAATCATAGCCTGGATTTAATCTCACAAAACCGGCTGCGGCAGCATCGATATGTTTTAACACACCGATAACCAAACCGCCAACGATGAGGAGGAGAAAGACACCCATAATCTGAAAAAATAAACGGATATTGATCTTTACTCCACCAGCAAACAGTAAAATTCCTAAAATAATCGCAGAAGATAATCCGGCTATGGCTCCTAATGTGGCTCCCTGCCATCCCCCGGTAAATTGGGTGCTTATGAATAAAACCGTCTCGAAGCCTTCTCTTAAAACAGCGATGAATACGAGGAGAGATATGGCTCTCCCGGCGGTTTTATCGCTGTCTAACGCTCCTTTAATAGCGGACTCTACTTCTAATTTTAAGGATTTCGCCTGTTGAGTCATCCACACTAACATCCAACTCAACATGACGATCGCTATTATGCCGAAAAGCGCCGCCAGAAGTTCTTTGATTAGCGGTTTATAGGGGCTGTTATAACCATTTACTTGTAATATAAACCCGCCCAGAAATAATCCGACGAGTAGGCTGGCGACGATACCGCCGCCGATACCCTGATAAACCCAACGATTTTTATCGCTTTGTCCGGCTTTTTTCAAACAGGCGAGAACGATGCCCACTACTAAAGCGGCTTCAAACCCTTCACGTAGCGTAACGATAAAAGTTGGCAAAGCGGCGGTTAAATCTAGCATAAGTTAGACGAAATCCCTGAGCATTTTCTTAATTTCAATATTGTGCAATTCTTCCATCCCGATCATCGTTCTGGTGAATTCTTCTAAGTAAACACTAGCATTTTCTACCGTATCTAGGAGACTTTTGTAAAGCTCTAGGGCTTTTTTCTCGTGATTTAAACTTTCCGTTAGGATGGCGTAAATACTATGTTCGTAAGTCTCTTCTATTTTGGCAATCTTCAGGCTGGGATGTCCTTCTAACCCGGTGAGGATTTCCCCCACCTGCTGGGCGTGGGTGAGAGACTCCGTAGCCTGTGCTTGGAAGAACTGCACGATCGGTATCCGGTGCGGCCCCGTTACCATTAAGGAATAATGGGTATATCTCACCACTCCCGCCAGTTCAAATTCCATAATCTGATTCAGTATCTCGGTAGTCTTCTCTAGATCAAGTTCTCTCATTGTTTCTCAATAACGATAATTAATTGCGACTCTCATTAAGCTTAACTTAAATAAATGGATCGCAGTAATTTTTTTAATACAGACACAGCATATTTTTGAGCGAGAATAAAGAAAGAATAATCAAATGCTGGATTATGCTGAAACTACATTTAATTTTTGCGTTGACGCTGGTGACGGGTATAGGTATCGCCAGTTGTAGGGTAAATCAATATTCTTATCAAGTTTTGACACCCTTAGAAGAGGAAAGCGTGTCTGTAGTGATCGATGACGAGAATTTCCTCAAAGATAGCTTAATTTCTAAGGATGGATGGAAATTAACTTTTCATCATATCTATGTGAAAGTAAGCAATGTTCGAGCGGCTAAAAGTCCGCACCTATCAGAGTATACTGCCCATCCCGAAAATACCATCACTTTCATCGAAGTTCCCAAAACCATAGATTTAATTTCCCAGGAAATCTCTACTTTACAATCTAGTCTCCATAAAACCGACAGGGTGGTTATTAATGGCTTAGCCAGTAAGGGGAATAAAACTATCGAATTTACTCTACGCTTTAACCATGACTCTAATTATATTTGCGATCGATTGAGCGATGTGAACAATGCTTCTATTTCAGCAGGGCAACAATTAGAAGAGATACAAACCTCTCTTAATTTTGATCGACTTTTCGGTAACGGCAACCTACCCGCTTCCGCTAGCATCAATCAAGAAGCGATCGGTTTTCAACCTTTGGCCAATCTCGCCCACAACCATCATCTTGACCTCAACGAAACGGGGCTGAAAAATTATTTGTCCGCCAAATACTACAAGGCTTTACCCAAAAGTTTTAGCAATGTAAGTGAAATGGCGGGCAATAAATGTAATTTAGTTAACGAGTAATTTTATTCGGTTTCTACGCCTAGCTCGCGTAATTTAGCGGCTAATTCTTCCGCCCTCCGCTCGGCTTGCTCGGCTCTCTGCCTTTCTTGCTCGGCTCTCTGCCTTTCTTGCTTCGCCTTCTGGGCTATTTCTAAGGGGGTAAGAAATCTTTCACCGTCGGGAAAATAAATCGTTAACTCGGACTCTGTCAGCTCGAATCTAATACCTAATCGAGGGCTGAGCCAACCGTCGGTAGATTCGAGCATATCCAAAAACCCATCATTTCTGACCCAGCCGTTAAGGGTATTTTTATCAGGGTCGTATTCGTAATATTCTTCTACACCGAAGCGATCGTAAAACAATAATTTTCGACTCATCTCGGCTTTAGTATTACCAGGAGAGAGAATCTCGAAGACTACTTGAGGGGGTAGGTTATCTTCTTTCCATTGCTGATAGGAACCCCTATCACCTTTCGGTCTGCCGAATACTACCATTGTATCGGGGGCGGTGCGGGTTTTATTATCCCCTTGTACCGGATACCAGAGTAAATCCCCAGCGACGAATACGTTAGCATCTCCGGAGAATAGCCATTCCAGATTCTCCTTGATAGTTACTATCCAGCGAAATTGTTTAGTATTATCGGACATACGCTTACCATCGCTATCGGGATAAATTATCTCTTCGGTATCGATCGAGTTAACTTGTACCATCTTTTTTACCGTTTTTTCTTAATTGTACTGATGTATTAAGTCTTTTCCAAATAGACCAAAATTTGTTAGTCTAGGCTAATAGGTATCAAAGAAAGAGAAAGCGTGGACATTACAATCGGTCGGGGGAAAACAGCTCGTAGAGCTTACGGGATCGATGAAATCGCACTTGTCCCCGGAGTGCGTACTTTAGATCCATCACTCGCGGACACAAAAACAACCATCGGTAAGATCGAGCGGGAAATACCCATCATAGCCAGCGCGATGGATGGTGTAGTAGATGTAAAAATGGCCGTGTTACTATCCCAACTAGGGGCAATGGGTGTATTAAACCTGGAAGGGATACAAACCAGATACGAAGATCCTAACCCGATACTCGATCGCATTGCCAGCGTCGGTAAATCGGAATTCGTCGGTTTAATGCAGGAACTGTACGCCGAACCGGTAAAACCGCACCTTATTAAACAGCGTATTCAAGAAATTAAAGACCAAGGCGGTATCGCTGCGATCAGCTTAACACCTCTGGGCGCGTCCAAATACGCCGAGGCAGTCACGAAAGCAGATTTATTATTCATACAAGCTACAGTAGTTTCTACGGCTCACCTATCTCCTGAATCCATAACCCCTCTAGATTTAGCTCAAGTCTGTCAGAATATGCCCATGCCAGTAATTTTGGGTAACTGCGTCACCTACGATGTAGCCCTGAACCTGATGAAAACGGGTGCAGCGGCGGTATTGGTGGGCATCGGCCCTGGCGCAGCCTGTACCTCAAGAGGTGTATTGGGCGTGGGGGTACCTCAAGCGACGGCGGTAGCGGATTGCGCTGCGGCTCGGGATGATTTCTATCGGGAAACTGGTAAATACGTTTCCGTCATCGCTGACGGCGGTATCATCACCGGCGGTGATATTTGTAAATGTATCGCCTGCGGTGCCGATGGCGTGATGATCGGCTCACCTATAGCCCGCGCCGCCGAAGCTCCAGGTAGAGGTTATCATTGGGGGATGGCTACGCCCAGCCCGGTATTACCCCGGGGTACTCGCATCAATGTGGGCACTACAGGAACGATCGCGGAAATTCTCACCGGCCCCGCTAAGTTAGATGATGGTACTCATAATCTCTTAGGTGCTTTAAAAACCAGTATGGGCACCTTGGGCGCTAAAAATATCAAGGAAATGCAACAGGTAGAAGTAGTCATCGCGCCTTCTTTACTCACCGAGGGTAAGGTTTACCAGAAAGCTCAACAATTGGGTATGGGTAAATAATAGAGGAATAAGTAGTGAGTACTAACTACTCATTTCTTTCTCCGTCGGGGAAATATAATTACAGTTTGTAGCGGGTGGGTTGGAGAGAATAGCTTAATGTCTGAAAAAGCTGTGGTGTTATTGTCTGGGGGTTTAGATTCCGCGACGGCGGCAGCTATCGCTCTAGCGGAGGGTTACGAGTTAATCGCCCTCTCCTGCCGTTACGGGCAACGTCACCTTAAGGAATTAACTGCGGCGATGGAAGTAGCCAAGTTCTTAGGGGTGCGGGAACACTATCAGGTGGACGTAAATCTCTCCCAATGGGGCGGTTCGGCTTTGACCAATACATCTATACCTCTTCCCCAATCAGGCTTACAACCCGATATTATCCCCATTACCTACGTTCCTGGGCGCAATACGGTATTCATCGCGTTGGCCTTATCATTGGCAGAAGCAAAACAGGCTTCTGCGGTTTATCTCGGTATTAACGCCGTAGATTATTCTGGTTATCCCGATTGTCGCCCTGAATATTTACAGGCTTATCAACATCTCGCTACTCTATCCTCGAAGGCGGGGATAGAAGGGCGGGGGGCGCGATTGGTAGCACCGTTGGTTGAGTGGAGTAAAGTTGACATCGTGCGGAAAGCGATCGAACTCGGAGTGCCGATCGATCTCACTTGGTCTTGTTATAGTGGCGGTGATTCTCCTTGTGGCGTTTGTGATTCCTGCCGGATTCGTGACGCGGCTTTGAAGGAGGTGGGAGTCGGGAATCGGGCCATAAAAAATGCCATTAGGATCGAGGAGTGAGAAGGTAGTGATAAAATTACTCTCTTCTCACTTCTCTTGCCTCAGTCCTAAATTAGATAGCTTCTAAATCTTTTTCCCCGGTACGAATCCTGACGATTTGTTCTACTGGAGAAACGAAGATTTTCCCGTCACCGATTTCGCCGGTGCGGGCAGCGGAAATGAGTTTATCGACCACCATATCCACCTGATTATCTTCAACTACGATCTCGATCTTGAGTTTTTGTAGAAACTCAACGGTATATTCCGAGCCGCGATAACGTTCAGTCTGGCCTTTCTGTCTGCCGAAGCCTCTCACTTCAGAAACGGTCATACCCACGATCCCGGCGTTCACGAGGGCGATTTTAACTTCATCAAGTTTGAAGGGACGAATAATAGCTTCTATTTTTTTCAATTTGGGATCTCCTCTGTTGTAGGGTTATGAAAAGGGTTATAAAACAAGGTTGCCACCTTCTGCCGATTTTTAAACGGAAATCTTTATGAAAAGTGACCTTCTTAGGAACGTATAAAACTATAGATTTTCTGAGTTGTCAACTGTTCCAATGCTTGAGATGATAGTCTCTCGAACTCCCATACAGAGCGATCGATCTCCACCTGTAAGCCTGTCATCGAATCCTCACCTGAAGAGATTAAAAATTCCAAGCGTTGCAAACTCGACCACCCGGCTAATTCTTTCAATATCGTTTCAATCGACCTAACATAGCTATTGTCTTCCCGATACCATTTGCCTTTGACCCCATCTTTCTCATCTAACCCTAAATGGACGATGAGGGAGGCTTTATCGAAAAGGGCGTTAGCTACGGGCCTGACTTCTTCTTGCAGTTGCAGGCCGTGTTTCCGGCTCAGTGCCCTTAACTTTTCAAGCTTTTCGTATCTCTCGGTGGGTGAGGGCGGATATTGCCCCCAGTCGAGGGCAATGGTGATCAGATAGGTTTGTAGGAGAAGATGCCCGAGTTTTTCGGCTTTGGTGGCTAGATAATTAGAGTTGTGATCGTTAGCTTCTATCAGCAGGGGAACTCGATCGACCACTTCCAAACCGTAGCCCTTCAACCCGGCTATTTTGCGGGGATTATTCGTGATCAGGCGGATTTTCTTAATCCCGAGATCGTTTAACATTTGCGCTCCCATGCCATAATCGCGCAGATCGGCGGGGAAGCCGAGGCGTTCGTTTGCCTCTACCGTATCCAATCCTAAATCCTGTAGAGAATAGGCTTTTAACTTGTTAATCAAGCCTATTCCTCTACCTTCCTGACGCAGGTAAACCACCACTCCCATGCCGTGAGAGGAGATCATTTTTAGAGCCGCCTGTAACTGCATCCGACAATCGCACCGCAGGGAACCTAAAGCATCTCCCGTGAGACATTCTGAGTGCATACGTACCATAACTGTATGTTCAGGAAACCCAGAGGGATCGCCTTTGACGATGGCGATATGATCGGAGTTATCAAGCAGATTACGATAGGCGTAGAGTTGGAAATCACCGAACTGGCTGGGAAAATGACAGACGGTTTCGCGGTGGACGAAGCGATCGTATTTCAACCGATAACTGATTAAATCGGCGATACTGATCAGTTTTAACCCATGCTCTTTAGCGTAGCGGGATAACTGGTGCAAACGGGCCATAGAACCATCGGGGTTTTGAATTTCGCAGATTACCCCCGCCGGATATAAACCGGCTAGACGGGCTAAATCTACCGCAGCTTCCGTATGTCCGGCTCGTTTCAACACTCCCCCCGCCTTAGCGCGTATCGGGAAGATATGACCGGGGCGGGTGAGATCTTCCGGTTTGGTGGTGGGATTGATGGCGATTTGAATGGTCTTGGCCCTATCTTCGGCAGATATGCCCGTCTTTACTCCCCAGTGAGGGGCCGCATCGATACTGACGGTGAAGGCGGTTTGATTGCTGTCGGTATTTTTAGTCACCATCAGGGGGAGATCTAAAGCGTCGAGTCTCTCCCCCGTCATGGCGAGACAGATTAAACCCCTGGCCTGCACCGCCATGAAATTGATCATGTCAGGAGTGGCGAATTGGGCGGCACAGATTAAATCGCCTTCGTTTTCTCGGTTTTCGTCGTCTACTACCACGATCGACTTTCCGGCTTTAATATCGGCCAGGGCGACATCGATGGAGTCAAATTCGATTGAGGTGTTGTCCACTATAATTAAATGGCTATCTAGGCGCTTGAGATGAAAGGCTTTCCATTTATGATTGTAGCGGGTTTAGTTCTCAGCATAATTACTGGAAAAATTTTGCTTTGATGTTTAGATTAAGTATTAAAATCTTGCTTTGTCAGGGCAGTCGAAATTAAAAATTATTTAGGAAGATTTATTATCATGACAGTGATAGAGCCAATTTCTGTGGGTATTGTGGGCGCTTCTGGTTACGGAGGAGTGCAGTTAGTCCGTCTCCTGAGCGAACACCCCAAAGCCAAAATTACTTATCTCGGGGGCGATAGTAGCGCCGGTAAGCCCTATAGCGATCTTTACCCCCACCTCGGTCACATTGGCGATTTAATGGTAGAGGCGATCGATCTCGATGTCATCGCCGAGCGTTGTCAGGTAGTGTTTCTCGGTTTGCCCAATGGTATCGCCTGTGATCTAGCCCCTGGCCTGATCGAGCGAGGGGTGAAGGTTTTAGACCTATCCGCCGATTACCGTTTTAAAAATTTAGATACTTATACGGCGTGGTATCAAAAAGCTAGAACCGACACCGCGATCGCCGCTACCGCCGTTTACGGCTTACCCGAACTGTATCGGGAATCGATCAAAACCGCTCAGTTGATCGGTTGTCCTGGTTGTTACCCCACCGCGAGCCTACTAGCCATCTCCCCCCTATTAAAACAGGGTTTGGTACTTCCAGAAACTTTGATCATCGATGCTAAATCCGGCACTTCCGGGGGCGGCAGACAGGCGAAGATTAATATGTTACTAGCGGAGGCCGATAGCTCCCTGGGGGCTTACGGTGTGGGGAAACACCGTCACACGCCAGAGATAGAACAAATTTGCGGCGAGCTGGCGAGTCATGAGGTGAGAGTACAGTTCACCCCCCACTTAATCCCGATGGTGCGGGGTATCCTTTCTACCGTATACGCCACTCTTAGAGATCCCAATCTGGTTAGGGAAGATCTCATTACCATTTATAACGCCTTCTATCGCTCCTCTCCCTTCGTCAAAGTGCTACCGGGCGGGGTTTACCCTCAGACTAAGTGGGCCTGCGGTACTAACCTGTGTTATCTCTCGGTAGAGGTCGATCGCCGTACCGACAGGGTTATCGTCATGTCGGCTATCGATAATCTGGTGAAAGGGCAATCGGGACAGGCGGTTCAATGTCTTAACTTGATGATGGGCTGGGAGGAAACTTTAGGTTTACCGCAGTTGTGTTTTTATCCTTAGAATCTGGGTACTCTCTCAATTAGAGAGTACTTTTTTCAACGATTTTAAGTAAAATCATGGACATAGGCATACTGAGAATCTGGGCGATCGCCGCTAACGGTTTTCGAGAAGTAATCCGCGATCGTATTCTTTACTTTATCGGTTTCTTCGCTGTCTTGATGGTGGCGGCCCTGCGCTTTTTACCCGAGGTATCCTTGGGCACCCATGAGAAAATTTTCATAGATTTGGGTTTGAGTGCCATAGCGATTCTAGGCGCTCTCGTAGCCATTTTTGTTGGTACTGGGCTGATTAATAAAGAGATCGAAAAACGCACGATTTTAATTTTGATCCCGAAACCCCTGAGTAAGGCTGAATTCATCATCGGTAAGCACTTCGGTTTATCCGCCGTCTTGGGGGTAATGCTGACCATAATGACGCTCATCTTTTTCGTTCTGATGAGTGTATCCAAATACGATTATCGACCTCTAATTATAACGGTGGCGATACTCTTTCTGGGTCTGGAATTAGTTCTCCTCACTGCCGTCGCCATCCTATTCGGCGTTTTTACGAGTTCGCTCCTGGCTACTTTACTGAGTTTCGGGGTGTATTTAATCGGTCATATCAGTAAGGATATAATTCAGCTCGGTATTTTAAGTAAAAATCCCTCGATCGAAGCCGTCACCAGAAATATTTATTTAATACTACCCGACCTGGAAAGATTTAATCTCCGTAATCAGTACGCCCCTTATGGAATATTACCGAGTAGCGATATTTTGCTCGGTAATGCTATTTACGGGATAATATACACGAGTTTGCTATTAGGAATAACTATTTTAATATTTTCCCGCAGGCAATTTTAAAATCAGAAATAATTTATATCGGTATGGCTATAATCTGCGATACCATAAATAGTAAAGGTTTTCCCCTATCTTTAGTAGTAGGAAATAAAATCGAGTGAGACAAATTCGAGGGCATCTGTCAGAGGCAATCCGCATTACATCTGAAAATCACTACAGGAACACCCATCAACGTCAATCCGAGTGGTTAGAAAGACTGACTCTACTACTAAGGAACAGACTCGGTGTTAGCTTCGGATTAATTTTCAACTTCGATAGAGAAGACGAAAAAGCTTTATATTATTGTTCCTGTTCCCTAAAGTGCAACGACGACCTAGCTAATTTGACCAGGCAGATAAGTTATCGTTACGCCAGTGGTTTGCAAAAAGGAAGGGCGATGCTTTTTAACGGTAATACCTTAAACTTACCTCGCGCCACCATTGAGATAGTTCAAAAATATCATATAAACACAATTTTACTGACTAAGGTTCCTGTGTCCGATACATCATCAGGAATTTTATGCCTGTACAATAGCCAAAAAGATTATCCTTGGACGGAAAGAGAGCCAGGGATAATCGAGGATTTAATCGAGCAAGCGTATCAGTTATTTAAACTCGAAAAAAACCAGCCTTATCAAGAATTAATCAATGAAATTATTTATTATATAAATTATCAAAAAATAAACCACCAGATATTAAATTATATTTTGCAAAGAATTGGTGAAGTTTTTAATTATGCGGAAGTAGCTATTTTAAAAGAGGATAATAACGAGTTTAAAATCAATCAATATTGGTGCGCTCCTTATTTAGAAAACCGATTCAATGATAATTTTGGGTTATCCCTCCCAGATAATGGCTGGGAGTACGTGCGGCAATGGTGTAATTATAATTGTCTCGATTATCAAAGTCACGATGACGAAATATTTGTTAGTCTTCCTATATTTGCTGAAGGAGAATTGTGGGGAGGATTATTGTTAACAACTAGATGCCTGGAAAATGAAGAGATTTGTATAGAGGTAAAATATCTAGAATTAGTAGTAGAACAAATAAGCACTATTATTAGCAAAATAAAACAAGAAGAGTTAATTACTAATGAGAGTAAAGCGACAAAAATTAACGAATTTCTATCTCACATGACTCACGAGTTAAGAGCGCCTCTATCGGGTGTATTAGGATTTGCAAGGATGCTACAAGAACAAATTTACGGTTCTTTAAACGAGAAGCAGCTACAATATGTTAACGCCATAGCCACTTCGGGAGAACATCTTTTAGCTCTGGTGAATGACTTTTTAGATCTATCGAAAATAGAAGCTAACTACGAAGAGTTATTCATAGAAAAATTAGCGGTAGAAGATCTGTGTCGGGCTTCCCTCTCTATTATCAGGTGTAAAGCCGAAGAACAAAAGCTAGATTTAAGATTGGACATAGCTGAGGATATAGATTTTTGTTTCGCCGACCAACAAAGGATAAAACAGATTCTCGTCAATCTCCTCTCCAATGCCATAAAGTTCACGGAAAAAGGTTCTGTCATCCTGAAAGTGGAAAAAATCGAGCAATATCTAGCCTTCTCGGTCATCGATACGGGTATCGGTATACCCGAAGAGGAGCAGAAACGTTTATTCCAGCCTTTCATACAACTTAATAATTCTCTGAGTCGTAAGCACAAAGGGACGGGATTGGGATTAGCCCTATCGAAAAAATTAGCCCTGCTTCACGGTGGTGACATAATCCTCATATCTCAGCCGGGAAAAGGTAGCTGTTTCCGCTTACAAATCCCTCATCCCTATATGGGCTAATTCTTCTCTGAGACGTTGAGCTTCTTGACGATTACCTTGAGCCTCATATAACCTAACGGCGGCTTGAAAAGAAAGTTGACTTTGGCAATAATCACCGGTCTTTAACCAGACTACCCCTAAATTTTGATAGGCTTCCGCATAATCGGGGTTGAGTTCTATCGCTCTTTCATAAGCTTTTATAGCGGGCGGCAATTGACCGAGACTTTTCCAGGTCATACCGAGATTATAATAACCGGTGGCGAAAGCTGGATCGATCTTCACCGCAGTTTGATAAGCTTGCAGAGCATTCTGTAAATCCCCTGTGATTTGTAGGAGACTGCCGAGGTTATTATAAGCTCCCAATTTAAGGGGGGCGATAATAGGCACTTCTAAAGCTTTCTGATAGTGTTTGAGGGCCGAATCATACTTTTTCTCTGCGGCGTAGGCGTTAGCGAGATGGTAGTGTAATTCGTAAACAATGTGTTGATTAGCCCCGCCCGCTTTCAATCCGGTTTTCAGAAGTTTGATGCCTTCCTTCTGTCTGCCGATTCGCAGGTAGAGAGCGCCCAACTTATTACACACGTAGGGATCGTGAGGATTTTTTCGATAAAATCCCTCCATAGCTATTCTCGCACGCTCGTATTTATTAAGGGAGCGAATCATCTCCCCGGTATAGCCGTAGTGAAGGATGCCGATGGCGGGTATCTCCACCACCTGCCATCGAGGTTCTTGCTTCTGTAGAAGGGCGACGCTATCATCTACGATCGAATGATAGGGGCGGGTAAAGTATACCTCCTCGTGTTTGCGAAACAGACGAGAAACGAGCGAGTAGGGCGATTGTAGAGCGCCGATTTCGTGACGGATGAAATTAACCACAATATTATCCTCCGCCGCCATCGCCGTCTCTATATGGGGCAGTATCGCGGGGTTTAAAGCCTCATCCGCATCGAGTACCAATACCCAATCACCGGTTACATATTTTAAAGCCTCATTCCTGGCTTGGGAGAAATGGCCCTGCCACTGGTAACGGGGTACGATCGCGCCATAGCTCTCGGCTATTTCTATAGTACGATCATTAGAACCTGTATCCATGACGATCATTTCAGCGACCACATCTTTAACGCTGTCCAAACATTGAGGTAATGCTTTCTCCTCATCTTTAACGATCATGCAGAGACTGAGTTTAGTCATACTAGTGGTTAATGGAATTGTTTAGGAGTTGGGGAAGGCTTTTAACTGGCATTGGGGGCAGAAGTGGGAGGATCTACCGCTTAGTTTAACCCGATCGATCGCCGTCCCACAAACCCTGCAGGGTTGCCCGTGTCGGCCGTATACCCAAGCGATGCCGCCGTAATTACCGTTAACCCCGGTAACGTGTAAGAAATCGCTAAAACTAGTGCCGCCGTTCGCTATAGCCTTCTCTAAAATTTCTTGTATTTGTAGGCGTAATTTTTCCACTTTATCAGAAGGTAACTGACTACTGATAGTCTGGGGACGGATACCACTGGTAAATAGTGCCTCGTCAGCGTAAATATTGCCTATGCCGGCTACTACCGTTTGATCTAACAGGAGGGTTTTAATCGGGCGTTTGCTCTTGTGACACTGTTGCCAGAAATAATCAGGGGAAAACTCGTCCGAGAAAGGTTCGGGGCCGAGACGCTGTAAGCCCCCGATGACGCTCTCTGGAGAGTTATCCACCAGCCACACCTTACCGAAGGTGCGGGTATCGACGAATCTTAATTCTCTGCGATCGCTGAAGAAGATTCTCAAGCGGGTGTGTACCGATAGGGGGGTGTCGGTGGTTAACCAGAGTAACTGTCCCGTCATGCGGAGATGTACGCCGAGCGAGGCCCCACTTTCGAGGCGGGCGAGAAGATATTTCCCCCGACGATTCCACCGTTCGATCGTGGTGTTGGTAATTTTATCTTGAAATTCTTTAATAGAAAGAGGGTGGGCGAGCGTTCTTTTCAGCAACACTTCCCCCCCCTCTATCTTTCTCCCTAGGGTTAATTGATTTAAACCCCGGCAAACCGTTTCAACTTCTGGTAATTCTGGCACGAGTCGGCCTGATTAAAAATGGAAATGAGGCTTTTATTTTATATCGTTTTCGGGGCTAAGAAAAATTATTCGCTTTTTTTCTTAGCGGGGGCGGCTTCAACTACTTCTAGTTCGCTTTCTTTGAAGTTGTTGGTATTGACTCCAGAGGCGCTACCGCTGAGACCGTTGTAGTTAACGGTGTCGAAGCGCACGATTACGGGATAGATGATTCCGCTTTTATCGACGCTGGCCACGGTGCCTACATCACCGTACCAGAAAGATTCTTTGCGTTTGATTCTAACTTTTGCTCCGCGTTCGATTGCAGCCATAGTTGTTTTCATTATTATTGGTGTTTAGTAACAGGTTACATCCCGATCGCCCCTGCCGGGAACGCCATCAATTTTAAGTTTTATTGCGATTCCTGCCACTTCACCGCGACGAAATAACCGCGCCTACCCCATAAATCGGTTTTCTGTCCAATTTCCTCGACTTTTAGATTGAATGGTATGGAGGTAGATAAGTATTTCTGCGCCGATTCTCCCAAATCCGGAGCTAATTGTAGGGCCGTACTCGCCGCCACTCCCAAACCGATGACTTGGGCAAGGGGCCCCCTAGGTAAAATCAGATGCGCTCCCAGAACTAAGCCAGCGGTGAGCATGAGGGTAACAGAAACATTTGTACCACAACGGGGATGTATCGCCAGATTCCATTCGCCCCCCTGTAGGCGTAAGAGGGCGCGGCGTACCGCGTGATGCAAATCTTCAGCCCTAACCTGTCCGTAGAGATAAAAGCCTTTATCGGTAGATAGTCCCCCCAGACTATCGTTATCAGGTTTTTCTACCTGGCCCCTGCGACGATAATTTCTCTCCGCCATTTCACTCAACACCCAAACAGTAGCGTGTTCTAGAGCGTGAACCTGACGTAACATCAATAATTCTTTTAAGCCAGGAATAAAGCCTAATTGTTTTAGTAAATCGGTATCTTGATCGGGGTAGGGCTGATACCAAGTATCTATTAAAGTGGATTGATTCATATTTTTTGTAAGAACAATAAACCGCTGTATAGTTGATAAGCTATGTCCCAGTAGGAATCTTCTCTTCTCAGTAAGCTCGATCTCGGTTCGATGCTAGCGAGGGAAGTTTGAAAATCTCTGACGCTTTCGGCGAAGGGGGTGAATTCAGACCATCGGGGTAATTCTTTTTTGTACTTGTTTATGGAGGAGATCAGTTTTGTCCAATTTTCCCAGGCTGTTGTTTGTTCTAGTTGTTGATATTTATAAGTTTGGTCGCATATTCTGATAATACTATTATGCCTTGTTAAATGGAGATCGAACAGATGGGCATAGTCTAGGGTTTTTGTCTTTCTCTTTTCCTTGCCCCGATGGTCTAATTCGAGCCTTTCTTCAAATAAAGGTACGGCTCCCTCCACTGCTTGAGTTATTTCACGCCAATCAAAACTTATTTGTCTCGGAATTTCTGGCTCGTTTTTATAGACGATATTTATATTATTCTCGTTCATAATACACTGTTCTACTTGATAAACTTTCAGGTTATCGATCGCTTTCAAGCTCGTGCAAAAACAGGGTATTCCTATCTTTTGAAATTCTCCAGCATAAATTCTCAGTTGGGCGATCGATCCCACCTTATAGATTTTCGGTGCCCGGCTCGGTAGATGTAACCGGGCGGTGTAGGGATCTGTGCCGATGGTGCGGGCGTATTCTTTGAGCAGGGATGATTTTTCCTCGTTGGTCATGGGGTTGAATACGAGGATTCCCAAATCTTTAAAGTCGGCTTCTTTTTGAGCTGATATGAGAGCCGATTCTCTCTGTTTCTGTCGCAGTTGACTTTCCTTAAAACAAACTCTTTCTAATCCCTGGCGGGCGGCAACGATAATTTTTTGATTGGTGGTTGTTTGTAATATATTCTGGTACTGTTCCCGGGACAAACTATAATTTTCTCTCACCTCGCTCAATTTAGCTTCGTAGAAAGGTAGCCAGGGATCGTCACCTCGTTCTTTTTGTAATTGTTCTATTATGCTGGTGGCTAACTTATAATCCCGATTTTCAAGAGCGTAAATAATAAATTCCTGCATAAATATTATCGGCTTAAATGAGCGGAAATAATGGACATGGCGACTATCGGAGCTGTAATAGTTCTGAGGATAGTTTTCCCGAGGGAAACGGGTTGATAACCGGAGCCGAGCGCCATTTCTATTTCCGATTCCGTCCATCCTCCTTCAGGGCCGATAGCCAGGGTAATATTCTTATGAACTTGCTTAGACAACTCCTCTAATAAATGATTTCCCGATCTACGAGTAACACATATATAACGGGAAGTGTCTAAATGCTCCGGATTAGTTAAGGCTTCAGAAAGGGGAGTTGGTAGCTCGATGATAGGGATAACCTGTCTCTGGGATTGTTCTATGGCTTCGGTGGCGATTTTACGCCAACGTTCGAGTTTATTGCTCCCAGCCTGATTTAAAGTTCTCGCCGTAATCAGGGGGATGATGCGATTTACACCCAATTCGGTGCAGGCCCGCACCAAGTCATCAAAACCATTGCCTTTGGGTAAAGCAATCCCAAGAGTAACGAAGGCAGGTAACTCCGTCGATTCATTCAGGGTAGCTAAAAGATAAGCCTGCTTGTCGCTCAATCGGCTCTGCCAAGATTTACCCTTGCCGTCGAGGGCGATAAAATGCTCACCATCTTTTAATCTCAGTACCTTGTAGAGGTAGTGACATTGTTCGGGGGCGAGGGGTATTTTTCCTTCTCGTTCGAGGGCGAAATCGAGGACGAGGCGATAACGGGGTACGAAGTCGGGCAAAATATATCTGAGGGGTGTTTCTATACTTTAATGGTGCTGGGTTGGTCGATGGCGGCGATAATCCGATGACATCCAGAATGGGGTTTAGCCCATTGATATTGATGTTCTAAGGGATTGCCCCAACATAAACCGAGGTGTAATTCTCTCTGGGCTACGTCTATTTCCGCCCATTGAGCCTCATCGATCAATTCTTCCATAGAATCTATGCTGATGGGGCGGCGGAAGCTAACGGCGAGCCAGAAGTTCATATCTTGTGTCGCCCAATGCCAAAACTCTATTACCTCAGGTTTGGCCGCCATGAGAATCTCTTTATCGCCTTCTACCGGGGTTAATTGATTGTGTATTTCCGGATAGGAAAGAGTACGACCGTTGTAAGTACATTGCCGCCAGATGATGCCGGAGACACCGTATAGTTGTTGATATTCGTGAACCTGAGTGCGGAAATCCCGGTAGGCGAAGACTTTACCGACTTTTTCTAGGTCGATGGCCTTGGCTACGATAGGATTGTTAAGGCGGTTCTCTGAGGAGAGGATGATTCTCTCTCCTTTCCAGGTGGCCCGCATTTCTCGATCGAGGATTTCAATCAGTTGCTGTGTGGAATAGGTCATAATCTCTGAGTCTTCCTCGGGTTAAGGACGAGAGAGTTTATTGTTACTTAAATGATAGAACCTAAAAAATTTTTTTCCACTACGAGATGTCAAGAGTCTTTTATCGAACTCTCCGGCGGCTTAGGGCTGAAGCTATAATTTAACAGGGAAACACTTGTACGGTTTTCGTTTCCGATGTGATGGTGACTTTAGTACCTACGGGAATCGATGTTTTTATATCTGTTCTAGCGTGTATCTGCACCCCCGAAGGAGTCTGTACGCAGTAACGATATTCCCGGCCTAAAAATTGTCGATCGCACACGACCAAATTACTACTCTCATCGGGCTTCAAGCCTAAATCTTCCTCTTTCAGCATTACTTCACCCCGATTCAAATCTAAGGGTTTGAAGCTCTCCCATATCCCTAATTCTGTACGCCAAACTCTGCCGTCTCTCTGCGCTGGGAGAAAATTAGCCCGGGTGACGAATTCGGCTACGAAACGGGAGGCGGGATAGGTATAAATGTTTTCTGGCGTGTCGAGCTGTTCTAATCTGCCCCCGTTCATCACCCCGATCGTATCACAGATAGTAAGTGCTTCTTCTTGATCGTGGGTGACGAAGATAGCCGATATACCCGTTGCCTTCAATATGTGACGGATTTCGTGGCGTAATCTCTGCCTCACCTGTACATCCAGATTACTCAGAGGCTCGTCCAATAAAATCAGGCTCGGTTGCGGCGCTAAAGCTCTTGCTAGGGCTATCCTCTGTTGTTGCCCCCCTGACAGTTGATGGGGATAACGTTTTTCTAACCCTTCTAAACCGACTAAGTGCAATACCTCTCGCACCCGTTTCTGTTTGTCTTTAAAATGTTGGATACCGAAGGCTATATTATCGCCGATCGTCATGTGGGGGAAGAGGGCATAATCTTGGAATACCATACCCGTATGACGTTTTTCGGGAGGTAGGAAAGTCTTTTCATCGCTCACTATCTTTCCTTTTAGGACTATGCTACCTTGAGACGGTTTCTCGAAACCCGCGATCGTTCTCAGTAGCGTCGTCTTACCACATCCCGATGACCCCAAAAGCCCTAATATTTCCCCTTCTCTCAGGCTAAAATCGATTTTATCAATTACAGGGTCAGAACTGACGGAATATTTCTTGCTTAGTTCCTTTACTTCTAAAATTACGTTCTTTTGCATGGTTTGAGAGAAATTAGCCTAGAAATGAAAAATATTTGCTTATTGTTAAGTTATTGCAAATCTTTCCTTATAACCCTTATAGCATAGTAGGGGAATTAACGCCAATCTTTCTCAGTTATGCAATCAAGAGATATTAAAACTATTATGGTGCCCCAGGGCGCGGAAGCTACAGCAATTATGCGAGGATTAAAACGGATTTCTGGTTATAGCCCCGTAGTTCTACCGATTCCGGTGGGTTCTCAAGGTTTGTATAGATGGTTATCACAAAATAAACTATCTATAGATTTTCTTAATAAGACTTTATTAATCGGTTTAGCCGGTAGTTTATCGGCAGTTTACAAAACCGGAGATGCGGTTATCTACGAAGGTTGCGGGGATGGCGGGGGAAAATATCTAAAATGTGACGAGCAAACGGTGCAGTTCCTGCGATCGGTTTTAGAATTCCCCACGGTAAAGGGTTTGACGGCTGATGAGATCGTCACGAAAGCGGCACAGAAGCAACGTTTGGGGAAAGTTTCCGGTATGGATGTGGTGGATATGGAGGGTTTAATCCTATTGGAGAGCTTACCGGGAGTGGCAATACTGCGGGTAATCAGCGACGGTGCCGATCAAGATTTACCGGATATAGGGGGCGCGATCGATCCTCAGGGGAATCTGCGCCCCTTCCTTCTGGCCAGGGAAATGATTAAAGCCCCCCTCCCCGCCTGGCGCTTGATTAACGGTTCATTAAGGGGTTTGAGAGTTCTAGAAGATGTAGTTTATAGATTGTTCCGATAAACAGCTAGAATCCTCCGCCAGGTTGCATAGCTGCTGGTTGAACTCCGTAACGGGGGGGATTGTTGTAGGTAGGAGCTGTTTGAGGCTGGGATTGACCGTATCCCCCCTGATAACCATCCTGATAAACATTGCTAGGGGCGGGATTGCTGGAAGAGGAATTGTAATTACCTTGATTTTGACCGGAAGGAGTCGAGTAAGGCGAATTAGGTTGATAATATCGATTTTGAGCGTAATTCGGTTGATAGTTAGGAGCTGGTGCCCCTCCAGTATTATAAGAATTGGCAGGGGTGGGACTATTACCAGAATTATTATATCTAGGGGTGTTGTAACCGCTGGTAGGTAGGTTATTCATCGCCGACTGTAGGGCGGATTGTCTGGTGCTACTGCTCGGAGGAGTTACCTCGATCGGTTGCAGGGGGGTTCTAGTATTATTCGCTTGAGAATTCTGTCGGATTTGGGGCATTAGGGGAACGAACAGGGAAGAGTTGGAATTCGAGCCACTTTGATTATTCTGTACTAAAGGTGAGAATAAACTGCTGGCATTATTGTTTTTATTCTTAGTATTTTGATTGGGTTGGTTAAAACGCCAAACTTGATTAGGATTGAGTTGAGGTGCTTGTTGAGCTTTTTTTTGATTGGCCTTGGCTGCCTGTTGAGCTTGTAAGTCGTTAATATCCGTAGATACCAAGTCATTCAAAGGCACTTGAGTCATATCAGGCTCGCCATTGACGACTCTATCTAAATTTTGTTGGGGTTGGTCTTCGTCGATCGTCCTATTTAACAAAGCTGGTTGTTGATTATACTGCCAATAAAATATCAACGCCAGAGAAAACAGGCCTAAGGGGGCCCAAAATAGGGGCCGTCCTAAAGGTTTTAAACCTGCTAAAAAGTAGCGTACCGAAGAATTATCTTTGTGAGTACTCATAGGCCTTAAACCGATCGTTTTTTCTTATCTTAGTGCAGGAAGTGACGAACACCTGTTAACACCATGATAATACCTAATTCGTTAGCCGCCTTTATGGAATCTTGATCTTTTAAGGAGCCTCCTGGTTGAACTATGGCGCTAATACCTGCTGCTGCTGCGGTTCTTACGGAATCATCGAAGGGGAAAAAGCCGTCACTAGCCAGATAGGCGCCTTGAGCTTCAGCCCCGGCTTGTTCTAAGGCTATCTTCACCGAACCCACTCGGTTCATCTGCCCGGCTCCTACTCCTTTGGTGGTTTTATCATTACTGATGACGATCGCGTTAGATTTAACGTGTTTACAAACTTTCCAGGCGAACAATAATTCTGCCAATTGTTCCTCAGTTGGGTGTTTGACGGTGACTACCTGCCAGGTGTCGGTGGTACAGATTTTATCGTCGCTATCTTGAAGCAAGAAACCGCCTGCTATGGTTCTTATACTTTGTTTTGAGCCAGTAGTTAAATCTCTCAGGGTCAAAACCCTTACCTTGGACTTACCTTTTAATATGTCTCTGGCTTCGGGGGTACAATCGGGGGCGACGACACACTCTAAAAAGGTTTTGCCGAGAGATGTAGCCGTTTCCGCGTCGATGGGTTGATTGAGAACGACGATACCCCCGAAGGCGGAGGTAGAATCGGCGTTAAAAGCTTTCTCATAGGCTTCGTTGAGGGTTTTCCCCAGGGCTACTCCACAAGGATTGGTATGCTTGATGATAGCCGCTGCTGGTTCGTCGTCGGGGAATTCGGCGATTAAACGGCGGGCCCCTTCTAAATCTACCAAATTGTTATAGCTGAGTTCTTTCCCTTGGATTTGGGTGGCGGCGGCCCAGCCTGATAGTTCCCCGGTTTGATACCAGGCCGCTTGTTGATGGGGGTTTTCGCCGTAGCGTAAGGTTTGCACCTGTTTACCAGAGAGAACGTAATAACTCGCTCCATCGTTAGCCAGGGAGGCGAAGTATTTGGCAATCTCGCCATCGTAGGCGTGAGTCAGGGCGAAGGTGATGCCTGCCATTTTCTGGCGGAAGCTGAGTCCGGTTTCACCGGCGTTTTCTTGTAGTTGTTGCAGGTATTCCGAATAGTAGCGGGGATCGGGAATAACGGTGAGATGGGCGAAGTTTTTCGCTGCCGCCCTCAACATCGCGGGGCCGCCGATGTCTATCTGTTCGATCGCCTCCGCCACCTCTACGCCAGGATTAGCTACAGTTTTCTCGAATGCGTAGAGATTTACTACTACTAGATCGAGGGGGCGGATGTCGTTGGCTTCCATATCGTTCACATCTTGGGGCAGATCCCGACGGGCTAGTATGCCTCCGTGAATACGGGGATGCAGGGTTTTGACCCTACCGCATAAAATTTCAGGGCTACCGGTGTAATCGCTGACTTTGATGACGGGTATACCGGCCTCTTGTAGGGTTTTTGCCGTGCCGCCACTACTGATAATTTCAAAGTCAAATTTATTAACTAATTCTTGAGCGAAGTCAACTAAATTAGTTTTATCTGTTACACTCAATAAAGCCAAACGTGCCATGATCTGTTGTGTCCAAGTGGTCATCAGTGACAAGTATATAAAAATAACTCACAATTCTTTCTTAAAGTTCTGAATATCTTTAAAATTTGGTTTTAAAATTGGGAATGAGTCTAGAGGCGAGCGAATGTCTAATAAAAGTAACGGTGGTTTATTCGTGGTGGGAATGGTCATCGGCGGTGCGATCGGTACCGTCGCGGGATTATTGATGGCTCCGCGAGCGGGGAGAGATACCCGTCAGATCTTACGCAAATCCTGGGACGCTTTACCAGAGATGGCGGAGGATTTAACATCGAGCGTACAATTACAGGCCGATCGTCTATCGGAATCAGCCCGACGCAATTGGGACGATACCCTACTGCGCTTACGGGAATCCTTAGCAGCCGGGATTGAAGCGAGCCAACTGGGTGAGGAATCTTTGCAGGAGCAGCTCAAGGAATCTAATCGTACTAATCATCTGTAGGTAAAATGGGGTTATCAGAACCGATTTTTTGGTTAGGATGTTCTTTATTTCTCGTGGCTGTTAGTTTAACTGCCGTGTTGGTAGTAGCCATGCCCGCTTTTCAAGAATTGGCCAGGGCCGCCCGTAGTGCAGAAAAATTATTCGATACTCTAAGCCGCGAATTTCCTCCGACTCTGGAAGCTATACGTTTAACTGGCTTAGAAATCAGCGACTTAACCGATGAACTCAATCAAGGGGTTAGAAGTGCCTCGGAAGTAGTCAAACAAGTGGATCAGAGTGTCACCACCGCTAAAAGTAGCGTAGATAAAATTAATTACGGTAGTAGAAAAGCTCTGCTCGGCTTTAAAGCAGCCTGGCAAACCTGGCAACGTTATCCGGAGAGGAGGGAGTAGGGAGTAGGGAGTTGGGAGTTCGGGTATACTTCTGATTAACTATTCCCGACTCGCTAATAATTTCTCTATAGCCCCCACTAAGTCCCCGTTCGTCCACTTCTGATAGAGATGGGAAGCGATCGCGCATCCTCCCGCCCCGACTCCCTCTTTGACGAATCCATCCTCATATACTCGCAATTGGGGATAGCCGGACTTCCTGAAATTTAATTCTGTAGCCAATAGGGGTACTTCTCCTATAGCCCGGGCTAAACCTACCGTGTCGCCCGTCGAATCTTCGGCTACCCAGCGGGTTGTGCCCACCACGACGTTATCGCGGTTGAAGTCGGGGGCGATTGCCGCCATCAGAGCATAAACGGCGAGCATCTGTGTTCCTCCGGCTAAGATTACGCCCGCGCTCTCACTTGCTTTAACCGCCATGCCAGCCGCGACTATCTGCATCGGATCACCCACTGCGGAGACGATAGAGAAAGGATCTATACTGGTTAAACGCGATAACCCCTGCTGTACGATCGCCCATTTCTGCTCGTGATTACACTGGGGATGACTGCTATTAACCCTTCCCCTGGCTTCGATTCCCAAACCGGTTAACACTGATAGAGCCGTAGTTGTACCCCCGACTACGCACTCACCGATAATTACATAACCCTCCTCTGCCGCTAATTTTTCCCCCCAATTTAAACCCTCTTCATACAGGCTTTTAACGGTATCTAGAGGTAAAGCCGCCCCGGTACTGACACAACCAGCGGCACGGCCGTTTAAATCTATACAGGGTACAGCAGGGGGATGGGGTAAACCGGCGTTGAATAAGAATAGGGGGATGGATAAAGTCTCTACTACCGCCCTCGATATATATACTGGAGACGCTCCCATTGTTAGAGGCGGGAGGGGGTAAGTAGGATTGGGCCTGACACCATTGACGAGGAATTCAGCATCTGCGATCGCTGTATAGCGACGCGCCTCGGGAGTGGCACCGGCGGCGGAGATGCCCGGTATCAAACCCGTCTCTGTAAAGCCTAAAATCGTAGCGAAAACTGGGCGGCATCCCTGGTAACGGTCTAACCAAGCTCTACCTCTTTCCGCCTCTGTATAAATTGCGATCATGGCGCTGGTAGACTAAAGAAAAAGGATTAATTTTCATTATGACTTCTTTGGGAGATAGATTTAATAAGTTTGCGGGCAAAACTCGTTACGTGGTTTGCCGTATTTTTATCCATCTTTACGGCGAGGAAATCGCTCCCCTACTCGGGATTCTCAACCGGGTGGGCAGGGATGTTATCGATTCCGAGGGCGATTTAGAAGTGGCGGGAGAGGGCTTAGTAGAAATATGCCAGAACCTACTGCAGATGAACGGAAACTGGTTTTCTGTCGCCAACGAAGGAGATGTGTTTTGGAATGAGGGAGAGGCGGGCGATTACGTTAACGAACTGTTTACGGACTCGGCTTCCCGTTATCTTAGCGAACCCAACTACGCGCAAGTAGGGGAAAACGAACCTTTGACCCTACCCGTGACGAGTAATTTGATTGTTATGATAACAATAGCTTTCAGGGGTGAAAGTCCCGCTTTAGAAACTAGCCTGGCGGATAGAGAAGCTCTCGAAGATGGTCTTAAAGCTATCATCAATCTTTACTATCAAGAAAAGCTAGAAGCCGTTCAAGTACATTTCTCCCCCGCCCAATTAGGAGACGAATTGACCAACGATCAGCTTTTAGTGAACTTTCCCGAGCTAGTCCCCTTATAAACCTTTTTTGAAAATATGTTGCGAAAACTGACTTCATACCTTTTAATTCTGACTTTGTGCTGGACTACGGTGGCCTGTAATTCCTCACCCACGGTTCAAAGTCAACAAAGACCGGTTAACAATACCACTAATACGACTGCGGTACGATCGAATCAGGTAACGAGCGGGCGTTTCCCCGTCCAGCAGGCTACCTATAACGACGCTGACGGTACTTACACCCTGATGTTACTCAATACCCCCGCTGGAACTTCTCCCACCTTCGAGACTAGTAACTTACAGATGGCTAGGCTCACGGATGAACAGATAGGCAAAGGGGAAACAACCTCGGTAGAGATCAACGGTGATTCAGCCGTCATGTATCTAACGGAAGATTTTAAAATCGAATACGTTCACAACGTCACCCAAGTACAGGAAAACCCCCAAACCGGACAGCGTGAAACCGTTGTCGTGCGTCAGGAATCTAATTTCTGGAGCCCCTTCGCCGGAGCTTTAGCGGGTCAAGCTTTAGGTAGTTTATTATTTAGACCTCAGTTTTATGTGCCTCCCATGTACCAGACAGGCGTACCCTTAACTGGTTACGGTGGTTTCGGTAGTACCTATTCCGGCGCTGTCGATCAATATCGCTCCGTCCATAACGCACCCCCACCAGCGGTTAAGAATCGTCAAACCCTACGCACGACGGGCAATATTCGTCGTTATCCTTCCAGCACTAATAACACGGTGCGTAAACCGGCCACTACCGGTAATAAGTCTACTGGCTCCGGTTTCGGTTCCAGTCAGCTCAGACCATCTAACAAGTCCAATTCTAGCAAGATTAGACGCGCCCCTAGCTTCGGTTCTAGCGGCACCCGTCGCTCTTTCGGGAGCAGAAGACGTTAATTAGTTAGGGAGTTGGGAGTTGGGAGTCGGCAGTCGGAAATCACAACTTAATCTCTACTCCTGATTCCTAATTTCTAAGTCCTATTTTAGTTCGGGGTGTTCAGTCATCAATTCTTCGATTTCCATATCGTTAATAGCTCCTATTAATTGATAGAGTCGCCCGTAATTGAGTTGATCAAAATTGAAGATTAACCGGGGTAATTTTTCTGTTTTATCACCCTTTTCTTGAGGTAAGGCTTTAGAGGTTTCTATCTTTCCAGTAAGGATTATATCGGCGAATTGCTCGTTTAATTCTTCGATCTGACCGTCGCTGAGAGCATAGTTAAGGCGCATTACGTACATCTGCCCGACGAATCTACTCGAATGATACACTCGATAGAACTTCCTGACCGCTTCGCAGGCAGTTTCTATGTCATCGGTAATGGTATAGAGATATATATCATCGGGGCTGATCAAGTTACGTTGATGGAGATTATCTCTAACCTGCTCCTGCCAGGTTTTCCAATAATCCCCGCCCGGTTCGTCTATTAGTACCAGGGGGCAGGGGCCGTAACGTCCGGTTTGAGATAGGGTTAAGGTTTCAAACGCTTCGTCTTGGGTGCCAAAGCCTCCGGGAAATAAGGCCACTGCGTCGCTTTCCCTTAAAAAGAATAGTTTGCGGGTGAAGAAGTATTTAAAATGGATCAGTTTACTATCGCCTTCGATGTATGGATTGGCACTCTGTTCAAAGGGAAGTTTGATATTTAATCCGAAGGAGTGCTGTCTTCCTGCTCCTTCGTTACCTGCCTGCATGATTCCCCCACCAGCACCGGTTAAGACCATAAAGCCGAGATCGGTGATCCGCCGGGCGAATTCCACCGCCGCCCGATATTCGGGGCTATCGACTCTGGTACGCGCCGAACCGAAAATCGTGATTTTTCTGATGTGGCGGTAGGGATAAAAAATTTGAAAGCTTCTCTCCATGTCTTCTAAACAGGCGCTTAATATTTTCCAGTCCAGTCGATCGACCTCCTCGTTAGCTATTCTGACGATCGCTTCTAAAGCTCTTTTGATATACTTACCATGTTTGAGGTGCGGTAATTGTTCAACTAAATCGATTAATTCTTCTGGTGAAAGTGGATGAGGTGAGGTCATAGCTTTTCCCTGTATCTGTTAATGATTGTAGCTAATTCGGGAATATCCCCATAGCTACCCACTCCAGTAACTGTAGACTAGACTAGATATATTTTTATTTTCGGCTCAAAATGTCTCAATGGTTTGAAAATCGGGTGGCCGTTTTAGGAACAATGCACGGTAAGGAGCGGGCGATCGCTCCCCTACTCAAATCTCATTTAAAATTAGATGTGATCGTTCCGGAGAATTTCAATACCGACGAGTTCGGCACTTTCACCCGGGAAATCAAGCGCCCCGACAAGCAATTAGAAACGGCGCGCCTTAAAGCTTTAAAAGCTATGGAAATTACTGGCTGTGATATAGGCATAGCAAGCGAGGGGAGTTTTTACCCCTATCCTGCCTTACCTTTATTATCCTGCGATCGGGAAATAGTTCTCTTGATCGATCGAGTCCACAATCTGGAAATTATCGGCGAATGTATCTCGACTGATACTAATCACCATCATCAAACTATCACCTCAGTACAATCGGCTCTAGAATTCGCCGCTAAAGTGGGTTTTCCGCCACAGGCGCTGGTAGTTATGTTGAGTAAAGATAGCTTGAAACAAGAAGAAATTTTTAAAGGCATTACCCAGGAAGATGAGCTTATAGAAATAGTTGAGGAGTGTCTCGATCGCTCTGCCAGTAAATCTATACATCTGGAGACAGATTTAAGAGCCATGCTCAACCCCACCAGAATGAAAGTGATAGAATCGGCCACCCGGAATCTAGTAGAAAAAATCGCTCAGCCATGTCCCCGATGTAACCGCCCTGGTTTTGAAGTGCGGGAAAGGATAAAAGGATTACTTTGTAGCCTGTGTTATGCGCCTACGGAACTTATACAAGCCGAAGTTTATATCTGTTCTGGATGTCAGTACAGCGAGAAGAAGACTTATCCGAAAGGCGAGAAGTACGCCGATCCTATGTACTGCCCGTACTGTAATCCCTAACGTTCGGATTGAGCGAGGCCCGCTTCTAATTTGAGCAGGATTTTCGGCTTTAACTCATCGAATTTCCGTTTCAGCATCCTCTTACTGATTTGGGGTTTACCCGAACTGGCTATCTGACTATCATTGACCCATTGCTGCAACATCTGACACTGATTGGGAGGAATGGAAGCGGTAATCACGTTACTACATTTATCACTGCCTTCGAGGGAGAAGAAGAGTATCCAATATTGACCACTATCGCCGAGGGTTTTAGCAAGACGTTGACCTTGAGGGGTTTTCAAGTCTAAATAACAGGGTAGCCAGCGCGGCCCCGCCTGACGATGAAAAAGCACCGTAATCCAGAGGATCATCGGGTGGGGGGTGGGTAAGAAGAGGAACTGGTTATAGCGAATACTCGCCATCCTCACAGGAATGTCTTCCTGATCGAGCATTACCCAGAGGCTGGCGAAAGAACCATCGCTGGCGTTGAGACAACGGGGGAAGACTATTTTCTGTCTCGGTTTATCGTCGGGCCAGATCGATTGTAAACAGGCTTCTTTAGCTGTTGCGGCGGTGACGCAGGTGGATTGCGGATCTAAGGCACCGCTAACACGGGTTTGAAAATTATCTGCCTTATTGATGACTAACTCATCGGCTCGATTGATTTTTTTTGCGTCGTTTTCTTTGATTTGCGGCTCGATACGTTCCAAGGCTTGAAGTATTTCACCGATACTCTGAGGGCGATCGCTCGGTGCTTTCGATAAACATCGTAAAATTAAATCTTCTAGGTCTCGTGGTATGTGTAGGTTCGGGCTGATGGGGCGTGGTTCGGTGTAGTGATGGACTTCGTACCAACCCCCGAAAGATGAATTATCCGGGAAGAGAGGCATCTCTCCCGTGACCATTTCGTACATCATAATACCGAGGCTGTAAATGTCGGAACGGTTATCTAATTCTTTGCCCTCCATTTGTTCCGGTGAACAATAGGCTAGTGTGCCCATAAAGGATTGGGTTTGTGATTCTCCCGATTGAATCAGTTTGGCAATACCGAAATCGAGTATCTTTACCAATTCTCCCAAGCCCGAGTCTTGAATGACGAGGATGTTACTAGGTTTTATATCCCGGTGGATGATGGGGCACATTTCCCCTTGAAAGATGATGCCTTTGTGGGCGCACTCCATCCCGAAGCAAATTTGACGGGTGAGGTTAAAGAAGCGCGACAGGGGTAGGGGGTGATATTTGATGATTTCGCTCATGCTCTCCCCCTGTAAAAATTCCATTACGTAGAAGGGGACTTCTTTTTCATCTACGCCGTAATCGCGCACCCGGACGATATGAATACTTTTTTCTCCGAGGAGAGCGGAAATAGTGGCCTCACGCTCGAATCTCTCTCGCATTCTTTTATTAAGAAGCGTTTGCGAGAGGAACTTCACCGCTACCGTCACCCCTCCTAAGAGTTTATCTTCGGCTCGGTATACTTGTCCCATTGCACCACTGCCGATTAGTTCTATGAGTTGATAACGGTTGGCTAGTAAGCGTCGATGTCTTGAGTCTGCGGACATAGCTGGACTGGGATGGGGTAGGTTTGATGTGGTTGCTAGTGTGAGCGATCGATGTTTTCAGACAACTCTTATTTTAGAATTCCCTATCCGCTTCGATTAATCATCATCTCTTGGTAGATTTATCGTTTGTATGTTAGGGATAATCATCTCAGTTAGAGTTTCGGATCTGAGTAGTAAACACAGATACAATTTTAACTGATATTAACCTTCTTGGTCATTTTAATTATCGTTGCTAAGATTTTTATTATCCATGTCAATAGAAAAAAATGGAAATTATATGGAAAATAGTCTATTGATATCGTCTGAAATTTACAGAATATGCAGTTTAATTACAAAAATTAATATTCTAAAAACTACCCTTAATAAAATTTTCAAAAATGATGATTTTTTATTGATAGTTGATGTAAATTAAAATTAGCCAACCCGCATTATCTATATGGTGAAGTCTATGTTTAAGAAAAACGCAATCTTAGCCATCCTCGCATTTGTTTGTGTTTTAGTACTACAGATGAACTTATTTGTAGAAGGGAAACCAAAGCCAAAAACTCCCGCATCGAATCCGGTGAGAAGCCAGAATCCAAAAACCGATCCAGCGTTTGAGAGAGCTAAAAAAGAATTACCGGAAGATTTATATATAGGTTATCGAATCGTAGAAAGGTTAGCTCGAGCTAATAACCTGGATCAAACACCCTGGCGGTTGGTAATTGTAGATGAATACAATATCAATGCCTACGCCACCCAAGTGAATCTAATCGCTATTTATACGGGTTTGATCGATCAGTTAAAAGGCGATGTATCCGGGCTGGGATTCGTCCTCGCCCACGAAATGGCGCATCATATTAAGCGCCATAATGCGATCGGTCCTGCTCAAGAAGCGGCTTTAAAAGAAAAGATCCAAAAAGAGGCGGAAGCACAAGTCCAACAAGAAATCGAATCGGCTCAAAATGAAGCTATAGGAACTACAGTATTAGGAGGTGCCGCCCAGATCCTCGGGAATGTATTCGGCGGATGGGGTAGCGTCGCCGGCGGTGCCGTAGGTCAAGGGACTAGTATAATGGCTCAAGACCGGATAGTGAGGGCACAACAGCGAGTTCAAGAGATAGTTAAGGAAAAAACTGCCGAATTAGAGGCAAAAATAGCCGAGCAAAGCAGAACCTATGAATTTGAAGCCGATGAAGAAGGTTATAAATATATGGCTACAGCAGGTTTCGATCCCGAGGGTTGTATGCGGGCGATGACAGTCCTGGGTAGGCTTCCTGGCTCGGAAACCGACACTACTCATCCGGCAGTACCGAAACGTATTGCTCAACTAGAAGAATTAATGAGCGAGTATCCAGCGAAAGAGTTGGCGAAAGAAGGGGAAATACGACTCAAAACCAAGAAAGTTTTATCTTATGATCCTTCCAAAGATGGTAAGACTCTAAGAATCAATTCACTCGTAGGTACTAGATGTTCAGATCCTTTCGAGTGTAATTTACGAGGAAAAGAGTAAATTACAACCGAATCCAATGCCAACAAAAAAGCGCCCTAGAGGGAGCTTTCTTGTTGAGTATTAATCCTGGCATCGA
>CAZUVR010000003.1:111127-139686 GCA_964623815.1 uncultured bacterium | reverse complement strand
AATGAGTTAAGAGAAGAGAGGAGTGAGAAAAGCTTTTACACCCCTCGGGGCAAATCACCCTCACTGCTCACTTCTCATTCCTCACTGCTATATATATGTTATAGATAGCATCGATAATTTCTTTTTGTTACAGGATTTTAGCGTGTTCAAGATAAATTCTGTTTGTAAAAAAATGGTATGATCGCTATAAAATTAATATGAAACATTGGTATTTTAGTTTTAACCCAAGTAAAACAACCAGACGCGCCTCATCTTGAATGCTTTTCCCGAGAGAGGCTTGAATCATACTTGCGGGTGAATGATTACATCATCACTATCAATCAGGTAGATAAATCCGCTCTTAACGATTATCTAGCAAGGGTTTTGGGTTCAACTCCTGTTGTAGAGACAATTGCGGATGCATTTTGGGGGATACCAAAAAATAAAAGAAACAAGCTAGATTATCAATTATTAGTCTTTTATCCCCGTGCCACTATCATGACTATGGCCTCTTTCTACCCTGAAGATTTTCTAATCCTCGTCGTTGACGATATTAGCTCGAACTTACAAGTTCTGATAGCTCTTTTAGAAAATGCGGGTTATAACACTACGTTTGCCAATAACGGTCAAAGTGCCTTAGAACGCGTTAAAACAGCCAAGCCCGATTTGATCTTACTGGACTTGATGATGCCGGGGATGGATGGATTACAAGTTTGCGAACATTTAAAAAGTAATCCAGAAACCGTTAATATTCCGATCATCTTCATTACTGCGAGTAATGAAAATGACAATCTCCTTAAAGCCTTCGCTAAAGGAGCCGTAGATTACGTCACCAAACCTTTTAACGGGCTCGAGTTATTGGCGAGAGTCAAAACTCATTTAGAGTTAAAACATACGCGAGACAGTTTAGAAACAGCTCTCAAAGAGCGGCAGCGGATCGAGAATAATATTAGGAGAGCAGAACAAAATTTACGTAAAACCAGCTCTCGGCTAACTTCGCTGATTCAAAATTTGCAGGTGGGTATTTTGGTAGAAAATGAACATCGTCAAGTAGTACTAGCTAATCAAGAATTATGTAATCTATTCTGTTTTACTATATCTCCCATAGAATTAGTTGGTATTGATTCAGAAAGTGCCAGTCAAACTTTTAAAAATTTATTTAATGATCCAGAATATTTCCTGCTCAGAATAGAGGAAATATTATCAGCGAGAAATTCGGTAACTAACGAAGAATTATACTTACAAGATGGGCGGATTCTAGAAAGGGATTATATACCGATTATGGTGGGGAAAGTAGATTATGGACACCTCTGGATGTATAGAGATATAACCCTGCGTAAACAGTCAGAACAAAGTCTCAGAGAAAGTGAAGCTTCAATTCGTTCCCTATATGAAATTACTTCAGCACCCCATAGTCCTTTTCATCTAAAAATTAAACAAATGTTAGAGATGGGCTGTGAACGATTGGGATTAAAAGCAGGTATGCTCTGTTACATAGGTAAAGAAACTCTGGAAGTGAGATTTACTCATGGATTGGATGTGAGATTTAACGATAGCTTCGATTTAGAGGAATTGACTGGCAGTATTATCGAGCAGAATTTATCGAGTTCTGATTTAATTCTTTATCGCAGTAATGAGAAGAAATATCTTTTATCTAAACTAGATTATAATGTAAAAACTTACGGCGGAATGCGGATTAATGTAGAGGGAGAAGTTTACGGATTACTGTGCTTTTTTGATAGACGTTTACGCAGTCATAATTTTCAAGCTATCGAACAGGAATTGTTAAAATTAATGGCTCAGTGGCTCGGAAGTGAAATAGAAAGACAACAGTCTCATAATTTACTCAAAAAACAATTTAATCGAGCATTAGTGCTCAAGCAAATTACCCAAAAAATCAGAGAAAGTTTAGATGCTAGACAGATTTATCAAACTACTGTTAAACAAGTAGGAGAAACTTTAGGAGTAGACCGTTGTAATGTTTATTCTTATCAAACATCCCCCGAACATCTGATTACTTGTGTAGCTGAATATCTCAATAATCAAACAGAGAGTATTTTTAATATTACGATTCCCGTGGAGAATAATCCTTACCTCGAAGAAATTTTACGAGCGGACAGGGCTGTAGTAATCGATGATATATACAGTGAATTTACTTTAAACAATTTTCGTTCTTTTTGGGGAGAAATGGGGGTTAAATCGATGATCGCTATACGCACTTCCTATCAAGGTCAAACTAATGGAATATTAATATTACATCAATGCGATCGCCAACGTCATTGGCAGAAAGATGATACGGAATCCCTAGAAGCGATCGCCGATCAGGTAGGAATAGCACTGGCACAGGCGAGATTACTAGAACAGGAAAACCAGCAGAAACAGGAACTGTCTCTAGCCAAACATATCGCCGATACCGCCAACGCCGCCAAGAGCGAATTTCTAGCCACCATGAGCCACGAAATTCGCACACCGATGAACGCGATCATTGGCATGACGGGGCTATTGCTCGATACCGACTTAGACCAGACGCAAAGGCAATTTACCGAAACCATCCGCTCCAGCGGCGAATCTCTCCTCACTTTAATCAACGACATACTCGACTTTTCCAAGATCGAATCGGGCAAGATGGATCTAGAAAACCATCCCTTCGACGTGCAGTTATGCGTAGAGGGCACCCTGGAATTATTGGATAATCAAGCCACGAAGAAAAATCTAGAACTTGTGTACCAAATAGATTCCAGCGTACCCCCCTGCCTCGTCGGGGATGTTACCCGGGTGAGACAGATCCTGGTAAATCTGGTCAGTAACGGCATTAAATTTACTCACGCCGGTAGTGTCACGCTTCTGGTATCTGGCGAAAAACTCGAATCGGAAACTAACGAGTACGAAATTACCTTTACGGTTCAAGATACCGGCATAGGCATAAAACCCGAACAACAGCGCCGATTATTTAAAGCCTTCAGTCAGGTAGACACCTCGATCACCCGTCAGTATGGGGGTACGGGTTTGGGATTGGCTATCTGTCAGAAATTGGCGGCGATGATGGGCGGGCGTATCTGGGTGGAAAGTCAGGGGACGATAGCTGGAAATCCTCCCTTGAATTGGCAAGCGAGAAAGATCGATCGCGGCTCCGCCTTTTATTTTACGATCGTTGCCACCCTCGGTACTTCACCGGTGCCGGCGACGCAGTATTACGATCCTGATCAACTCAGGGGCAAACGTTTACTCATAGTCGATGATAATCCCGTCAACCGTAGTTATCTCCGTCAGTTGGCTCAATCTTGGTCGATGACGGCGTCCGCTTTCGCTTCGAGCCAGGAAGCCCTAGAGTGTCTGAGCAAGGGTGAGCGGTTCGACGTGGCCGTATTGGATTATTTGATGCCGGATATGAATGGAGTCGAACTAGCGCGAGCAATTCGCCGTCTGCCGGGCGAGCAGCAATTACCCCTGGTGATGCTGACGGCCCTCTCTCTATCGCCCCAAGAAATCGAGAAAGAATTACGCTCTATGTTCGCCGCCTGGTTACGTAGCCCGATGAAAAAATCTCAAATGTACGAAACTCTCGTACAGGTTTTATGCGAAACGCCTAAGCTCCAGTCCGTTTCTCAAGACCTATCCCCTGCTCCCCCTAAAACTCAACTGAAAGCGGGCTTGAGAATTCTCGTAGCTGAAGATAATACGATCAATCAACAGGTAGCACTATTAATGCTCCAGAAATTGGGGTATCGGGCCGATATAGCGGGGAACGGTAACGAGGCCATCGCCGCCTTGAAAAGAGCTTCTTATAATCTGGTTCTTATGGATGTGGAGATGCCCGATAGAGATGGCTTGAGTGCTACCCGCGAAATCCGTAAACTCTGGCCAGAAAACCAGCAACCCTGGATCATCGCCGTTACCGCCTATGCGATGCAGGGAGATAGAGAGAAATGTCTCGCCTCCGGTATGAACGACTATATTAGTAAACCGATCCGACAGCCCCAATTGATCGAAGCGCTGGAGCGGGCCTGTATCGGTTTACAATTGGAGGGCCCGCGTTTAGAGGAATCTCCCGCCGAGGAGGAGGTAGTCCGTCACGAAGAGGATCAGGTGCTAGATCGTAATATTCTCAATGCTATCCGTCAGATGGCAGGGTCGAAAGCGAAAACCATCTTACCCAAAATTATCAATGAGTATCTTCATGTCTCTCCTAATTTTCTACGGGAGATTAAAAGCGCGATCGATCATCAAGACCCAGATACCTTGAGGAAAGCCGCCCACAGTTTGGGTTCTAGCAGCGCTTCCCTGGGAGCGGTGGAATTCGCCAAACAGTGTAAAGCACTAGAAAATATAGGGCGTGCAGGTAAAATAGAGGGGGCGGAAGTTGCCTGGCAACAACTTACCGTGACATACGAATTAGTTAAATCTGCTTTACAATTAGAAAGTCAATAAATGTCGTCAATCAACCCTTTGGTACAGAATCAAGACTCTCTGGTTTTAATCGTCGATGATGATACGGCTATCCGAGCCTTATTAAGCCTCGCCATGCAAGAAGAAGGCTATCGGGTGGAAGAGGCTACCAACGGGGAAGAAGCGATCGCTAAATACCTTCGTTTCCGCCCCGATGCCATTCTCCTCGATGCTCTGATGCCTCATATGGACGGTTTCGCTTGCTGTCAGCACTTGCGTACCCTCCCGGGTGGTGAATCGACACCGATTTTGATGATTACTTTCCTCGATGATCAAGAATCTATAGAACAAGCTTTCGCTGTGGGCGCGACGGATTACATCACCAAACCGATCCACTGGGAGGTATTATCTCAGCGTGTACACCGTCTAATAGAGGCTAATTACGCTCTGAAAAATGCCTCGAGCATCAACGAGCAATTACGTCAGCAGGAGAGCTGGGAGAACTTCTATCTCGATATAACCAGTCAACTATGTCAATCCCGCCCCTTGCTCGGCGTGATCAACTCCTGTTTGACCTACCTACAAAACCTCTTACAAGTAGAGAGGGTGGCGCTCCGTTACGGCGAAAACGCCCTATTTCAAGAGCTGATCCCCCCTGGGTTCGCTTCGGCTAAATCCCTCAGCTTGTTGGATCTCAGTCAGGAGGAAACCTATCGCTCTTATTATCTCCAGTTTCAACCGGTAGCGATCGAGAATATAGAGGAATCGGATTTATCCGCGTCGGCGATCGCCATTTTCAAGGAAATAGGGGCGAAGTCGATATTAATGGCTCCTCTGCTCCATCAAAATCAATTGGCGGGTATAGTCTGCGCCCATAGTTTTCAATCCTCCCATCCCTGGGATAAAAATCTCGTCAAAAGGTTCTCCCTCCTGGCGAATATTCTTAGTCTGAGCCTATCTTCTTTGAAGGAGACCAAATAAACGTCTTCGTAACGATCTCAGATAGAGGTTAACAGGAAATTGATAATACTCGATCGTCAACCAGATTAAAAAGCTTAAATGAGAGAAAAAGGTCAGGAAAGACCAGAATAGGGGCAACCATGACAGCGTACTACCTGGCATCGGGGGAAACAGATAGGCGGCGGTGCTGATGATACTCGTCGGTAAGACGACGAATAAAACCGCTGCGATAGCGTATCGCCAACCCATATCCACACCCTCACTCGTCACCCCCTTCCACGAGCGGCCATTCCAGATCCAGCTTAAAGCTACCTGACTATCAGCCATCTTCAAAACCTGTTTTTCCAAATTGGCGGTGAAAATATGCTGACAGAAATTACAGGCGTAAGCTTCCATCAGGGTTAGAGAAGTTATCTCACCGTGACGGCACACGGGACAGGGATAGATACCGTTATAATTCAGGGGATGATTATGATTCACCGCGATCGCCCCCTGAAAAATTATGTGATGACTGGCGGTTTCTCTTGCAGGTGTTGCAGTTGTTGTTTGATAGCCTTTTGTAGTTCATCCCGATATATTTCCACTCCTGTTTCTAAATTTCCCGGCTTATCCATAAATATAATGCTATCGATTTGAGGGAGAGCGAATAATTCAAATAATAAATGGGTGACGGGGATGGAAGTTACGCTCAAAGAAGATCCGTTAAGGTTCTGAAACTTAACCGCATCTTCGGCGGTGGCGAAAGCGTAGAGGACGGTTTTTTCTCGTTTGCGCGATCGGTGGCTGAGAGTGGTTAATAACCAATCCCCCCCAGAGCTTTGCAGTATATAGTATCTGCTTTGGGAAAGCTTCTCTCCATAAGCTTTCAGCACCGGATTAACACCCCTTTCCATAATCGGAGAGGGCACTCCAAACTTCGGGGCTTTTTCGCTTAAGCTGCTCAGTTGTGCGTCTAAGTTCATATAAGGGTTTAAATGGTCATTTCGATTCTAGCGTTATCGCCGCTCGACAATCCCGCAACCACAGAGCGATCGCCTGCCCGATAATTCCCTTACTCGTTTCCCGAGGCGGTAAGGGGGGGCTATCTTTTCCCTCGGCGGCGAGTTGGGTGTAGAGCGCTACTAACTTCCATCCCTCCCTCGTTTCGGTGAGTAAGAGCCAATAATAGTTCTGTAACTGTATCCGCCCTTTGTTAGCGTATTGATGTTCTAGGGTGGTAAAAAATACCTGTTTCACCGATTCATCCGGTTTTAACCCCTCGTAAGTCAGGGGTAGAGGGCGAAAATCTGGGCGACTGGCGATAATTACGTACAGGGGGATGGCGGCTCTGCTGAAGTCACTGCCGTTGACTTGAACTACCCGATTGGCATAACTCGGTATCTCGGCTAACATTCGCTCTACCATCGGTTCTAAATTTTGCGGACAACTGCGACTATCGGCATAAGCGCAGGGAGTCCAAACTATCAGAGCGCTTCCTATAGAGAAGCCAATTCTTCGCCAATTTTTAACCATGCTTGTTTAGGTTCGACTGCTGTGGTGATGGGGCGGCCGATGACTAGATAATCCGCACCTGCCCCGAAAGCTTGTTTAGGTGTCATGACGCGACTTTGATCCTCTTGTGCCGACCAACTCGGACGCACCCCAGGGCAGACTAAAAGAAAGTTATCTCCACATATCGCCCTCAAGCTCTCTACTTCTAGGGGCGAGCATACTGCTCCGTCGAGTCCAGCTTCTTTACCCATGAGCGCCATCTGCACAACGTAATCGTTTATCTCTAAAGGAATTTTTAGATCGAGGTTCAATTGCTGGTTACTGATGCTCGTTAATGCCGTAATACCTAATAGTTTCGGTGGTTCGGTCAGTCCTGCGATCGCATTTCTCGCCGCCGTCAGTGCTTCTCTCCCCCCGCCGATATGCAGGGTGAGTAAGTCCACTTCGTACCGGGCCGCACTTTTACAGGCCCCGGCGACGGTGTTGGGTATGTCGTGAAATTTCAGGTCTAGGAAGATTTTTTTATCCCTATGTTTTAACTCTTTCAGTATATCCGCCCCGGCCGCCACGAATAATTCTAGTCCTACTTTCCAGAATTTTACCTCAGGGAGGAGATCTAGTAGAGCGATCGCTGATTCGCCCGTGGGTACATCGAGAGCCACAATAACCCTATCGCAATAATTCATGAGAGCTGCCACATAATTTGAAAAAATTTCGGTTACTTGAAATATTACTGGAAAAAATTTCCGTAAAACTCAACCGATGGAACGTATCTAATAATATGTATCGATCGTGCTGGAGATAAATATCATGTTATTGGGTGAAATTCTCGTTAACAGAGGTGCTATCAATCTTAACCAACTAGAGGAAGCACTTAAATTACAATCCACAGAAAAACGCCCCCTAGGTCAATTACTACTGGAAAATAAACTGATTTCTCCATCTCAGTTAGAATGGGCGCTCAAAGAGCAGTATTGGCGGGCTAACGGCTACTGGGTACTCGTCGAAAACCCGATGAGTTGGAGGGTTGGGAGGGGGATAGAACCCTTCCCAGGGTGGGGGCCCTACCCCGGGAGTAAGCTTATCTTCTCTCTATATTTTTCGATTAACATGGGATAAAGTACCTTTGTTTTCCGTGACCGATGACCTCCCCCATCACCCAAAGAGTGCAACAACTGCGCGACACATTAATAAAAGCCAGTTACGCCTACTACGTCCTCGATAATCCAATCATGGAGGATGAAGTTTATGACAGGCTATATCGAGAGTTAGATGATTTAGAAACCAGACACCCCGAGTTAATCACCCCCGATAGCCCCACTCAGAGAGTAGGTGATAAACCGGCGAAGAACTTCCTCTCCATCCCCCACAATATCCCCCTCTTCAGCTTAGAGAATGCCTTCGGCTTCGATGAATTCCTGCAATGGCAACAACGCTGGCTGAAACATCTCAACAGTCAGGGTGTCCCTTTACCGGCAGATTATCAGTATGTATGCGAGCTGAAAATCGATGGCTCTGCTCTAGCGCTAACTTACGAGAATGGTATTTTGGTAAGGGGTATCACCAGGGGCGACGGTATCACAGGAGAAGATATTACCACTAATGTTAAGACTATTCGCTCCATCCCGTTGAAACTCCATTTCCATAACCCTCCCCCAGTGGTAGAGATTCGCGGCGAGGCTTTCTTACCACTTTCGGAGTTCGATCGTATCAATCAAGAAAGGGAAAGTCAGGGTTTATCTCTATTCGCCAATCCCCGCAACGCCGCCGCTGGCACCCTACGCCAATTAGACCCGAAAATAGTAGATAAGCGTAAGTTACAGTTTTTCGCCTATACCCTTCATCTACCCATCTCCTCTCAGTGGGAAGCATTAGAGCAATTAGAGGCTATGGGCTTTCTCGTCAATCCCAATCGTAAACTCTGCCAATCGCTGACGGAAGTGGAGGAATATTTTTCCTATTGGGATAGCGAGAGGAGAAATTTACCCTATTTAACCGATGGCGTGGTGGTAAAACTCAATAGCTTCGAGTTACAAGAGCAGTTAGGTTTTACACAAAAATTCCCCCGCTGGGCGATCGCTTATAAATACCCCGCCGAAGAAGCACCGACGCTGGTTAAGGAGATTATCGTCAATGTGGGGCGCACCGGGGCAATAACACCGATGGCGATTATGGAGCCAGTACAGTTGGCGGGTACGACGGTACAAAGGGCTACTTTACATAATAGCGATCGCGTTAAAGAATTAGATATAAGGGTAGGGGATACCGTAATCATCCGCAAAGCCGGGGAAATTATCCCCGAGGTGGTACGGGTGTTAACGGATTTACGCCCTCCGGATAGCCAACCTTATCAGATGCCGACTGTCTGCCCCGAGTGCGGTTCGAGTTTATTGCGCCCGAGCGGTGAGGCCGTTACTCGTTGCGTTAATAGTTCCTGTCCGGCGATTCTCAGGGGTAGTATTATTCATTGGGCGAGTCGTGATGCTATGGATATTCGGGGTTTAGGCGAAAAGATGGCGATTCTTTTATTAGAAAGTGGGCTGGTGAGATCCCTGGCGGATATTTATAGTTTAACCTCGGAGCAATTGGCGGAACTCGATCGCATGGGCAAAAAATCCGCCGATAAATTAGTGTCGGCGATAGCGGATAGTAAGGCTCAACCTTGGTCACGGGTATTATACGGTTTGGGAATCCGTTACGTGGGCAGTGTCAACGCTAAAACTTTAACGGAGAGTTTTACTGATGTGGATAGTTTGGCGAGTGCGAGTGTGAGTCAATTATCTTCCGTGTACGGTATCGGTGATGAGATTGCCGAATCGGTTTATAGCTGGTTTCAAATAGAAGCTAACCGGAATTTAATTGATAAATTAAAAGATGTGGGCTTACAATTTGCCGCTACAAAAACAAAAACAGGGGGAAAATTTACGGGTAAAACTTTTGTGTTAACCGGGACTTTACCCACGCTCAAACGCTCTGAAGCTCAAGAATTAATCGAAAAAGCGGGGGGGAAAGTTAGCGGCTCGGTTAGTGCTAAAACAGATTATGTAGTAGTGGGAGAATCGGCAGGATCTAAATTGGAGAAAGCACAAAAATTAGGAATAAGTTTATTAACTGAAGCTCAGTTATTAGAGATGTTGGAATAGTTAAACAGTGTTAAAGTTTTTACGCTAACCGTGCCCAGTAGTGGTTAACGACTCTGAATTTCACCTCTATTTATATTTATGACCGCATTGATTTCTCTTAAAAAATCCATCCCTAACAGTCCTAATTGATAAGACCCAACGGGTAAATTTAAGACTACCACAGAGAAATTTTCTATTCACGGACAAAACAGAGAGTTTTAAACAATACCCTGTAGCTGGCGTCTTACACCACTTTTTAAATTAATGAGGTATGGGTAGGAACGGAATTGGGAATTGGGAATTGAGTTTTTTCCCCAATTCTGGTCCTCCTAACCGAGCGGCGCTCTCCCCACCTATTATGTACTTCACCGATATGAAAATTGCTGTAAAATCCTCAAGTGTTACAGTTTTCTCGTACCACCAATAATATCCGATTCGGGAAACCGTACATCCGGGGGTGTTGCCATAGCCCCCTGAATTTAGATAAATTAGCACTCGGATGGTTAGAGTGCTAAAGTTAAAAGAGCGACCATTCCGATAGAACCGAATTGGAGGATACATAATGGCAGCAATTAGCATCAACGTAACGACAGTTAAGCCTTTAGGCGATCGAGTATTCGTTAAAGTCAGCCCCAGCGAAGAGAAAACCGCAGGCGGGATTTTGCTTCCCGACACCGCCAAGGAAAAGCCCCAAATTGGTGAAGTAGTAGCTGTAGGCCCCGGCAAACGCAACGACGACGGTAGCCGCTCCCCCGTAGAGGTACAAGTAGGCGATAAAGTGCTCTACTCTAAATACGCTGGCACCGATGTTAAACTCGGTGGCGAAGAATACGTTCTCCTTTCTGAAAAAGACATTTTAGCGGCCGTTTCTTAAATCTACCCTATTCCCTAAACAAATTATCGAGAAGAAAAGAGAATCACTATGGCTAAGTCAATTATTTACAACGAAGATGCTCGTCGCGCCTTAGAAAAAGGCATGGATTTATTAGCGGAAGCGGTAGCCGTTACCCTCGGCCCCAAAGGTCGTAATGTGGTATTAGAGAAAAAATTCGGCGCTCCCCAAATCATCAATGATGGTATCACCATCGCCAAAGAAATCGAATTAGAAGACCACATCGAAAATACTGGGGTTGCTTTAATCCGTCAGGCAGCTTCTAAAACCAACGATGTAGCAGGCGACGGCACCACCACCGCCACCGTATTAGCTCACGCTATCGTTAAAGAAGGTTTACGCAACGTAGCCGCCGGTGCCAACCCCATCGCGCTGAAAAAAGGTATCGATAAAGCCAGCGATTTCTTAGTAGAAAAAATCGCCGAACACGCTAAACCCGTAGAAGATTCTAAAGCGATCGCTCAAGTAGGTGCTATCTCCGCCGGTAACGATGACGAAGTAGGTCAGATGATCGCTTCAGCTATGGACAAAGTCGGTAAAGAAGGCGTTATCTCTCTCGAAGAAGGTAAGTCTATGACTACCGAGTTAGAAATCACCGAAGGTATGCGCTTCGACAAAGGTTACATCTCTCCCTACTTCGTAACCGACACCGAACGTATGGAATGTGTACTAGAAGATCCCTACATTCTCATAACTGACAAGAAAATTGCTTTAGTACAGGACTTAGTGCCCGTTCTCGAACAGGTAGCCCGTCAAGGCAAACCCTTAGTTATCATCGCTGAAGACATCGAGAAAGAAGCTCTCGCTACCTTAGTAGTTAACCGTCTACGCGGTGTATTAAACGTAACTGCAGTTAAAGCGCCTGGCTTCGGCGATCGTCGTAAAGCTATGCTAGAAGATATTGCGGTATTAACTGGCGGTCAAGTAATTAGCGAAGATGCAGGCTTAAAATTAGAAAGCACCAAGCTCGATATGTTAGGTAAAGCCCGCAGAATTGCGATGACCAAAGAAACTACCACCATCGTAGCTGAAGGTAACGAAGCTCAAGTTAAAGCTCGTTGCGAACAAATTCGCCGTCAGATTGAAGAGACAGAATCTTCTTACGACAAAGAAAAATTACAAGAGCGTCTCGCTAAATTATCAGGCGGTGTAGCGGTGATCAAAGTTGGTGCTGCTACTGAAACCGAAATGAAAGACCGCAAACTTCGCTTAGAAGACGCTATCAACGCGACTAAAGCGGCTGTGGAAGAAGGTATCGTCCCCGGTGGCGGTACAACCTTAGCGCACCTCTCCCCCGAATTAGAAGCGTGGGCTAATGCTAATCTCAGCAATGAAGAATTAACCGGTGCTTTAATCGTTTCCCGTGCTATATCCGCGCCTTTAAAACGGATTGCCGAAAACGCTGGTCAAAACGGTGCCGTTATCGCCGAAAGAGTGAAAGAAAAACCCTTCAATGTAGGTTATAACGCGGCTTCCGGTGAATTCAGCGATATGTTTGAAGCTGGTATAGTTGACCCCGCTAAAGTTACTCGCTCCGCTTTACAAAACGCGGCTAGTATCGCGGGTATGGTGTTAACCACCGAGTGTATCGTAGTCGATAAACCCGAGAAAGAAAAAGCTCCCGCAGCACCCGGCGGCGGTGATTTCGATTACTAATTCTCTCTCTTAAAATTCTGCGCTCTCTCTGCTCTCATCCGGCGGGGAGTGCGCAAAATTATTTAGAGGTAAAATGAGTTAAAGAGATACTTCCCCCGGATCATGGCGCTATGAGTCAGACACCAATAACCGTAACCTACGATTTATAGTTAATCGTTGATAGCTTGGGGCTAGTGTTAAAAGTCATTGTTGCGCCCTGCCAATGCTAGTGAGAGAGTTTTAGCTGAGGCGGCCTTAATGGAACTATGCGAAGAAAGCCCAGATGTGGTATAAAAAATCAAGTTGCTATGGGTCGATGCAGGCTATAGTGGTGATAAATTTGCTCTAGTCGTCTGGCTAATGATTCAGGCTCAAGTTGAGGTCATTAAAAAAGAAGGAAAAGAATTTCAGATTCTACCCAAAAGGTGGCTCGTAGAACGCACTTTCGAGTAGTTCGTCATTATCACCGTCTTGACAAAGATCGCGAAAAATTGCCCGCCTTTTGTGAAGCTGCTATTTATGCAGTGATGACTCGTATTATGTTACGTCGCTTAACAAGCTAAAGATTTACTTTATAAATAGCATCTAAGGGTAGACGTAGTTCTTATAAGCACTGGGAAGAAAATGATATTCCACCTCAAGTAGTATTTGAAATTCTTAATTCTTTCGTCTTTCAACGATGAGGAGGAGATAAAATATCAGTATGAGTTCTATCAAAAATAGGGAGGAGAAGAATATTATCTTTACGAGCCTGCTACCAATAATTTCGCGGTTGGATTACGGTGGCGAAAAGTTTAGAAAGGATAGTTTTTATTGATGGTTGGCAGAGTCTTCTCTTAGGGATTACTTTCGTTTTATGGTATAAAAACTTAGAAATATAATATCCAGACGAGCGAATTTTTTTAAGACATATCGAATTAGCCCAAAATTGACAACAAGAGCAGTTAAGCTCCGAACAGTTAAATTCAGAGCTAGAAAATAAACAAAGACTCGCTAGATTAATGGAGAAATATTTGCGCTCATTAGGCATCGATCCAGATACTTTTAATCAGAACACTTAAGTTAGGAGATTTAATGAATAAAATCGGCGGTGGAGATAAAAAAAGTCTTCAGAAAATTATCGTTTTAATCTGTTTAATGTTTCTGGTTGCCTGTGAGGGTTCAAAAGAGCAAAACCTAACTATTAGTTATAATTCCCCCCAACAAATAGAACCTTTAACCCGTTTGAATAGAGATAATCCTTCCGTAACGGTTCAATCGGCTCCTCAATCGATTACTCAGGGAAAGATCGTTTTTGTTCCTGTGTATTCTCATATTTATCATGGGGACAGACAAGAGCCTTTTTTATTGACTATAACCATGACTGTTCGTAATACGAGCTTAACCGAATCGATCGTGGTGCGATCGGTCCGTTATTACAACTCGGCGGGAAAGTTGGTCAAACAATCCACAGAAGGTGATTTAAAGATAGCACCTCTAGCAACCACAGCCTTTTATATCCCGCAGCAGGATGTTAGTGGGGGTTCGGGCGCTAGTTTTATTGTGGAATGGGTGACGGATAAAAAAGGTATCACGGAGCCGGTTATCGAAGCGGTGATGATCAGCACGAGTTTTCAGCAAGGCGTGTCTTTCACTTCTGGCGGTAGGGTAATAGGGGAGATTAAGCCCTGAATTGAATAGATAGCAGAGATAAAATTGTCTGTATCTGGTCAAGCTGTTATTCTAGAGAGAAGCTGATAGATTTTGGAGATAATACCTAACCCCGCAATGATCAGAGCCGTACATAATAGTGTACTTTCCGATTTCGTACCCGATGATCGATTAGGAGATTTAAGCGACCTTCAGAAAGCCATTCCCCGCATAGCCAAAGATGAGAAACTTACCGACCTTATAGAAGAAAAAGTTCTCCCTCAAATTCCCACTCATCACGATCTGTATCTCGGTGATGCCCGCGAAATGTTGGCAATTTCTCCCGAGAGCATACATCTAATTCTGACATCACCTCCTTACTGGAAACTAAAAACCTACAATCAAGGTGATGGGCAACTCGGACATATTGAAAATTACGAAAGTTTTCTCGAACAAATAGATCGGGTTTGGCAAAATTGTTTTAGGGCCTTAATACCCGGCGGTCGTTTAATCTGTGTAGTCGGGGACGTTTGCCTATCAAGAAGGAAAAATAATGGCAGACATACGGTAGCCCCTCTTCACGCTTCTATTCAAGAGCAATGCCGCTTATTAGGTTTTGATAATCTAGCACCTATAATCTGGCATAAAATCGCTAATATTTCTCTCGAAGCCGAAGGAAATGGCGCTCCTTTCATGGGTAAACCTTACGAGCCGAACGGGGTGATCAAAAATGATATTGAATATATTCTGATGCAACGTAAGCCAGGGGGGTATCGAACACCGGATTTAACAACTAAAATTTTAAGCGTCATACCCCAAAAGAGTCATCGTCAGTGGTTCCAACAAATATGGAGCGGTATCACCGGCGCATCGACACGACACCATCCCGCCCCCTACCCTCTGGAACTAGCTCACAGATTAATCCGTATGTTTTCATTCGTTGGTGATACCGTACTAGATCCTTTTTTGGGCACGGGTACAACCACTTTAGCCGCAGCTAATTGCGGTAGGAATAGCATCGGCTATGAAATCGATAAAGGTTATCTCACTTATGCCCACGAAAGGATTTCTTTACAACTGGGTAATCTATTTACCCGATCGAGCGTTTCGCTTCACCTGTAAAAATTTATGAATCCTTTACTAGATAATTTAAACGAACAGCTAAGAAACGCCGTTAAGTTTTTCTGGGCCACTCGTGATTCTCAAGCTGTCAGAGCGGGAAAGCATCTCGACGGTTTTCGGGAATTAGTAGCTGAAATTTTAATTGCATCGGGGTTACAAAGAGTTTATAACGAACCTAATCCGGAATTAAGCTTTCGTACTTTTGTAACTTCCTTGCTCGGGCGTGCTATGGCTGTGGCTCAGATGCAATCTCTCGAACCATCCGAACCTTTAAAAATAGAGGTGGGTTCAGAGCCTGAGATGATAGTAACAGAAGATGTCAGCGCGGATAGTAGTTAAAAGTAACTATTTTAATGATTACAAAAGTGGTGTAAATTGATAATTTTTTAAAAAAGTATGATTGATCATCGGAAGCGGGTGGGAATTTTAGCGATCGCGTCGGGAATAGCTCTGACCGTTCCCTTACTGGTTGGATTTCAAAGAATAGCCGATACCCTAACCCGCCGACAACTGAACGATCAGTCGATTATGGCGCTCAACTGGATGCAGAGAGCGGGGGAGTATACAGCCCTCTGCCATCAGGCTTTTAACACGGCGCAAATAGCCTTCGATGCGGCTCTAAACCTGAATATAAAGTCCCCCGCCGTCGTCGTCGATATTGATGAAACCGTACTCGATAATAGTCCCTATCAAGCTGGTCTCATAGATACGGATAACAAATTCTCTTCCGATACCTGGAATCTGTGGGTAAGGGAGGCGAAGGCGAAAGCGGTGCCGGGTGCCGTCGATTTTGTGAATTACGTCAACGCCCGGGGCGGTAAAGTGTTCTTCGTCTCCGATCGCAGTCAGGGCAGTACCCCCGAGGAAAACGCTCTAGAGAGAGCGACGATCGAGAATCTGAAGGCGTTGGGATTTACGGGGGTCAACGAGGAAACGGTGATCTTAAGAGAAGAATTCGCCAGTACGGGTTCGGGAAAAGCCAGTTTCTCGAAACAATTCCGGCGGCAGGCGATCGAGCGGGGGCGGGTGGACGGCATCGCCCGCGAGATCGTGGTTTTAGTCGGGGATAATCTTAACGACCTCGACGAATACGCCGGGGATAGTGATACCGAGCGCCGTACCCACGCCGAAAAGAATCGAGGCAGATACGGGCGCTTAACTGCGGACAATAGGAGGGTAGAAGCAGCTCAGATAGTTCTTCCCAATCCGGTTTATGGTTCATGGGAGACGGGAATTTATCGGCCCGAGGTGTTCGGAAAAACTAGCCCCTTTGATATGACTCCCGCCGAAATCGATAATCAGCGGAGGAACGCGTTAGAGATTTGGCGGAGTCCCTAATTTCTCAGCGGACTTTAAAATCCTCAGCCCGAGCGACATCGATCGGTTTTTCGCCGTCATTGGCGGCAACGACGTTATTTATTTTTACCTCCCGGTCTTCCAGTTTTAACATATCCCCTTCTATGCCAGGGATTTTATCCAGCCAGGCGGGATCGATCGTGATCTGGTGAATTTGTTTATCAGGGCTTTCTAGGGTTAATAATAGCCGGTCAGAGGGAAGAAGTTTCACCCCGTTGATCTTGCCGTTAATTTTTACGCTTGGGTTATCTTGATCGCAAAAGAAGCGGACGGGATTACGTTTTAGATCAACACAGTTGACGAGTCCCTCCACTTTGTTCACTATCGTGAGAAATTTGGAGTAATCGGCTTCCGCACCGTGTCCATAGTTGGCATTATCTTTGTTCTTCACTTCCGAGGGGGCGGTGAGGAGAACTTTCGAGAGGGTTCGGCGATCTCGCTCCGATAGGGAAGGTGATAGATAAACTCCAGAACCGGGAATATCCCTACTTAAATGTAATACGCGGATCTCTTTATCTTCTTTTTTTACCGTATCTCCATAGGCTGCCGCTCCCATATCCACTTCACCCCTTTTCACCATCTGTACAATTTCCTGTCCCCGATTATTCATATTAACCGTGAATGTTTTACCGTAAAGCTCATAGATGGGCATGAAAAAGCTAGAAGCCGATCGAGTTTCACCGAGGGCGATGACGGTAGAGGGGCGAATATCGTTCAACGATCGCATCGGGCTATCGGCCTTGACAAATAGGGCAGATTGATAATAAGGGCTATGGGGAAACATTCGAGCGACGAAGCTGTAACCCTGGCTCTTGGAGTAGCTCGATAGCATAGGTGATAGGCTAAAGGCGATGTCCCATTCCCTATCTGTAATTCTGCTTTTCGCGTGTCCGTAACGTAATTGACGATCTCCGTCTACCACTATCTGTACTTTTTTTCCCTGTAGATATTTCCAAAAATCGTCAATTATCAGGTTTTTTTCTAAATGGTCTTCAAGGCTTTTATATTTCTTTGGTTGGTCGAGTATTCCTATCGTATATTTATCTTTTTCGACGCGATTACCAGTAGCAAAACGATGAACTCTTTCGCTTAATAATCCGAGTAATACTGTTGATATAGTTATTGCAATTATCCACATCAACAGTTCTTTTATATCAGGTGAGTGAGGACCATCGATATGATGAATGATATTAGCTAACAGAGAGGAGGGACAGCTATCAATATCAATAAAGCGGTCTAGTTCGTCACGGTGTCGCCACTGGCGGGGAATATGACGGAATAAATTTTTAAATTGTGATCTAGTTACATTATTAACACTTTCACAATTTAAAATTGCTTGTTGTTGGGCTAATTTTTTACTCGCTTCTCGTAAGGCGGATTTTTGATTTTTCTTCTCTAACAATTCTTTTAATTTGATTACCTCTAGCTCATCCATTGTAAAACTCCCAATTTCTATTATTATTTAGTTCCTTTATGAATATGGAAGGATTAGAACGAGAACCGTAAACTAAAAGGGATCTCATCGCTCGGGTGCAGGCCGTGTAGAATTTGCGCCTTTGCTGTCTTAAAAATTCTCGCTTTTCTTCCGAGATCAGATTGCGATAATCGGGAAAAACTCCCTCCTCTAAACCCGTTACCACTACGAAAGGAAACTCTAGCCCCTTCGCGCTCTCCAGGGAAATAACCTTGACGCAAGCTTGCGCGAGATGTATTTCTCCGCCTTCGAGATACTTGGCGTTTAAGCCCGTCGTCTCTAATTGTCTCGCTATCAGTTTCCCCATTTGCGCGCCTGGGCAAATAATCGCTGAGGAATAAATCGGTATGCTGTATTTCCGCGAAGACTTAGTTAAAAATTTATGGATGGTTTCCACTTCCGTTAACCAATCATCTTTCAAGATGATTTGGGGACGTTCTCCCATGAAAGATGATTTTTTAATGACGTAGGTTTCCGCATCTCCAGAACTATCACTCTGGATAATATCTAGACAGGCTTTCATGATCGCCGCCGTGCTGCGGTAAGCCCTTATCAAACAAAAAATATCGCTCTTGAAACGGATAACGTCTTGAATGTAATTCCAAGCGAAACCCCTCTGATACAGCGATTGAGATGTGTCGGCGGTCAAGTAAAGATTTTTCGGGTCTTTTACCAATAGGGCTAATAATCGTAACGCCACGGGAGAAAGATCCTGACACTCATCGATGATGATCGCGTCGAAGGGCTTAACCCGGTTCTTTTCGATCGCTTCAAGAGTCCTCTGTCTCACCGCCCCAATACTCATATACCCCAGTTCTGCCAATTTCCTCAACCATTTTTGATACAGTTGCCAGAGTTCTTGTCTCTGCCGGTTTTTTAGAGGTTTAACGCGGCCGTATCTATCGTGTTCTAAATACTCGCCTTCAGTGGTGATATATCGAGCCTGGATAATAGTCTCGAATTCTTCGAGAATATAGTCAGCTCCGAGATTCCGTAACGATGAAGATTTTTCACACCCCTTCAATAAAGATTGCAAGATTAGAGCGCCGCCGTCTTCCGGTAGTTGGAGGGCTGAACTATCCCTGGGGTAATGGTCGAGAACTATTTCATCACAGGTTTTAACCGTCACTCCCAATTTTTCCGGAGCCTCCCCCAGTAGGGATTGTAATAAACCGTGGGAGTAACGCACCAGTGATTCACTATAGGTAGTGAAAAGAATATTTTTCACGCCGCTATCGATGAGATATTTAATCCTGTGTAAGGCGAGAGTGGATTTACCCGTACCCGGCGCGCCCTTCACCAAAACCGGACGCTCGGCGTTCATCTCCACCTTATCCCTCTGTTTCTCGTCCAGTTTCAGCCAGAAATCGGCTATGTCCTTATCAATGAATTTTTCTAGAGCCTTCGATGAGGTAATTTTCTCCGGCTGCGCTTCGATTTCTTCTACAGAGCTGGGGAACATACGATCGAGCAATATTTCCACGTAGCGAGACGGAATTTTCACCTCTAAAAGTTGGTTCTCATCGGTAATCCCTAATAGTATCGGGCGGTACTTTTCTGGTATCCCCCACCCCCTCAATTCTTCTTCCGTGAATAAGCCTGAACTTGGGGGGGATATATCGTCGAAATCCCCGTAATCTTCATGCCAGAAATTCGCGTCTCCTATTCTCCACTTGTAAATCTCTTTGCGATCGCCAACACGTAGCAGTTTGACCCAAGAGTTAGAAATCGAGTATATCAGCCGGTGGTCTTCCCCGACTCGAAGCCGATAGCATTTCTCCTGTCCTTGAATTTTCTTGATGTCCCCCCTATAAGGATCTTGTTCTAGGGAATCGACGGCTCTGGCGACTTTTTTGGCGACGCTTTGAGATAGCCTGCTGAGATCGTTAAAGAATGTGGTAGATAGGCATATATTCCACGACATAGCACAGTTTAGGATAATGTTGAATTTACCTTTAATATGCCCTATCAACGCAGTAAACTAACATTTCGGGTTTAAATTTTCCATAATTTAATTGTCGAATCCTGCTCATATCACTGCGAAGTTAAAAAATATCCGCCAGTTGCTTTTCGTTGTTACGAATCCACTCGTAAATATCTTGAATTAGAGTTTTCCCGTCTCTTTTTGGTTGCCAGTCCGTTGCCTCCATCACCTGACGGGAATCGGTAATAAATATAGGCATATCACCAGTACGATTATCGGGCACCGCTTCTATATTAATTTTATTACCCGTTATTTCTTCACAGAGTTGAGTAGTTTCGTAAAGAGATAGGGAAAAATCTTTTCCGCCACCGACGTTAAAAGTTTTATCTTTTAATCTTTCTAACTGATTAATCTGAATATCGATTAAATCCAAAAGATCATCTACATGAAGAAAGTCTCGAACTTGTTTGCCAGTTCCTCCATAACCGATATATTTCAGGGATTTCTTAAAATAATGATTGGCTACCCAGAGGGCGAAAACTCCCTGATCTACTTTGCCCATCTGCCAGGGCCCAGTTAACACTCCACAACGATCGATCAAGGTTCTCAAACCATAAGCTTCCCCATACTCTTGAATTATCAATTCGGAAGCCAGCTTAGTCGTGCCGTAGAGAGAGCGGGCCTTATCGAGGGGAAAATCTTCGGCGATGCCGAAACCGGAAACCCCCGGTAAATCCTGTTCGTCGCATAATTGAAAACGTGTTTCGGTTTCTTGATATTTTAACGAGTTGAGATAGGCGATCGGATACACCCGACTAGTGGAGAGAAATAAAAAATCCGCCCCCGTCTGTCGCGCTAACTCCAAACAATTGATCGTCCCGACTAAATTCGTCTGTAAAACGTAAGTCGGTGAAGTATATCCGGCTAATACAGAAGGTTCGGCGGAACATTCTAAGATTAAATCCGGTTTCAATCGGGACCGATCGAGATCCTCCGGGTTCCTTACATCACCGTGCAGAAATTCTATCCCACCGGCTCTAAGACGGGGAATGTTTAACTCCGAACCAGAACGTTTTAAATTATCCAGAGCCGTAATCTGCCAATCGGGATGAAGCTTTTTCAACCCTAAACAAAGACTGCTACCAACAAAACCAGCACCACCGGTGATTAAAATTTTCTTGCTCATTTCTTCTTATTTAAAAACTTAGTGAACCTGATTTTTTATTTTTTTACGAACATAATCCCCGCGAGATAAATATTTTTCCAACCAAATTGAAAGGACAATAAAAAGATAACGACTGCCCATTTCTTTAAGTTTTAGCTTAGAAATTCCAGTAGTTCTGTTCTTCCAAATAATAGGAATTGTTGTATATGAATACCCTCTAACTACTGCTTTCAATGGCATCTCTACCGTGAGATTAAAATGGTGTGATAAAAGGGGAGAAATTCCTTCAATTACATCACGTCTATAAATTTTAAAAGCATTCGTTGTATCGTTAAACTTTAATCCGAAGAGAATTGAAATGAATAAGTTAGCTAATCTGTTGACTAATAATTTGTGTGGCGGATAATCGATTACCTTCCCACCTCTAATAAAACGGGAGCCGAAAACGCACTCGTAACCCTCTTCTAATTTGTAATAATAATCGACGATATTATCGGGGGAGTCAGAGTTATCCGCCATAACGATCGCTACCGCATCTCCCTTAAAGTTTTCCAGCCCGCAACGCACCGCGAAACCGAAGCCATTAGGATAATAATTATTCACGTATCGCAGGCGCGGATTATCCTCGTGTAATTCCCGCAAAATAGTTTCGGTGCGGTCTTTACTATTATCGTTGACCACGAGAATTTCATAATCGATATTCTCCCGCTCGAGACGCTCGATGATTATGCCAACTGTGCTGGCGATACAATCTTCCTCATTGTAAGCAGGAATAACGATCGAGAGCATCTTAACGGGCAGAAGCTGTTCCACGGGCCGACTATGGCGGGGCGAGGGCGGGGCGAGCGCTGGGGCTAATCCCTCCGGATAGTACATCTCGGTTCGGTTAGGTTTATTTTTAGGTTTAAATATTAAATTATCGCTCGCCACATAATTGATAGTAGCGCCGATGAGAACCCCGATTAAAGTGTTCACCCCTGGGCTAACTCCCCATGAATCCAGGAGGGGGAAAATAAGTAAAATTCTCAGCAGCACCGCTAACCCAGCCGACAGATGATATAGAGGCAATTGAATCAAGACAACATCTTTAATTCTCCAGTCTCCCCCTTGCCAAACCCAGAGGCGATAGATGAAAAAGCTGGCGATTAAAGAAATTTCGATCGAGATAATATTGGCTATATTTCGTAGAAAGGAAGTATCGAACCCCAATCCATCGATCAACCAGTGAATCAAGATTAAATTAATGACGAAAGCTATTCCGCCAGCGATTAGGAAGCGAAAAATTTTGTTTTTATAGAGTTTACTGAGCATGGAGCATCGTCTTGAGGGAATACAATAGCGTTTTTCTTAAAAAAGTTATATCCATCGGCTAGTATTCTGTAGGAAAATTTCTTTGAGAATATCGGTAACGCTATAGGTTAATTGCCAAGCAGGATAATGATCTTTAAATTTATTTACGTCCGATACCCACCAGATGTGATCGCCGATACGGTTAGTTTCCACGTATTCCCAGTTCAGTCTCTTTTGGGTTATCGCCTCACACTCTCGAATCGCTTCTAACATCGAGCAGTTACTGAAACGGCTACCTCCTATATTGTAAACTTCCGCTATCCGGGGAGCTTGATAGAAGTGATAGAAAGCATTGACCAGATCGTAACTGTGAATATTATCGCGCACCTGTTTACCTTTATAGCCGTACACGTTATAAGCCTGACCAGTCATCGTACATTTCATTAGATAGGATAGAAAACCGTGTAATTGCGTTCCCGAATGGCTCGGCCCCGTCAAACATCCGCCCCGGAAAGATACGGTTTTCATGTCGAAATAACGCCCGTATTCCTGTACCAGAACATCGGCCGCCACTTTCGAGGCACCGAATAAGGAGTGTTTACAGGCATCTATACTCATCGATTCATCGATGCCGTTAGCGTAGTAGGGATGATTTTCATCGATTTCCCACCGCAATTCTTTCTCGATTAAGGGTAGATAATTAGGTCTGTCTCCGTAGACTTTATTAGTGGAACAAAATATAAAAACTGCTTCGGGGCAGTGTTGACGGGTGTTTTCTAATAAAACCAAGGTTCCGTTAGCGTTAACCGTAAAATCCATATAGGGGTCTTTCGCAGCCCAATCGTGGGAGGGTTGAGCTGCCGTATGGATGATCAAGCTAATATCCGAAGCGTATTCTCTAAATATGCTATTGATCGCTTCTCGATCCCGAATATCTACCGAATAATGGATGTATTTACTACCGTAATCCTGAACTAACCTTTCTACACTCCAGGAGGTAGAGGCATCTTCCCCGAAGAATACCTCACGCATATTATTATCGATACCCACCACCGTAAAACCGCGATCACAGAAAAATTTTACCGATTCCGAACCGATCAAGCCACCCGAGCCGGTGACTAATATTATGGACATCAGGGTTAATCCTCCAAGATAATAACTAAAGTTTAGATAGTTTTGCTAGAAAATATGTTTCATGCTTATTTAAACATAATTTCTGACCAATAAGACCAGTCCCAGCTTGCGTTTTCACCCGGTAAAGTTTCTATAATTATTTTTTTACCTTGTTTATTGGTTAAGTCGATTTCCGCCTTTTTAACTCCTCTATCAGATGCGTTAAAAATAGGATTGAGAGAGCTTGAAAATAAAATTTCTTCTTGACCATCAGAATTTAATAGGAGGATGCGAAATTCTACCCCATCTGAGATTTCTGCCACGTCAGATTTAGTGGCTTGTTCTACCACAGCTCCTAGTATCCCGTAAGCGATAGCTAATTTCTGAGCTTTTGTAGGAATAGTAGCATCAAGTTTACTAGGAGCGTGGGCCCAAAGAGCATAATGTCCGTCTTCTTTTATCAGTTGGAAAGACTGTGACTGATAATTAACGGCATTATCTGGATTGAGTACATTAAGATTCGTCTCGTAGGGAGATTTCCAACCAGGTACATCAGAAAATTTCTGACGGGGAAACTCCAAACTACCGAGAGAAATTGAGTAAGTTTGGGGATAGGCAAAAGCATCTCCTTTTTGAGTCAATAAACGAATTCTTTTGATGAAGTTATTTTTAAGTAGTTCACTCCACTGGGCATGGGCAAACAAAACAAAATCATCGTTGTTTTTAATTAAGGGTGACAGTAGTTGTCCAGAACTCATCAACTCTGGAAACACCCTGTATTTTTCAACGGCATTTCTTATGGTTTCAACTTCTACATAGAGGGGAGGCAATTTAAAAATAGACGAGATTAACTGCCCCGTCTTAGTAGGGGCAATATTCACTTGCATCCAGAGAGGAATTGATCCGCTATCCTGTATATCGAGCCATTCGCCCATCTTTATGGTTTCATTTTTTATGGGAACTATCGAATAAGTACGAGGAGAATCAATTCGTTTAAATAAGGGATATTTACCTGTTAAATTTTTAATCTCGTAGCGAGTTAATAATTCCGGCCACGACAGTCCGTCTTCAGAACTCGGCAAACGTCCGTCTATAGGTTGAAGATTAAATAAGATTGTTTCTGGAGCTTTATCGGAAAGGAGATGTTGTTTATTAATCTCCGCTAATTTGCTTGTATAGGCTGAAAAACTTTGAATAACTGGGCGGGGTTGATAGGGTAATCCATAAGCAAAAAGTGTCCCAATCTCGTTATTATACATATCAGATTTACCTGACATTTCTGGCATAGGATTATTAGAACGTATCTGGCTTAAAGAAGTTTCAGAGATAGTTTTTAAATCCGTCTTGCCTGTTATTAAGTTTAAGAAATTTGTAAAACTTTCCGATACTTTTGTAAAAGTATTTAGATAATATTGACCGTAGGAAATTTTTTGATATGAGTAGTAGTTATTAAATAGTATAGAAGCATTAAGAATGATTAATACCCAAGCGATCAGGATAATTGGTATATAAGTTTTTAAAGCTTTAATTTTTAAATTTATTCTCTTAATATCAGACCACATTAATGCTGTGAATAAGCAGGCGATCGGTACTGTAGCATAAGCGGCAATTATGGCATGTAAATCGTGGCGAACAAAAGACGCTTTAAAAATCAAGAAAGATAACAATAGTAAACCTATAGCTGGCAATAGGTAAAATCTATTTCGGTATTTCCAAGTTGTAGCGAAAACCAACGTAGTAAATGCTCCCATACTTACCAAATACCAGTAAATCTCGCTTGCAGGCCCAGGTAAGCCCATCGTTTTCTGAAAGCCCTTCACGATTTCTGAACTATTACTCAAATAAGTATTTATGTTGCCCAGGTTCTGACCGGCTAACATCCAAAATATTAAGGTTATGAGCAAATAGAATAAGGTTACTATCGGTAAGCGCCGTCTGTGAAAAATTTCATCTATACCTATCAAAAATATAAAAGCAAATCCTAAAGTTAAATAGGTAAATTTGATCAAACCTGTTAGGGCTACGACTGCGAGAGATAACAACAATATATAATCAATTTTGCCTTCATTAACATAAAAATAAATTACTAATGGCAAGGTAATTACTGTTAAATAAAAAGCGTTTATCTCTAGGTTTGAATTGATAAAAAAAGCTACAAATGGTATAAGAAACACCACAGAGATTTTTGCATTTTTCCAGCAATGATATATTATACTGGATAAACTGAGCGCGAAGGCGATTGCTGTTAGAATACGTCCTGCTAATAAATAATGATATGTTTCAGGAAAGTAAAAACTACTTTGTAAAATCCCATATGGCCCGTAAGTATAAATAAAGTCTTTACCGAACTGAATATCCGTCTGAAAAACTTTATGAAGAGCTATAACAAAAGATTCATCCAGAGAAGATGCGAAACTAGAAGGAAGCCAGGGACCGGACATTAAAATAGCATAGAGCATTAAGACTATGGTACAGAGTATTTTTAAGTTTATGCCCTTAAACCGCTTGAGTAGTGGAAATTTTAAAACCATCGATATGTCTTTCATCTACCTTATTTCCTTATTTTTCCTTAATTACAAAAAAATATGGCTAAATTGCCTTTAAATTGAATCGATAAAAAATTCTATTAGATAAGGCTAGCTTTGAAAACAGTTCCCCATATTTAACCATAGAGAGATATTTAAAGTCAAATATTTCGGACGCAAAAAATTTTTCTAAAGACTTGTTTAAAAATAGTAATTATACTAAATCCTGTTGTCAAAGGCTACTTATAAAAATTGGGAATCGGGAGTCGATGGTATTTATCCCGACTGCCTACTCCCTACTCACTACTCCCGTTCTCTTAAAAGGTTACTATGGAAAGCGGATTTAGTATTAGTCACAGCAACAAGCCCATAGCTGGTTTCATCAAGGCAGCGCCCTCCAGGCTGTTGTATCAACTTGCACAACTACTCAGAGCTTGGATACAGCCTGCTCAAGAGCGCATCATAGCCGAAATCCGAGGAGGATTTTAGGGTAAGTCGGCATATCTTAGCTTGTAGCTCTTGCTTCTCCAATATAGAAACAATAGATGTATTTCGGGGTTATTCAAGCGTTGTTTCTGACCAATAAGACCAATCCCACAAGGAATTCTGACGCGGTAAAGTTTCCAGAATTATCTTTTTAGCTTCCACACCCGTTAAGTTAATCTCTGCTTTTTTAACTCCTCTATCCTCCGAATTAATAACCGGATTAAGCAAGTTAGTAAATAAAACTCTTTCTTTCCCATCAGCAGAGATGGCGAGGATGCGAAATTCTACCCCATCTGCCTTATTCGCTGACGGTTGTTGACCGGCTCGCTGCCAGGCTATATCGGCGATGCCGTAACCGACAGATAACTTCTTCATTCCCGAGGGAATCATCGTCTCTATTCGGCTAGGAGCGCGAGCTAAAAGAACTAATTTGCCGGTGAGGCCGCTCAAATAACTTATCCCTCCCTCCGCCTTAATTGCATCGTAGGAACTTAAAAGATTATATTGTTTGGTATGGGGATCTAACCAACCGGAAACACCAGAAAAGTTCTGAGGGGGAAAATCAAGTCTACTCAGTGATAGAGAGTAAGAATTCGGATAGGCGAAAGAATCTTCACTCCTCGTTACTAAGCGGATTCTTTTGACGGACGAAAACCTCAGTAACTCCCTCCATCTCGGCGATGCGAAAAACAAATATTCTTCCGTACTTCTGATTAGAGGTGATATTAGTTGCCCAGATTTCATTAGTTCGGGAAAAACTCGATAACTTTCTACTGTATTGGTTAGGGTTTCAGCCTGGATATAAAGAGGGGGAAGCCTCAAGAATAAGGAAGCGAATCTGCCCGCAAGCGTCGGGGCAATATCAGCCCGCATCCAGATAGGCTCGGCTGAGTTATCGGATAGCTCCACCCACTCCCCCATCTTCGCCGTCTCTTGTTTGAGGGGAGTTAGAGAATATGGGCGAGGGGAAGTCAGCCGCTCTAATAATAAGAATTTACCTCTCCTATCCGTAATATCGTAGCGGGTGAGAAGTTCCGGCCACGAGAGTCCATCTTCCGAACTCGGTAAACGTCCATCTAAAATTAGCATATTGAATAGGAGCGTTTCGGCTGCTGAGGAAGAAAGTAAATGTTCTTGATTTAATCGGGCTAATTTATCCGTGTAGGCTGAGAAACTCTGAATCACCGGCCTCTGTTTATAAGGAAGCCCGTAAGCGAAAATAACCGCCGTTTCATTAGTATACAAATCGGCCGTTCCTGACATCTCAGGCATGGGGTTGGCAGCACGTATAGCCGCTAGAGAACGATCGTAAATCCCCTGTAAGTTCGTCCTCCCTGTTGCTAGATTTAAAAAATCCCCGAGGCTTTGATTGATTTTTGTGATGTTATTGAGGTAATACTGACCGTAGGAACGTTTTAAAAAATCATTATTATTAAATATTAGCTTCGCGTTAATAAATATCAAAGTCCAAACTACAAAAATAATAGGTATGTAAATTTTGTATTTCTTGATTCTCAGAGAGCTAATATCGGGCCAGAGTAAAGCGCTATATAAACAGGCGATTGGCACTGTAGCGTGAGCCGAAACTATGGCGTGAATTGCATCATGACGCAGGAAGGAAGCTTTAAAAATTAAAAAAGATAGTAAAACTAAACCTAATCCCGGTAATAGGGCAAATTTATTCGGGTGTCTCCAAGCTACAACCAAAATTAACAGGCAAAATGTCCCCATACTCACGAGATACCAGTAAATCTCGCTAACCGGTCCCACTAAACCCATCGTAGCCTCAAAGCCTTTGATTATCTCTGAGTTATTGGCGAGATAGGTGCCTATATTAGATAGTTCTTGTCGGGCGATAATCCAAAAACCTACAACAGAAACTAGATAAACGCTAAGAACGATCGGCTTACGTTTTCTGTGAAACACTTCATCGATGCTCATCAAGATAATAAACGCAAAGCCTAGGGTTAAATATGTCTGTTTAATCAGTCCTGTCATCCCTATCGCCAC
>CAZUVR010000003.1:81492-111027 GCA_964623815.1 uncultured bacterium | reverse complement strand
TAAAGACATCAGGTAACAGAAAAACCAATAGATTAAAGCGACGAATAAATACACCTCAGGGTAAAGGCCGATATATTCGGGGTTAGCGAGGATAGATTGAGCCATACCCAATAAATCTACCAAGCCCACGATCGCTAGTAAAGAAGTATCCTTGAATAAACTGATAAACTGCCCCACCAGAGAAGGAATCACCGCCCTCAAAGCTTGGGGCAAAATAATCAAGCCAGTTACCAATACCGGATTTAACCCGAGGGCCTTACCAGCTTCCCTCTGCCCAGTTGAAACCGACTGTAAGCCGCCGCGCACATTTTCGGCGAGATAGGCGGAGGCGAAGATGGTGAACCCGGCGATCGCACGTACCACGCGATCGGGCCGCACGTTCATAGGTAAAATCAGAGGTAACATCACCTGTGCCATGAACAAAATCCCAATCAGAGGCAACCCCCGCAACAACTCGATATAGCCGATACACAACCAACGAATCACCGGTAAATCGCTCTGTCTCCCCAGAGCCAATAAAACCCCAAAAGGGAAACAAAGCACGATACTAATCACCGCCGTCACCAGAGTAAGAATCAACCCACTCAAATCATCAACCGCAATAACTCTTAACGGGCCCCCGCCGAGCAACAGCCAGTAAACGAGGAAGAAACTCAAGCCCCACAGTAGCCCGAGATAGGAAACAAGCCCACGTAAGCTATGCCCTGAAAATCCAGTTATCGCCCCGAGACTCAATAATCCCAACAGCGCCAACGCCGTATTCAAACCTACTACGGGAGTCAAACTTAGACAGAGCAAACCAGAAAAAGATAAACCCAAAAGCGCGGGCAGATTAAACAAGCGCCCGGGTGACAAACAACCCCAGGAGAAACCAATCAGGGCGACGATAATCGCCAATATAGCCCAGAGTCGCCACCGTAGGGATTCTGGGTATCTGCCCACGAAAAATAGTGCCAGATTATCCCGAATAACTTCCCATCGTGCCGAGGTAAAAGCCCAAAAGAGAAAACCGGAGGCGAGCCAATAAAGAAACAAAACACTCAGTATGGTAAGGAGAATGTTATACCAAGTGTTGAATAAATTATTTTTCAGCCAAGCCAGTATCATGTTAATCAGCGCACGAATTGAGGCATAACTTCAACGGCAGTCACCAAACCGTAAACGCCGCGACGGTGTAAACTTATGCCCGTTTTCAAGTAACCGAAGGCGGGGCCGCAGACATTCGCCGCCATACTCGTTTCATCTCCTAAGGTGAAAGTATGGGTGGATATTTTCCCCTCGAAAGTGCGCCCGGTAATCTTGACGTTGGTACTTAAAGGTTTTCTGGCGTTGCGGGTATCTACCACGCCCCCTACCGTAACCTGCTCTCTCGAACAGATACCAGCTAGTTCTAACATAATATCGTCAGCGTGTTCCATCTGTTCCAGACGTAAGATTCCCCCGGTGGTATCGAGGAAAGCTTCCACTTCTGCATCGCTCATCTTACTTGCGGTTTCCACATCGTAACCGGGGAGATGGGCTATATCTTCCCTAATCGTCGCCCGATAGGCCTCCCAATTGGCAATCCCCACCCCGAAAGTGATATTCACAGCATGAATCTCCGTATAACTTTGGGCGGCGATGGCGGCGGCAGCGGTTAATAAACCTGGCGTCGCCCCGCAACCCGTCATGTAGGTGATGCCTGCTTTTTGTAAGTTGTCTTTCAAGGTTAATAACTGTTCCACCGCGCTAGTACGTTTGAGCGCGTCTACTAATACCCCCCGCCATCCCGACTTGATAAACTCTTTCGCCACTTCCGCCATGAAGGTGTTAGGCAGGTTGGGCAAGGCGAGGAAATAACCATCCACATCGGCGAGTTGGATCAATTCTTTTATGCTGTCGGCGCTAAGCACACCATAAGGCTGTAGGTATCCCACCGAGCCTTTTTCATGATAAGCGCCGATAGTATCATTCGGGTCAAGCCCCCCCGGATTATATATGTAGCCACCCTTATCGGCTGCGGCAACCCACATCATCTCTTTCTTGGGGGTTAATATTCTCGCCGCCGCCTGCCCTAATCCGCCAAATCCTAATACTCCCACGCGGATTTTATTATTTAGAGATTCTTGATTCATTTTTGCTTGGTTCGACATAGATAAACTTCTATATTACTTCCGGTTGATCTCCGTTTACTCTCTAGTCTGATAGTTTTAGGCACGGCTTTCTGTATATTTTTGTTAAAACCGGTGCCGTCATAGAGTTAGCTATTGACTTAATTCGGTTACGTAAGCGAAACTTATCATTAACTAAAGTAGGATACCTACTATCTATTAACTTTTGCTAAAATCTGATCCATATTGCTACAACTGCCTGAACATTTGTTAAGACGCAGACCCTAGCAGTAAGTCTCTGGAGAACATCCGTTTTTACGCAAAAGGTGAGAGGGGAAAATTTATGAACATGGAAACTCTAGAATTTGTCATATACCCCGATGGTCGAGTCCTGGAAAAGGTAACAGGCATAGTCGGAGCATCTTGTCAAGAGGTAACGGCGGCGATCGAAGCTCAACTAGGCGTAGTGGTATCTCAAGAGCAAACATCAGATTACTACCAACAAACCCAACATCAGTCAAACGAGGTGAGTAACCAAACTTCCTTTACAGACTGGTGATTTTTATTTACCTTAGTTTTTTAAACGAGCCATATGTCGCACTTTAGCAATATCAAAACCAAAATCCGCAATCTATCTTCTCTCAAGGCAGCTCTATCCGATATGGGCGTAGACTGGAAAGAAGGCCCCTCTACCGTCAGAGGCTATCAAGGTCAAACCCTTAACGCTGAAGTAGTCATCGAACAAGATAACGACTACGACATCGGCTTCAGTTGGAATGGCAATGAATACGAATTAGTGGCGGATTTACAATACTGGCAACAGCCCCTAACCGTAGACGGATTTTTAAGAAAAGTTACCCAGGGCTACGCCTATCACACCGTCTTGACGGAATCGGTTAAACAAGGGTTTAACGTAGCTCAAGAACAGAAAAACACCGATGGCTCGATTACCTTAGTAGTACAACGCTGGAGTTAATAAATGGCTGATTTATCGGCTAATTTTATGAGTACCCCCGATCGCTCTGGAATGGAACCAGAGTTAGGGGGTATTTTAAGAGATAGCACTGCTCAAACCGGCTTCGAGCCGGAGTTAGGCGGCATCCTACGGCAAAAAGCCGTATACGTAGACGAAGTCACCTGCATCGGCTGTCTACACTGCTCCCACGTCGCCCCCAATACTTTCTTCATCGAAGAAGAATTTGGGCGCTCCCGGGTGTTCAATCAGAATGGGGATAGTCAGGAACAGATACAGGAGGCGATGGATACCTGTCCGGTAGACTGTATACACTGGGTAAACTATAGCGAACTCAAAGAATTGGAAGAAGCGAGAAAAGAACAGGTTATCAGACAGATTGGTTGTTCTCAAGATAATAGAAAAATCAGACCGAAAAGGAGAAAACCCCGTCAGGTTCAACTTTAACGCCTCGATTCGCTAAAGATCAAATACGCCGCACCGGCTAACAGCATGGCGGCAAGAAAATAGTTGCGGGTAACGGGTATCTTCATGTACCAAACGCTGAAACCCGCGAAAACAACCATAGAGAGGATTTCCTGTAAGACTTTCAATTGGGAGAGATTAAAATAGTTAATCCCTATACGATTAGCTGGAACCTGAAAACAGTATTCCAAGAGAGCTATCCCCCAACTCACTAAAACCACGATATAAACGGGAGAATTTTTTAAATCTTTTAGATGCCCGTACCAGGCGAAGGTCATGAATATATTGGACATCAGTAATAATAAAATCGGTTTCAGCATCAAGTTTCACTTATAAAGGTGGATGAAGAGGGGTAAATGGGCCAGCCCTGTGGCGATACGCCCATCGCTTTCATCTAAGGGATGAATTACTATATCTGGGGCGAGAATATTAGACAATTTATTCAATAAGTAAGGATAGATGAAAGGTAGGAAGGAGCCGTAGCCTAGCACCTGTTGAATATCTTTAAAGTTTTTACCCTGAATTTCTAATAGTCCCTGTATTTCCGCCTGCAATTTATTACTAAGAGGTTCGAGAATGCGGGTATTAAGTTGCTCGCGTTCTAAAGTCCAATCTTGATTCATTAACGCGCAGGTAAATTGAGTCTCCGAGGCTAAGATTAATTTAGCTAACCGGCTCGTTTGCATCAGTGATTCACCGAGGGGATGATTAAGGATTTTTTGCCTGATTTGCTCGCGGGCTAACTTATCTGGAATACCGGGTTGAGAGCCGTTCAGGTTAGGTAAGGAAAAATCACAAATACTTTGCCAAGCAGGATATATTAAATGACAGAGAATATCTTGTTCGTAAAAAACATCCCCGTAGTTAAGACTCGTTAAAGAAATAGATTCGAGGGGTAAAGAGAGAGGGTAGGGGGGAATTTGGACTAAAGCCAACTCGATTATTTCTCTACCGCCATAAATTACTAAAGTGGTTAGGGGATGAGCGATAGTTTCGATCGGCAGATAAGAAACTAAAGATGAAACTACGGGTTTAACTAAACTTATCTTTTGCTTAGACTCTACTATATTAGACGCAAGTAAGTCTTTTTTAAAGGTAGATAAATCCACTCCATCACCGCTAATAAAGACATTTTCCGTGTTTTCCATCGCATCTTTTAACCAGGATTGAGCTTCCTGTTTAAATTGAGAAAACCAAGATGAAAAATCAGTATTAATTTTTGATAAAGGTAATCTTAATTCTTCGCTGTCATCTAAAGTCCATGAAATAGGATAAATCTCCAGATTGTCAGCAAGTCTTTTCGAGAAAACCATTAATAAACCGTCGGAATTTATATCAATACCTAAATACCATTGGAGCGTAACTTTCTCATCAACCGCTAGATTTTGAGTTAATTGGCTGACGTAGGCGAGTAACTTAGCTTCCCCCTGTTGTCCCAGACGGTGCATTCTTTCTAGCCCTTGAGATAGAGATTCGTAATAGCGCTGTAAATCCTGCTCTAAGGAATCGAAGGCGGAACGAAATGTAGAATCGAATTGGTTGAAAGAAGGCTTTTCTAACTGTTGACTTAATACTTCGTGCAAGCGATGATTTAACAACTCGAAAAATTCCGATAATATAGCCGCTCTTTGTTGTTGTAAGCGCTGAATATCTTGGAGTAGAGATTGTTTTTCCTGCCGTAAACCTTCTAATTCAATTTCTAACCGCCCGTCAATGAGTTCTCCAGTACCAAAAGATTTGGTGTTAGCTTCAATTTCTAGAGACTGTAAGAGATATATTTGCGCCTGTTGCAAATCCTGCCCGAGAGCGACGAGAGTAGCGCCAGAAATTTCTTCGGGAGTTGCTAGAGACGAAATTACTCGAGAGAGAATAACATTGATCTTAGGTATGAGCGATCGAAGATTGTTTTCAGCAGTCATGGTTAACCTTTACTAATCACTTTTTACTCAAAGGAGGTGAATAGGGGTAACTATGTGGTTATACCCTACTCAATCAATACTATGCAAGCCAGATACGACTATCCAGATAAACAAGCCGATATACAGAAACTAATCGATACTGCCTTCCTCTTCCGAGGGTTATCCAAAGAAGCTTTAATCAAAGCCACGGCCAACGCCGTCACCCGTAGCCATCCACCGAATCGGGTGATTCTCCTGGAAAACGACTGGGGAGGTTCAGTATATTTTATCGTCGAGGGTTGGGTAAAAATCAGAACTCATAACGTGGAAGGGAAAGAAGTAACCCTTAACATTGTAGGCAAAGGAGAGATTATCGGTGAGATGGCCGCCTTAGATGAAGCTCCTCGCTCAACCGATGCCATCACCCTGACATCCACCACCATCAGCAGCATTCCTGCCCATGACTTCGTTAACCTGTTACAGACGGAACCTCTAGCGGGAATCCGACTCTCTCAACTCATGGCCAAACGTCTCAGACAACTCAATAGACGTTTACGTTTACGAGAGGCCGATAGTGTTTCCCGAGTTGCTGACAGTATCATATTTTTAGCAGAGGGGCAAGGAAAACAGGGTCAACAGGGGATAGAAATTCCCAATTTACCCCATCGGGAATTGAGTAGTATCAGCGGCCTGGCCCGAGAAACCGTGACGAGGGCCCTAACCAAACTAGAAAAGAAAGGATTGATAGAGAGACACGAAGAGATTATCTGTATTCCCGATATGTTAGGTTTAGAACGGATCATTACTTAATCGATATGCCCGAAGATGATACTAACTGGGTTGATTTACCTCTCGAAGAGCCGGAAAATCAATCTTTTACCCCCCGTGATGATAAATCTGTTAAAGAGGTGCCTTTAAAGTCGATAAGTACTTTAGTGATGGTAGAAACGGCTTTTTTGGCGAGTACGGCGAGTTTAGTCTGGTTGATAAATTATTATTTTCCTTTGGGGCCGCTCTTACGTTTATTTTTTCCCATTCCTATCGCCCTCGCATACCTGCGCTGGGGAAGTCGTGCTTCTTGGATGTCGGCCTTAATCGCTGGTTTATTATTATCCGTCTTAATGGGGCCAACCCGCAGCATAGTCTTTTTCATCCCTCACGGCTTAATGGGGGTACAATTGGGGGTTTGTTGGCGTAGGGGTGCCCCCTGGGCATTTTCTATCTTCACCGGCGCTTTAATCGGTGCTATGGGTTTATTTTTCCGCTTCTGGTTATTTTCTATTCTCTTGGGGGAAGACTTATGGTTATACGTTATCACCCAGGCTACTAACTTCCTCGATTGGCTATTCAGTCTTATGGGTTTATTATCGCGCCCTGATTTTACCCTGGTGCAAACGATCGCCATCGTGGGTATCTTCATCAATAATCTAGTCTATTTATTCGCGGTACATCTAGTGGCTTTATTGGTGTTCGATCGTTTGGGTAATCCTATCCCCCGCCCACCTCAATGGATACAAACAATTTTAGATTATGAATGAATTTTTAGAAATATATCGTCAATACGTCAATTCCCTCTGCCCCGAACTTAACATCGATTCATTATTGGCAGACAATCAAGATACGAACTGGGAAGAACCAACTACAGGTGAGGACTTTAATAATTGTGCGGTCATAGCCCTGATAGAAGCCGAAAAATGTGAAGATATAGAAACCCGTAGATTCTATGTAGATACGGCTTTAGATTGGCTCAGCAAAGGCTCTCCTTCTGACTATCTCTCAGGTTGTCACCTGATGCTATTATACGAAATTTTAGGAGAAAAAGAACGAGCGCTAAATCTAGCATTCAACCGCAGTTTAAACCTCTTACATTTGCAAGAACAAGAAGGGGGCAGTGCCAAAGGGTTAATTTATCTACCCTCCAAGTTATCAATGTATAACGCGAAGAATTTAGAAATTTTATTACTATGCCGGGATAGAAACTATCAATCTCTATGCCTGTGTATTTTCGTCCTGTATAAAGCCAACCTTTGTTTTTATAACGAATCTGGAAGAAGATTTTTAAATTTAACCCGTCAGGTTATGCCCGACTCGGATGCGATTAATTTGCAGATGGGTATCGCTAAATTGATGGTTGGGGAAATAGAAGGTTTATATTATCTCCATCATGCCTTGACTACCCTGCCCCATAATTTACCAGTATTACAATCTCTTTATCTCGCTTATACACAATTAGGAGGTGATGAATTAGCAGCTCATTATTTACAGCAAGCCCGAGAAGAAAATGCTAATTTACCCTGGACGCAATTACCTAAAGAAAGTTCTTTTACTTATGTCACCTATGACGGAGATATATTGTTAGCGGTAGATGCGAATTTTGCCAGTATCGTCACCTGCGTTTTATTAGCCGAAGGAGATTGGTTTGAACAGGAATTAGAATTCTGGAGGAATTATCTCGGAGAAGGCATGACGGTTATCGATGTGGGTGCCAATGCGGGAGTGTATACTTTTAGTGCAGCCAAAAGAGTAGGTAAGAACGGTAAAGTAATAGCCATCGAACCTTTTTCCCGATGCGTCCAATACCTGGAAGAAACCTGTCGAGTCAATCAATTCGAGGCGGTGAAAGTTTGCCGGGGCGCGGCGAGTAGTACTCGCGGGCAATTATATTTATCCCTCTATCAAGCCAGTGAATTGAACGAGGTGACGGAGGATAATAGCGGGCTGGTAGAGGGTAGCTATGAAACTGTAGACTGTTTCCCCTTAGATGATTTAATCGAAAAGTACGGGTTGAATTCTGTAGACTTGCTGAAAATCGATGCGGAAGGACATGAAATACAAGTTTTGCAAGGGGCGGAAAAACTCATCCGGGAATTCACTCCTATTATCCTCTACGAAAATATAGCAAGCAGTAAGGGGAGTAATTTGCCCGTAGCCGAAAAATTGCGGGAATGGGGTTATCAATTGGCGATTTATCAGCCATTTCTGCGGAATCTATCGCTCATTGACTCTTTAGAACGGCTAGAAGGCAAATTAAATGTCATCGCTATTCCCCCTAACCGCTAGATAGGGTAGACTGAGTAAAATCTCTTATCGTGAGAATTTTGGTATAACAGGTATAGGCAAAAAGCGACCTGGTAAATTATGGGGACAGGACAAGAAAAATTGGTAACTCGATCGTCACCAGACGAAATCAAAGACAAGGCTAAGGGCTTAATAGTTCCCCTCTGGGAGAAACTACAAACTCGATTAAGCTGGCAACATTGGGCTATTTTATCCCTGGTTTTACTGGGTAGTGTGGGGAGTGTCGCCACATTATTACTCTTTAACCTATCGAAATCCTCTAATTGCCCGGCGGTTTTCTGGCCTCTTGCCTCGGCTTCGACTCGCTTTTATTGCGCTCAATTAGAAGCCGATACCCGCACAGTCAACGGCTTATTGAAAGCCATCAATCTCGTGACGGCTCTGCCTCCTGATCATCCCCGCCGCGCCGAAATGAATCCTTTAGTAGAACAGTGGGCGGAGGAGATTTTTAATCTGGCGGAAAAAGATTTTCAAGCGGGTAAGATAGAAAAGGCTATAGCCACCGTTAAAAAAATCCCAATAGATGTCAGCGTCGCCAAATTGGTAGACGAACAAATACAAAAATGGCGGGAGACTTGGGCGAAAGGGCAAGAAATAATGACCCAACTAGAAGAACATCTCCGCCAATCCCATTGGAATCATTCTTTCCGTCTCGCCGTAGATTTATTGAATTTAGATAATCATTACTGGGCCACGACAAAATATAACGAAGCCATAGCTAAAATCAATCTCGCTCAAGCAGAAAGCGCCAAATTAGATAAAGCCTATGCTATATTTAACGGCGGTGGTATTAATAACTGGATACAAACGATCGTAGAAGCTAATAAAATAGGATCGGAGAGTTACGCCTATCAGGAAGCTCAAAGATTAGTAAAAGATGCAGAAAATAAAATTAAGGAATATGCCCAAAATTTAATAGATAATCGTAATTGGTCGGAGTTAAAAAATTTAGTCGGACTCATTCCAGAAAAAAGCTCTATGGTCGAAGATGTAGGGGATTGGTCAAAGTTATCTGATGCGGGAATCGATGGCAATACGGGAACAACGGATAGTATTAAAGCGGCTATTCTCTCTGCTCAGCAAATAGCACCAGAGCGACCTCTTTATCAATTAGCACAGGAATTAATAGAGCGTTGGAACTTAGAATTAAAAGATTTAGAAAAATTAGAAATAGCTCAAAAACTAGCAATTTCAGGTACCATAAAGGATTTACAAGCGGCGATTAAAAAAGCTCAAGAAATACCCGCAGGTCATCCCCGTCATAATGAAGCTCAAGGCGAGGTAAATCGATGGACGAGACAGATACAAGTGATCGAAGATCAGCCCATTTTAGACGGAGCGAGAGAGGTGGCTTTATCTGGAGATATTGATTCTTTAAAATCGGCTATCAATTCCGCTAATAAAATTAGTTCGGGGCGGGCATTATATTCAGAAGCCCAAAAAGACATCGGTAATTGGTGGGGCCAAATTCAACGAATCGAAGACCAACCACTTTTAGATCAAGCTCAAGCCCTAGCCAATGTTAAAGATTACGCTACAGCGATCGCAACCGCCCGACGTATCGGCTCGGGCCGTGCCCTATACTACGAAGCCAGAAGTAGTATCAGACAATGGCGACGACAGTTAAACGCCCAACAGGATTTAGCGCAAGCCTCTCAACTGGCCTCCAGTCGCGTGCCAGATAATCTGATTCGGGCCCTCGGTATCGCCCGCAATATCCCCAGAGCGACGGATGCGGGAATGCAAAAAGGAGAAGCGATCGATCGCTGGAGTTATCAACTTTTAGCCCTGGCGACGGATCAAGCCAATACCGGCAATTATACCGAAGCCATTCGACTCGCGGAAAATATACCGACTGAAAGCTCTGCTTACAGTTCAGCCCGCTCTCAGATAGAAATTTGGCGGCGCATTTTAGAACCAGCACCGCCACCGCCCCTACCCGAGGCTATGCCTTCGACTGGAGGATTGGAGAATGGAGAGTTGGAAATTCCATCTGGCACCACCCCCTAAAATAGAAAATAACGTTGAGCCATCGGTAAAACCGTCGCCGGCTCACAGGTTAATAACTCTCCATCAGCCCTCACCTCGTAGGTTTCCGGATTAACCTCCATCACCGGTAGGGCATTATTTAACTTCATCTGCTCTTTAGTTAGATGGCGGGTATTACTCACTGCTACGGCTTTCTTTCTCAAACCTAAACGTTGAGGAATATCCCCCTTAATACCCGCTCTAGAGAGGAAAGTGAGACAGGTAGAATCGATAGCGCCGCCGAAACTACCGAACATGGGGCGCATATAGACGGGCCCTGGGGTGGGTATACTGGCGTTAGCGTCTCCCATCTGGGCCCAGGCGATTAAACCCCCCTTAATTACTAACTCCGGCTTGACACCAAAAAAGGCGGGTTTCCACAAGCATAAATCCGCTAATTTCCCCTCTTCGATCGAACCGACATAATCAGCGATACCGTGAGTGATAGCCGGATTGATAGTTATCTTGGCGATGTAGCGTTTAGCCCGGAAATTATCATTATCTCCAGTTTCTAGGGGCAGTTTCCCCCTCTGTATTTTCATCTTATGGGCCGTCTGCCAGGTGCGAATGATTACCTCGCCGACTCGCCCCATCGCTTGAGAGTCGGAAGAGATCATACTGAAAGCGCCCAAGTCGTGTAAAATGTCTTCGGCGGCGATTGTTTCCCGTCTAATCCTCGACTCGGCAAAAGCCACATCTTCGGGGATGGATTTATCGAGGTGATGGCACACCATCAACATATCGAGATGTTCTTCTAAAGTATTGAGAGTATAGGGGCGAGTGGGATTAGTAGAAGAAGGTAATACGTTAGCCTGCCCGCATACCTTGATAATATCGGGAGCGTGACCACCGCCCGCGCCTTCGGTATGATAGGTGTGAATAACCCGATTTTTAAAAGCCGCAATAGTAGCCTCGACAAAACCTGCCTCGTTAAGAGTATCCGTATGAATAGCTACCTGCACATCGTATTTATCGGCGACGCTCAGACAGGTATCGATGGTGGCGGGAGTCGTGCCCCAGTCTTCGTGTAGTTTCAAACCCATCGCCCCCGCTTTAATTTGCTCCTCTAAGCCTTCGGGGGCGCTACTGTTACCCTTACCGAGAAAGCCCAGGTTAACCGGGAAAGCGTCGGCGGCTTGTAGCATCCGGTGAATATTCCACTCTCCAGGGGTGCAGGTGGTGGCGTTGGTGCCAGTGGCGGGGCCGGTACCGCCCCCTATCATGGTGGTGATACCGGACGCGATCGCGGTTTCTATCTGTTGCGGGCAGATAAAATGAATGTGGGTATCTATGCCCCCGGCGGTGACTATCATTCCCTCCCCGGCGATGACTTCTGTACCAGGCCCGATAATTATAGTCACGTTATCCTGTATGTAAGGGTTGCCCGCCTTACCGATTTTGGCAATTTTACCGTTTTTAATCCCTATATCCGCCTTGACTATCCCCCACCAATCCAAAATCAGGGCATTGGTAATGACTAAATCTACTGCCCCATCTTCTCTAGATATGGGAGACTGCCCCATCCCGTCGCGGATTACTTTCCCGCCGCCGAATTTTACTTCGTCTCCGTAGGTGGTATAGTCTTTTTCTACTTCGATGATCAATTCTGTGTCTGCGAGGCGCACTTTGTCGCCAACCGTTGGGCCGTAAGTTTCAGCGTAAGTACGGCGATCGATTCTGTAGCTCATTCATTTATCCTATTAACAGGCTGATACGGTCATTATATGTCCGTTTCTAAAATCTCTTTTATTAATTCTCCTGTCACTCGATCGCTTATCTCCACCTTACCGATTTCTGTGGGTAAAATAAATCTTACCTTCCCATCTTTGACTTTTTTATCAGTAGTAAGAGTATCTAACACCGATTTAGCATCTAATATAGGTAACTCAGTTTGCAAGCCAGCTTTAGCGATTAACTTTTCCTGTTTATCGGCTTCTTCTTGCTGCCACATCCCCAGTTTCACCGCTAATTTACCGGCGGCCACCATCCCCATCGCCACCGCTTCCCCGTGATTAATACTAGTGTACCCTGTGAGACTTTCTACCGCGTGGGCGATCGTATGTCCATAATTTAATATGGCTCTTAATCCTGCTTCCTTCTCATCTTTACCCACTACATCCGCCTTCGCCTGACAGGATTTAGTAATAATAGTCTGTAGTAATTGAGGATCGATCAAGTCATAATTATCTATACCCGTAGCTCCTTCCAATCGATCGAATAATTCCCTATCCCAAATCACTCCATATTTAATTATCTCCGCCATTCCCGCCCGGAATTCCCTATCTGGGAGAGTCCTTAAAACGTTAGGATCGATGAGAACTAAACGGGGCTGATAGAAAGCACCGATAAGATTTTTGCCCTCGGGGTGATTGACTCCCGTTTTACCACCGATAGAAGCGTCTACCATAGCGAGGAGAGTAGTAGGCACCTGTACGAAATTGATTCCCCGTAACCAAGTAGCGGCGGCAAAACCCGTCATATCACCGATAACCCCGCCCCCGAGAGCGAGCATGGTAGAGGAGCGCTCTAAGCGATAATCGAGGGCAGTATCGTAGATTTTAGCGATAGAATCGAGAGTTTTATAAGCTTCGCCGGCGGGAATTAAATGGGTGAAAACTTCAAAGCCCGCTGATTCAAGAGAGGTTAAAACTGTTTCCCCGTAGTGGCTGAAGATTTCGGGGTTAGATATGACGAGAACTTTCTTCCCTAATTTAAGGCTACTGATTTCTGTTCCTATGTGCTTTAATCCGCCCGGGGCAATGAGAATTTCATAGGAGTTTTCGGGTAGAGTGACGGGAATACGGATAGTCATAGATGGAAGGAGGCGATCGATGGGGTGAATTTTGATCGTATCATTTAGGGGAAACACAGATCATTACCGTTCGGATTGCCGAGCCTCACTGTTCTCTAATGACCTTACGGGCCGAGCGACAGAGTTTCATTATTCCTCCAGGGCTAAGACTTTGAAGAAGTATTTACTTATTTAGGGGTGGCTTGAAAAAATTCTTTCGGCTCGAAGCCCGCGATCGAAGCAATAAGAGAATTGGGAAAAGCGCTGATCTTCTGGTTGTACTTTTGTACTGCCTCATTGTAACGTTTGCGTTCGGTGGCTATGCGGTTCTCTGTGCCTGATATTTCATACTGTAAGTTGGTAAAAGCGGTGGATGAAGTTAAACCAGATTTGAGAGCGTATTGATTGAATTGTTGAATGGCCTTATCTACGCTTTGACCGGCTAATGTTTTTTCTTCGGGGGTATCGGCTTTCTGAAAATTGTTTTTAGCCTGATTTAATTGCTTGATAATGCTGGTTTCCTGCTTCGTTTGCGCTTGAGTTAAACTGATCAACTGGGGTATCAAGTCCGCCTTTCGCTGTAATTGGTTTTCCACCTGCGCCCATTGAGAATTCATCTGGCCCCTGGCTGCGGATAGAGAATTGTAGGTAAGGATGCCCCATAATAAGCTCAAGGCCCCGACACCTATCGCCACATAACCTAACTTACGTTTCTTTTCTGCCTCTTCTTGTTTCTCGATAGTTTCAAGCCGGCGTTTTTCCCTTACTTGTTCTATTGCTTGCTCGATTATCTCAGGCGGAATATTAACGTCTTGCCCGGCTGCTTTTAAATCAGAGACAGAATAGCTATCCTCCGCTTTAGCGTATAACTCTGAGGCTACTTGGAGAACTTCATCTACCATATCCTCGGGAATTTTAGAATTAGGTTCGTTCATTCGTTACTACCACTCCTTAAGACTTTACCAACTATCACCGGCACCGCCGCCGCCACTACTGCCACCGCCGAAATCGCCGCCGCCGCCACTACTGCCACCACCGCTATATCCACCACTGCCACTGTAACCACCACCGCTAACCACCACAACGGGAGTAATGCGGGGTATTAGTTCATCGGTGACTCGAGATATATCACAGGACATACACTGACTGATGCGACGCTGTAAACCGTTACTGAAAGTAGTGGCGGGTTGGAGAATATGAACTTCGGTGATGATGGTGTACTCCTGACAATTCGGGCATAGTTCATATTGTGAAGATAACTTATAACCCCGCAGATGATAAGTTAAACCCGCCGATTGGGTGCTACACTTACCGCACCGCCAACCCTCGTACTTGGTACTGTTTATCTCCTGTGCTACCTTTTGCGGGTAGTTGAGATTAGACTGCACTTCATCATCCTTGACTCGCTCCATTAAGGCTTTACACTCGGCGCAGTGAAATTTAGGATTACCACCACTTCCGTAACTCCAAGACCTTCCTCTCGGTGACAGATAACGTTTACGATTTTTGATGTAATATAAGGTGCCGCCGATAGCCCCGATACCTCCCCCCAACACGAGTAAATCGAGGCCCGGGCTATAATCATCCCCCGTCGGCGCATCCGAGGGCCCTTCTATGGGTAAATTCTGCAAAACTTTGATTAATTCTCGGGTGCCGTCTATGATACCGCCTTGATAATCTTCCTGTTTGAAGCGGGGGATAATATGATTCCTGATGATGTTACCCGTCCTGGCATCCGGTAATACCCCTTCCGCACCGTAACCGGTTTCTATCTCCACTCGTCTATCTTTTAGGGAAACTAACAGTAATACTCCGTTATCTGCCCCTTTCTTACCGATTTTCCATTCGTTAAACAGTGCCGTTGCGTAATCTTTCGGCGTGGGGTAGGGTTGGGTGTCGGTAACGGTGACGACGGCTAATTCTGTACCTGTTTTCGCTTCTAATTCTGATAAACTTTGATTGAGAGACGCGATCGCTTGTGGGCTAAGTACCCGCGCCCCATCCGATACCCAACCCTTATTTAATTTTCTCGGATTGGGCACTTCTCGAATATCTACCGCGTAGACTAGGGTAGGGATAGCTCCTACTCCCAATGCTATCCACAACCCCAGTAATGTGCCCAGCGTTTTATTACTCATAATCTCTACCTTAAGATTATGTTTTGCTCCTCAATTATAGAACAGCCTTCCAGAGTGGGGTAATTTTAGTGGCCAGGCCGACAGAAAACTATTCATCCATCTGTAAACGAGTTTTCGAGATGATTCTCGTTTTCTTCAAATCTGCTTCGCTCAATTCTTCCCCGACTTGTAAACGGGTAGCGTTCGATTGTAATACTGTAGCTGCGTTAGTTTCTCCCAATTTGATCGCTGTATTAGCTGCCGTCTGTAACATCGTCGCCGCACCAATACGATCGCCCTTCTTCAGTTTGTCTTCCGCTATCTGTGTCTGTCGATATTTGGCTAGGGTCAACACCGATTTCTGCACTTTATCGTCAATCTGCGACTGATACAGGCTTTGTGATTCTACGTTAACCGGCAATGTTTCCGAATAGATACCCGTCTTTCCCGTTGCGGGATCATCGTAGCGCACTCTCACCCGAGCGATCGTCTGATTTCCAGGTGATAATTGATTCAAATAAAGATTGACCAGAATCGTCTTTTCCTGCTCTACCAATATATCCCCGAGACGAATTAGATAATAATTCACCTCGGACTGCACTGGTAATTCGATCGTTTCTGGAGCCACTTGCGCCACGGGTTTTAACTCCGCCAACCTCACTCTCGGGTCTAATTCTAATTCTAAAAATCCGTTAGTTAAACCCACAGATTGTAATCTCGTAAACAGACGAGTAAATTCGCTCAAGGCTGTTTCCGGCCTTTCTATATAAGAGAGGGAGCCACCTGATAAATCTGCTACCTTTTCCAATATATCCTGATTCCAATGAGCGCCGAAACCGAGACAGTTAACGGTAATCCCGTATTCTGATGCCAATCCTGCCAATTTCAAACATTTATCGTTATCACCGTGTTCGTTCTCGCCATCGGTGAGTAAGAAAATGTGCGAGACGCGATTTTGTTTCGCCGTCGCCGCCTCTTGTATACCCAACTTTAAACCTTTATCTATGGCGGTGCCGCCCTTAGCTTTGAGATTTTTTATCTCTCGTATAGCTCTTTCTGTATTTTCACCCGATTGATTGGGTAAGATAACTTTCGCTTCGTGGTCGAAGGCGATGACGGTGAAACGATCGTCCGGCCCTAAGGCCGATACTAAATCGATCGCGGCCGCCTTTACCGTTTCTAGCGGTTTATCCCTCATCGAACCGCTATGATCTAGGACTAAACACAGATTGAGAGGTAAGCTAGAATTTATCGACTCACAACAGGCCGCGATCGATAGGGCTAATTGACGTTGACTACTACTCTGATTTGCGTCTACGTGAGTATCATTAAGGGCTGATAATAAACTAACTCGCATAAGTTATTCATAGTTTATTTTTATTCTAATGGCAATAACAGCAATCTCTCGCCCCGGCTTAGATTTTTCCTGATTTAAAGTGATATTTCTTAGAGCTAATCTATCTGATTATTCACTCTCTTCTTAACTACCACAGGAAATATAAACTCTGAGGATGATTGCTGTTATTGTCGGTATGCGAGACAGATGTTAACTTTAACAGGGTCTTCTCCTAGTTGAACTGTTTACTTTGAACCTTGCCAATTTATCTGCCAGGGAAGCTTTTTACTTGCTTCAATTATTAAGTTATCATCCTTACTTTTTTTGATCTACTCTTTGCAATCAAACTTTACAATCCTGGGATCAAGATAAAGTTAGGTTAAAAAGAGTGATTAATCATCCCCGTTGATTAGTAAAGAAAGATTAATTAATATAATAATTTATGATTAAACTAAAAAACATGGTCAATAATGAGATAAGAAAACACAAATAAATAACGATCTTCAAGCGAAAAGTCACAAGTAGAAGAGGCAAGGATTTAAGATCGAAGACGGAGCCGAAGAGTAGGAAGCTGAGGATAGAGCCACTCCAGGCGAAACCGATAAAAGTAGTGGGCAGGAAAGCGTTAAAGACGGAGCCGAGAGAAAGGAGGAAACTCAACAAAATCATTGCCCCGATTTGAAAGAAGGGAGTAGTGGAAAAAGAGAAAATCAGCGATTGAGACAGGAAGTATTGAGCGATAGATGCGATCGCGCAGCCGAAAATCAGCCACCACCCTAAATCTAAAAATTCTTGGATCAAATTGGCGATAAATAAAGCGAAGGTTTTCAGGGGGGAGCGAGGGGGAGACTTAAGGCTTTTATCTTGATAAACTGGATTATCGAGATGCTCTCCTTCATCGGACTCATAATTAAGAAAACTACCGGAATGAACTAAACCCGAACGAGTCTCTAGAGTTAGAGGCTGACTATCGCTCTTTCGAGGTTTCTCCTCGTAGAAACCGAATAAAACGCCGATAACCAGAGCCATCAACCAACTGAGAAAGAAGCGATAGAAGATAAAACTCGAATGATCCTGAAAAAACCGCCAGGTATAATTCAAAGTAAAAACATTGAGAGTGGGAGCGGCGACAAGAAAACTGAAGACGCTCGCCGGAGGAATGCCCTGTAAGAGCAAACGACGGGCCACAGGAATATTACCGTATTGGCCGACAGGTAATATCAAACCCAAACTAGAGCCTAAAAGAGTCCCTAAAAAGCGATTACGGGGAAATTTAGCGGCTAACCAGTGTTCATCCACGAAGACCAGAAGAAGGCTAGAAATTATCACACCCAATAACAGAAAGGGCAGAGAGGTTAACACCAAACCCAAAAATAGGGTAAAAATTTCTCTTACTTGATTCATGGATGATAGGTCAGCATAGTTCATCATTAAAATAGCAGACCATCAAGCCAAAAAGTAAATCTTGAGAGTAAAAACTAATCCGCAGTTAATTTAAGCAGGAAGTTTTGATATTCTTCACTCCCTAAGCCTGATTGCAGAATCCGCAAAACTTGAGCCATATCACCCGCCAGTAAAGCATTTCTATCCAACCACAAGCCCGGGAAAATTTCTGAGCAAAGAATTCCATCGGCGTTAGGAATAATCGGAATATATTCCCCTTCCCGTAATTGAAACCAATCCAATTGAGAATCATTAACCTCAAATTCGTTGAGGGTTAGCCTGTCGCCATTTTCCAGACGGGGAACAGTTGAAGAGGGAGAAATAGAGCTATCTAGTACCATAACTACGAGCCTGAATAAAACGAGAGACTCTTACAACTTGGAGATAATTTAAAGATACACTAGGATTTGAGCAGCTACGTTGCTTGGTACTACCGAGGAGACGACTTGTGAATAACCAATTTTCCCGCATCTACAATTTTAATGACTCTGGTTTGGGCTGTGTTTTAACACTGGTTCTCGGTGTCTTTTTACTGGGTTCGGTAGGATTGGGATGGGTGGTCAACGGTTTTCTTATATTTTTGGCAGTAATCCTTTTGTTACCGATAGCCGCTTGGGTTGCCCTACGCTGGTGGCTCGGGCGTAATTTAGTCGAGTCTAATTGTCCCGTTTGTAACTACGAATTTACCGGGTTTAAAGGCACCGAATGCCAATGTCCAAATTGTGGAGAGCCTTTAAAAGTAGAGGGGAAGAGTTTTTTAACCCTGACTCCCCCCGGTACGATCGATGTGGAAGCTGTAGAAATCCCTTACCAACAACTAGAAGATTGATATTTGTATCTGTTATAATTAGTTCACTTGAATTAATTTGATTATGTCTCTCTGGCAAATACCCGCACCATCTGAAATCCCGTCAGCATTTTTGGATATTGTCAGAGGCTACACCCCCGATGGTAGAGGCTCCCGCGCCGCAGGAATTCTTTGGCACAGAGGGATAAGACAACTTGAACAACTAAAAGGTTATCTAGATCCTAAACTTTACCTCCCCAAAAGTCCCTTCGATTTCGGGCGGGAAATGAAATTAGCGGTTTCGCGTCTAGCTCTAGCCCGTCTTCAGGGCGAAAAGGTAACTATCTGGGGCGATTTCGATGCCGATGGGGTGACGGCTACGAGCGTACTTTGGGAAGGGTTGGGGCAATTCCTCACGCCGCATCTGCAATTAGACTATTACATCCCGAATCGCATCGCCGAATCTCATGGACTCAACTGCCGGGGTATCGATAGATTAGCCGATAAAGGTACAAGGTTAATAGTTACCTGCGACACCGGCAGTACCAACTTAAAAGAAATAGAATACGCTGCCAGTTTGGGTATCGATACTATCATCACCGATCATCATACCCTACCAGACGATCGGCCCCCAGTTATCTCTATCCTCAATCCCCGTTATTTCGTCGAAACTCACCCCCTCTATCACCTCTCCGGGGTGGCAGTAGCCTATAAGTTAGTCGAGGCCATGTATCTCTCTTTCCCCGATATTCCGAGACAGCCCCTAGAAAATCTCCTCGACTTGGTAGCTATCGGTTTAATCGCCGACTTAGTGAAACTTACTGGTGATTGTCGCTATCTCGCTCAGTTGGGAATCAAAAAACTCGCCGCTTCTTCTCACCCTGGCGTGAGGGTATTACTAGAATTATGTCAAAAAACTGGCGATCGACCGACAGATATTTCCTTCGGTATCGGCCCGCGCATCAACGCTGTCAGCAGGATTCACGGCGATGCCTCTTTTTGTGTGGAATTACTCACCTCCAAAGATGAGAAACTCTGTCGGGAATTGGCAATGAATGCGGAATTAGCCAACACCCGACGCAAGGAACTTCAGCAGATTATCGTCAAACAAGTTAAGAAAAAGTTAGAGAGGATCGATCTATCTACCACCAATGTCATCATTTTAGACGATCCCCAATGGTCGGCGGGAATCTTAGGATTAGTAGCGGGACAAATCGCACAGGAATATTACCGTCCTACAATTTTATTAAGTTCCGCCGAAGACGAGCAATCCGAGTTAAAACTTGCTAAAGGTTCGGCCCGTTCGATCGCAGAAATAGACCTCTATCAATTAGTAGCATCCCAAGCCCATCTTTTACATCGTTTCGGCGGTCATCCTCTGGCTGCGGGTTTAAGTTTAACCGTTGAGAATTTACCCCTATTCTGTGAGGGAATTAATCAAAGATTACGACAACAAGGAATAGATATAAATAATTTGGCTCAAAAGATAGAGGCGGATATAATCGTTAGTGTAGCCGAGCTAGGAGCGAGTTTATTTAAAGAGTTGAAGTTAATAGAACCCTGTGGAATGGGCAACCCCGCCCCAAAATTGCTGATTGAAAAATGCTGGTTTACTTCCGTAAGGCACGCCAATATTCAAGATCGAAAAGGGTTAAAAGTTTCTTATATCAAAACAAATTTTGAAATTTGGGACGTTTCAGTTAAAAAGGGATTTCCTGGTACCTGGTGGGGTCACTATCAAGATGAAATAGCAGCTAATACTATCTATGATGCTATGGTGGAACTCGATTATAATCCTTACCACGATCGCTATGAGGTGAGGATCATCGCTCTTAAATTACACGCCCACGAGGACAGTTTTTACACTACAAGGGTAGGCGATGAATATCTATTAGATTGGCGGAATCAGGAGATCGCGGTCGATAATAAATCACTTTCATGCGATATACAATTACTACAAAATTGTCCCGTGCAGTGGCAGGAAATCGAAACTAAATACTATTCTGCTAGAGAAGAGGCAAAAAAATTAGCCTTGGCTTATACTAATAATAGTTGCGAGCCAGAAGAGATTTTTAAAAAATTGGTGGGTATGGCAAAATACTTAAGCCGTACCAGAAAAAAAATTAGCTACGAGCAACTTCAAGCCAAACTGAATCTCAGCACCTACACCTTACAACTAGGATTAAATACTTTAGATAGTTGCGGGATTAAAAATTATCAAGTAGGAGAAGGAATGATGTTTAAACTGGAAAAATTAACTCCGCCGGAGGGGAAAAAATGGCGGGAATTTTTAGGAGCGATCGCCGAAGAACAGTTTCAAAAACAATATTTCTCTACTGTTCCCCTCCCGATCATTCAAAAAACCCTCAAACAGTTTTAGAATAAAAACAGTTAAGAAAAATTACGATGACAGAATTTCCAAAAATATATCTACGCCGTAATAAGATAGATCCCGTAAAAAGATTTCATCCCTGGATATTTTCCGGGGCGATTAAGAGAATAGATGAAGGGGTTAAAGAAGGAGATACAGTAGAGGTATACAACGAGACGGGCGAATATCTAGCCCTCGGTGACTATAACTCCAACAACATCGCCGTTAAACTTCTCGCCTACGAAAAAGTAACCGATCTAAAAGCTTTATTTTCGAGCAAATTTCAGAAGGCATACGCTTTAAGAACGCGACTGGGCTTAACTCAAAACCCCGAAACTACTTGTTACCGTCTGGTTAATGCCGAGGGTGACGGCTTACCGGGTTTGATCGTCGATTGGTATAACGGGACGGCAGTAATTCAAGTGTATTCATTGGGGATGTACAATCGGAGAGAAACGATCGTTGATTGCCTCAAACAAGTATACGGCGATCGTTTAGTGGCGATCTATGATAAGAGTGGTGGGGTAATGCCGAAAATAGCCCAGAATCAATATTTATTCGGAGCGAAAACCGATAATCGGGTGTTAGAAAACGGACACGCTTTCTTAATAGATTGGGAAACTGGGCAGAAAACAGGCTTCTTTATCGACCAGAGAGATAACCGAGCTTTACTCGCTAAATATGCCGCCAATAAAAGAGTGTTAAACACCTTCGCCTATTCGGGGGGATTCTCTGTCTACGCTTTGGCGGTGGGCGCGGAGAGAGTCGATTCCGTCGATAGCTCCGCTTCGGGGATCGAACTGACGAAAGAAAACGTCGCCCTCAACAATGGTAAAGATGCCCCCCATTCCGTCCATACAGAAGATGTCTTCGAGTTTTTAACCGACTGTGGCGAGGACTATAATTTAATTATTCTCGACCCGCCCGCTTTCGCTAAAAATATTTCGGCGCGTCATTCGGCCGTCATGGCTTATAAGCGGATTAATTATCAAGCCATGAAGAAAATTCAGCCGGGGGGGATCATCTTTACTTTTTCCTGTTCGCAGGTGGTGAATATCGATTTATTTCAGGGGGCGGTGATGGCGGCAGCGATCGAATCGGGCAGGGACGTAAAGATCTTAGCGCAATTGGGTCAGAGTTCCGATCACCCTGTCAGTATCTATCACCCCGAAGGCCATTACTTAAAAGGTTTGGTGTTGAGCGTCGATTGATGCAGTATGAGACGGTTGCCCGCTGGATCGTAAAGGTAAATTTCTTTACCGTGAGAGGCGTAGGTAATCTTTGTGGTGACAGGATAACCCGAATCTTTCAGATGGGCGATCGCGTCTTCTAAATCCTCCACCTCTACACAAAAACTCATGCCACTTCCTTGAGAGTTAGCGAATTCATCTCGATGGGATTCTTTCGGGTAAAAAATTCCCAACTTCAAGCCCATCAGGTCAAACTCCCCATAAACCCCCGCCTTATAATGCCTCGGCGACACTTGAAAAAGTTGCCGGTAGAAGTTGATCACCTCTTCAAAATTCGTGGTGCCTATGGTTATAAAAACTTCTCTGTATCTCATCCCAACCTCCACCTGTCCTCTGTGGTGAATGACAACTTTTCTTAAAAATTTGCAATATAACTTAACATTATGTTACATTTATTTACATAAAGACAAAACAAAAGTAAAGACCATGACAGTTAAAGGTTACACCACAGAAGAAGGACAACGCCTCAACAATTTCGCAGTAGAGCCAAAAATGTACGTAGACGACACCGCCAAAGTAGGCTTCACCGAATACGCGGAGAAACTTAATGGCCGTTTAGCGATGATAGGATTTATATCAGCTCTCATTCTCGAAATCCTAACTGGTCATGGCGTAGTAGGTTGGCTCACCAGTCTTTAATATTAGAGAGATTCTTTAACCCTGACTCCATCCCTCTCAATGACGTAAGCGGGGACACCGACGACCACACAGTTATCGGGGACATCTTTAACTACAACTGCATTCGCACCCACGGTAACGTTATTTCCCAAAGTAATGTTACCGATAACTTTTGCACCTGCGGTGATGCGGACGTTATTACCGAGTTTGGGCCTTCCGCTTTTATCCTTGTAACCGATTGTCACCTGTTGATTGATCCAGCAGTTATCCCCTATATCTGCCATAACGATCGTACTGAAGCCATGTTGGATGAACAGGCCAGGGCCGATATTGCAGGAATTATCCAAAAAGAAATAGGGGCACTCCCGATAAATCAACTTAAATAAATACATCAAAATCCTCCCTGCTTGATTACCCTTAAATAAGCGGTGATAGTAAAGATTCCTGAACTCGGAGGCCGACAGTAATAGACTTGCCAACTGTATTAACTTCCCTCTCTTTTCCCTATCCAATAATTCCTGCCAACGATATACATCGCTTAAGATTAAATTCTTCTGGTCGGTAACGGCGAAGAGGATCAGTAAAGGTGAAACCCAAATAACACCAAAATAAAATAATAATTTTCTCAATAGAGATTTCATCGATATAAAATACTTGATTTTTGTCACTGATGATTATAGTAGTAGGGTAGTGACCGATCCAAGCTGAAAAACTCCTACCGATGTCTAATAGTGCTTTATCATATCAACCCGCAGTGTCGGTTATCATCCCGATTTATAACGGAGAGGGAGATTTACCGGGATTGCTGAACTGCTTAGAACAACAATCCTATCCTCGAAATTTGGTAGAGTACATACTGGTAGATAATAACAGCAGCGATCGTACTGGGGAAATATTACGGGAGACGGCTATCAAGTGGCGGGAGCGAGAATTGACGTTATTGCCCGAGATGGAAAAAAATATTCAAAGTTCCTACGCCGCCCGCAATCAGGGGATTAAATTAGCCAAGGGAGAAATTTTAGCTTTCACCGATGCCGACTGTCGCCCGGCAACCGATTGGTTAGAAGAATTGATCCAACCCTTTTTAAACCGAGAGATAGGGATAGTAGCGGGAGAAGTAGCGGCTTTAACCGGCGGTAATTGGTTAGAAATATACGCCCAGAGAAATCACTTCATGTGTCAGAAATTTTTATTGGAACATCCTTTCTGCCCCTACGGTCAAACCGCTAACTTGGCGATTAGAAAAGCCGCCTTCCTCGAGGTGGGTTTATTCCGCCCCTATTTAACTACGGGCGGCGATGCGGATATATGTTGGCGAATTCAAAAGGAAACTGATTGGCGATTGGTTTATAGCCCTGACGCGATCGTCTATCACCGCCACCGTTCTACTTTAAAGGAGTTAAAGAGTCAGTTACGGCGTTACGGTCGTTCTAATCGTTATCTTCATCAATTGTACGGTGTGGAATTGATGAAAGAATTCACTGCACGAGATTTAATCTTCGGTTTAAGCCGCTGGTTGCTGAAAGAATTACCTCGAAATAGTTTGAAGATTCTTTCGGGTAAGGCTGACGCGATCGATCTTATCGATACTCCCGTGAGTCTCATTGGCTTTCAAGCTCGCAGTCAGGGGCAGAAAACAGCTACCCTCTCGGATGAAGCTATTTTTATCGAGCGTCTCTAAAGCCATAAAAAACCCCGGCTCGCTTGTCCGGGGATTAAGTAGGAGAACTCAATGAAAAAATCTATCTACATTCAATGCTTGTCCGATCTATGCGGAGGTTTATTACTACTTATAAAAAGTGATAAATCTCTTTTAGTTATTAAATATATTGGTTTACATTAATAAATATAACAAAATATTTAACTTTTGTAAATAAAACTTGACAAAGTAAAACTTATATTTAATATAAGTTAAATTAATATCAAGGTCATGTAATGGAATATAGATATAGTCGAGCTATAGAGCGATCGAATGAATCGGATAGAGGGATAATAATAGAAAAGAATTCAACGGAAAGCTATGGGTTATGTATTTCTGTTACCCTTGGTGATTGCCTCATTAAGTACCTATATCTGGCAAAAATCTCAAGACGAGATAGCATATTTAAGCGGTGCGGTGACGGTGATCTGTTCTCTTCTAGCGTTAATCATGGCTCCCTGGGAGATACAGATGCTCCTACTGATAGTCGTGATCGTAGTAGTAACTCAACTGATCGCGGTCAAGCCGAAGCGAACGCTCGAATCGGGAGAGACAGTCTCAACTCAAACTTATCGGGGTATTAGTTACACCGAAACCAAAAAACAGCCTTTAATAACTACGGAAAAACCCGTAGTTGGCAAATATAGAGGTGTAATTATGCCTATCCAGCACGTAGAACCTCAATCTCAAACCTCTCCCAAACCTAAAAAATATAGAGGCATCGAGATACCCTAACAAAAAAAATCAGAAAATTCGCTGATGGCATCTTGAAATTCGAGAGGTTATGGTGAAGTTATTTACATCGATGATTAGCTTTTCTAATAAGTAAAAACTTCTAATCATTCGTTAATGCTATGACCGCCTCGAATCTCCATTCTCCTGCCACACTAGGTAGGAGAATTTGAGATTTACGATTAGGTCTGAGCTTGTATGGCTGTAATCACCACGGTATTGACAATATCGGGTACGGTACAACCCCGACTGAGATCGTTGACGGGCTTCTTCAATCCCTGTAAGATAGGGCCGATCGCCAGGGCGTTAGTTTCTCGCTGTACTGCCTTGTACGTGTTATTACCAGTATTAAGGTCGGGGAAAACGAAGACGGTGGCTCTTCCGGCGACGGGAGAATCTGGCATTTTTTGCGCCGCTACTTCCTTATCCACTGCCGCATCGTATTGAATCGGCCCTTCTATGAGTAAATCCGGGCGCTTCTGGCGGGCTATAAGAGTAGCTCGCCGTACTTTTTCTACTTCTTCCCCCTCGCCCGAAGTACCGGAAGAGTAGGAGAGGAGGGCGATGCGGGGTTCGATGCCAAAGCGTTGAGCGGTGACGGCGGAGGAAATAGCGATCTCTGCTAATTGTTCCGCGTTGGGATCGGGGTTCACCGCACAGTCTCCGTACACCAATACTCGATCGTGTAGGCACATGAAGAATACTGAAGAAACGACCGAGCAATCCGGGGTAGTTTTGATGATCTGTAAGGCTGGCCTGATCGTGTGTTGGGTAGTGTGTACGGCACCAGAAACCATGCCATCGGCATCGCCGCAGTAAACCATCAGGGTGCCGAAGTAGGATACATCTTGAGCGAAGTCCCGGGCCATATCCCTATTTACCCCCTTGTGCTGTCGCAGTTGTAAGAGGGTATCAACATAAAAATCGAATCTTTCGCTCTCCATCGGATTGATGATGTTTAACCTGTCAATATCGAGGTTAACACCGTGTTTTTTGATCGCGCTGGCGATTTTCTCCCGGTTGCCCACTAGGGTTAGATCTACTATATCCTGACTCAAGAGGACGGCCGCCGCCTGCAGTATACGTGGCTCCGAACCTTCTGGTAAGACTATATGACGTTTTTGCTTTTTAGCTGTTTGAACAAGATTGTAGGTGAAGAGTTTGGGCGTAATGCCAGTGACGCGGGCGGTTCTAATTCGGGTTTCTAATTGCGATAGGTCAACGTAGTCTTGAAACAGTTGTAAGCTGAGGGCGATTTTATCGTGATCTGTCGCCCTTAAACCGCTCTGTACATCGTGAACTAAAGAGGCAGTGGTGTAGGTGTCGCTCGTGACGGAGAGAATGGGTAGCGTATCGGCTAAACCTTCGATCAGGCGTTCGATCGATTTCTCCGGTTTGAATCCGGCGGTGAGGATGATTCCCGCTAAGTGGGGATAGTTCGCCGATTTATCCGCCTGTAGCATCCCGACGATTAAATCACTGCGATCGCCTGGGGTGATCACGAGTGTGTCTTCTTTGAGCCAACCCAGAGCGTTGTGTAATTGCATCCCGGCGATGAGGTAGTGAGCGGCGAGACCATCGAGGCGATCGTGCCCGTGTAGTATCTCAGCGTTCAGTTGTTGGGCGATTTCGGAAATGCGCGGGTTTTTCAGTTTGGAATCGTAGGGGATAACGGCGAGGGTGTAGTTTTTATCGGGGAAGGTATGTCTAAGAAGGCTTTCTAATCCAGGCAGACGCTCGATCGGCGCTTTATTAATTATTATGCCTATTACTTGACAACCCCTTTCTATATAGTTGTCGTGGGCGATCTGAACCGGGCTGATGCTATCTGCGAGGTCAAAGTGGTAGCTTCGCGTGCCTTCGGCATCGACGCTACCTAGAATTAATACTGGACAGCCTAAATTTTTCGCTATTTCTAAATTGAGATTATATTCATAGGCCGTGGCTTTTCCTAAATAATCCGAACCTTCACAAAGTACGAAATCGTAGTTTTTCTCTAGGTTTTTGTATTTTTCGATGATTATTTCTAATATGGTGTCGGGTTGGTGTTTGGCAGATAGTTCGTTAATCTGCTTATAGGATAACCCGTATGTATCTTGAAGGGATTGTTGTAGGTGAAAGTAATTGACGATCAATTCTATGTCTTCGTCTATACATTCAGGTTCTTGAGATATGATGGGTCGGAAAAATGCTACTCTGCTAGTTTTCCTTAAGAGCATTTCCAGAATCCCCAGAGCCACTAAGGCTTTACCGCTCCCTGGATTCGTTGAGTTTATATATAGGGAATTGGTCATACTATTAATGTTATGGGGCTTATACAGAGGGAGTCGGGAGTCGGGGCTATTGCCCTATTAGACAAGGGTTTTATTTCCGTCGATGTACCCAACTGATTTGAAAGAGGCTGTAATACCATTAACAATAACATCTTAATCTTTGAAAGCTTCTTAATTTCAGGAACTTTTAATCTCAACTGCTAACACATTGTTTTTGTCCGAAATCACTTTGAATCTGTGAGATTTATCACTGCTTATTTATATTAATTAGATAGCTTTGCTTTTTGATAAGAAATGACTACTTTAATTTTTCTTAATATTTTTTAAAAAAAAATAGATGGTAAAATTTCTCTTAGTCAATTTGCTGACCCGATCACCTCCTTAAATCTTAGTTAACATTAAGAATTTTAAGAGACTTTAATCTATAGATGTTATAGAGAATACTTGAATATGTCTAATATCATCGGCGATAACAACAATAACAATTTGCTCGGTACAACGGCGAATGATTTAATTCAGGGTTTAGGTGGTGACGATACTTTAGGCGGGTTGGCTGGCAACGACACTCTAGAGGGGTCTGACGGGAACGATAACCTCGATGGTGCTGGTGGTGATGATAGCCTCAACGCAGGCGCGGGGACAAATACGGTCAGCGGCGGTGATGGTGCAGATCTCGTAGTTAATAGTTTTGGGGAAGTTTACGGCGGTGCGGGTACGGACAGACTCACCTCCGACTATAGAGCTTTAAACTATGCCAACCGGGGAATTTACAACGACGCTAATCGAATCCGTAGCAGGTGGGATAATAATTCCTTCCTGTATTTTGAAGGGATAGAAGTATTCAATATAGTCGGAACGGTATTCGACGACTTTTTCAATATCAATCAGGGGGATAGTTTCGATGGGATCGGAGGAATCGATCGCTTTAATCTAAACTTACAGAACACCAGCACGGCGATCGGTCTCAACCTGACCGTAGCAACGAACCTCAACGCAGCGGGAACCGTAGTCAGTAACTTTGAACAGATAGGTACGATTCGAGGAGGCGGTGGTAATGATACCTTTACCCTCGGTGCGTCGGCTTACGCCTTCGATAACGACACTTCTCAGGTGTACGGGGGACTCGGAATAGATACCCTGATTCTTGACTATACGGGACTCAATTACGCCGAGAGGGGGATATACAACGACACTAACCGTATCCGCAGCGGTTGGAATAACAATTCCTTCCTTTATTTCGAGAGTATAGAAAGATTCAACATCACCGGGAGTGCTTTCGGTGACTGGCTCAGTGGCAAGACAGGGGATAGCCTCGATGGGGGTGCGGGAGTCGATCGTCTTTTCCTTGACCTTTCTGACGTAACCACAACGGTTAACTTTAACCTGACGCAATCGCCTAACCTTCCCGTCGCCAATACGCGCATCGCTAATTTTGAACAGATAGGGACGATTCGAGGAGGCGGTGGTAACGATAGCTTCACCCTGGGTGCGTCGGCTTACGCCTTCGATAACGATACTTCTCAGGTATACGGCGGCGCGGGGACAGATAGCCTGATTCTTGACTATACGGGACTCAATTACGCCGA
>CAZUVR010000003.1:0-81392 GCA_964623815.1 uncultured bacterium | reverse complement strand
GCGGCGCGGGGACAGATAGCCTGATTCTTGACTATACGGGACTCAATTACGCCGACAGGGGGATATACAACGACGCTAACCGTATCCGCAGCGGATGGAATAACAATTCCTTCCTTTATTTCGAGAGTATAGAAAGATTCAACATCACCGGGAGTGCTTTCGGTGACTGGCTCAGTGGCAAGACAGGGGATAGCCTCGATGGGGGTGCGGGAGTCGATCGTCTTTTCCTTGACCTTTCTGACGTAACCACAACGGTTAACTTTAACCTGACGCAATCGCCTAACCTTCCCGTCGCCAATACGCGCATCGCTAATTTTGAACAGATAGGGACGATTCGAGGAGGCGGTGGTAACGATAGCTTCACCCTGGGTGCGTCGGCTTACGCCTTCGATAACGATACTTCTCAGGTATACGGCGGCGCGGGGACAGATAGCCTGATTCTTGACTATACGGGACTCAATTACGCCGACAGGGGGATATACAACGACGCTAACCGTATCCGCAGCGGATGGAATAACAATTCCTTCCTTTATTTCGAGAGTATAGAAAGATTCAACATCACCGGGAGTGCTTTCGGTGACTGGCTCAGTGGCAAGACAGGGGATAGCCTCGATGGGGGTGCGGGAGTCGATCGTCTTTTCCTTGACCTTTCTGACGTAACCACAACGGTTAACTTTAACCTGACGCAATCGCCTAACCTTCCCGTCGCCAATACGCGCATCGCTAATTTTGAACAGATAGGGACGATTCGAGGAGGCGGTGGTAACGATAGCTTCACCCTGGGTGCGTCGGCTTACGCCTTCGATAACGATACTTCTCAGGTATACGGCGGCGCGGGGACAGATAGCCTGATTCTTGACTATACGGGACTCAATTACGCCGAGAGGGGGATATACAACGACACTAACCGTATCCGCAGCGGTTGGAATAACAATTCCTTCCTTTATTTCGAGAGTATAGAAAGATTCAACATCACCGGGAGTGCTTTCGGTGACTGGCTCAGTGGCAAGACAGGGGATAGCCTCGATGGGGGTGCGGGAGTCGATCGTCTTTTCCTTGACCTTTCTGACGTAACCACAACGGTTAACTTTAACCTGACGCAATCGCCTAACCTTCCCGTCGCCAATACGCGCATCGCTAATTTTGAACAGATAGGGACGATTCGAGGAGGCGGTGGTAACGATAGCTTCACCCTGGGTGCGTCGGCTTACGCCTTCGATAACGATACTTCTCAGGTATACGGCGGCGCGGGGACAGATAGCCTGATTCTTGACTATACGGGACTCAATTACGCCGACAGGGGGATATACAACGACGCTAACCGTATCCGCAGCGGATGGAATAACAATTCCTTCCTTTATTTCGAGAGTATAGAAAGATTCAACGTCACCGGAAGTACATTTGACGATGCTCTATCATTGCCAGGAGCTTTAGGTGATACGATCGACGGTAACGGCGGCAACGATGTTATCAATACAGGGAATGGCAACGATGCGGTTATCGGCGGAGCAGGTAACGACAATATCAATACAGGCGGTGGTAATGATCTGATCATCGGGGTGAACCCTTATATCGCCGCTCCGGGAGTGAATGAAATCGATACTCTCGTCGGTGGGGGCGGCAACGATACGATCGCTCTCGGTAATAATAACGCCCCCTTCTACGACGACAACAACGTTACCACCCAGGGTACAGCCGATTACGCCCGGATTCAGAACTTTAATAAAGTTGAAGACGTAATTCAATTATTCGGAGCTAAGAGTAATTATCGCCTTGGGCTGTCACCTGTGGCGGGAATTTCGGGAACCGCGATTTTTCGTATCAAACCGAGTCCCGAACCGCAAGAATTGATCGCCATCGTCGAAGGTGTAGCTTTAAGTGAATTGGACTTGAACGCATCCTATTTCACCAGTACGAGAGACGAGATAGCTTTCGGGGCCCCTACCTATCGCGTTACCGAAGACGGTAGTACAGAATTTGTAATTACATTGACGCGCACGATCGGGAATCGGGGTGCGGTGAGCGTGACGCTTAACCTCAGTAACGGTACGGCAACGGCGGGACAGGATTACACTGGCACACCCATAAACGTCACTTTTAATAACGGCGAGTATACGAAAACGGTAAGCATCCCACTCCTCGATGACAGTATCTTGGAAGGCAACGAAACCGTTAATCTTCGTTTGACTAATCCCACCGGGGGCGCGATTTTAGGAAGCCAAAGCGCGACGATTTTAACTATCGTTGAAGAACCCGTTGTCAGTTTCGGAGCGCCTACCTTTACCCTCAACGAAGACGGCACGGGACAAATTACGTTAAATCGCACCGGTAGCGCGGATGGTGCCGTCAGCGTCAGTATTAATCTAACTAATGGTACGGCTCTTAGTCCTTCTGACTATAACAACGCCCCCATCACCGTTAGTTTTGCTACAGGGGAAACTAGTAAAACGGTTTCTATCCCCATAATTAATGACCTTTCGAGAGAAGGTAATGAAACTTTTAATATCGCTCTCGCCAATCCCACCAGCGGAGCGATCGTCGGGGCACAGAATACGGCGATCGTCACCATAGCCGATGATGATATAGGTTTGGGTGCTGAATATTTTGACGGCTACTTTAACGATAATTTCGATTTCTTCAGTCAGAATCAACCCGTCTTAAGACGCACTGACAGAACGATTAATTTTGTCGATGGTGCGGCTAGTTGGAATTTAACCGCTCCCGTACTTGCCGATTACGAAACTTATAGCGCTCGTTGGCGGGGCTTCATTAATATTCCCACCACTGGTAACTATACTTTTTTCCTCAACAGCGATGATGCCAGTTACCTCTTTTTAGGTAATGCAACTCAGGCCCCCAGTTCGAGCAACGCCACCATCAATAACGGCGGTTTACACGGTGCCACCGAAATAGCGGCTCAAGTTTTTTTACAGGCCGGGTTTCAGCCCGTACTCATTCTTTATGGCGACAATTTTACTAATAATATCGCCCAATTTTCTTGGGCTAGTACCGATGCTGGTATAACGAAACAGATAGTACCAGAGAGCGTTCTCTTTACACCCAACAGCACCGATATACCCGCGTTTTTATCCTTCGGGGCGGCAACTTATAGCGTTAATGAACAGAACGGCAGCTTAAGCGTTACGATCGAGCGTAGTGGCAGAACTACAGGGGCGATCAGCGCGGTGGTCAATTTCAGCAACGGAACCGCGATCGCTGCTGGGGATTATAATAACGCACCCATCACAGTTAATTTCGCATCCGGGGAAACGAGTAAGACTATCTCCATCCCCATCGTCGATGATACCCGTTTTGAAGCCAACGAAACTTTTAATATATCCCTAGGCAACCTTACCGGCGGTGCCACCCTTGGAACTAGGAGTAACGCCGCCGTCACCATCGTTAGCAATGATCTCAGATTACCCGGTCAATTAGCCTTCACTAGCTCCAGCTATAGCGTCAGTGAAAATGGCACACCAGTCAACACCATCACGATCGATCGCACTGGGGGTAGTGATGGAGCAGTGAGCGTGGTTTTAACTCCGACTAACGGCACCGCTACGACACCGGGGGATTACAATAACACGCCCATTACCGTTAACTTTCTCGACGGTGAGACGAGCAAAACAGTAACGATACCGATCGTCAACGATAATATCTTAGAACCCGACGAAACTGTTAATCTCACCCTGACAAATCCAGGCGGTGGGGCAACCTTGGCAACTCGCACCACTGCAACTCTAACCATTATTAACGATGACACCCCGAGCCAGGGGATATTGAGCTTCAGCAACACCAGTTATAGCGTCGGTGAAGATGGTATTCCCGTCGCGGCAGTAACCATTAACCGTGCAGGAGGAAGCGCGGGAGCGGTAAGCGTCAGGGTCAATCTTGCTAACGGCAGCGCTACGGCACCGTCGGATTATAACAACGCCCCCATTACGATTAATTTCGCCACCGGGGAAACTAGTAAAACCGTCACCATCCCCATAGTTAACGATACAGCGGTAGAAACGACGGAAACAATTAACCTCTCCTTGAGTAACCCCACGGGTGGGGCTACTCTCGGCGCACAAACTACGGCAATCCTCAACATCATCGATGATGAAACCGTGATCGATTTCAGCGCGGGTAACTATACCGTCAGGGAAAACGGTACGGCGATAACCGATATAGTCGTCACCCGCAGGGGCAAAACCGATATTAGTAGTACTTTTACACTGAGTTTTACAGATGGGACGGCCATCGGATGCGCCTGCGCCCCCTCATCGGTAAACAACGATTTCCATAACGTTCCTTTCGATATTACCTTCGCCCCTGGGGAAACGAGTAAAGTTATACCCGTGTCTCTAGCCAGTTTAGCGATTCCCAACTCGCTCCGCATCCGCAACGATGCCAAACTAGAAGGCGATGAGACTTTCACCATCAACCTCAGTAACGGGCGGGGAGCGATTATAGGTAGAGGCACGGCGCTAGTGACTATCAAAGACGATGAAACCGCCCCAGCTCCTTTACTTAGCCTGACGTTCGATCGGGATAGGGTAAACGAAACCGCTGGTAACTCTGCCGTCAACGCCACCATCACCCGCAGTATCGTCACGAGTCAAGCTCTGGTAGTAACTCTCACCTCAAGCGATACGACGGAAGCGACAAGCCCGAGACAGGTAATCATTCCTGCCAATCAAGCCTCCGCTACTTTTGCTATCAATGCCATCAACGATAATATCAACGACGGCCCGCAACTAGTTAATATTACAGCGGCGGCAACGGGATACCCATCTGTAAGCCGAAACCTAACCGTAACCGATGCGCCGGCGGGCAATCTAGCCGATTTAGTAATTTCCACTCTTACCGCAGCCACTCCCCTACTAACCGGGGCTTTAGGCTCGTTTACCTACAGAGTGACCAATAGCGGAATCGCTGCCGCTTTCGCCTCCGCCAGCCTTCCCATAATAGATAGAGTGTATATTTCTACTGATGGGGTACTCGATGGGGCCGACACCCTACTCGGAGAATTCAACCTGGTTAGTAACCTACCCGTCGCCGCTTTCTATCAAAGAACTAATAGCTTTTTCATACCCAAAACACCCGGACAATATAATCTCATCGTCGTTACGGATGTTAATAACACCGTCACCGAGTCGTCAGAAGGTAATAACAGCCGTACTCTACCGATCGTTATTCAACCCGCCTACCGTGCCATAGTCTCTACCGATGTAGTAACCGGTATAGCTGGACAATCGGTTATCCTGACGGGAAGGGCATTGAGTAACAGCAATAACGCCCCCATGCCTTACGAGTTCGTAACCGTAGCGGTGAGGTTAAATGGCACCACCAGAGAATTAACCGCCTTTACCGATAAAGACGGTAACTTCACCCGCGCTTTCAATCCCCTCCCCGGCGAGGCGGGCAACTATACGATTAACGCCTATTTCCCAGGTAATCCAGGTGAAGATATAACGCCAGAAGATAGCTTTAAACTGCTCGGTATGAGATTCGACAGTCAACCCCTTAACCTGACGGTGTTGGCTGATCGTACCCTAACCGGTACCATAGTATTAAAAAATCTCACCGATACGGCTCTCAATGGTTTGGTTTATAGCGTCGAGGGAGCGCCGGCGGGATGGACTATCACCGGTACTACCGCCTCGGGTCTGGCAGGCAACGCTCAGAATACGGTTAACTACAGTATCAATATTCCCAATAGTTCAACGGTAACTCAAGACACCTTCGACATTAAAATCACCTCGACGCAGGGAGCAACCGCTATCCTACCGATTACGGTTAACTTACAGAGATTGGTTCCTAACTTGGTAGCCTCGACTAATCTGTTAACCGGCGCGATGTTGCGGGGAGAGCAAACGATCGTAGAATTCGAGGTAACTAACACCGGCGGTGCCACAGCTCAAAATATTTCCCTACAGTTATCCAATGCCCCGTGGTTAAGGCTCGTTTCACCTAATAATTTTAACCTCGGTATCGGAGAAACCACAAAAGTTAGCTTACTGCTCAGTCCGGATAATAACCTACCCCTAACCCAATATAACGGTAATATCGTTCTCGACGCGGTAGGGAATAACGATTTAACCCTACCTTTCCGATTCCAAGCAGTATCGAGCGCCGTAGGCAATATAAACGTCAACGTAGTCAATGAACTATTCTTCTTCGCTCAAGGCTCACCGAAACTGGCGGGAGCGACGGTAATCCTTAAAGATTATTTTAGCGGTGAGGAAATAAATCGCGGTATTACGACTAACACCGGTTCCGTATCTTTTACCGGTATCAAAGAGGGTTTTTATAAGATAGCCGTAACCGCCGAAAATCACGATTCGTTTGAAGCGGGTATTCAATTAGAGGCGGGGGAAACCGAGACGGTGAACTCTTTCCTCTCGAAACAAACGGTTAAATACGTTTGGAACGTCACACCGACGACGATAGAGGATCGGTACGACATAACTATAGAAACCGTATTTGAAACCGATGTGCCCGTACCGGTTGTAGTATTGGAGCCAGGTTTAATCGATCTACAAGACTTACAAGTGGTGGGACAGGTTCTGCAGGTGAATATGACAGCCACCAATCACGGTTTAATAGCCGCCAATAACCTGAGATTGGACTTCGGTTCCCATCCTTTCTACCGGATCGAACCACTGCTAACAGATCTCGGTACTCTCGCGGCGAAAAGTTCGATAACGGTGCCGGTGAGAATTACCAGAATAGGAGATTTCCCACCTTCGGGGGGCATTGCGTCCACAGCAAACACATCTGTTCCCTGTTCTATAAGCGCGAGTTTAAGCTCATCCTATTTCTGCGGGGGAATAGAGATACAGAAAACTATTCCCATTCCGATCGTTAATGTAGAAGGTAACTGCGGTGGTAATATTGCGGCAGTTACGGGCGGCGTTTTCGGGGGTAGAGGCGGCCCGGGGGGAGTTGTTCCGGTCGTTATCAATCTGCAATCTTCCGATTGTGACCCCTGTACGGCGAAAACTTTAGAAGCTATATTAGCCTGTGCGATTAATTTTATCCCTTTACCAGATCCTCTATCTTGCCTAAAAGGGACTAACGATTGTCTCGATTCTACTGTAGATGGGGTGACTGCTAGAGAAGCTTTTGACTGTACGGTGACGGCTTTAGATTGCGTGGGTAAATTACCTGGCCCGGTGGGTACTGGCATCACTATCATCGAATGTCTGTACGATATTCTTACCGCCTGCGACGAGTTAAACGGTGGTTCTGGTGGTAGTCGGGCGAATTCTTCCGCAGCCAGTACTAGAACTTTAAATAACTACACCTCTAGGCTGAACACCTACGTTGAACGCCTACAAAAAGTCGTCAACGCTCAAACCTTCCTCTGGGGGGATGCGGTATGGTTCAAGGATAACGACGGCGTAGAGTTGGCTAATTGGACGCTTGCCTTTCAAGACAGACTCAAGGACACGAGCGAAACCGATGGTAAGATTTCTAGTGGTGAAAGGAGTGCCCTTTTGGCTTTACCTTTACCCGGCGCGGTAACTGCCACGGACGTTAATAAATTCATCGATAGATGGAATCGCTCGATCGACTATTGGAATAGCGGCATCTTTAACAATATACAGGTACCTGCGGGACAGAGTACGGATTTCATCGCCATCAATCTCTATCGCAATACTCTCGATGCGGCTCTCGATGCCATCAATCAAAGTAGAGCTGAGGGGTTCGCTAATATCTATGAGGGGGCGAAAAACGCGGTTGATGAGCTGAGAAAGTCGCTCGAAGGCAATAGCGGCGGAGTTTGTGCCCGGGTACGCCTACAAATTAATCAAGAGGCGGTGATGACTCGTGATGCTTTCCTCGGCAGTCTGGAAATCGATAACGGCGGCACGAGTAATCTGACCAATATTAGCGTTAACTTACAGGTGAGGGACGCTAACGGTAACGTTGTTAATAATCTCTTCGGCATCACCGATCCGATCCTGAGAAATATTACCTCCGTCACCGGCAATGGAATCTTAACAGCCGATAATCCCGCTACTCCCGGTGACGAGGGACTCGGTTCAGCTCAATGGACTTTCATCCCCTCTTCTTTAGCCGCCTCAGAAGTGCCCACCGTCTATACGATCGGCGGTAGCCTATCCTATGTAGAAAACGGAAAAACCGTTACGGTGCCCCTGCTTTCGACTCCCGTAACCGTCTACCCGCAGGCAGAGTTAGTTCTAGATTATTTCCAGGAGCGTAACGTTTATGGTGATGACCCATTTACGACTCCGGTTGAGATTTCCGTACCCTTTTCTTTGGGTGTGCTAGTCCGCAATCAGGGCAAGGGGGAAGCGAAAAATTTACAAATCACCTCGGCTCAACCGAAAATAATAGACAACGAAAAAGGTCTGTTGATCAACTTTGAGATTATCGGTTCCGAAGTCAACGGCAACGGTGTCACCCCCTCTTTATCAGTAAACTTCGGCAACATCGCCCCGGGGGGCACGGCCGTCGCCGATTGGCTCTTAAAATCGAGTCTTCAGGGTAAATTCATCGATTATGAGGCTTCTTTCCGACACGTTAACGGTTTGGGTAATGCGGAACTGTCCCTGATCAAAGCGGTGAATATCCGAGAATTAACCCGTAAGGTACAGGTAACGCAACCTAATGACGATGGCTTACCAGATTTTCTAGTTAACGGCACCTTCGATTCTAAATTTTATCCCGATATTCTCTACTTCAGTAACGGTACTACCGCCCCAGTAACGACGGTGGACAACGGTAGTACTGACGGGCCGGTAACGGCTGGTGATGCGGTCGGCACGCTGCGCCCCCGCAACGTACAATTCACGGCGAATGTCTCCGGGGGTTGGACTTACTTCCGCCTAAGCGATCCAGGTAATGGACAGTACAAAATTCAATCCATACGCCGTGCCGATAATACTCTAGTTTCCCTCAATAACGTCTGGACTACCGACAGAACCTTCCCCGGTACCGGTCGCCCGGTGTACGAAAATATCCTCCACTTCCTCGATAACACACCTGGAGCGGGAGCGAGAACCTATACCCTCATCTACGAAGGTAATCCCACCCCCGCCGGTATTACTATCAATCAGAGCAACGGCAGCACCAGCGTCACGGAAGGCGGAGCGGGGGACAGTTATACGTTAGTCCTCAATTCGCAACCGAGAGCCAATGTCACACTAAATCTTAGTGCTGGGACTGGAATAACACTAAACAATAGTAATTTAGTTTTTACCCCGGCTAACTGGAATGTACCCCAAACCGTCGCCGTGAGCGCCGTAGACGATACGCTAGTAGAAGGAGATCATACCGCCATCATCACCCATAGCGTCACCAGTACCGATAGTAATTACAACGGCTTGAGTGTCGCTCCCATCAGGGTTAATATTGCCGATAACGACAGACTCAACTTACCCACGGTAACGGTAACGCTATCTAATCCCCTAGTCACCGAAAACGGGACTCTGAACTTAATTTATACCTTTACCAGAACCGGTAATACTTCTGCCCCCTTGAGCGTTGGTTTCAGTTTAGGAGGAACCGCAATCCCGGGTAGCGATTACGCTATCTCGGTGCAGGGCGTGAATAATCGTGTCGGTCAGATTAACTTCCCATCCGGTGCTAGTAGCGTCAGTCTCACCCTTGACCCGACGGGAGATAACCTGTTTGAAGGTGATGAGACTGTTATCCTCAGTTTGAATAGTAGCTCGAGCTATCAAGTAGGTACGATCGCCCCCCTGACTGGCAACATCAATAATGACGACGGTGACGAAAGCGATAACAGGCTCAACGGCTCCCCTGGCAACGATAATCTTAATGGTGCCCTCGGTAAAGACACAATGAGCGGCGGACTCGGTAACGATATTTACTGGGTGGACGATCCCCTCGATTTAGTCAGGGAAAATCCAGGTGAAGGAACTGACGGGGTGAGAGCGACGATCGACTACACCCTGGGAGATAATCTCGAAAACCTCTCACTCATTGGTAGGGCTAACCTGACAGGGACGGGCAACGCTCTCAATAATAATATCTCTGGCAACCCTGGTAATAATCTCCTCACCGGTCTCGGCGGTAACGATAATCTCGATGGCGGCCTCGGTATCGACACCCTCATCGGCGGCCCAGGTAATGACTCCTATACGGTGGATAACTCGGGCGATGTCTTCAGGGAAAATCCAGGGGAAGGAATCGATAGCCTACGGACTCCCTTTACTTTCGACCTGACGGGCACTAATTTAGAGAATCTAAATTTAACTGGTACGGCTAACGTCAACGGTACGGGCGACAACGGTAATAACGCCATCGCTGGTAATAGCGCTGCCAACCTGCTCATCGGTAACGCTGGCAACGATACTTTAAGGGGTAATGCTGGCAACGATACCTTAAGAGGCGGTGATGGTAATGATAATCTCATCGGTGGTTCAGAAATCGATAGTCTCATCGGCGGCCCTGGCGATGACATCTACGTTATCGATACCCTCGGTGATACTTTCAGCGAAAATCCCGGTGAGGGAACCGATACGATCCAGACTCCCTTTAGCTTTAACCTCACAGGCACCAATCTGGAAAATATCACCCTCACTGGTACCAATAACGTTAACGCCAATGGCGATAGCGGCAATAATAATCTTACTGGCAATAGCGGAGTAAATATTCTCGGTGGCGGTGCTGGTAATGATACTCTCAACGCTGGTGCCGGTAATGATACTCTTATCGGCGGCGAAGGCAACGATAATCTTACTGGCGGCACGGGGCTTGATAGTTTCGTCTTTAATTTACCCGCAGAGGCCCGTGATCTGATTGCCGATTTCAATCCCGCCGACGATACGATCGCTCTTTCGGCTTCTGGTTTCGGTCTTCCTCTCGGCGTTCTCAATGGGGCCGCCTTCAGAGGTGGTGCCGGTATCGTCACCGCTAATGCGCCGGGCCAGCGACTGATTTATAATACCAGCACCGGCGCTCTTTATTTCGATGCCGATGGTAACGGTTCGCTTTCGGCGCTTCAATTAGCCACCTTAAACCGTCAACCTTCTCTTACTTCTGCCGATTTTCTCGTGATTTAATCTTCCGAACTACAAAGAGAAGTGACTAGTGGCTAGTAGTTGGTCACTTCCCACTCGCCACTAACCACTGTCTCTATAAGTAATAATGTTTTCTATTTTTAAATCTCTCTGCATTAAAGCTTTAACTGCCATTGGGGGTGAAATGTCGCCTTTGAGTAGACTGTAAACCTGTTGAGTAATAGGAATATATAAATCTTGTTCTTGGCCAATTTTAACTAAAACTTCTGTTGTATTTATCCCCTCGGCAGTTCCTTCTAAATTATTTAAAATTTCTTCTATTGTCTCCCCATGACTCAATCGATAACCTACCTGATAATTACGAGAGAGATTGCTATTACAGGTAGCTAATAAATCACCCAAACCCGATAAACCGAAAAAGGTTTCCCTTTGACCCCCCAATCGGGTTCCCACGCGGATCATCTCCGGTAAGGCCCGGGTTAACAAAGCAGATTTAGCATTTGTTCCTAACTGCAAGCCATCACAGACACCCGAAGCGATCGCCATGACATTTTTTAAAGTTCCGCCCAACTCCGTACCCAAGGGATCGTTATTAATATAAACGCGAAAACTATCGGAGGCGAACATAACCTGTACCGAGCGGGCTGCTGATGAGTCAAAACTGGCGATCGCGGTAGCCGCTGGTAAACCTTGAGAAATCTCCTTTGATAGATTGGGGCCCGATAAAACCGCGATAGGATTCTCCGCGAAAGCGGAACGCCATAACTGAAAAGCCGTCAAACCCGTCTCGGGATCTAAACCCTTTGTGGTACTAACTATAATCGTTTCAGGAGAAAGATACAGCTTTTGTAAATTCGAGATCGTCGGCGGTACACCCCTGATAGAGACGGCGGAGACAATGGCATCACAACCAACTAGTGTATCGCTCAAGCTTTGGCCACTATTGCGAGACCAGAGCCGGAGAGAATGGCCGTTTTTCAACAGTAAAGAAGCCAAGGCGGTGCCCCACATTCCTGCGCCGATGACGGCGATTGTTTTTGATTTCTCTTTCACGATATATTTAAAGCCATCACTAATTTCAGGGCAGACAGTGGCTTATCGAAACCCCACCCCTACAGTTGATATTATCATCGAGCTGATCGATCAACCCCATTACCCCATCATTCTCATCGAACGGCAGAACCCGCCCCTAGGATGGGCTATCCCTGGGGGATTCGTCGATTACGGGGAATCGGTAGAGAGGGCGGCTATTAGGGAAGCAATGGAAGAAATTAGCCTGGAAGTGAGGTTAATCGAACAATTTTACGTTTACTCCGATCCCAACCGAGATGCCCGCCAACATACGATCAGTATAGTTTTTATCGCTACCGCCGAAGGAACCCCCAGGGCTTCTGATGACGCTAAAGCGGTAGGGATATTTCACCTCTGGGAAATACCTTCAGACTTGTGTTTTGACCACGGCCGAATACTGCGAGATTACCGCCACTATCGCCATTACGGTATTCGTCCTCAACCTTCCCCAGCATGATATGAGCTACGTACTAAAGGGCCCGAACGAACGTGAGCAAAGCCCAGAGAGCGAGCGATTTCTCCGAGGCGATCGAATTCCTCTGGCGACAAATATCTCTGTACTGGTAGATGTTCAAGACTGGGGCGCATATACTGACCGATGGTAATGCGATCGCAATTCACCCGGCGCAAGTCTTCTAGAGTTTCGACTATCTCGGCTTCCGTTTCGCCGTGACCTACCATAATCCCTGATTTCGTGGGTATGGAAGGATCTAACTCTTTCACCCAACGTAAAACATCGAGGGAGCGATCGTATTTCGCGCCCCGTCTGACGGGCCCTTGTAAGCGTCGGATGGTTTCGATATTATGATTGTAACAGGCTGGTTTAGCCGCCGCGATCGTCGCCACAGAATCCCTATTACCTCGAAAATCGGGAGTTAACACCTCGATTTGCGTGCCGGGATTCATATCCCGAATCGCCGCCATCGTCTTGACGAACCACTCGGCACCACCATCGGCCAAATCATCCCGGGCTACCGATGTTAACACCACATAGCGCAGCCCCAATAACTGCACCGATTCGGCTACCTTGCGGGGTTCATCCATATCCAGGGGTACGGGGGCGTGGCCCTTATCCACCTGACAGAAAGCACAGGATCTAGTGCAAACGGGCCCCATAAGCAGGAAAGTAGCCGTACCCTGAGAGTAACACTCGCCCCGGTTAGGACAACGGCCCTCTTCACAAATGGTGTGAATGTTGCGCTGTTTGATGATACGTTGAACGGTGGAGATTTCACTCGCTTTTCCGATCGATCGACGTAGCCAAGGGGGGAGGGAAGTGACTTCCTCACGCCATAGTGCAGATTTAGAAGAATCAGACATGAGACCCGAAAAATTGAATATTAATGCAGATTATATATTAGTAAAACCGATAACGGTGATGACTAAATCATGGGTACTAGCTTCTAAAAAGTCGAGAGTAGAGAACTTCGTGTTGCATACTGGCTAAACTTAAGCCCCAATTACAACTAGCTAAATCCTCGTCACTGAGATGAAAAATATCTTCACTTGCTGATAGTAAGCAAGCTCCTAACTCTTTGAGGATTAACTGTCCCCTTGTCTGACCGATAGGAATAAGACGCACTCCCGCGTTAATTAAATTACTCGTCCAAGCTTGTAAATAAGCTGGTATAGCCATTTCGATGCTTATCCCAGCCTCAGCGATCGCCATACCGAAAACGATCGCGTAATTGCGGGGCGAGTTAAGTTTTAACAGAATCGGCTCTAACCCTGGTGATAGTTGTAATAATAATTGGCTCAAGGATTGTCCCATCTGCCAACTTTGTTGTCTTAACTCTGCGGTTTCCCGGTTGGCGGATAACCAATCATTCCAGTAGTTGAGCTGGGCGAAGTTTCTCTCTCTAAATTCTTGATAGGCCCGTAACATTATCCCCGCTTCCACGCGGATCGAGCCGTAGCGTAAAGAGTGGGATAACCAATGAGCTAGAGTATCACCGTCACGGATGATCTTTTCTTCTACTAGAGTTTCCAGCCCTTCCGAGTAGCTGTAGGCACCTACCGGTAAAGCGGGGCTAGCGAGTTGAAGTAAATAGAGTAACTGTCCCGATTCAACCATGATGATGATAAGCTCCTATTTCGGGAGAGAAAGGAGCTATTTCGGGGGTGAGGGTAACTCCTAACTTCGTTAACATCGCCTCTAAAACTTTATCAGGAGTTAGGCGTAGATAGTGGGGATGTATTTCCAAACCGACGTGACGATTGCCCAAATGATAGGCCGCTTTCAGTAATAAAAGAGGATCATCCGCCGTTACCGTAACTACGGGTTCGGGTTTCGCTTTAATTTCAATGAATTCTTCAGAGTCTGTCCCTAGGAAATCTCCATCTTGTAGGACTGTGCCCCGGGGTAATTGTAAGGATACGGTTTGATCTTGAGGGGATGGAAAATTGTATCTACTTCGAGTTCTTTCTTCTGCGGTGAGGTAGAGAGTGAAGAGAATTTGCCCTTCGGGAGAATGATGAGAAGATAAACGTCGGGTAAATATCAGCATCGGGCGAGCAATAGCACTGGGTTGTTATTCTTATTTTACTGCTGCTCCTTTCTGCTGTTGCACTCGGATGAGCGCGTCCTGTACTCTTTTTTTGAAACTAACGTCCGAGCGAATTCTGGCGGTGATGGAATTAAATTGGGTGGGGGTCAAACCACTATTCTCGACTATTCTCTTAGAATTATTGCAATAGTCCACGGCTATTTTTTGCGCTTGATTGGGTAAACCTTTAAAGGTTTCGGGTTGGTTACAGACGATCGCGGGTGGTGATTTACCTAGTATCCGGGAAATGTTCTGATAGGCTTGTTGCCTCTGGTTTTCTATCTGTATGACCGAGCGAGCGTAACGATTTATCTGGTCATCATTGAAGTCCTGACTGTAACTTAAGGTACTGAAATTTACTCTACGGGTAGATAGGGAAAATTCGGGGATGACACCCCAGATGACGGCGATCGTTGCCATAAAGCTCACCATTAGGGAACGTAACAAACTTTTGCCCAAATTAGGGAAGGGATAGCCAAGGATAACCATGCAAATTAATCGCCGAATTTATGATGATACCGAACTTTTAAATAAGATTACTGACTTTTTGAATTGTTTTAAGGATTATAAGTTCCTGTTAAGCCTTGATCCCTCCTGACTCCTAAAAACCGAAAAAGTTAACTTTTTTAACAGGGAAATCGCAAAAATCGTCAAAATTCCCGATCTCCAAAAGCTGATTAGTTTAGCTAACTCTAGAAAATATAATATCAAAAATGCCTATTATTACCTCATTCATGCCAGATTACTCGAAATTACTCGATAAAACTCTGCTAGATGGCATTTTTCAGCGTAAAATTCCGGACGGGAAAAGAAAAAATAGATGAAATATCCATAAATTCTAGGTTTCAGCGATCCACGATCGACGATTTGCGCTTAGAATAATGCAGTGAAATGTTTAATCTATAGGGATTTGAGGGTTTAAAGCAAATCTGTATAGGTTAACGCTTATTTTGTTCTAGAGCTTGCTATTTTCCAGTGAAAAATACCAAGCCAATTAACTTAAAAAGGAGACAAACGATGAATAAAGGTGAATTAGTCGATCAGATTGCCGCTAAAGCCTCTGTCACGAAAAAACAAGCAGATGCAGTGTTAACGGCGGCGATCGAAGCGATTATGGAAGCTGTATCCGACGGTGATAAAGTAACTCTGGTAGGCTTCGGCTCTTTTGAAGCCAGAGAAAGAAAAGCCCGGGAAGGTCGGAATCCGAAAACAGGCGATAAAATGGAAATCCCTGCCACTAAAGTGCCTGCCTTCTCTGCCGGTAAACTCTTTAAAGACAAAGTGGCTCCAAAATAAACTCACGTCAAATCGCAGCAGAATCTTTGAATAGACCAACACACGGAGGTAATCTGAACTGGGCATCCACGATCGCGGGTTGCTCGGTTTCTGAAATTACAGATTTTTCTGCTAGTATTAATCCTTCAGGCCCGCCCCAAAGTGCCCTCGCAGCTATCGGGGCAGGCTTAAGTAAACTGGCCGCCTATCCCGATCCTACCTACCAACGTCTCAGGGAAAATTTAGGACGCTGGCACGATATTTCACCAGATTGGATATTACCGGGCAACGGCTCGGCGGAATTATTAACCTGGGCTTGTCGGGAACTAGCACAACTGGATCACACCTGTTTGCTCACGCCAGCCTTCAGCGATTACCGCCGCGCTCTGGAGAGTTTCGGGGGAAAAATCAAAACCCATCCCCTCACCTTAGAAAAAAATATTACCTTTAATTTTCAGTCCTTATCGGAATCTACATCGGGAGGTTTGTTACTCAATAATCCTCATAACCCCACCGGAAAACTCTTCACGGTAGAAGAAATCATCCCCTATCTGCATTCTTTTTCCCTGGTGGTAATCGATGAAGCTTTTATGGATTTTGTCCCGCCAGAGGGACAACAAAGCTTTATCTCCCGCCTGCCCGAGTACGATAATTTAGTGATCCTGCGTTCTCTGACCAAATTTTACAGTATTCCGGGTTTGCGTGTGGGTTACGCCCTTTCCCATCCAAAACGCTTATCCCTCTGGCAAAAATGGCGTGACCCCTGGCCCGTAAGTATTCTAGCAGAGGAAGCCTCGATCGCCTGCATTCAAGACCGAGTTTTTCAGGATTTAACCCATGACTGGCTCTTAAGCGCCAGGGAAAACTTATTCTCTCGTCTGACTTCTATCCCCTATTTAACGCCTTTTCCAGGATCTGCCAATTTTCTCTTAGTTCGTAGTCAGATTTCTTGTTTGTCGTTACAAGAGTATTTATTAAAAGAACATAAGATCTATATCAGGGATTGTCTGAGTTTTCGGGAGTTGGGCGAAAGTTATTTTCGCATCGCCGTAAGGACGGAAGAAGATAATAATAGATTGGTTTCGGCACTGCTTGACTACTTCAGGTGATTGTTATGAAGATAGTACTCATAACGAGACTCTAACAATTCTGGGTTTGAATCCTCCGCCGTCCAATACTCCGCCAGAGTGTGACCGAAAGCTCGAGCATTGTTTTCGGGAGTACCTTCGTTATTGAGTAGGAGGGGCCAGATGACTTGAAACTCAAAAGTTTTTTCCTGATCACCGTTGAATAATTTAAACAGATCGTAGGCCATCTGTAATTTACCGATGACCAGGGGCAATTGTTCTACTGGTATTTGCTGGGCTAATATATAGGCTATGCCCGCGTTTCCCGTGGCCAGACCAGATATAAAACTCAAAATCGGGCTTTTCACTAACCCCGCGATGCCAGCCGTGGTGGTGAGTTGGAAACTATAGCGATCGATCATTTTCGCCGCCGAGATCGCCTTGGCTTCTCTGTCGCGCAAAAACCGAGCCAGTCGGGCCCCTTTTGCTGGTTCTATCGTATCTATGAGGGCAAAAGCTAGCGGCTCTATACCCCAAGCTAACCGGCTTCTAGTCTTATCTTCGGTGACGATGGGGAAGATGCGATCGCAATAATCCCCTAATAACTGACTTCTGTATTCCGTGGCTTCCCTAATAGAAATTTCCTTGCTTCTGGTTCCATCGAGCCAATCATAGGGCGGCTGCCATTCTTTCATGGGGCGCAGACGATCGATTCCCGTAATGCACACTATAACGGGTAAATTGTCAAGGTTTTCCTGTACATCGCGCAAGAAGTCCAGATCCATCTGTAGAGAAGGATCGAGGGCGGGGGTGACGAGGAGGAGTAAATCCGCCTTGCGAGCGTAATCGAGAACCAGAGAACGGAAATCGGAGCGGTTAGCCTGTTCGTAGCCCGGGCTATCCCAAAGGGTAAGAACTTCTCCATCGCCGGTTTTCCATTGATAGGAGGCGATCGCGTCCGTACTGGGTAAAACGTCTACCGCAGCTTGAGGGGAGCCGAAAAGAGTATTGATCAAGCTGCTCTTACCCGCGCCAGTGCGCCCGACTACGAGGATATTAACTGGCTTCGTTTCCACTGCGGAGATAGATTCACCCTGGGCGATTATTTCTTCTAGGGTTTGGGTTTTTGAAGGGGCGGGGGCGGGGGCGGCGATTTTGCCACTGTAGAGGAGAATCGCCTGACGATAGAGATTTTTCAGAGCGGTTTCCCGGAGCATCCTCCCGAGGTTAACTAGGAGCTGTTGGGTCGCCCGATCGCTCTGCTTCTGGCTGACGGCTCTGGCGGCGGCGGCGGCGGGATTGAGTAACCATTGGGCGGAGTTCCAGACCTGCCAGAGACGGCGCATCCCGGGTTCTAATTTCCGGTAGGTTTCGTAACTTTGTAGGGCTTGTCCGATCGTCACTTGGTTGAGTACTGGGGCTAAATTCTGCATCCACCGATCCGTATCCTCTACCGTACCGCGAATTAAACCGTAAGCCTGAGGAATATAGATGTTAAGCAGGGGATATTTTACCTCGGGGTAATAAGTACGGGCGATCGAAGTTAGCAACTCCTGACATCGTTGCCAGAATAATCCAGGGTCTTCCCAAATAGGGCGATCGTTTTCCGACGCTTGCAGAATTTCTTGTAATTTGATATTGGGATCATCAGTATCCGTCCCCTGGTCTAGTGAAGCTATGATAGCCTCTGTAGGGGCGGAGAGGGGTCTCGTCCATTTAACCAAGAGAAATCGCCAACCTACTAGCAAGAGGGTGATAATAGCCCAGATCCAATTAATCCCCCATCGATGGATTTGAAATCCTGCTGCCACGATAAAGAACCCGACGATCAAAGCAATGGGTGTAATTAACAGGATTAATTGCCAGCGGGTTAAACGAATCATATTTGATGTACCAGAATCATACCTAACTACATCTAGTTTAAAACTGGCGGTAACGAGTCGGGAAATTCTTCTCTTCCCGACTCCCAATTGCTTTTTATGGTTTTGCCTCTGTCATCTCCATTATGGCCCCATACTTAGGATTGGTAATATTAGCATTAGGGGTATAGCCGAGGTTTTCGAGGGTTCCCCAACTGCCCGATCTAGCGGGATTACTTATATCGTTAAAGTTCATGAATAAACCGCCACCTAATTGATTCCATTTAGCTAAGTAGTCCTGATAAAGTATCCCCATGCGCGGGTCACGGTTGGCAGCGATAAATAGATTCATGATAGTGTTGTTGTCTTGTACTCCCTTGTATCCAACAAGGTGCTGACCTCCTTCATAGGCTAGGAGTTCTAAATTATTGGATCGGGCTAGAGAAGCGTAGTTTTGCATCCAAGAGTAAGACTGCTCTAAGGCTCCCCCTGGTACAGCGGCGGTACCGGTAGAATTTTTGATTACTCCCCCTTGAGTTAACTCGTCAAAGAGCTGATTCACTGTCAAAGCTTGTACTTGTGTTGAGTACGCAGGATCGCCCATATAACCGCCGAAATAGGGAGCGATGGCGATCGCCTGGATTTTTGACAACTGACCCGTGTTTTTCAAGTAATTTATAGCCGTGTTTCCTAGTCCGATATTGGCTGCCTGGGTTGCCAATACGCCCACCACCCGATCGGCTTGTGTACCGAAAACTTGTTTCCAGATGTCAACCATCTGAGCGGTGCGTCGGGCGAACCACTGCGTTGCGTTAAGTCCTGATATCTTAGCCTGATTATTAATCCAGGCTGTTTGAGAGAAAAGGGTATTCCAAGCTTCGTTAGTATACTCTACATAAACTTTTCTACCTGGTGCCAGATTATCTCTCACGTAGGTGGCAAAATTACGGACGTAATCGTCGTTAGCCATGTGAGGCATATTGAACCAGGGATTGAAATTCCCCTGATTGGATAGAGCTACCATTACCTCCACCGGGACACCGCCCGCCATCCCCCATTGAGCTTGATTGAGAGTGGGACGAGTACTCCAACTGACTTGGCTACTGCCGTTGGTACGCATCCAATCCATAAACCGCACCGCGCTAAAAGGTTCGGTTTTGTTCATGAAAACAGGATTAAATATTTTGGCGGTGGAGGGGTTAAAAGTTTCTTGACTATAAAAGCTAGTATAGGTATTTTCAAACTCCTGAGGTATGACTCTGATATTACGGACGTAATTATTGGTGTTCGTACTCGTAATTTGTAGGTATATACCTCCTGAGGTACTAGAATTGACATCGATCACATCCCTGCCAGGTTTGGAGAGAGTGGTGTTTTTTCTAGCGGCTAATCTATAGTTGATTGTTCCTTCTCCATCGTACAGAACTACATAGGAGCCTGTAGGATACTGACCAATCATATTACTGAATAAGACGGTCGTGGCTTTCGCGGTGGTGAGCGTTATGTTCGGGGGAGGTGTTATGGAACTCAGCCACCCATTAGAGTCAAGATTAGTTATGGTTGTAGTTGTAGTTCCAGTTGCAGTTGTGGTTGTGGTTGTGGTTGTAGGTGTAATAGTTGTGTTAGGCCCTTCCCAGAACCAGGGGCGGGAACTTTTAAAAAAGTCGATGAATGGCAGTTGAGTTGACCAATCACTGACGGGGGCGAGGTTAGTTCCCATAGCCACCTTCGGCAAGTTACCCACATTGACCGCTACCTGTCCTGTAGCAGTCGCACCGCTACTATTACGGATCGTGTAATTAAAGCTTGCAGGTCCAGTGTAGTCAGAGTTTGGTGTAAATACTACATTGCCATAACTGTTAATCGCTACGCTACCATTAACGGGATTGCTAACCCCATCTATGGTGATAACAGCCTTATTCGGATCTCTATCATTGGCGATCAGGGTAGAAGAGATGATCGTCCTAGGCCGATTAACTATCGCCTGTACCGCATCATTCATCGCCGTTAGTCTTGTTGCGGTCACATTAACGGTGACGTTGGCTGTAGCGGTAGCTCCGAAAGAATCTTGAATTGTATATCTATAGCTGGCAGTACCGACGAAATTGGCTGCTGGGGTAAAGATTACATTTCCCTTGCCATCGAGGGCAACTTGACCATTCATGGCATTACCGACGGATACCAAGGAGATCGGATCGCCTTCGAGATCGCTATCGTTTCTCAGTAATGTACTGATCGCTGTGGTTAAACGGGTGTCCTGAAAACCTGAGACTACATCGTTGGTGGCTATGGGCGCGATATTATTATAGGGAAAAACATAGACCGTAGCGGTGCCGGTACTAGTTGCTCCCTGAGAGTCTTTAACCGTATATTGAAAGGTGGCGTTACCGATGAAATTAGTGTTCGGGGTAAAGGCCACGGAACTTCTACCGTCATAAGAAACTTGTCCGTCGGTGGCATTACTGACCGAAACAAAAGTTAAAGTATTGCCGTCAGGATCGCTATCGTTAGCTAGTAGGATAGAAGTAGGAATGCTTACCAATCTATTCTGTCTCGTAGAAAACGAATCGTTGACAGCGACCGGTGGTCTGTTGACGGAGTTGACGATGATATTAACCGTAGCGGTACTCGTAGCTCCTTCTGTGTCTCGAATCGTGTACTGGAAGCTAGCGTTACCCGCATAATTAGCATTGGGGGTAAAGGTAATATTACCGTTACTGTCTCGAACCACCTGACCATTAATAGGGTTGGTTACCGATACTAAAGAAATTTGATCTCCTTCTGGATCACTGTCGTTAGCTAGTAGTTGAGCCGCTGTTAAGGTTAAGGCGGTATTCTGGTTGATTGTGCCAGAATCGTTCACCGCTAAGGGTGCCTGGTTGCTCGAATTGACTCGAATGGTAACATTGGCGGTGCTGGTACCACCTCTTGAGTCTTCAATTACATATTGAAAGCTGGCATTCCCCACATAATCGGCTGTCGGCGTGAATATTATATTACCGTTATCGTCTAAAGTCGCTTGACCGTTGGTAGCCTCGGTTATCGATGACAAAGATATAGGGTTGTTCTCCGGATCGCTGTCGTTAGCTAGTAGAGTGGCGATGGGAATAATTATCGAACTATTTTCTGTCGCGCTTGCCGTATCGTTCACGGCAATAGGAGCTTGATTTGTAGAATCGACAGTGATGAAGACTATGCCGGTAGAAGATATACCCATATCATCCGTAACGGTATATTCAAAACTAGCATTATTACTGGTGCCATAAAAATCATTGGTAGGGATAAAAACTATCTGACCCTGTGAATCGAAACTTACCGAGCCGTTTACCGCGTTATCTAAACCCGTAATTACCAATCCGCTACCAATATCATTACCTAAAAGATCGGCGTCTGTAAGAATTAAATTAGTATTATCGGCTACTATAGCTGTATCGTTATTAACAATCAAGTCGCTGGCTGATTGTAAAGTCAAAGAAGTTGTATTCATATTCTTATGTTTTGAGCGTGCAGTTTTTTATTTACTTTAGGTAACTTAGTTCGAGTAAAAATTACCTTACGAGTTAATATCGATTAGCAATTAATATCGTGACCTAGAGTTATAAAGTTTCCACTAACACTCTCATTTTCGTCGTTTTTATTCAAATTGGCGTCAGTATATGTAATGAAAATAAAAAATTTCTTGTAAATTAATTTATGAGAAAAACTCTTAAGTATATATTTTTAATTTACGAATTAAATTGTTAATAGAATTCAGCAAAAATACTGTTGTGTTCGTAAAATAGAGGACAAAAGTTAATAAATTTTTACTAAAAATACCCCAACGAGTTTGCTGAGCTAAGGGATGTCATACTTAAGTACTCGATCATGGAGAAAAGATAAACAAATAAATCCTGAGTCGAAAATGAGTGTCAGAATAGAACTAAAAGTCTCACTATAAAGACTCATTCATGTAGTCTTCAGTATCTATGCAAACCTTGCCTGACAAAAAAAACGAGCATCCCTCTGGTGATAAACGCTTCAAAGTTCTGGATGTCACCATGAAACGCGCCCAATATAGTCAAGACGCTTTGATCGAAGTCCTACACAAAGCGCAAGAAGCCTTTGGTTATCTAGAAGAAGATGTGTTAATTTATATCGCCCGCGCCCTGAAACTGCCATTGAGCAAAGTTTATGGCGTTGCTACCTTCTATCATCTCTTCTCCTTAAAACCGGCGGGTAAACATACTTGCGTTGTTTGTCTCGGTACGGCCTGTTACGTCAAGGGAGGCGGTGATATACTCAACCAAATCGCCGCCGATTTGGCTATTAAAGTGGGTGAAACCACTGCCGACGGACAGATCTCGTTGATGGCAGCCCGATGTATCGGCGCTTGTGGTATCGCCCCGGCGGTGGTATTCGACGGCACCGTAGCGGGGAAACAGGATTACGAAAGCGTAAAGAATAAACTAGATAGCTATGGAGAATAGTTATGGAACTAACAGACTTACAAGCGATCGCCGACAAGGAAAAAGCTAGACAGAAAAACATCCGCATTCACTGCTGTACCTCCACTGGATGCCAGGCGGCTAATTCAGAAGAAGTAAAGAAACGATTACAACAAGCAGTTAAAGACCATCATCTAAATGAAACGGTAGAGGTGGTGGGCGTTGGCTGTATGGGCTTCTGCGGAAGGGGCCCCCTAGTAGAAATCGACCCACAAGAATTACTCTATGAAGAAGTCACTCCCGAAACCGCTCCTAGTATCGTCTCGGCCCTGGGCGGGGGCGAAGCGGAAGCTCAACAAGGAGACGCTCATCACCCCTTTTTCTCCCGTCAGGTGAAGGTGGTGCGTAAAAACAGCGGTAAGATCGACCCGGAAAGAATCGAGGAATACATAGCCGAAGGTGGCTACACATCTCTTCATAAAGCGATTTACGATCTAACTCCCCAAGCCGTTGTCGAAGAAATAACTAAAAGCGGTTTAAGGGGTAGGGGCGGTGCTGGCTATCCTACCGGTTTGAAGTGGGCGACGGTGGCGAAAATGCCGGGTAAACAAAAATACGTCATCTGTAACGCCGATGAAGGCGATCCTGGTGCCTTCATGGATCGTAGCGTCTTGGAGAGCGATCCCCATTTGATTCTAGAGGGGATGGCGATCGCCGCCTACGCAGTAGGAGCCAATCACGGCTATATTTATGTTAGGGCAGAGTATCCCTTGGCGATCGAGCGTTTACAAAAAGCCATCAATCAGGCGAAAAAACTCGGCTTGATGGGTTCGCAAATCTTTAACTCTCACTTTGATTTCAAAGTAGACATCCGTATCGGTGCTGGTGCTTTCGTCTGCGGCGAGGAAACCGCCCTGATTCACTCCGTAGAGGGTTTGAGGGGTACACCCCGCACCCGCCCGCCCTATCCGGCTCAATCCGGCCTCTGGGATTGCCCCACCCTGATCAACAACGTAGAAACCTACGCTAACATCTCCGCCATCGTAGGCAAGGGGGCTGATTGGTACTCCAGTATTGGCACGCCCACCAGTAAAGGGACGAAGATTTTCGCCCTCACCGGTAAAATCCGTAATAACGGACTGATCGAGGTGCCGATGGGGATTACCCTCAGAGAAATCGTCGAAGATATGGGGGGCGGAGTACCCGATGGAGAAGTCAAAGCGGTACAAACTGGCGGCCCCAGTGGCGGATGTATTCCCGCCCATCTTCTAGACACCCCGGTAGATTACGAATCTTTAGCCAAATTGGGATCTATGATGGGTTCCGGCGGTATGGTGGTCATGGATGGAACTACTAGTATGGTAGAAGTGGCTAAATTTTATATGGAGTTCTGTCGTGAAGAATCCTGCGGTAAATGTATCCCCTGCAGAGCTGGTACTGTACAAATGTACGAATTATTGAGCCGATTGGTTCGGGGTGAGGCGAATGAAGATGAGCTAGAGAAGCTAAAAGCTCTCTGCCAGATGGTCAAGGAAACTAGCCTCTGTGGTCTAGGACAGAGCGCCCCCAATCCCATCCTCAGCACCCTTCACTATTTCCCGGAAGAGTACGCCGCCCTACTCAAGTCCGAGGCGGTGGTTGTATAAAAAAATATGTCCCCGTCAGGTACTAACTTGTACGGGGTTTTTGTCTGGGTTTCGTCCGTTCGACTTCTAAGCTTCTTGATTGACGAAGGGCAGTAGAGCGACGATTCTCGCTCTTTTTACGGCCTCCGTTAAATCTCTCTGCTGTTTGGCGGTTAACCCGGTTATTCGGCGGGGGAGGATTTTTCCCCTCTCGGTAATAAACTTACGCAGCAATTCGATGTCTTTATAATCGATCGGCTGGCTGGGGGGGATGGGGGATAAACGTTTACGATAGTAACTCATAGTATTTGCTTGACTTATTGAGGATAATCTGTGTTGTTACTTGATTTCTTTGTGAACAGTGTGCTTATTACAGTGAGAACAGAATTTTTTAAGTTCTAGGCGGGCGGTAGTGTTACGGCGGTTTTTACTCGTGGTGTAACGGGACACGCCGGGAGATCTCTTATCCGGATTGCTCCTGCACTCCGTACATTCTAAAGTAATGATCAGACGAACACCTTTTTTACTGGCCATAATTACAAGGGTAATTGAAATTTACACGCGATCGACAATTATGGCATAGTTTTACTACTCCTGGCAACTAGTTTTAATCGATCGATACGGTAGTAACCCAATCTTTATACTGAGCTTCTCTATTTTCGACGATAGCGGTCAATTTTTCTTTTAACCGAGAGGTGATAGGTCTTTCCTGTGGTAGCTCGAACATTTCTATCCGCTTAACAGGGGTAATTTTGGCTGCCGTACCACTCAAAAATATTTCATCAGCGATGAATAATTCCGTCTTATCTACCGGTCTTTCCACTACGGTGATCCCCATATCCCGAGCGATAGTAATAATACTATCTCTAGTAATCCCCTCCAAAATATCCTGATCGAATCCCGGGGTGATCAATTCCCCCCTTCTCACCATGAATAAATTCATCCCAGTGGCTTCGCTCACCTTACCCTGAGAATTCATCAAAATAGCTTCATCGAATCCCGATTCTACCGCCTCGGTTTTGGCTAGAGCCGAGGTGATATAGCTACCGCTAATCTTACCGCGCAGGGGAAAACTTCGATCCTCCTGACGATACCAGGAACTAATGCGGCAGTTAATCCCACCCGCCGGTAAGTAGTCATCCATTTCTATTCCGTAGACGAGAAAATCTTTTTCTATCTTATGCAATCTGGGAGCGATGCCCAAACCAGAACTATACACCAGAGGGCGGATATAAAAGGACTTGTCCGGCTTATTCTTCTGTACGAAATCGATGATTATCTGATAAATCTTATCGGCGGGTAACTCGTGCCTGAGATACTTGGCGCTCTGACTCAGACGCTGACAGTGGCGGTCTAACCTGAATAATAATATTTGTTTTGTATTACTGGGGTCGGGTAAGCCCCGCAAACCTCCAAAAGCTGCGGTTCCGTAATGTAGGGCATGAGTGGCTACGGATAATTTCGCCTCACCGAAAGGGCGAAACTGATTTTCAAAATAGGCAATAGGTAAGAAAGTATCCATCGTCTGAAATTATTTAATAATAGTTATGCTTGTTTTACCCACTCTGAGAAGTTTCGTTGTTGACTCTCGGTGAGGTTATCCATCCTGACTACTTCATAACGAGTCGGTTGAGGTTGTTCGAGTTGAACGGACAGAGTTCTCAATTGATCTTGATGAAACACAGTAATTGAAATCATATCACCTGGGCGGTAATCTTTGAGTCGATCGTTAAGCTGCTCCGCCGTCACCCTCAAGCCGTCTATGGCTAATAACTCATCTTCCGCATCGACTCCAACTTTCTGTAGGGGTGAACCCGCCTCGACGAATTTAATTATGTCTCTGCCATTTTCGTTTTGAATTCTACCGCCTAAATAGGGGACTCTTTCCCCTTCCATAACCCCTCTCAAGTATAAGCCGAAGGGTTGCAAATATTCGTTAAAAGGTAATTCGGTCAGGCCGTCGATATAATCTCGATAGAACTCGTTTAAATTTGTACCGGCTACCGACTCGATCGCATCTTTTAAATCTGATTCGCTATAACCTATTTCTTGCTTACCGAATTTCTGCCACATTATCTGCATGACGCGATCGAGGCTTTTTTTAGAATCTGATAAAGCTCTAATTTTCAAGTCGAGTAATAAAGAAACCAATTCACCTTTTAGGTAATAGGAAATCTGGCTGTTGTCGCTGTTATTATCCCTTCTATATAACTTAATCCAAGCATCGAAACTGGATTCGCTTAAAGGTTGAACTTTCCTACCTGGAGTCATGAGGTAACGGGTAATCTCTTTACCTAATATATCCAAGAAATTTTTTACCCCGTACACCCCGGCGCGTAAAGGGATCAACATATCGTAATAACTGGTGGTTCCTTCGGCGAACCAGAGAGAAGATGTGTAATTTTCTCCCTCGTAATCGAAAGTTTCTAAAGCTTGAGGGCGAATCCTTTTAATATTCCAGAGATGAAAGAATTCATGGGCTAATAATTGCATGAACCGATTGTATTTATCCTTATCCCTCAGCCCGAAACGCATATAATTGAGGGTGCAGGAATTTTTATGCTCCAATCCTCCGTAACCACCTGCTGATAAATGAAGTAGGAATAAATAACGATCGTAGGGCAATCCCCCGAATAAATCTGCTTCCACCGCGATGATTTTTTCCGCGTCGGCCATGATTTGGCTCGGGTTGGCGTTACCCCTTCCCCAAATCGCTAATTTATGGGGTAAACCTTGAACTTCAAACTCGTATATGTCGTGTATTCCTATCTCTACGGGACAGTCTACTAAAGTATCGAAATCGGGGGCGATAAATTTATTTTCTTCCCCAGGCAAGGGATCTAAGGCTGTGGTAATCTTCCAATCGGGATGGGGAGGAATTATTGTCAAGCTGATCGGTTGCTTTTCCCATCCAGGAACGTAATAGAATAGAGCGGCACCGTTGAAATAGGCGTGCGTCGAATCGATGTGATTAGTTCTTACCGTTAAGTCATTGGCGAATACTCGATATTTAACGGTTATTTCGGTCACATTGCGAGTTTGAACCTGCCAGTGATTTTTACTAACTTTCCAGCTATCTAACTTTTTATCGCTATCGCCGTCGTAGACTACAAAATCTTGTACCAAACGGGCGTACTCTCTTACCAGATAGGAGCCGGGTGTCCAAACCGCCATTTTTAAGTTTAATACAGGTTCCCGGTAGCCACTAATCTTGAGGGTTACTTCAAATAGATGGGAAGAGGGTTCGGGTATGGCTACCTCGTAACAGAGAAGCGGTTTAGTAGATAGAGTTTCTTGTTGTTTAAATAAACTGGCTGTGGTCATCTATATTTAATCCTGTCCGAGTTGTTTGGCGAAGTGATGTAATTGTTTGGGATTGGTAATACATAGTACGGATTCCGATGGGTGTATTTCCAGCCAACCTTTAGCGATGAGTTTCTCTAAGATAGTGGTAGTTTCTTCCAGGGATATACTAGCCATATCTGCTAGGTCTTGCGGGGGAAGATTATAAATAGCTCTGCCTTCATCTAAAATTGTGCCGTAGTTGTCGGACAAACTTAATAGGGTTTTTACGAATCTGACCTTGGCGGGTTGGTGTTGCCATTGCAGGCGACGATAGAGTTGACGAATGCGTCTGATAGTTAGCTGTAACATCCTCTGTTGTATTTGCGGATCTTTATAGAGGAGTTGTAAGAATCTTTGTGCGGAAAGGCTGACTAGTTTCACATCGGAGATGCTGACGGCTTCCGTATAACGCAGGGATTCTTCTAGAACCGCTAAGGCGCCGAAGCTCTCCCCTGTACTTAAAATTTCTAAGGATAATTGTTGCTCGCCGATCGAGTAGCGAATTTTTATCCATCCCGACACGATAAAGTAAACGTCTTTTCCCCAACTATCCTCGGCGATAATCACTTCATCGCTTCCGTACTCTTCGATTTCGCTCACCGATTCCAACCACTCCAAAACTTCTGGACGGGCTGCATTGAATAGGGGGAAAAGCTCGCTTAACACAATAAGGAATGATTGACGGAGTTAGGGAAGTGTTTCTCTCTGGCTGACGGGTTCTGGAAGATTATCCTTCAAAGCGGCAGAATGGGTGTTCAGTATGGATATAGCTCGTCTATATTGAGGATCTTCGCTACTTCCCATTAAGGAAGGGTCATCTCTGAGCTTTAATTGTTGTTCCATTGTTAAATCGATCTCTACGTTGGGCTTGATACCTTGTTTATTGATGTTGGTGCCGCTCGGGGGATAATAACGGGCGATCGTTACTGCCAATCCGGAGCCGTCCGAGAGTGAATGTACAGATTGTACCGTACTTTTCCCATAAGTTGATGTGCCGACGATCTGCGCTCTACCGTTTTCTTTCAGCGCCCCCGCGAGAATTTCACTGGCACTGGCGGAACTTTCGTTCACCAGCACTACTAAGGGTAAATCTGTCAAAGCGGTATTGTTGGCGGCATATTTCCTATCGCCGCCACGACGATCGATCGTGGAAACTATAGTTCCTTGTTTCATCCACATCCTCGCTATGTCTACGGAGGCGAATAAGAGCCCGCCTGGATTGTTGCGTAAATCCAGCACGTAGGCGGAAACCCGTTTATCTTTCAGTTCCTCGATCGCTTGTTTCATCTGTTCGGCGGCGTGGGAACTGAATTCATCGAGTTTTATGTAACCTACCATCAATTTACCTTCTTGTTTAATCTGATAGCTAACCGAAGGAATTTCTATTTGGCTGCGGGTTAGGGTAACGTCAAAAACTCCTTTTCCTGGCCTGGATAACTGTAGGTTTACCTGCGATCCCACCTCACCTTTCATCTCTTCTGTCGCCTGCTCGATGCTCATCAGAGCGGTGGGTTTCCCGTTAATCCTGATTAGACGATCGCCCCTTTTCACCCCAGCCTCTTTAGCCGGGGAATTCTTCACCGTATCAACTACGATAATATCGCTGGTACGCTTATCTATCATTAGACGGATTCCTATACCCGATAACTCTCCCGATGTTTGACTCGTCAGTACAGCGAATTCATCTGGCGGTAAAAATCTTGTATACGGGTCTCCTAATTCTTTTAATGCTTCCCTAACCGCTTTATATGCTTGTTGAGAATTGGCATAATTTCTACTTAAAAGTTCTTGCCTTTTTTTCTTCCAATCTATTTGATGAAAACTCCTATCAACGAATTCATTATTTACTATCTGCCATACTTCATCTATAACCGTTTTCGGATTATTTTCTAGAGGTTTTTCTACTTTAGCACTTAATACGGGAGTTATAAAACTATTAAAAGCAATTGTAGTAATTACGCTACTAAAGATAAATTTCCGAGCCAAAATAAAAGGTTTAAAAGATTCGTTCATACGGGAGCCTAAAGGGAGGATGACCTAATCAAAGTCAGAATTTAGGGTAGATACTCCAGACAAGGGGGGTGAACACTACTGCCAAAGACAGTAATGATTTCTAATAAGTTCCTATCTGACTCTATATCCACTATAATTCGACTTCTATAAAATCGAGTAAAATTTGCTGATGAATTTTCCCCAGGGGCCTTACCTCTCCGGCTTTAGATGAGTAATGCCAGCCTGCCTCGATACTGGAACGCTCGAGTAAGTCCAGGTCAAATCCCTCCTGCTGTTGTAATTCGTTAATATCTACCGTTAAGGGAACGTAAAAAATATGTCTTGTTGCTTCCGCATCCTCATAACAGCGAAATTTCCGCAGGGAAGTAACTTCATAATTAATCTCTTCCCTAACCTCACGAATTAGACCCTCTGCGGGGGTTTCACCGGGATCTAAATGACCCCCGAAGAAGCCCCAGTGACCAGGATAGAGAATATGGGGCAGATCATCGCGTAACTGCATTAAATATTTACCGTCCCGCGCTAGAATCGCTAAGGCTACCAGTCTCTGTGTCATAGTTTCTGCTGTTGTTTGTGGGGCAAGAAAAAGCTGTCAATGGCATCGGGTTTAGGTTTTTTTATCGCAGGGGTAGGATTTTCTCCCGTCTGGCCCGTTACGGAGGGGGGGGTGCTAACCACAGGTAGAGGTGATGATTGAGGTTTGGTAACTACCGGCTCCGGAGAGGGTGAGGGTTGAGGTTTAGTAACTGCCGGCTCTGGAGAGAGTGAGGAGGGTTGAGGTTTACTGGCGGTAGCCTGTAATTGCTCTACTTCATCGACATAGACCCCGCCTAAATCCTGATTGGCTACGTTAATATTCTTGTATTCGATCTTCCCTTTGACAAGAATTTGTTGACCAGGTTTAGGCGGTTTCCCTCGGGTGCGTATCCACACCCCCCCAGAACTATCCTGCACCAGATAGGCACCACCATCGAGGAAAGGAGCGTAATCTGTCACCTTTCCCTGTATGTAGACTAAGGCTCCCTTTGGCTTTTGAGCTAGTCCATCTATCTGTATTACGGGGGGATCTCCGATGTAGGGTACGGCTACCCCTAGATCGGCTAGAGTGGTACAGCCCAGCAAACCCCCTATGATTAACATCAGCCCAGTATAGGGAACTAACAAAGATTTAACAAACATGATCTTAAATAACGATCGGTCTATTTTATAGAATGGATTTGTAAAAGTATTGTTCTTGGTTTTAATCATAGAATGTCTCTCACCAGTTGCCAAATACTCGACGGTAAAGCCCTAGCCCAGAAAATTCAACGATCGCTACAAAGACAAATAGAAACCCTGCAAGAGCGAGTGGGCAGGCCCCCGGGATTAGCCGTCTTGATGGTGGGAGATAACCCTGCCAGCGCCGTCTACGTGCGTAATAAGGAGAAAGCCTGTACTAAAATAGGGATGGCTTCCTTCGGCCGACACTTTCCAGGGGAAACGAGCGCCGAAGAAATCGCAGCCACGATCGAGGAATTAAATCAAGACGAGAGAGTAGACGGTATTCTCGTCCAATTACCCCTTCCGGATCATCTTGATGCCGTCGCCCTACTGCATAAAATCGACCCGGATAAAGATGCCGATGGACTGCATCCCGTTAATCTAGGCCGTCTCGTCAGGGGGGAGAAAGGTTTACGCAGTTGTACCCCAGCCGGAGTGATGGAATTATTAAAAGAGGCTAATGTATCCTTATCGGGAAAGAGCGCTGTAGTAGTGGGTAGAAGTATTCTAGTAGGCAAACCGCAGGCTTTGATGTTACTGGAAGAGAACGCCACGGTAACGATCGCCCACTCCCGCACCCGAGATCTGGCGGAGGTCTGTCGCGGGGCGGATATTGTCGTGGCCGCGATCGGTAAACCAGAATTTATCACCGCCGATATGATCAAGCCTGGCGCTGTAGTGATCGACGTGGGTATCAATCGCGTTGAGGATGGCGAGGGCAATGGGCGGCTCGTGGGAGATGTGGATTATCGGGGAGCGGTAGAAAAAGCGGCCTATATCACCCCGGTGCCTGGGGGAGTCGGCCCGATGACGGTGGCGATGTTATTAAAGAATACGGTGGATAGTTACGCCCGGCGCTACGGACTGGAAAATTAAAAGCTCTGTTTCAGTAATTCCTCGTCGGAGAAAAGAGCGAAATCTCTATCGATGACGGCGGGTAAACAAATCCCCGTCAAACCTTTCTTGATGCGAGCCGGGCTATGTTCAAACAAAACGAAGAGGGGGTGAACTTCATCAGCTCCCTCGCTGAACATATGGTCATCTTGCGGAGGCATCACCCATTCATATTCCTTATCGAGATGAATTTGAGTAGTGCGCCAGCGATAGAGCAAATCGGATAGATCTTCACCGGGGCGATGGATAAAAATAATAATTTCTGCGCCTAACTTAACCTTCCATTCTGGATCGCACATAATAATAGCCAGATCGCAGGGCAAGGCGATCGTTTCTCTTGTCGCCGTATTGCTTCCGCCATTCGGGGAGCGGTGACGCACTCGGATCAAGGGTAGGGGAATGGTGATCAAACTTTGCTCGGGGCGGCGCAGACTGGGCAACATCTCTAGATAATGCCGATATTGCCGTAATAATTGAATAGCTCCTTCTTGAGTACAATAATGAGCTAAAGAACTTTCATAATCGGCAGATTGAATAGTCATATATTTCTGAAAAAAATCTCTAGCTCAAAACCGCGATAAATTTTTAGCCCAAAGCCTCGAACACTTTGAACATCGGCAGGTACATGGATAGTAGAATGATCCCTACCATCCCAGCGATACCCACCATCATCAAGGGTTCGATAATACTCGTTAATGCTTTAACTGCCTGTTCTACTTCATCCTCGTAGAAATCGGCCACCTTCATCATCATCGAATCTAATTCACCAGTTTCTTCACCGATACTGATCATTTGAATCGCCAGAGCGGGGAAGACGTTCGCTTTTTGTAAGGCCAGACTCATCATCCCACCCTGTTGAATTTCGGATTTGGCACCAGCGACGGCGTTAGCGATGACCTGATTACCCACCGTATTACAAACGATCTCCAGAGAATTAAGAATTGGTACGCCTGAACGAGTTAAAGTACCGAAAACGCGACAGAAACGGGCTACGGCAGTTTTAACGTTTAAATCACCGAATAGAGGCATTTTCAAAAAGAATCCGTCTATCTGAACTCTTCCCATCGGTGTTTTATAGTAACGTTTCAGCAAGAATACGGTGGCGATGATCGTGCCGATCGGGATCAAGATCAAAGGGCTACGCATGATGCCGCTCAGCGTCACCATGAAGGCGGTTAGGGCAGGAAGGGGAACTTTCAAATCGGTGAAGATTTTCGCAAACACCGGGATCAAGAAAATCGTCATCGCAAAAAACACGATCACCGCTAAACTTCCGACGGCTACCGGGTAAGCCATCGCTGATTTAATCTGGTTTTTTAAACGCGCCATATCTTCTAAAAGTTTGGCCAACCGGTTTAATACCTCGTCTAATACCCCCCCCGTTTCTCCCGCTTCGATCATGCTCACGTATAGCTCGTCAAAACACTCTGGGTGTCTGGCCATAGCTTCGGAAAGGGGTTGTCCCTGTTGTACGTCAGCACTGATGGCGGTTAACGCCTTCTTCATCTTCGGGTTACTCGATTGCTCGGACAGAACTCCCAAACATCTGACGATCGCCACCCCGGCGTTAATCATTACCGAGAACTGTCGAGAAAACACCGCTTTATCTTTTATGCTGACGTTAGCGAAAAAATTCTCTATAAAAGACAGGTCAACTTCCATGCCTGCTTTTTTGATCTTGCCGACGGTGGCGTATTTAGTTTTCAGGATGACGCGGGCTTGCTCCGGTGTCATAGCCTCGACTTTTTCCTGAAACACTTTTCCTGCATTATTTTTGACTTGAGCGACAAAAGTGGGCATAGGATTAAAGGCTTATATTTACGAAAGATTTAACGTTTGACGGGCGGACGATTGTTAGCTGGGATCTGCGCTCCCGCTACGAGGCGTTGTAATTCATCGGGTTTACCGCTCTTGGAAATAGCTTCCTCAAAGGTAATACTCCCGTCGAGAACGAGTTTACACAGCCCCTGTTCCATCGTCTGCATCCCCAGTTTCATCCCGGTTTGTATGGAGGAATAGATCTGAGCGGCTTTTCCTTCCCTAATCAAGTTAGCGATCGCTGGGGTGATGATCATAATCTCTTGTACCATAGCGCGACCGAATTCGCCAGGTTTGGGGGCTTTTTTCTTCACCAGACACTGACTGAACACCGCGAGTAAGGAGTTGGACAGCATCGCCCGGATCTGTGCCTGTTGGTTGGCGGGAAATACGTCGATAATCCTGTCTACCGTACTTGAAGCCGAGTTAGTGTGTAAGGTTCCGAAAACTAAGTGACCGGTTTCAGCGGCGCTTATCGCCAGTGAAATCGTTTCTAAGTCCCGCATCTCACCCACTAGGATAATATCAGGGTCTTCCCGCAGGGCTGCTTTGAGGGCGTTGGCGAATGATTTGGTATCTTCCCCCTTCTGACGTTGGTGGAAGAGGCTTTTGGCGTTGGGGAAGACGTACTCGATCGGATCTTCTACCGTGAGGATATGCTCGGCCCTGGTGCGGTTGATCAGGTCGAGTATCGCCGCCAGAGTGGTTGTTTTACCCGATCCTGTCTGTCCGGTGACGAGAATCAATCCCCGGGGACGTTCCGCCATCTCCCGGATGATCGGCGGTAGGTTCAACTGCTCGAAGTTAGGAATTTTCGAGGATAGGGCCCGTAAACAGGCGGCGTAGCAACCCCTTTCTTTATAGACGTTTACCCGGAAACGGGCTAATCCTTTAATACCGTAGGAACAATCTAATTCCCAGTTCTGCTCTAACTCTTTTCTCTGGGTGTTATTGAGCATACTGAAGATTAACTTCTGACATTCTTGGGGCGTGAGGGGTTCTTCCGTGACGGGCCCGAGTTTACCACTGATGCGGAAGTAAACAGGGGCACCCGCTTGAATGTGCATATCGGAGCCGCCCATCTCTACCAACTGCTCCATTAAATCCTCGATCATTAACTCCATTGGTCTTTTTCCTCCTAAATTATAATTAGTCTGCGAATCTGGGGGTCATACAGTAGGGACAATCCAACCATTCGGGGCGCAATTCCCCTTTACAGTTGGTACAGGTCAGGCCGCTTTTACGCTTGGCTTTCAATTCGGCTTCTAAGCCGGAATCGGTGAACGTAACCCTTTCTACTTCTTCTAGAGTGGTCAGTCCTTCTCTAACTAAGTTGAGGCTGTAGGCTAGCAGAGTCACCATTCCTTCCTCTACCGCCGTCTCTTTAATGCGATCGGTAGTGGCTCCCTGGTTGATCAAACTTTGTAGTCTTTCGCTATTCTGCATTACTTCGTATACGCCCACCCTTCCTTTATAACCGCTGCCGCTACATTTGCCGCAGAGCCTGCCCTGCTTGCTTGCTTCGCTCAGTTCCTCCTGGGTGAGAGTATTGGCTTTATAGAAAGTAACGTTTTCTTCTTTGGCCGCCGATAGACCGAAGCGGGCTAATTCTTCCTGGGTGGGGTGGTAGGCGATTTTACATTCACTACAGACTCGGCGCATTAACCTTTGAGCGAGAACCCCGAGGAGGGCACCAGAGATCATGAAGGGTTCTACTCCCATCTCATCGAGACGAGCGATCGCCCCAGCCGCATCGTTGGTGTGTAGGGTTGTCAATACCAAGTGTCCTGTAAGGGCGGCCTCGATCGCCGTCTTCGCCGTTTCCTTGTCCCTTGTTTCACCCACTAGGATCACGTCCGGATCTTGACGCATGAAGGCGCGGAGGATGGAAGAGAAATCCATCCCTTTTTCCCGGATTACCTGTACCTGCGTGATACCGGGCAGAGAGTATTCGATCGGATCTTCGGCGGTGCTGATATTCACCCCGGGATTATTCCTCTCTGCCAGTACCGAGTACAAACTGGTAGATTTACCCGAGCCGGTGGGCCCCGTTACCAGGATTAGGCCGAAGGGTCTACTGGCTAGATCCCTGACTATCTGTAGCGTTCTCGGGTCGCTGATCAATTTATCGAGGCCTAACTGGGTGGCGGAGTTATCGAGTATTCTAAGACAGACTTTCTCGCCGTAGCGGCTTGGTAGGGTGTTAACCCGAAAATCGACTTTCCTGCCCTGATACATCCTGCGAATTTTTCCGTCTTGAGGTAAGCGACGCTCGGCTATGTCCAGATCCGCCATGATCTTAAAACGGGCTACCACAGCGGGGATTACTTTTTTCGGCAGGGGATCGAAAGCCTGATGCAGTACCCCGTCCTTGCGGAAACGGATACGCATGGTTTCTTCCTGCGGCTCTACGTGAATATCGGAAGCACCTTCCTGTAAAGCCTTGGCTAGTATTTTATTCACCAGGTTGATCACTGGTGCCTGATTGGCTTCGCTGGCATCGAGGTTGTCCTCGGAACCTTCTTTGAGATCGTTAACCGGAGCCTCTATATTTTCGACGATTTCGGTTAAATCTGATAACTTCTCCAGTTCCTTTTCTTTGGCGAGTCTTTCTTTTTCCGTTTCTAATTCTGATTGGGCCGAGTGAAATTTTTCTAATAGTTGGTCGTAATCTTCCGGGGTAATCACCAATCTCTGTAAGACTAAATCCCTCGGGCGTAATATTCTATTGATGTCGTCTAGCGCCTCCAGGTTATCTGGATCGACCATCGCTATCAGTATATTTGCACTATCTCCTTCGATTCTTTTCAGGGGAAGCAACCGGTACCTCCGACAGGTATCGATCGGGATTAAGGTATCTATTAAACGGGCTATTTCTAAACCGTCGTAATCGCTAAACTCTGGATCGATCGATTCGACACCGTAAAGTATTTTTAATTCAAATAACTGATGTTTTTTATACTGACGTTGTAAATCTGGAGGTAAAGGGCGACCCGTCAGCATCTGTAGGACTTCAACCAGGGATTTACCCGATTTTCGGGTTTCTACCAGAGCCTGCTGCATTTGGTCAGGGCCTATATACCCCGATTGCACTAGTTTGTTACCAAAGGGGGAAAAATAATTGCGTAAAGCAACGGCGCGGGTTCGCTTTGAGGACGAAGAATATGTCATAGACCAGTAATAACCTCTCCATTACTATTATTTTTCCCAAATAGCGGCAAATATTTATAGTGGCGAGAAAATTTTTTCGCAACGCCTCAGGACTCCCGGAAAATGTTACATTTGTTGTAGAAGACTCGTTCAGAGGGGAAATTCCTCAAGCCCGGCCTTGTACATAATGCTCCCGTAGCAAAATTTATTCTAGACTTCCCATATAAATTTCTATCGTAACTATGAGTGAAGAAAAACAGACATCTATAAACGGAGAATTTAACGATCTCGATTCCGAAGATGGGCAGAAGATACCCGTAATGGCTCAGGATCAAGACAATCTATCGGTTGATGACCTCACGGGGTACTCGGTACCGGAAACGGTAACGGTTACTCCCGAATCTCCACAATCATCCGATACGGATTCCGCCATTACCGCTTTAAAAGAAGAAATCAGCAGCTTGAAAGCTAAATTACAAGAACAGGCTCAGCAGGAAGAAGCCTATAAAAACCGCTACATTACCCTAGCGGCGGAATTCGACAATTATAGAAAGAGAACCGCCAGGGAAAAAGAAGAATTAGAAGAGAAGATCAAATGTAAAACCTTAAGTGAGCTGTTAGCCGTAGTCGATAATTTTGAACGGGCGAGAACTCAATTGAAACCCAGTAACGCCGGTGAAGAATCGATCCATAAAAGCTATCAAGGGGTATACAAAAATCTCGTCGATAGCCTCAAACGCCTCGGGGTTTCACCAATGCGCCCGGAAGGTCAACCCTTCGACCCCAATTATCATGAAGCTATGATGCGAGAATATACGGACGATTATCCAGAAGGGACGGTGATCGAACAGTTAGTTAGGGGTTACGTTCTTGGTGAGCAAGTCCTGCGCCACGCTTTAGTAAAAGTAGCGGCTCCTAAAGCTCACGATCCCAACGCGGAAACTACTCAAGTTTCCGAGTTTTCTAACTAAAAATTCGTTACCATAGAAGCTAGATTTATTAGTAGGTAGATTCTCTTCGACATTATAATCTAGCCGCTCTATGGTTTTAACGTCGATGGTTATTCTTAATTTCCCTTCTCAGTAAGACTACTTAAAAAATTTTTATTAAAGAAGTTGATAAAATTACGGAATATACTGAAAATAAACTGTTATGATCTAGCAAAAATTTAGGTACTCTAAACAAGAAAGGGTAATCCTAGCTGATTCAATTACTCTAGATTGACCAAGCTCATGCACATAAAAGAGAAGCGTTATGGGGAAAGTTATTGGCATCGATTTAGGGACTACGAATAGTTGTGTAGCCGTCTTGGAAGGCGGACAGCCGATAATCGTACCTAATTCGGAAGGGGGGCGAACCACGCCGAGTATCGTAGGATTCAGTAAAGCTCAGCGTTTGGTTGGCCAATTAGCCAAGCGCCAGGCGGTAACTAATGCCGAAAACACAGTGTATAGTATTAAGCGTTTTATCGGTAGACGCTGGGAAGAAACGGCCAACGAGAGGAACAGGGTAGCTTATCAATGTATAAAAGGTAGGGAAGATACCGTAAACGTCAAAATTAGGGATAAGGATTTTACCCCTCAAGAAATATCCGCCATGATCCTGCAAAAACTAAAAAGCGACGCGGAAGCATATTTAGGAGAACCCATCACTCAGGCGGTGATCACAGTGCCAGCCTATTTTACCGATGCCCAACGACAAGCAACGAAAGACGCGGGCACGATCGCTGGTTTAGAAGTATTAAGAATTATCAACGAACCCACGGCGGCAGCCCTAGCCTACGGATTGGATAAACAGTCAGAGGATCAGACGATATTAGTATTCGACCTCGGCGGTGGTACCTTTGACGTGTCGATCCTACAACTGGGTAACGGAGTGTTTGAAGTCAGAGCCACATCGGGAAACAACCAACTCGGAGGGGATGATTTTGATAATCTCTTAGTGCGTTGGCTGATCAATAACTTTAAACTCCAAGAAAACATCGATCTAGCAACGGATAAAATGGCGATTCAAAGGCTCAGAGAAGCGGCTGAGAAAGCAAAGATAGAACTATCGAGTATGTTGAGTACATCGATAAACTTACCATTTATCACGGCGGACGAATCGGGGCCAAAACATTTAGAAACAGAATTAAGCCGCTCGCAATTTGAAGAATTAACGCGCAGTCTGGTAGAGGCGACGATAAACCCGGTACAACAAGCCCTAAAAGATTCGGATCTAGACCCAGAGCAGATAGATAGGGTGATATTAGTAGGGGGGTGTACCCGGATACCGGCAGTACAACAAATGATCTCCCGGTTATTTAACTCCAGCCAGATCGATCGATCGATCAACCCAGATGAGGCGGTAGCTCTAGGAGCGGCTATTCAGGGGGGAGTACTCGGGGGAGAGGTGGAAGATGTACTCCTATTAGACGTTACCCCCCTATCTTTGGGCATAGAAACCTTAGGGGAAGTGTTCACCAAAATCATAGATCGCAATACCACAATACCGACGAGCAAATCTCAAGTATTCTCCACCGCAGCCGACGGACAGACATCGGTAGAAATTCACATACTGCAAGGCGAGCGGGCGATGGCCAGAGACAATAAAGGTTTGGGGAAATTCTTACTTACCGGAATTCCGCCCGCACCTAGGGGAGTACCGCAGATAGAGGTGAGCTTCGATATAGACGTTAACGGGATATTAAAAGTATCCGCTTCGGATCAGGGAACGGGTAGGGAGCAGAGCATCTTAGTCAGTCATACAGGGGGACTGAAACCCCAGGAGATAGAAAGGATGCGCCAAGAAGCGGAAAAATATGCGGATTATGATCGCAAGCGGATGCAGATGATCGAAATCAGAAATCAATCAGACAGCCTATTCTATACCCACGAAGTAACCGTAAAAGAAAATGGACATTTAATAGAAGCGGATCTCAGACAATTGAGCGAACAGAAACGCCAGCAATTAGAAATAGCCTTGAGAGATGCGTCAATTCCCCTGGATAAATTGCGCTCAATCTTAGAAGAGTTCCGTCAATCGGTGCTGGAAATAGGCACCAGAATCTACACTGGAAGACAACAAGAAAACTTCGGGAAAACCGGGTATGAATCGCTCGATCCCACCCGTTTAACCTCTGGGGCCAAAAAAGAAACCCTCACCAACTTGAACACCAATTTAAATACTAATTTTAGAACTCAAACCAATATAGACCAAAAAGCGACTCAAACATATACCGGGACTAAAACCTATAGCACAAAAAATAATCAATTAACGGATACCGTAAGTTATGATGATCCCTACGATGCCGAAGAAACGATTGCCTCGGATTATGAGGCAGTAGACTGAGAAAAATGTGATAATAATAAATGTTAACCGAATTTAAAATTAACTTCGGTTAGCCCCGGCTCAAGTAGCAAGACATATAAACCATTCCATACACAGAAGTTATAGCCCATGCCTGGTGATTACTACGAAATTCTCGGCGTATCAAGAGACGCAAATCAAGAAGACCTAAAGAAAGCATATCGCCGTTTAGCCCGGAAATATCATCCAGATGTCAACAAAGAACCTGGGGCAGAAGAACGGTTTAAAGAGATCAATCAAGCGTATGAAGTGCTTTCCGAGCCGGAAACCCGGGCGCGGTACGATCGATTTGGAGAAGCAGGTGTCTCGGGTGCGGGTGGTTTCGATTACGGAGATGTAGGGGGATTTGCCGACATATTTGAAAGTATATTTGGCGGCTTTGGGGGCATGGGAGCAACGGGAGGCCGTCGTCGTAACGGGCCGACTAAAGGCGACGATTTACGCCTCGACTTCAAACTCAAATTCCGCGAAGCGGTTTTTGGCGGAGAAAAAGAAATTCGTATCCGTCATCTAGAAACCTGTCAAACCTGTCACGGGAATGGAGCCCGCCCTGGAACGGGAGTTAGAACCTGTAGCGCTTGTAATGGTACGGGACAGGTAAGGCGAGCCACCCGCACGCCCTTCGGAACTTTCGCCCAAGTATCCACCTGTCCTACCTGTGAAGGCACGGGGGAAGTGGTAGAACAAAAATGCGAAGCTTGCGCCGGAGCAGGACGTAGACAGGAAACCAAAAAATTAAAAATCACCATTCCCCCAGGAGTAGATAACGGCATAAAACTACGGGTTCCGAGAGAAGGTGATGCCGGCTTAAAAGGAGGCCCGCCAGGAGACTTGTTCGTATACCTCACCGTAGAAGCCGACGAAGAATTTCAAAGGGATGGTATCGATATTAAATCAGACGTACCAGTAAGTTATTTACAGGCGATTTTAGGTTGTACTATCAAAGTTAATACCGTTGACGGCCCCGAAGAACTCACCATCCCGGCGGGAACCCAACCAGATACGGTACTGACCCTGGAAAATAAGGGCGTACCCAAGTTAGGTAACGCCGTTAGTCGCGGCGATCATCGCCTCACCGTCAAGGTCAACATACCGACGAAAATCAGTCACGAAGAACGGGAGCTACTGGAAAAATTGGCGAAATTGCGCGGCGAGGCTCACGGTAAAGGTGGATTGGAAGGGTTTTTAGGAGGACTGTTCCAGAAATGAACCCCTCTCCTCTCGATCTGCGGGGGACTCCCTGCCCGATCAATTTCGTCAGGACGAAGTTAAAGTTAGAACAAATGCCCGCTGGGGAATTGTTGGAGGTATGGCTCGATGGAGGAGAACCGATCGAACAGGTGCCAGAAAGCCTGACGGTAGAAGGATACAAAATCGAATCGATCCAACCTCTAGAAAGCTTTTTCGTTCTTAAAGTTCGTCGTCCCCTACCATCGTGAGCCGCGAAAAAAGCACTGGTACGGTTCTGGCCGTACAGGCCAATTATTACGGGGTGAGGCTGGATTCTCAACCGTCAGCTTCTCTCCTACTATGTACCCGCCGAAGTCGCCTGAAGAAAATCGGACAGAAGGTCATGGTGGGCGATCGCGTTACAGTAGAAGAAATCGATCTAGAAGCTTCCCAAGGAGCGATCGCCGAAGTTCTCCCCAGAAAAAGTGAACTGGAGAGGCCGCCCGTCGCCAACACCGAACAGATATTATTAGTTTTCGCAGTCGAGGAACCGACTTTAGAAGCGTGGCAGTTAAGCCGTTTCCTGGTGAAAGCCGAATCTACGGGGTTGGAAATCTGCTTATGTCTCAACAAAACCGATTTGATAGCCGACGAGCTGCGTCAGCTCTGGCAGGAGCGCTTAAAAAATTGGGGTTACACCCCTCTCTGGGTAAGCGTTAATCAGGGGCGGGGAATAGAAGGGTTATGGGAGCGTTTACAGGGTAAGATCACCATTATGGCTGGGCCTTCGGGAGTGGGAAAATCCAGCCTGCTCAATACTCTGATCGGTACTGGTAAACAGCGCACCGGAGAAGTTTCCGGGAAATTGCAGAAAGGACGGCACACCACCCGCCACGTAGAATTATTTCAACTTCCCCAGGGCGGTTTACTGGCGGATAGTCCAGGATTCAACCAACCGGATTTAGAGGGTGAAGCCCATCAACTAGCCTATTGTTTCCCCGAGGCGAGAGAGAGACTGAAAAAGGGTAGATGTCAATTTAACGATTGCTTACATCGGGATGAGCCGAATTGTGTGGTTCGGGGAGACTGGGAAAGATACGAACATTACCTGGAGTTCTTAACCGAAGTGATAGCTTTTCAAGAAGTATTACAGACGAGTAAGGATCGCCAACCCACTGTTAAATTAAAAGTGAAAACCTCTGGTCAAGCTCAATACGAACCGATACTAGAAAGCAAGAAATATCGTCGTTCTTCTCGCAGACAAAAGCACCAATTTCAAGAAAGATACGAGAATCAATCGTTAGAAAATATAAGCGAAGAAGATGACTACTGATGGCTTACACTCTGTTGAAAACTTTTAGGACGCACGAAGAGAGCATTAGCGTAAATCACTCCCTCAGAGTAATAGGGACTCCAGTAGGCAAAATCATACATACCAGAAAAACGGAAGCCTTTTGTATAGAGAAAGTCGAATATATTGCCAAAAAAAGTATGTCTTTTATCCGATTTAATAAAACCTACTTCGCTAAATATAAATTTAATTTTTCCTTCGTCTAATAAACTTTTAGCTCCATTCAAAACCTCAAATTCGTAGCCTTCTGTATCTATTTTTAAAATGTCAATGCTATCGATATTTTTTTCATTACAAAAATCATCTAAAGTTTTAATTTGAATAATTTCTTTTTGAACATTATTAACTTGTAGTTCTTCTACTAAAGAGTTTTGCTGTGAGTTGGGGTTAAGACTAATTTCTTTCTCTTCATTTCTAGCCCCTAAAGCGTATTGAAAACAACTTACATTATTAAATTTATTAGTATTATTTATTAAAGTTTTAAAAGAGGAACTAATAGGCTCGAAAGAAAAAACATTAGCGCCAGGAAACCGCTTTTGAAAATAAATTGCTGTTTGACCGACGTTGGCACCTATATCAAATATAGTGGAAATAGCTTGGTTTCCCGCGATTCTCTGTATATCCGATGCTATATCGATACCAGCTCGAAAACCTTGAGGGGAAATTTTTTTATAAATTGAGAGAAAATTATCTAAAACAAAATTTTTAACTTTTTCTTTCATAAAAAATTCGAGTTTACTGAAATCAGGATTAAAAATAAAGTAAACTCTCACCATAAAAATGTCAACTAAATTACTTGTATTCTGCTATTGAGCCAGTTCATGACACCGGAAATAAGTAAATTAAGTAGTAAGTAAGTACCCATAACTACTACTAACATTTCTACGGCATTCCCCGTTTGATTGGAAATGGTACTGGAGACGGCGTAAATATCGTTATAACCGATCGCAATCGCCAAACTAGAATTCTTCACCAGATTGAGACAGTCATTAGTTAGGGGTGGGATGATCACCCGCAAAGCCTGAGGGAAAATAATTAAAGCCATAGTTAGGGATGGTTTTAAGCCGAGAGCCTTAGCCGCCTCCCATTGGCCGCGGGCGATCGATTGAATACCGCCCCTGACAGTTTCGCCGATGAAAGCCGCTGTATAGGCGATCAAGCCGAGGAGCAAAGTAGCGAACTCAGAAGTTAAATGTAAGCCGGTAGCGGTATTGCCCAGATATAAACCACTATTGGCGAGAAAGATGTAATTGAAAATATTGATGGGCCGATCGAGCCCAGGCAATTGTAAGAACAGGGCGAAATACCAGAAGAATAATTGTAGTAGTAGGGGAGTATTGCGGAATAGCTCCACGTATACCCCAGAGAGCTGCCGCACCAGCCAATTATCGGAAATTCTAGCCAGACCGATCGCTACTCCCAACAATAAAGCCCCGACGATTCCTGCTGAGGCTACTCTTATGGTATTGAGTAAGCCAACTAAAACCGCCTTGACATAGGTATCTCGCGGGCTGTAGGGGATGGGGCTATCACCGATGGCGAAACCGGCGGGCCTATCGGAGTCGAAGAGGAAACCGAAGCCGAAGACGAGGCGTAGCCGCCGGAAATTATCGATCAGATTGCGCCCGAAGAAAACTAACAAAGCCAGGAGGGCGATAACTACCAACACCTGTAAGAGGAGGCGACGGAAGCGGGAATCGTACCAGATGCTCATAGGATTTAGCGGAAGGGGGGAGAGTAGAGGATACCGCCCTGCGTCCAGAGATGATTAATCCCCCGGTCCAATTTTAAAGGTTTACCGATATTGCGATCGTATACCTCGCCATAGTTACCTACGTGTTTGATCACCCGGGCCGCGAAATTTTTAGGTAATCCCATATCTTCCCCCAGTTTATCCTCCGTCCCGAGGAAACGTCTGATATTAGGGTCGGTCGAAGAAGCTTTCTCGGCGATATTTTTAGAAGTGAGGCCCAATTCTTCCCCTTGAATCAGACTGTAGACTATCCATTTAACCGCATCGTGCCACATAACATCCCCCTTGGCCACGGCTGGAGCCAGAGGTTCTTTTGAGAGGAGTACGTCTAACACTTGATGCTCATCCGGTTTCGGCAGAACAGAGCGACGCGCCACCAATTGAGAGCGATCGCTAGTCACCGCCTGACACCGGCCCTGCTGATAAGCTGTATAGAGAGCGTCCACATCATCGGAGACGACCGGCTTATAATCGGTGATACCGAGTTTACTCATCTGATCCGAGAGATTCTGTTCGGTAGTGGTGCCGGAGAGAACACAGATAGACTTACCTTTGAGATCGGTTAAGCTTTTCACCCCGCTAGCCTTGCTGACCATGATACCCTGACCATCATAGAAAACGGGGGGGGCGAAAGACATCCCGAGGGCCGTATCCCGGCTTAAAGTCCAGGTGGTATTTCTGCTGAGAATGTCGATCTCTCCCGTTTGTACGGCCGTGAAACGTTCTTGAGCGCTAACTTTGCGATATTCCACCTTGCTAGGGTCATCGAATAGGGCGGAGGCGACAGCCCGGCATATATCTACGTCCATACCCGAATACTCGCCGTTTCGATCGACGAAACTAAAACCGGGAACTTCGCCGTTAATGCCGCAGATAACCTTACCCCTACTTTTTATAGTTTCCAGGCGGCTACTAATTTTGTTATCGGTTTGACTTTCATCTGAGCAGGAACCCAAGATTAGGGTTAAGGCGGCTAGGATAGCTAGGGAAATTTTTTTCATCTTTTAGTAGTTCTGCTTTGTTTGCCAGTCTCGTCCAATTTGAATGGTAACATCCGAACTGAGACTGCCCGTACTTTCTACGAGCACCTCGCCCAAGCCGAGTCCAGTTTGTAAGAGGTTAGCGCTGTTCTGGTCTCCAGTTTGGGCTATCACCCGGGTAACGTCGATCGGCTCGGCGGTGGGGTTGGCGATAGAAATGCGCGAGTAACCAGCTTTCTGTAAGAATTCCCTCACCTTCTCTGGTGCGGTGGGGTCTTCACTGCCGTTCTGTAAGGCTATTTTAATATCACTACTGCTTTCTTCTGTCGCTATCATATCGCCGTGGGCGAAATGTTGGGCCATGAGATTCTGGATTTTTTCACCATCGGGCAACCAATAACTGATCGATCGCCGGCCGTTATCGTTGAAGTTTCCCGGTAAGAGTAACATTTGTACCCCCGAGCGATCGGTTCCATAGACAGTGCCAGAGAGAGCCAGTAGTTCTTCCACGCTTAAATTACTGTCGATATTCTCTTGAATAACATTTAATATGTTGGGGATCTTAACGATTATTTGCGGGTTGAGTATCTGTTCCCTGAGCGCCCTTATTAATAACTGTTGTCTTTGTATCCTACCTATATCTCCGTATTCATCGTGACGAAAACGCAAAAATTGCAGAACTTTATTCCCATCTAGCGTTTGTTGTCCCTGTTTGAGGTCTACGTAGAAATGTTGACTGAAATCGTTATATTTCATATCTTTGGGCACGTAAATATTGACCCCCCCGATCGCGTCGATGAATTTTTCGATACTTTGAACGTTCACCCGGATATAACGATCGATTTGTACCCCCCCCAGGAGATTACTCACGGTTTGTATCGCTAAACCCGCCCCGCCGATGGCGTTAGCTTCGTTGATCTTAACTGTTCCCTTACCTTCTATATCTACCTGAGTATCTCTGGGGATAGATAGAACCGTTACTTTCTTATTCAGAGGGTCAAATCTCACTAATAGCATCGTATCGGTGAGGCCCTCAAAAGAGTTTACCAGGGCTTGATAACCTAGTTCAGGGTTAGGATTGGTTTTTAAATCGCTGGTTAATACCTTCGTTCCCAAAACCAGAATATTAACGGGGCGGGTTAATTGAGGTAGTTGTAGGTTAGAGGTGGTGATGGTTTCCGGTTGATTGAAAAGCGCTGATTGAGAATCACCCGATTGATTCTGTAGTAAAGGAGTTGAGGAAAGAGAAAAGGCGACTATCGCCCCGAGGGTAGCGGACATCATCGCTGTTACGGGTAATCCTAAGGCCAGTAACAGCAAAGGCTTCGATTTTTTAGGGGATTTATACCTCTTGTTACCTAACACAAATTCCTCAACACTGAAATAGAAATATGTATGCTTAATATACCAAAATCATCCTAAAAAACTGACTACTAGAGGAATTATTTTCCTATTAAGGGTATCCACTCATAAGAATTGACGATACCTTGAAAATAATCGTTGATCGCCTCTCTCGAATAGGGAACTACGCCGTTTTCCCCGAACCATTTCTCATAGATGTCTACCGATTTTTGATTGTCTGTCACTACCCCTTCCATAAATTGGAGCAGGCTGTAATTGACTAAATCCCGCCACTGGGATTGATCCTGAGCTAGACTGCAGGCGTAAGCTTCATAAGCATAGGGGAACTCGGGGATTATTTTAAACTCTTGCGGGGTTTTGCTCGCTTTCCTCATCCCTTCTAAAGTGATGCCATCCCCTGCGAATCCGTCTATCTCTCCAGCCATGAGTTTCTCTAAACCTTGATTACGATTTTTGATCACGACGATTTTCGCCGCCGGTTGTTGAGTTTTGATTACTCTTTCGTTGGTGGTATTGGCTAGGACTCCGATACGTTTCCCTGCTAGGGTATCGATCGAGTTTAAGGGGCTTTTGGCTTTTACTAGTAACTGTGTACCGTTGGCGAAATAGCTAACGGAAAAGTCTACCTCTTTCTCTCGTTTCCAGGTGATGGATGTGGTGCCACACTCAATATCTATACTGCCATCTTTAATTTTAGAAAACCGATTTCCTGGGGTGACTTCTACTACTTTTAATTTAATCGGTTTACCTAATTGTTTTTCCGTTTGTCGCCGGATTAACTCTAACATATCCAGGGAATAGCCCACCCATTTACCTTGGGCGTTAACGTATCCAAAGGGGATACTATCTTTTCTCGCACCTGCGGTTATCACTCCCGTTTGTTTGATCCTATCCAATACTTTACCCGCCCAACCGGAAGGCTGATAAGCGATCGTTAAAAGTATTCCCAATCCAAAAACCGCTAATTTTTTCTGCATGGTTAATCCTTTATTTCTCGTACCAATCTTTATAAGGGTGTTTGATTAAATTAATATTGTAATATTTAGCCTCTCCCGTCACTTCTTCCCCCACCCAATCTGGAAATCTAATCGTCTGGTCAGCAGAGGATAGTTCCACTTCGGCGACGATCAAGCCTTGATTATCCCCTGTAAATTCATCTACCTCCCAAACTAGCTCATCGATGGGTATGCGATAACGAAGCTTCTCTATTAGAGGACGATCGCAAATTGTTTCTAACATACACTCGGCATCTTCTTGGGGTATCTCGTATTCAAATTCTGTCCTGGTTATCCCCTGTGTATTTCCTTTAATAGTTATGTATCCTTTATTTCCCGCGACCCTGATTCTTACGGTTTTGCCATTATCTAACCTGTTGATATAACCCTGGCGATAAACTTTTACTTCTCCTTGTTGTTTCCATCTATCGCCGCATACTAAAAATTTTCTTTCTATTTCCAATCCCATATTTTTAACCGTCTTTTCTAAAAAGATCACCGTTACTAGAACCATTACTAATTACATGAAAATCATCCAAGCTTTTTAAAGAATGATTACCATTATAATTACCATGCAAAGAAATTAAATCTTTTTTAATATCCTCAGCATCTTCTAAAAGTAGATTTCTAACTTTTTCTCTTAAAACCAGTCTCATATATTCATCGACACCACCTAATTCATACAATAAATCCATCCCTAAACGAAGGGTCTCTAATTTCTCTTTAGTATTGGAATTTAGGGTGACAGATTGATTGAGAATAAGGTAATTATTGTTAGAGCGGATAGCTGGGAGAATTTCTTGACTTACCCATTGTTGAAAGCAAATCATCAGAGGACTATCCGACCTGGCGATTAAATAATTCAAGCCCGATTCATAAAGGGTTGATACCATTTGTTCCCCAGATGAGGTAACGATTTGTTTCTGACTTTTCCAAATGGGCGGAATTTGAGCTAGGTAGTTCGAGTATTCTTCCTTATCCAAGTCGGGATAAAGAATGGGAATAATATCAGAAAAGACCCATTCGGGCATTTCCGAGGTTCCCACCACTTTAACTAACCAGTATCGTCCCGAGTCTCTATCTTCAAATCGGAAAACTTTAGCTACGGAATGATTGGGCTTATTCATAAGGTTAATAGAAGAAGGTAACATCTATTAAGACCCGAAAGATGAAAAAAAGTTCGCTTATTCCGTAACCGAGAACATTTATTTTGTCTTTTGAGAAGATAACTAATGCTTACTCAATATTGATTGAAGTAGGAGACTCATTATCGGGGGAAGAAGAAGCCTGGGGAGATAAAGGTTGCCGATAATCCTGATACAGCCGATCGCGCCAGGAGAAAAAGGCCTCGTAAGCACTATTATCCCCTAAACCAGGGATGCCTTTCCCCTGTAATTCCTCGGGTAATTTAAAGTAAGAGCCAGCGGGGAATTTGAGTAGGATACTGTGGGCGGCTACGGTTAAATCCGCCAGGGTGGGCCGCTCACCGACTAAATAGGGGCGGTGGGCTAGAATTAAACTCAAAGCCTCCAAATCTTGCTGCAATCCGATTTTCGCCGTTTTAATCGCATCTTTGCCCAATCCTACCCCCGTACCCAGTATATCGATCAGTTCGGCGGGCACCGATCCCAAGAGAGTCTTGAGAAAATCGGGAGTTTCTCGCGGTAAGAAAGCCGTGCGGAAATTCTGATTCTGTGCGAAAGCACCGATGAAAGCAGTACGCCCCTTCAATCCTATGGATTCATCGGCCCATTCTTCGATCAATAAACACTGGCCTCTCTCCACGGGATCAGTAGGAAGGAGAGGTTTTTCCGGGTATTTGCGCTCGAGATAAAAAGCTATCTCTGTAGAGTCCGCGATGTAAGTATCGCCGTCTTTCAATACGGGCACCTGTCTCTGTCCCGACAGACGAAATAAATCTAATTGACCCACCCCAGGGACTACTTCTATCTTACGATAGGCTAAACCTTTGTAATCGAGGATGAGACGGACTTTTTCTGAGAATTGAGACAGTTCAAACTGATATAACTCTAACACCGCTGATTATCTCCTGATAAATATGGATTTTCCCTAGTTTATTCTAGCTATTTATCGACGATTCCCTCGATCAGCACCGGGGCTGAAAGATTAGTAGCCACAGGCTGTGACTTGAATCACGGAAACAAAAAAAGTGGGTGTTAGCCTAGGATTGAGAACCATCCAAAGGAGATAGAAAATGTTTGTTTTTAAAGGAGAAGTTTTTAGCGGTAGTAGTAAAAATGAGATATTTTTAGCAACTCGAATTTCTTTCGATACCAATTGGATCATTTACGGTAACGCGGGCAATGATACCCTCATCGGCGGTAGACTAGGCGATCGGATTTTTGGCGGCGTGGGTAACGACTATCTCAGCGGTGGCGATGGCAACGATACTCTCTCCGGCGGTGCTGGTAACGATACCCTTATCGGCGGCTTGGGCATTAATTACCTCGACGGCGGCAGCGGCATCGATACCGTTTACTATAGTTTCATCAAAAAGGGCATCCAGGCTAACTTAGCCACCGGGATGGTAGCGCCCATAAAAGGAAACGGTTTCAAAGATACTCTTAAGAATGTAGAAAATCTTATCGGTAGTTCCGGCAATGACATCATCATCGGAAGCAAAGTCAATAACACTCTCTGGGGGGACAACGGTAAAGATAGCATCAATGGCGGTGCGGGGGATGATACTCTTGATGGCGGCGCTGGTGAGGATACTCTCGCAGGTAGTTCCGGTAACGATACCTTCGTGGTCAATAGTATAAGAGATGTAGTTATAGAAGATTTCGAGGCAGGAACCGATACGGTTATCTCCTCGACTAATTACACCCTAGCCGATAACGTCGAGAATTTAACTCTTAAATCCGCCGCCCGCCTGGGTGTGGGAAATTCTCTCGACAACTTGATCTCTACCGCCGGCAACCTATCCTATACCCTTGAGGGGGCATCTGGAAACGATACCTTATTGGGAGGTGGCCGCGATGATAGCCTCGACGGTGGCACGGGCGACGATTTCCTTAAAGCTTATGGGGATGACGGCGGTGAAATAGACTATCTCACGGGAGGACAGGGGGCAGATACTTTCATCCTCGGCGACGAGGAAAACGGTGCTTTTTATTACCATCCTGGGTCGATCTGGTATCAGGAAATACCCGAACCCGATACCGCTATCATCACCGACTTTACGATCGCCGATGGCGATCTCATTCAACTTTACGGCGCGATCGAGGAATATTATATAGAGGAGCTTGATTATACCCTCGGCAGTTCCGCACCGGATAGCCTTATATACCTTCAGGAGGAGGGGCTGCCATCCGCTCTCATCGCCATAGTCAGGGATGTCACCGGGTTAGATTTAGGGAGCAATTCTTTTAACTACGTAGTCTAGATGATTTTTCGGCGGCGAGGAACTTGAGCGCGAATTACCTGTGTTTTTGTAGGGCGATCAAATAAGAACTTGACAGTTTGATCGACCTAGAGGGATAATTGTAGTTTGTGTGAACTTGAGCTAGACTAAACGACCCTTGGCTAACGTTATAGTGATCGGCGCTCAGTGGGGCGACGAAGGAAAAGGAAAAATCACGGATTTGTTGAGTCGATCAGCCGATATGGTGGTTCGCTCCCAAGGTGGAGTAAACGCGGGCCATACGGTGGTTGTTCAGGATCAAATCTTTAAATTACACCTGATTCCATCAGGCATTCTCTACCCTGATACGGAGTGTATCATCGGTTCGGGAACGGTAATAGATCCATCCGTGTTATTACAGGAAATGCAGCAGTTACGAGATTTAAAAGTTTCAACCGAAAATCTTTTCATCTCTCAAACCGCTCACGTCACCATGCCCTATCATCGCCTGATCGATAAGGCATCGGAAGAGAAAAGAGGAAAACATAAAATAGGCACGACCGGCAGGGGTATAGGCCCCACTTACGCCGACAAATCGGAGCGCACTGGCATTCGGATCATAGATTTGATGAATCCCGATGATCTACGGGCGAAATTGGCGTGGACTATTAATTATAAAAATGTCATTTTAGAAAAGCTGTATAACGTACCGCCCTTAGACCCAGAAACGGTAATAGGCGAATATCTCGATTATGCGGAACAGTTACGCCCCCACGTAGTGGATAGCTCCCTGAAAATTTATAAAGCCATCCGAAGCAAGAAAAATATTCTTTTTGAAGGGGCGCAGGGAACCCTACTGGATTTAGATCACGGGACTTATCCCTATGTCACCTCCTCTAATCCCATCGCGGGCGGCGCTTGTGTAGGTTCTGGGATCGGGCCGACGGTGATCGATCGCGTCATCGGCGTGGCGAAAGCTTATACCACCCGAGTAGGTGAGGGGCCCTTCCCCACCGAATTAGAGGGGGAAATAGAACAGTTGCTCTGCGATCGGGGGGCGGAATTCGGAACTACCACCGGCCGCCGCCGTCGTTGCGGTTGGTTCGACGCGGTGATCGGTCGCTATGCAGTTAGGATCAACGGGTTGGATTGTCTAGCAGTCACTAAATTAGACGTTCTCGATACGCTACCGGAAATAAAAGTCTGCGTGGCTTACGAACTCGACGGAAAAACCTGCCGTCACCTACCGAGCAGCGCCAGCGAATTCGCCCGCTGTCAACCGATTTATCACACCCTGCCGGGTTGGCAGGTGTCTACATCCGATTGCAGAACTCTAGATGACCTACCGAAACAGGCTCTAGATTACTTACGCTTCCTGGCGGAAATAATGGAAGTACCGATCGCTATTATCTCTCTGGGAGCTAGCAGAGATCAGACGATCATCGTCGAAGATCCGATTCACGGGCCCAAACGTGCCTTATTGGATGAAAACGGCTCCCCCTGGGATGCCATGACCTATGAATTTTAAAGAGGATAAATAGTATGCAAGTTAGTATCGAATGTCAGAAACGTCCAGAAAAAAGTAACCCCAATACCCTCCGCCGTACCGGTTTCATCCCGGCGGCCCTTTACGGCCACAACGGCACTGAATCCGTCTCCCTGGTAATCAAGGAAAAAGATGCCCTAAATATGCTCAAGCAAGCATCTATTAATAACACCTTGGTAGATGTGAGCGTTCCGGAAATGCCCTGGACTGGTAAAGCTTTAATCCAGGAAGTACAATCTCATCCCTGGAAAAATAGCGTCTATCACATCAGTTTTTTCTCGGTAGCGGCCCACGGGAAACTCGATATAGTCGTCCCCTTAAAAATCGTCGGTGAAGCGGCGGGTATCAAACAGGGCGGCTTGCTCGAACAATCCGTAATGGATATTAATGTGGAATGTCTCGCCGAAAGTATTCCCGAAATAGTCGAAGTAGATATTAGTAATCTAGAGGTGGGTCAATCTCTCACCCTGGGCGATCTCAATATGCCAGAAGGCGTAGTTCTCAAAGGGGATAAAAACGTTACTGTTGTTGCTATCGTCGCCGCTAAAAAGTAGTTAAGCGAACCGCCCTTAACCGCTGGGATGCCGTTTCTGCCTCTAGTTGTAGAAACTTCATTTTGGCGGTTTTTGCATTTTGCTGTAACATCTATCCATATCTTATAAATTATCTTGACGAGCGATTATGACCAAGCAATATGACGTTTATGGCATCGGTAACGCCCTAGTGGATATGGAAATCGAAGTTACCGCCGATATACTGGCGAGCCTGGGGATAGATAAGGGGGTGATGACTCTTGTAGATGAGGAACGTCAGACTCTTTTAGTCGATAAATTGGGACATATAATTACTAAGCGCAGTAGCGGGGGTTCGGCTGCGAATACGATGGTAGCGATCGCTCAACTGGGGGGCAAAGGTTTCTACTCCTGTAAAGTCGCCAAAGACGAAGCGGGTATATTTTACCTCCAAGATCTACAAAACTCCGGTTTAGATACTAACAGCCACAACGAATCAGCAAGCGAGGGAATAACGGGTAAATGTCTGGTTTTGGTGACACCCGATGCCGATCGTACCATGAACACCTTCTTAGGTATCACCAGCAGTATCAGTGAAGCGGAATTAGTCCCCTCGGCCCTAGAAAATTCTCAATACCTCTATCTCGAAGGTTACTTAGTAACCTCACCCACCGGCAAGGCAGCCGCTATCAAAGCCAGAGAAATCGCCGAGGCTAAAGGGGTGAAAACCAGTCTCTCCCTGTCCGATCCGAATATGGTTAATTTTTTCAAGCCAGGGCTGATAGAAATGATCGGCACCGGTTTAGATTTCCTCTTCGCTAACGAAGATGAAGCCCTGAAAATGGCGGAGGCAGATAATATAAACGATGCGATCGAAAATTTCAAAACCTTCACCCGAGGATTCGCCATCACTCGCGGTGCAAGAGGCTCCCTGATTTACGATGGTGAACAACTCCTAGAAATTAAATCCTACCCGGTTCAAGCTGTGGACACTGTAGGTGCGGGAGATATGTACGCGGGGGCTTTCCTCTATGGCATCACTAACGGTATGAGCTACGAGAAAGCAGGGGATCTGGCTTCCCTAGCCTCTTCTAAAGTTGTCAGCCGTTTCGGTGCCCGTCTCGATACGGAAACGGTTAAATCTTTAGTAGGTTAATTTTTGCCACAAGGATGTAGGACAAGCTATATCCTTTTTTCTTTTTGGGTAGACTAATTTCTGTTAGGATTAACTGTTCACTATCCTTACATAAAGCTTAAACTGGATTTAGATAATATAGTAACGCTGTGTATGTGGTGGATAACTTACGGGGCCGTCTCGATCGCTTCTCTACTGATAATCGGTTTAGGAGCTATGGTGTGGCGATTGCGTCAAGATAATCAGCGATTACAACGCCATCTAGAGAGCCGTAACCATCAATTAGAGAAACAAAAATTAGAGTTCAGTCAGCGGACACTGTATTACAGTCGGGATTTACAACAGGCTCAAGAAATAGCGGAGAAAGCCCATCGCACTAAAAGCCAATTCTTAAGTAAGATCAGTCAGGAGCTACGCAACCCCCTCTATACTATTCTCGGCTACACCGGGCTACTCGATCGCCACATTCTAACTCAAGGGGTAGCCAAAGAAAGCATCGCACAGATCCGCTACAGCGGCGAACATTTACTCTCGTTAATCAATGACGTAATAGAGATCGTCCAACTCGAAGACAATCAGTTAGAATTAAAGCCCACTACCTTTAACCTGCGCCGATTTTTAAGTGCTATCGAAGCCACCGTACAGGGCCAAGCCCTGGCTAAAGGATTACAATTGATATTTTATATTCCTTCCGAAGCCCCCGTAAATATATCCGCCGATGAAAATAAGTTAAGGCAGATAATTATCAATCTATTGAATAATGCTATTAAACATACGGAAAACGGTAGTATCATCCTCCGTATAGGGGTAGCGGATAAGGCTTGGTTGTCTTCAGAAATATCGGAGGTAGATATTAATAACCCGATGGTTCTATTTTTTGAAATAGAAGATACTGGTGAGGGTATGGAAGCCGAACTCTTAGAAAAAATCTTCGATCCCTTCGTTAATATTCAATTCAATCAGGCACAGAAAGGGATGGGATTAGAATTAGCCATCTGTAAAAAACTCATCGATTTGATGGGCGGTAATATCACTATTACCAGTACACTTCAAGAAGGAACTCTGGTTAAATTTAATACCCTCGTTAAAGGTGGAGAAATGGATACCTGGGAAAGTATATTACAGGGGGGAGGTCGTATTATCGGCTTAGCTGCCAATCAGCCCACATATCGTATATTGATCGTAGATGACCGTCAAGAAAATCGTCATCTACTGGTAAAGTTATTAGCACCCTTGGGTTTTGAAGTTAGAGAAGCCGTAGACGGACAGGAAGCGATTCGCCAGTGGTCTCTCTGGCAGCCGGATCTGATCTGGATGGATACGAAAATACCTGTTCACGAAGGTATCGGCAGCGAGGAAACCATCCGCCGGATCAGACAATTAGAAACCTTACAAGTCGCACCCGCACCGATACAGAGAACGATCGTCATCGGTTTGATCGCTGGGAATTTCGATGAAGAACATCAGAATTTCGTCGAGATCGGCTACGATGCCTTGTTAAGAAAGCCGTTTGAAATCGATACTATCCTGGAAAAAATGGCTCAATACTTAAATGTCCGCTACGTTTACGAAACTGAATTTAATCCACAAGATACCGCCGTTAACGACGATAATTTAAGTACGATTCCTTTAACGGATTTTCCCCTCTCTACAGAAGAGGATTCCAGTGTATCTTTACTCTCGCGTTCTCCGAAGTTAATGATGAAAGTCGTTCATGCTAAAGCTTTAAGAGTTATGCCTACGGAATGGTTAAGGGATGTTCATCATTACGCCAACGCGGGAGATAGTAAGGAGCTATACGCTCTAGTGAATCAAATACCCGAAATTCATATCTCTCTAACCACTTCTTTAAAAGCTTTAATTGACCAATTTAATTTCCGGAAATTACGAGAATTAACCCGCGCGGCGATCGAGGAGAAAATATCATGAACATCCAGACTCAACCCCAGACTGCCGATATTCTCATCGCCGATAAAAGCCCGGAAGAATTGCGATTGTTGACCAACATTTTCAGCCAACAGGGTTATAAAGTTCGTCAGGCTCTAGACGGGGAAATGTTGCTACTCGCCTGTGAAACCCAACAGCCGAATTTAATGATCGTCGATTTACAGTTACCCTATTCCGAGGGTATGGAGATAGGAGAGGCTATCCATCAACATCCTTTGATTCAATCCATACCCATACTATTCATCACTTCTTTAGATGATCTGCCCAGTAAGCGAAAAGCCTTCCTTTATGGAGCGCTAGACTGTCTGACCAAGCCTTACAACGTCGATGAGCTAATCAGTAAAGTCAAGCTTTATATTGGTTATCAACGATCGATAACCGAGTTGGAAAGGAAAGTTAAGCAGTTAGAACAGCAGTTAGAGCTATCGGAATTGTTGGTAGCCGAGGAGGATGGTTCATCTCCCCTATCCCTAGGATTATTAAAAAGCGCCATCGAAGCGATACATAACGGCATAGTCATCACCGAGGCTACCCCTCCCGACTATCCGATTATCTACGTAAATCCCGGTTTTTCAGCTATGACGGGTTACACAAAAGAAGAGGTAATCGGCAAAAACTGCCGTTTCTTACAGGGAAAAGAAACAGCTCAGCAGGCAGCGCGAGAATTACGCTCTGCCGTAGAAGAAAAACGCCCCTGTTGCGTAACACTGCGTAATTTCCGCAAGGATGGTTCTTTATTCTGGAATGAGATCTCTCTATCTCCCATCTTTAATAATCGAGGGGAAGTGATTTATTTCATCGGCGTGCAAACTAACGTCAGCGATCGCCTACGCAATCAAGAAGAGTTAGAGCGTTCTAAATCCTCGGTAAAGAAAATGAATCAGGAGTTAAACCGGTTAACGAAATTGGACGGCTTAACCACTATAGCCAATCAACGCTGTTTTGAGGAAAGATTAGATGAAGAATGGCAGAAATGTTTACAGGCGCAACTTACCCTCACCCTGTTGCTGATCGATATAGATTATTTTAAGGCTTTTAACGATACCTACGGTCATCTACAGGGCGATGACTGTTTGAAAGCCATAGCTTTAACCCTCGACAGATACGCTCAGACAAACCGCGCTCTCGCTGCCCGTTGCGGCGGTGAGGAATTCGCCGTCATCTTGCCCGATACATCTTTAGAAGTAGCCTTGAAGGTAGCCGAGGAAATTCAGGAGGCGGTGAGGAATTTAAATATTCCCCACGAATCATCTAAAGTTTCAAAGTACGTCACCATGAGCATCGGTATAGCTACGGAGATACCTCAACCGGCTTTTACGAGTAAAGACTTACGTAACAATGCGGATCAGGCGCTTTATTTGGCCAAGGAACAGGGGCGCGATCGCATAGTGATCTATCAATCGCTCATCAATAACCCCTGACGTTGATGTTTCCGCACCAGAGCGACGAAATCACCCACAGCGTCTTTATAGATTTCGCCGCCGGTGGTGACTAAATCGTTATGTCCGGCACCCTGGATGACAAACAATTTTTTCGGCACTTTAGCCTGTTTATACAGCACTTCCCCCATCGATGGCGGAACGGTGCGATCGTCCGAGCCGTGAATCAGTAATAGGGGACTTCTTAAGAGACGTAGCTTACTGAGGGAATCAAAACGCTCTCTCAGTAGAAGATCCGCCGGGAAGAAGCGATACAGAGGTATATAGTCTACCATCGCCCGCATCGAGGTGAAGGTATTATCGGCGATAACGCCCGCCGCTCGGGGTTGACGGATGGCGAGATCGATGGCGATCGCACCTCCGAGAGAGTGACCATAAAGGAAGATGTTCTCGGGAGAGATGCCCCGGGTTGTGACTAAATAGTCCCAGGCCGCTTGAGCATCCCGATAAACTTCCGCTTCGGTGGGAAACTTGCCTTCGCTGCGTCCGTAGCCGCGATAATCGATACTGAGGATGGAAAAACCTAAATTCTGGTAAACCGATAGGGTATCGAGGTTGTAGCTCATATTACCCCCGTTACCGTGTAGGTGTAATAATACCTGCTCGTCGCCCTTTCTTCCCGGCAACCACCAGGCGTGTAACCTTTCTGTTGTACCCTGCCAAGTTTTTACCCCTATCCACACCTCTTGATAATCTATTCCCATAGACAGGGGTGTACTCCGCACCTCCGCCGAGGGGATAAAAATGAGGCGATTCTGACCGATAACGAGGGCTAGACAAATCAGGAAATAGCCCATCAGACTAATTCCCAATCCAGATACAAGCAGTTTCAACATAAAGGCTACCGTCATATTTTTCCTATCTCCGCTTAAGATTAATTAACATATTAGCTCGATCTATAGGAATAATAAATTTTCCTCCTGTTAAACTGGATTCTTAATTATCATCCTCGAACCGGTATCCCACCCCCACTACCGTCTTAACAAAAATGGGATTGGCCGGATCGGGTTCTATCTTCTTACGTAATCTTCTGATATGAGTATCTACTACTCTCTCATCACCGAAGAAATCATTACCCCATAGATGATCTATCAATTGGGTGCGACTCCAAACCCTACCCCGATAACTGACCAGAGTAGCTAAGAGATTAAATTCCAAAGTCGTTAAATCGAGAGTTTCCGGCTCCTCTTGCTCGTCTAACTTTCTCGTCGCTATATGCTGATCGAGATCGATGACGAAATGACGGGTTTTATATTGTTGTCCTGCTGGGGCATTCTGTCTTAAACTTCTCCTCAATAAAGCCCTCACCCTCGCCACCAGTTCCCGGGGGCTGAAAGGTTTTACCAAGTAATCATCAGCCCCGGTAGATAAACCGATGATCCTGTCTATCTCCTCGCCCCGGGCGGTTAACATCAAAATATAAGGGTCTTTCGTGCCCGGTTTCTGTCGGATGCGGTTACACACCTCCAGGCCGTCTAAGCCAGGTAGCATAATATCCAGGAGGATCAAGTCTGGTTGTTTTTGATAGAACATATCCAAGCCCTCATTACCGTTATGGGCTAAATAACAGGTGAAAGACTCTCTCTCTAGGGTTTGGCGGATGAGTTCGGCAATTTCCTTCTCATCCTCGATAATTAATATTTCCATCATCGATCCGGGTTTAGAAACTCTAAATAAGCGCTACTCAATTCTTTGACTGCTAATTCCACAAACTGCCGCCCGTGTTCGGGTGTAGCCAGATTCGGATTAGATCCCATCCTGCCATCGGGGTAATGTTTACGAAAATCCTCCGCCCCATAAATAGGGTATCCCGATGGAGCCGGATCTAAATCCCCTACCCGTTTAATAAAATCGGGGTAGGCGTACTGAGTCACGGCTACTTCCGAGGGGGTAGCGTGAGAACCCTCTTGATTGCCGTATAACTCTTTGGCCAATTGATATACTGATTTGCACATGAACCAGTTAGCCACCTGGCATCTAACTTCATCGGCACGATCGATCTTTAAATTACTCAGATGGTCGTAAGTTTCTGAAAAAGCGGCTTTTAACGTGGCTATATTGCCCCCGTGACCGTTGATGAAGAAAAAGTTAAGAAACCCTGACTTACCCAAACTTGTAAGATAATCAACGATAACGCTAATCAATGTGGTGGGGCGGAGACTGATAGAGCCTGGGAAGGCAGTATGATGTAAAGCCATACCCACATTGAGCGTAGGGCCGACTAAAGCGCCGGTGGCTTCCCCGACACCTCTGGCGATAACTTCGGCGGAAATAGCATCGGTGCCGATCAATCCCGTAGGCCCGTGTTGTTCGGTAGAACCGATCGGGATAATAATACCCCGGGAGCGATCGAGGTAAGATTCCACCTCGGGCCAGGTAGATAAATGTAATAACATTCTCTTGGATCTCCTAATGGGTGTATTGAATACTCTAGAATAATAGTCAACCAAGACAGTGTTTTTATGTTATCTCTTGACGGACAGCAATTATCTTCCCCCTCCGAGTTGGTTCCCAAGCATAAAATTCTTCTTGTCGAGGACGAAGAAGTGATCAGGAACATGGTAGTAATGGCTTTAGAAGAAGAAGGCTACCAGGTGACTGCCTTCAACGACGGCAGGAAAGCCTTAGAGTTGCTACAGGCGAAAGAAAATCAGGAACACAACCCTAACTTTGACCTCTTGGTGTTGGATTTAATGTTACCCCAGGTTAACGGGCTGGATATTTGCCGTCTGCTCAGGTATCAAGGGAATATTATACCCATACTGATACTGAGCGCCAAAGCCAGCGAAACCGATCGCGTTTTAGGGCTAGAAGTCGGTGCCGACGACTACCTCACCAAGCCTTTCAGTATGCGTGAACTGATCGCTCGTTGCCGCGCTCTGATTCGCCGTCAGGGATTCAGCAATTTACTCAATGCTCCGATCAAGAAATACCGTGACGTGATGCTCTACTCTCAAGAATGCCGAGTTTCAGTGAGGGGTACGGAAATCAGCCTCTCACCGAAAGAGTTCCGCCTATTAGAACTATTCATGAGCTATCCTAAACGTGTTTGGTCGCGGGAACAATTGATCGAACAGATTTGGGGGCCGGACTTCCTGGGGGATACCAAAACCGTAGACGTACATATTAGATGGTTACGCGAGAAGCTAGAATTAGATCCCGGCCAACCCGAGTATCTAATTACCGTGCGAGGATTCGGTTATCGTTTCGGTTAAGATGTTGACGACCAATGGCAACTTTTACATTCTTCCTCGGTCTTTTCCTCGGCCTGATATTTTGCTATTGGCAAAAAATTAACTTTAATAAACAGCTAAAATACACTCTCTCAACCGCATCGAAAACAGCCGATTTAGAACCGTCTCTACCTATGACATCTCTGGTAAGGCGGGAACTATTGGCACTGAACCAACAACGTCAGGAAGTAGAACAACAGGCGAGAATTCAAAAAGAGCTATTAGACCAGGCACCCATAGGTTATTTACAAGTAGATGGGGACAATCAATTGCTCTGGTGTAATCAACAGGCGATTAAATTGTTGAGGATCGATCGCTGGCAACCCGGACAGCTCCGCCTACTGTTAGAGTTAGTCCGTTCCTACGAATTAGATCGATTGATCGAAGCCACCCGTCGCCGGGGCACCCCTGGGGTACAATCTTGGACGTTTTATCCTAGTCAACACTCGGTTTATAATGAAATAACAAGTTCGCGTTCCAGAGCTATCAAAGCTTACAGCTATCCCTTACCTAACGGGGAAATAGCCGTATTCTTAGAAGATCAACAACCTTTAGTAGAGTTGAGCCAATCCCGTGAAAGAGCTTTTTCCGATCTGACTCACGAACTACGCACTCCCCTCACTTCTATTTCCCTTATCGCCGAGACTTTACAGAAGCGGCTGCAAGAACCTGAAAAGCGCTGGCTCGAACAAATGTCGGGAGAAATAGCCCGGTTGATAAAATTGATCGAGGACTGGCTGGAAATCAGCCACCTACAGGCTGATCCTCATCAATATCTGAATTATCAAACTCTCGACTTGAGAGAGATAATACTAGCTGCTTGGCAGAGTATCACCCCTCTGGCACTACAAAAAGAAATCAATCTCAAATATGAGGAATTGAAAAAGATAACTTTACGGGGCGATAAATCTAGGTTGATGAGAGTATTTCTCAATCTTCTCGATAACAGTATTAAATACAGCCCTTCCCGTTCGCAAATAGAGATTAAAGTGTCCGCACAGGATGAGAACGCGGTGATCAATATTATCGATTACGGTTGTGGGTTTGAAGAGGCGGATTTACCCCACGTATTCGAGAGATTATATCGCGGTGATACGGCTCGCACTCACCCAGATGGCATAGGAGGAGGTACCGGCTTAGGATTATCGATCGCCCAGCAAATAGTACAGGCTCACTCCGGATCGATCGAGGCGGATAATCACCCCGAAACTGGAGGAGCCTGGTTAACCTTAAAAATTCCTCTCCAAGAACCTTAAAACGATATAATAAACGCCATATTTAATCCCAGTTTCTTTATGAGTCAATATTATATTTTTTATTCTAATCAAATTTCTCTCAAGCCGGATTCTGCTCATGAAATTCACGATGTTATGTGTGCTAATGCCTCCGCTAATCTAGATTATCCTACTATTCTCGTCTATCCTAATAATCAAAATATTTCTAATAATTTATTTCACTGGATAGACACATTTAAACCTCAACAGCCTGACGCTAAATTTATTGATTTTTATAACGTACAAACTAAATTAAAAACTATCGAATTACCGATCCCTGGTTTCAGTCAAAAAATAAAAAATAGATGGATAAATCCCAGTAGATTTATATACCAGTATTATTTACCAGCCCATATTTTGCCCAAGGCGAAAGCGGTACATACGAGAGATTGGAATTGTGTTAGAGCCGCTGTAAAATCTAAAGTTCCCGTAATTTACGAACGTCATTACTTTCAGGAAAGCTCCTTAGATACAGCCATCACCCAAAGCCCGTATTTTAAAATAGTAATCGCTCAATCACCCTTAATACAAGAGAGTTTGATCGCTGCGGGCGTACCCCCTCTTAAAACTACCTGGATGCACAACGCTTTCAATCCCGTCTTTTTAGAGAGAAAACCACAAGAGGCGCAAGATTGGCGCGATCGACTTCTCCAACAAGGTCGTAAATATTTAGTTATTTATTCCGGTGCCCTGTACAAATTTAAAGGCGTAGATATGTTGATCGAGGTAGCGAAAGAATTACCCGATATTCAATTCGCCCTAACCGGAGGAACCGAGGAACAAGTGGCGGACTACCGCCAATTAGTTCGGGAGCGGGGAACGGAAAACGTTAACTTTCTCGGTTGGGTTTCACCCCAATCAAAACTCATCAGCATCCTTCAAGCAGCTGATGTTCTCGCTCACCCCCACTGTTCCGGCAAGTCGGCAAATTTTACCAATCCCTTGAAATTTTTTCAATATATAGCCTCCGGAACCCCAATGGTAATTACGGAGATCGAACCTCTAAAAGAATTTAAGTCGAGTCCGATGATCGCCACCTGGTGCGAACCGGACGATCCGCAAGCATTCGCCCAGGCTATTTTGCGGACGATCGAAAAGTACCCCCGTAAGCCGGACGGTTATGCAGAAAATATTGAATATTCCCGTCAGTTTACCGAAGAAAAAAGAATGGAGAAAATTTTAGAATATCTTGACCGCTAGAGTTTTCATAGTTAAGAGGGATAATTGATAAAATTAGTAATTATATTAAGCCAACCATCAAAAAATCTATGATGCGCCGTCGTTCTCTACCTTGGATTCATCGCTATTCCCGTTTTATCATCGGAGCGATCGCTGTAGTAGGACTGATTATCTCTACCTATCTAACTATTACGGAATGGTCAGGCGGTAAGGTGGCCTGCCCGATCGATCCAAGTACGGGTGTTTCTGGTTGTCAGAAGGTAGCAGAAAGTCCTTATTCTCACATATTCGGTGTGCCTATATCCCTATTGGGAATGTTTGGTTATCTGTCCACCGCTATTTTCGCCCTCGCCCCCTTAATTTTTAATCCGGAGCAAAACAAGAAAACTCGTAACCAAATTGAGCAATCTACCTGGTTACTGCTATTAGTATCTACTACGGCTATGGCTGTATTCAGTGCTTATCTTATGTTTACTTCGGCAACGATAATCAAAGCCCTCTGTATATATTGTGTAGCTTCAGCCATTTGTTCGTGGCTGTTATTGATCATGACTATTTTCGGCCGTCAATGGGAAGAAATCGGACAATTAATTTTTACTTGTTTGGTGGTGGGAGTGATCACCCTCGTAGGTGCCCTGGGAGTTTATGCCAACTCTAACAACGCGATCGCCGCAGGTGGTAAGGTAGATATTCCTACCCCCACCGTCGCCGCTACGCCTCCTAATGGTTGGCCTGTCACTACTACGTCAGGCCCCGCCGAGATCGCCCTAGCCAAGCACCTCGCTAGCAAAGGGATTAAAGAATACGGGGCTTTCTGGTGTCCCCACTGCTTTGAACAAAAACAATTATTCGGTAAAGAAGCGGCGGCTATACTCAAAGATCAGAAAGTTTATGTAGAATGTGATCCTCAAGGCACCAAACCCGATCCTAAAGCTTGTAGCGCGGCTGGTATTAAAGGTTTTCCTACCTGGATCATTAACGGGCAACAACACTCTGGCACTCAAACCCTGGAAGAATTAGCCCAACTATCGGGATATAAAGGGCCTGTGAACTTTAAATACAAACTACCGGGAAGATAATTAATGACTCAGTACGAAGCTATCATCGGCTTAGAAACCCACTGTCAACTCAACACCAAAAGTAAAATTTTCTGCGGCTGTTCCACTTCTTTCGATAGCCCACCCAATAGTAATATTTGCCCCGTCTGTTTGGGCTATCCAGGAGTATTACCCGTTTTGAATCAAGAGGTATTGGCTTCGGCGGTGAAGTTGGGTTTGGCTATTGACGGCAAAATCACCGAACATAGTAAGTTTGATCGCAAACAGTATTTCTATCCCGATCTACCTAAAAATTATCAGATCTCTCAGTACGACTTACCCATCGTCGAACAGGGCAAACTAGAAATCGAACTGGTGGACAAGAAAACTAAATCCGTAGAACGCAAAACCATCGGTATTACCCGCCTGCACATGGAAGAAGACGCGGGTAAACTCGTTCACGCTGGGAGCGATGCCGAAGGCACGCGGAGCGCCCGCCTGGCAGGTTCCAGCTATTCCCTAGTAGACTTTAATCGTACCGGAGTCCCCCTATTAGAAATCGTCTCTGAACCGGATCTGCGGACTGGCCAGGAAGCGGCCGAATATGCTCAAGAATTACGCCGTCTGGTACGTTATCTCGGGATCAGCGATGGCAATATGCAGGAAGGTTCCCTACGCTGTGACGTGAATATCTCGGTACGGAAAAAGGGCGAGACTAAATTCGGCACCAAGGTGGAGATCAAGAATATGAACTCCTTCAGCGCTATCCAAAAAGCGATCGAATACGAGATCGAGCGTCAGATAGAAGCGATAGAAGCCGGAGAACCGATCATACAAGAAACCCGCCTCTGGGAAGAAAGCGGACAGCGCACCATCAGTATGAGGAAAAAAGAAGGTTCGAGCGATTATCGCTACTTCCCCGAACCGGATTTACCCCCCCTGGAAGTGACACCAGAGCAATTAGAATCCTGGCGGCAAGAATTACCGGAATTACCCGCCACGAAACGCCGACGCTACGAAGAAGAATTCGGCCTCTCTGCCTACGATGCTCGGGTACTTACTGACGATCGCTCCGTAGCTGAATATTTCGAGTCGGCGGTTATCGCTGGAGGTAATCCCAAATTAATCGCTAACTGGGTGACTCAGGATATAGCCGCCTACCTCAATAACAATAAGCTTGTTATTGAAGAAATCGGGTTAAAAGCGGAAAATTTAGCCGAATTGGTCAAACTGATTGAAGATGGCACCATCTCGGGCAAAATCGCTAAGGACATACTCCCGGAATTATTAACCGAGGGAGGCTCACCTAAAACGCTGGTAGAGAAGAAAGGATTGGTACAAATTTCCGACCCGAAAGAGATCGAGAAAACGATCGATGAAATTCTAGCCGCCTTCCCTGATGAGCTGGCTAAATATCGAGCCGGAAGAACCAATCTTAAAGGTTTCTTCGTCGGTCAGGTGATGAAGAAAAGCGGTGGTAAAGCCGATCCGAAACTAACTAACCAGATACTAGAGAAAAAACTACAAGGTTAAAAATTTCCTCATGATCATCGCTGAAAATGTCGAAAAATGGTACGACAATCGTTTCCACGTTCTCCGGGGTGTCAGTCTTACGGTAGAGAAACAGGAAGTAGTGGTGATCATGGGGCCCTCTGGTAGCGGAAAATCCACTTTCATCCGTACTTTTAACGGACTCGAACCCTATCAGAAAGGACGGATCATCGTCGATGGAATACCTGTAAGCCACAATGTCAAAGAAATCGATTCCATCCGGCAGGAAGTGGGGATGGTGTTTCAACAGTTCAATCTCTTCCCCCACCTGACGGTATTGGATAACGTTACCCTCGCCCCGATTTGGGTGCGCCAGTGGCCGAAAACTAAGTCCCGAGAAATCGCCTTCGATTTATTGGAAAGGGTGGGGATTAAAGAACAGGCTCATAAATATCCTCATCAACTCTCGGGGGGGCAACAACAACGGGTAGCGATCGCCCGCGCCCTGGCTATGCAACCTAAAGTGATGTTATTCGATGAACCCACCTCCGCTCTAGATCCGGAGATGGTGCGGGAAGTGTTGGAGACGATGAAATGTCTGGCAGAATCCGGGATGACTATGGTGTGCGTCACTCACGAAGTGGGATTCGCTCGGGAAGTGGCCGATCGCGTGGTGTTCATGGATCACGGATTGATCGTCGAAATAGCCCATCCGCAAGTCTTTTTCACCTCTCCACAGCACGATCGAACCAAACAATTTCTAGACAAAATCCTCTAAACCGACTCCCGACTCCCGACTCCCTATTCCCAATTCCCTAACTGTCCCTTTCCGGGTTAATCTAAATTTTGTCACAATTTATTTAGGCTCTCATCTATGGAACGCACTTTTATCATGATCAAGCCCGACGGCGTACAGCGTCAACTCGTGGGCGAGGTGATCAAACGCTTTGAAACTAAAGGCTTTACCCTAGTAGGGCTGAAGTTTATGACGGTTTCCCAAGAATTAGCAGAAAAACATTACGCGGTTCATAAAGAGCGCCCCTTCTTTGGTTCTCTTGTTAATTTCATCGTCTCCGGCCCTGTAGTGGCTATGGTGTGGGAAGGTAAAGGAGTTATCGCCTCCGCCAGAAAGCTCATCGGCGCTACTAACCCTCTCAACTCGGAACCCGGCACCATTCGCGGTGATTTCGGCGTGGATGTCGGCAGGAACTTGATTCACGGTTCCGACGCTCCTGAAACAGCCGCACAAGAGGTGAGCCTCTGGTTTACCGATGAGGAGTTAGTAAGCTGGCAACCTACGATTACACCTTGGTTATACGAGTAATGATTTCGCGTTAGGATAACCTAACCCCCCGACTCCCGATTCCCAATTCCCCCTTTATGTGGACAGAACTTCATAGTAAACTGGCCCGAACTTTAAAAACCCGTCAGTTATTACCTCCGAAGGCCCCTTTATTGGTAGCGGTGTCGGGAGGACAGGATTCTCTCTGTTTACTTAAATTATTATTGGATTTACAACCTAAATGGGGTTGGTATATATTGGTCGGGCACTGCGATCACGGCTGGGAACACGATCGCGGTATCGCCGATCACGTCGGTAATCTTTGCCAGTCATGGGGTGTACCTTTTCGATGCTGCTCTACCACAGATTTACCGGAGACGGAAGCGGCCGCCCGCGAGTGGCGTTATCGGGTATTGCAAGAAATAGCTTTAGAGGAGGGTTTAAATCCGATCGTCACCGGACATACCCTGAGCGATCGGGCGGAAACTTTCCTGTATAATTTAATGCGCGGTGCCGGCACTGACGGGCTGGGTTCTCTAACATGGGAAAGGTTCCTATCCGAAAAAGAAGGAGGGCTACAATTAAAATTGGTGCGCCCGTTATTGAATGTTAAGAGGGAAGAAACGGCTACTTTCTGTCAAAGATTAAACATCCCTATTTGGGCTGATAAATATAACGAAAATTTGCACTACGCACGTAACAGGATCAGGGGGGAATTAATCCCCTACATTCAGCAAAATTTTAACCGACAAATAGAGAAACATTTAACCCAAACTGCGGAAATATTAGAAGAAGAAAATAAATATTTAGAGGCTATAGCAGATGTTTATTTACGAGAGTTACTAGACGAGAGCGAGCAGAAGCTCAACCGCCGGCAATTGGAAAAACTGCCACTAGCTATACAGCGTCGAGTTATCCGCCAATTTTTAGCCATCAATTTCGGCAAAACACCTAATTACCTAGAAATAGAAACGATAATAAATTTACTCCGCGCCGCCAATCGCACCTCTAGCTCATCCCTGAGAGGGGGTTTTGTGGCTACCGTCAGAGACGATTGGATCGTTCTAGGTGAGGACGGAGAAGGGTGAGCCGTTGTTATGAATACTATCGGGGAGCAACCAGGGAGATAACTGATCGAGTTGTTTGCGAATCTCATCGAGCTGATCTTGAATCGGTTGTAAAGAACTCTCGTACAATTGTACCTGTGAGCGTAGTTCAGCTAATGTGATATTGGCCTCCCGGTATTGTTGCTCTTGAGCTTCTAAGTCTTTAATCTGTTGCTCGTGTTCCGCCGACTGTTCGCTCAGAATCTCTCGAATTTGTCTCAAGCTATTCTGAAGATGGTCGATCTCTCTTTCTAATTGCTGACGCTCGGCTTCCGTACTTTGCTGACGCTCCGCCAGTACAATGATTAAAGGTTGTAAGTCGATTTGATTGCTAGAATTCATATCCATCAAACCGCTTCTTCTTTTGAAGACTCTTAGATGAACTTCCAGAACCGCCTGACGTTCAGTAATATTCCGGCGTTGACCGACGAGGGTTTCATCGAGCATCTTTTTACCTTCTAATGCCTCCGCTAGATCGCTTTCTAGGGTTAGACGATCGTAATCGCTGGCGGAGTTAAATTTATTTCTCAGTTCTTCTACTTCTTGACATTTATAAGCTAGTTCCTCTTCCTGCTCATTAACAAAAGCCATCAGACGATCAAGATCTTTTTGTAAATTATTAACTATTTCTTCTAATTCTTTAAGGGGAATATTCTCTAGATTTTCTCTATCTATTTTCTGTTCTGTTTCTAATTGATCGCCTCGGGCAATTTTTGTAATATTCTGTCTTAGTTCTTCTGTGGTTTGTAAAGTGAGATTAACCCTGCCCAATAATTCTTGTTTATTATTTAACACGGCTTCTTGAACATAAAGCTGTGTTTTTGCCTGTTCTAAAGAAGTTTTAGCTATGTAAAGTTCTTGACGGCGTTCCCCGAGAGCTTGATTTAATCGCCCTACTAATTGCTCTTGTTGGGTTAATTGACTTCTTTCCTGGTTTAATTTTTGCCAATGACCGTTCAAAAGGTTTTGCTGATGCTCGACCCTTTCTTTAGCCAACTGAAAAGGTTTAATTATCGATTCAATGCCATTTTGAGTTTTCCCTAAACGCTCGATCAGTGCCTGAATCCATCCAGTTTGTTCCGAGGACAGATTTACGTTACCGCCAAGTTTAAATTCGTGATCTTCTAACCGTCGCTGTTCGATTTCTAATTGGCGTTGTAGATTTTCTAATTCTTCTCTTTGTTGTTTAATATACGAGTACTGTTGCTGTAAGTCCGATGATTGTTGCTCAAAATTTTCCTGTTGAGCTTCCAGATCCATCTTTTGACGGTTGAGGATCTCGCTTTGATAGGTCAAGGATTGTTTCCACTGCTCGATCTTCTCTTGGTCTTCCTTATTTTTTTCCATCAACCGGGAAATTTTCTGCAGTTGACGCACCATTTCCAACCCAGCAAAGTCAGGATTACCTTGTATCTGACGATTATTGCCCAGCTTCACCAACAGTAGTGTCCCCTCTCCCAAGGATTTATTTTCATCGTAGGAGATAATTTCATCACCATTAACTGCACTCCAGGTCTGATCGTTGTGTTGACACGCTAGCAGTTTTATGTCAGTCTTGAGACCGCCTATGAAACCTTTTACTTGTTTTTTTACTTCCGCGAGGTATAACACAGGTTGTTGCCTTCCTAATCTTATCTAATGCTGTAGATTAACCTATCAATTTTAGTCTACCCGGATTCCCTCTAAGGATTTACAATAGGGATACTATTTCTTTCAGCTTTTATCCTTGATCTAAGGACATTTACTTAAATCACAGGTTGATCCAGCTAAGTTATTAAAACCTAGAATATTTATTTACACGAAAGCAAGTCAGAGTATTTACCTCACATAAAGGTTTATTTGCGGAAAATCATCTTTTAAACTGGAACTAGTATAAGTATATCGATGGTCAAGTTATGTCTGAGGACAATAGCCTCATTCGTGGGTATAGATAATTAAAGCTACAGGCAATTATGCAGGGAACACTTAGTGAGATAGACATCCGCAGTATTCTACAACTGATAGAATTGGGACAGAGGACAGGAGAACTATTCATAGAACCCTATGATCGGGATCTGATGTCAACGGAGATGGAAATACTGCCCCGAGGGTGGTTCGTCTTTTTCGTCAACGGTCAGATCGTTTACGCCACCGATCGTAGCAGTCACAATCTTCTACGTTTGAGGGATTACGTGCGAGTTTCCAGAATCCAACAGGCTCTGAAAGATGCCGTAGTCTCGGCCAATACGCTGAACACACCCGAGTATTTTTATATCTGGCAATTATTAGAGAAAAATCTCATCACTCCAGGCCAGGGACGGGAAATCATCGGCTGTATGGTGAGAGAAACCCTTTTTGACCTGTTCTGCTTGCGACACGGTGCTTTTAGCTTTGAATTGGGTTCTCCTCTCGCCCCCCAGTTGATGACGATGGAAGTGGCTCCCCTAGTGAGAAAAATAGTGAGTCAGGTGCAACAATGGAAACAGTTTCACCCCCACATAGAAGCTCCTGACCAATGCTTCCTCATCGTCGATCAAGAACAGTTACAAAGTAATATCCCCGAAAAAGCCTATGTAAATTTATATAAATGGTCAGAGAATAAGACCAGCTTACGCCAACTATCGCGCTATCTCTGTAGAGATCTGGTGTTAGTCGCCCGTACCCTCTACCCCTACGTACAGAGGGGATGGCTACAGTTCGTCTATCCATCTGCCCGGAGCGATAAACCCGCCACTGGGACTTGGGATGCAAGCCAAACCAGGCATCAGCCCTTTAAAGTGGTCTGTATCGATGATGACCTGACAGTAGGTAAAACCGTAGAGAGTATCTTAGAAGAGAATGGTTATAAAGTAACTTTATACACAGATCCGTTATCGGCCTTGAGCGGAGTCTTTAGGGACGGGCCGGATTTAATCCTCTGTGACCTGACCATGCCGAAATTAGACGGTTACGATCTGTGCGCGATGCTACGTCGCTCCAGCCAGTTCAGGCAAACGCCCATAATCATGCTCACCAGTAAAGAAGCTTTTATCGATCGGGTTAAAGCTAGAATTATAGGAGCAAGCGATTATCTGACCAAACCTTTCGGCAGCAACGAACTTTTATTGCTGCTAGAAAAATTTAATACGCGGTAGTGGATTTATTCTCGAAAATTGGGAATATTAAAAGTGAATCCCGGTAGAAGATCGTACCGATCCCGAACCTCGATTCAATTTTATAGGTACAAGTTCACTCTTTTTAGGGTCAGAATGAGCTATTGGACATCGATAATTTTTGTCCTCACCAACCCATTAGGTAGGGAGTTATGAGCGAAATTTTGCTGGTAGAAGACAGCCAAGTACAACGAGAACTGATTTGTAACCTTTTGCGGAACAATGGCATCAAAGTGACTGTAGCTCACGATGGGGTCGAGGCACTAGAACATATTCAAAAGTTTAGCCCGGATCTCGTCGTCCTCGATATAGTCATGCCTCGCATGAACGGGTATGAGGTTTGTCGTCGCCTCAAATCTGATCCGAAAACGAAGAATGTACCCGTAGTCATGTGTTCCTCGAAAGGAGAGGAATGGGATCGCTATTGGGGCATGAGACAGGGGGCAGATGCTTATATAGCCAAGCCCTTTGAACCCGTGGAATTAATAGGGACGATCAAACAACTTTTAAGGGCATAAAACCCCACTAATCGCTATAAACACGCTTAAACTTGATCATGGTCAATACTCCCGATTTTTTTACCAATACCGAGCAGGATATATCACCGGATATACAGGCACTGAAGACCCCTTCAGGGGAATTGCACTTAAGATTTTTTCTGGGATCTAATGACGAGTTCGCCCTACCGGCGATCGGCATTAAAGAAGTGATGCAACAACCCCCCGATAGGATAACGGCGATTCCTAATGCTTCGCCTCTGTTATTGGGGACGATAAATCTCAGGGGACAGGTGATCTGGGTAGCGGATTTAGGGCAATTTTTAGGAGACAAAAGTTATTTAAACACCGATCGACCTGAAATACCGGTCATCGCCATCGAAGAACAGGAAATAATGCTAGGGTTAGCGGTCGATCGATTGGGCGATATGGACTGGTTAGACTTGGAACAACTTACTGGCGCGACCAACGCCCCGGATCAGATCGCTCCCTACGTTCAGGGAGAATGGGTTCAGGGAGAAGGAGAAATACCGCTGAGATTATTGGATCATGTGGCTATCTTACGATCGGCTCGATGGGCGGCCTGAAATCACAACTTAACTTTACTATTACAACCACTGGAGGGAGGACAATGCCGTTAGGGAATGATTACGTAACATTATACGGACAGGCCAATGCCGCCTATTGCCAGGGCCGTCTGGACGAAGCCAATCGTATCATCGAATCGATGCTGATGGAGTACCCCGATGACGCGAACGTCCTGTTACTACAGGGCCATATCAACCTGGGGCAACAGGATTATAAACAGGCTCAGAAACTATACGAAAAAGTTTTACAACTGGCTAAAGCCTCCGACCAACCGGATCTAGTGGACTATGCTAGACGCGGACTAGAACAGGCCCGTCACAGTCAATTACAGGATGAATTCGGCGCTTTCGATGAGATGGAAGCCACCGAAGGCATCACTTTCGGCGCGGGGAATTTCGACCATTCGGATAATTTTCAGCCCGAAGAAACGGCGGATATAGCGGACTGGCAACCGGAGGAATTCGACTGGGGTAACGGACTCTTCAACGAAGCTGATTTAGATGAGCCTACCGTAGGACAACCCCAACCCTACATCAATCCCTTCGATCACGACGATCAACAGGAAACCGCCTTTACCCGCCCCCCCGCCGGCTATTCTTTAAGATCCCAAGGGATTAACAGTTCTGAAACCTACCACGAAGAAGAGCCGTTTGATTGGGAACAGGATACGGGGGAGCAAACCAATCCTTTCCCCTTTTTCGACGATAAAAATAATCAAAATCATGCCTTCTCTACTGTGGGAGATATATACGATGAAGGGGAATCTACCTTCATGGTTTCCGGTCAATTAAGCAACTCTAACGCCAGCTTTACTAAGTCAGGCAATCTGGGCACGAAAAACAGTAATTTTAGCCGCCCTGGAGATAAGTCTAAAGATAATGTGCTACAAACTTTAGACGGTTTCCCCGAAGAGGAGTTAGAAAGTCTTTCCGGACTCGATATTACCGATGTAGCCAATTCTCTGCAATTTACTCGCACCGGCGAAGATTCGGGATTAAATAGCGGTATGCCGAGTAACAGCTCTTTAAACATTGATGCCGCTCAGACTCAAATCAATTGGTCAACTCAGCTAGAACCAGAGACACCAGGCTATCCTGTAGAACCTTTACTGAAACCAACCCCCGATGTATCTACGGGAAAATTAGGATTTCTCATCAATGCCCCCCTGAAAACCAAAAGTTTAATCGCTGCAGGGGTAGCGGGATTGATACCCGTGTTGATGATTTTCCTCGTCACCGCTACCACCGGTCTATCCACCGGGCCCACTACTGGCAATAAAACCGAGAAAGGCAAACCGAAAACCACCCAGGTACAAAAAGCCTCCCCGAAAGTTTCCCCTTTCAGCCAGCCCGTACTTTTGATGATGCTGTTGTCTGGGTTGACCACTTTCGGCTTAACCTGGTTGGTGACACAATTAATGCTGTCGAGGGTGAACCGCTCTGTTAACGATATGCAGGCCTTGTGTGATAAGATTTCTGGCGGTGATTTCAACGCCAAAGCCCTAGTTTACTCTCAAGATGAAGTCGGGCAGCTAGCCAACAGCTTCAATCAAATGGTGAAAGTCATCGCCACCACCACCAGAGAAGCACAACAGAGAGCTACAGAAACGGAACAGGCGAGAGAGGATTTACAACGCCAGGTTATCCGTCTCCTCGATGACGTGGAAGGTGCTGCCCGGGGTGATCTCACCGTACAGGCGGAAGTAACCCCCGACGTACTCGGTGCCGTAGCCGATGCTTTCAACCTGACAATTCAAAACCTCCGGGAAATCGTCAGACAGGTAAAAGGTGCGGCTAAACAGGTGAATAAGGGTTCCACCGATAGCGAATCCTACGCCCGTAATCAATCGAGCGACGCTCTCCGCATGGCGGAAGAATTAGCTGTAACCTTGAATTCCGTACAGATGATGACCGAATCGATCCAGAGGGTAGCGGAAAACGCCCGGGAAGCAGAAGAGGTGGCCCGTACTTCTTCGATTACCGCGCTTAAAGGTGGTGAATCCGTAGAGAGAACCGTAGCCGGTATATTACAGATTCGAGAAACCGTATCAGAAACTGCGCGAAAAGTCAAGAGATTAGCAGAAGCTTCTCAGGAAATATCGAAAATCGTCGCCGTCATTTCTCAGATCGCTTCCCGTACTAACCTGCTCGCCTTGAACGCTTCGATTCAATCGGCGAGAGCGGGGGAAGCCGGTAGGGGATTCGCTATCGTAGCGGACGAAGTACGTCAGTTAGCCGATAGATCGGCTAAATCATTGAAAGACATCGAACAGATCGTTTTACAGATACAAAGTGAAACCGGTTCGGTAATGACGGCGATGGAAGAAGGGATTCAACAGGTACTCGACGTTACTGAACGATCGGAACAGGCGAAGAAATCCCTCGAAGACATCATACAAGTATCGAACCGGATTGATAGTTTAGTTCGATCGATCACTGGCGACACGGTAAAACAGAGGGAAAATTCCCGCGAAGTGGCTCAAGTTATGCAATCGGTAGAGTTAACCGCTCAGGAAACCTCTCAAGAATCCCAGCGGGTAGCCGGTTCGCTACAGAAACTGGTGAGCATTTCCAGAGATTTATTAGCCTCCATCGAAAGATTCAAAGTAGACGAGGAGGATATGAAATAAACGGAGAAACCCCCTTAGAATAGTAAAGAAATTTCATCGAATACGATTCTATGAGTGCTGCCGACTCTAATAGTGGCTTGGGTTTATGGTTCAATCGCCTAACTGCGGCTTTCTTTTTAGGGGGTCAAGTTTTTTATCACCTCCTACAGACAAAAATACATCGGCGTAACACCCTAGAACAGATGTCTATGGTGGGGCCGCAATCTTTAACCATTTCCCTGATTACCGCCGCTTTCGTGGGCATGGTATTCACGATTCAAGTGGCGCGGGAGTTCATATATTTCGGAGCGAGTAGCTATGTGGGCGGAGTTCTATCCCTCGCCCTCACCCGGGAACTAGCGCCGGTATTAACCGCCGTAGTGGTGGCGGGTAGAGTCGGTTCCGCCTTCGCTGCAGAGATCGGTACAATGCAGGTAACGGAACAGATCGACGCTCTCTATATGCTCAGAACCGATCCCCTCGATTATCTTGTCATCCCCCGCGTCCTCGCCTGTAGTTTGATGCTGCCGATACTCACCATTATTTCTTTATTGGCGGGAATGACGGGAGGATTATTTATCGCCGAGTATCTCTATAAGATTTCCCCGGACTTGTTCTTACAATCGGCCCGTAACTTTTTACAACCCTGGGATCTGGTGAGTGCTCTGATAAAGTCTGCGGTTTTCGGAGTTCTGATCGCTATCATCGGTTGTAGTTGGGGATTAACTACCACCGGGGGCGCTAAAGGCGTGGGGCAGTCCACTACCACCGCTGTAGTAACTTCTTTGATGGCGATTTTTGTGGCTAATTTTTTCCTCTCCTGGCTGATGTTTCAAGGCACAGGTAACAAAGATATAGGCTAAGATCGGAATAAATTCGAGCTAGCCAAATGACGAGTAATAGTAAATGGGATTTGGGCAGGTTTTGGCAGACTCTAGATTATTTTGAAGTGCTGCCTTTCATCGGTTGTTTGCAAAATTTCTTCGGCGCAAAAAAGCCGGTTAAATCAACTTTCGGGAATCATAGTTTAATGAATCGAGCTTTAATTATTTCTCCGTCAGATACCGCTACGGTCAAACAAAATTTAGAGAATAGATTTTACCGTGTACAAGTGGAATCCTCCCTCGCCAGTCTTAATAGCGATCGATTTCCTGATCTCGATCTTGTCATCTATCAAGGTGAAGATTATGCGGGGTTGAGCAATTTTTTAAACAAATTACCTACAGATTCCACCAAAGTCCTCTTCGATTTTACCCAACCTACCCCCGCCCTCAGAGAGATTTGGGGCGCGGTGGATGATGTGGTGATGGGGGGCCTATCCGAGAGTCAAATGCGGATAACGGGCGATCGAGCTATATTTACCGGTAATGTATCTACAAATAATAATGGCGGCTTCGCTTCCGTGCGTACCCGTAACTTTACCCCCGCCCTAGACTTATCCGAATATGAAGGGATAGAATTACGAGTCAGCGGAGATGGGAAGCGCTATAAACTCATCTGCCGTTGCGAGGGGCGCTGGGATGGCGTGGGTTACTGTTATTCCTTTGACACCATCTATAATTTTCCTCAGACTATACGAGTACCCTTTCGAGAGCTAATCCCCGTGTTTAGAGCCAAAAGAGTAGCCGATGGTGAGGGTTTTGATAGCAGTAAAGTCTATTCCATACAGTTAATGCAAAGTAAGTTCGAGTACGACGGCGCTCTCAATCCTCGATTTTCCCCCGGCATATTCGGCATAGAAATTGAATGGATTAAAGCTTACGGGAGAAAAACCCCAGAACTGGTAATAGTCTCCCCCGACTCTCCCGATACAACCCTATTAGACCGGAGCGGGTTTAAATACAAACTCGTGAATAATTTACAAGACATCCCCCTGCCCTAAACTTTATTCAGTGAAAATTTCCCCAACTCCCGACTCCCGACTCCCAACTCCCCAAAAAATTATTACACAATGTAACTATTTGCCCGTAACTTGTAAGACAAGTTATGAAACGGGACTGCGTTCGAGATACCCTAGATCGAGTTGCCTATTAATATTAAATTAATCACACACACTATGACCGTGGAAAGTCCTACTCGCCCGATTCGGATCGGCTCGCGTAAGAGCCAGTTAGCTCTGGTGCAAACCTATTGGGTACAATCAGAATTGCAAAAACATTACCCCGATAGACAATTTGACGTAGAGACCATGAGTACCCAGGGCGATATTATTTTAGATGTCGCTTTAGCCAAAATCGGCGATAAGGGTTTATTCACTAAAGAATTAGAAGTAGGGATGTTAAATCGTCAAACCGATTTAGCGGTTCATTCTTTGAAAGATTTACCGACCAATTTACCGGAAGGTTTGATTTTAGGCTGCGTCACCGAGAGAGTTGATCCGGCGGATGCTCTGGTGGTTAACGAGAAGCATAAGGATAAACAACTCCACACTTTACCGGAGGGTGCGGTTATCGGTACTTCCTCTCTCAGAAGGTTGGCGCAGTTGCGTCATCATTTCCCCCATCTAACGTTTAAAGATGTGAGGGGGAATGTTAACACCCGTCTCGGTAAATTAGACGCGGGCGAATACGACGCGATTATCCTGGCGGTGGCTGGATTACAGAGATTGGATATGAGCGATCGCATTCATCAGATCATCCCCCCGGAAATTTCTCTCCACGCCGTAGGCCAGGGAGCTTTAGGCATCGAATGCCGGGAAGGGGATGAAGAGGTATTAGCCCTGTTGAAAGTTTTAGAAGATGAGGCTAGTAGAGATAGATGTTACGCTGAGCGGGCTTTCCTGCGCGAATTGGAGGGCGGTTGTCAGGTGCCTATCGGTGTGAATACTAAAATAGAGAATGGTATACTCACCCTCACCGGTATGGTAGCCAGTCTCGACGGACAGAAACTGATTAGAGAGACGATCAGCGGCGATCGATCTGAGTCCGAAGAATTGGGTAAAACCCTAGCCCATCAGGTTAGGGAATTAGGCGCGGGCGAAATCCTCGCCGAGATTTTTGCTACAATTCAACGGTAATAATCCTGAATCTTTTCAGTTCCATCTGAGCCTTTTAGGTAAAGCTCAGATTATTTTTTTATATACAATAAAGTATTAGTATTCCTGTAGGTTATCTGAGTCCTGCCTATGGATAGTGTTAACGAACCGATCTTCACGGCTTCCCCCGAAGTTAGAATTATTATAGAGAAAATTCTCACCCTGGAAAAGAATAAACTCTATCAAAAAAACCTCCGCAATATTAACGATGATGTTTTAACCATTATCAAAGAAGTGATTCAATGAAACTACTGTCGATCAGGCTCTGTAATTTTCGCACCTTTTACGGGAAAACCCCTGAAATACAATTAGCTCGGGGTAATTATAATACTACCGTCATTCACGCTAACAATGGGGCGGGTAAAACCACCTTATTAAATGGATTTACTTGGGTACTATACGATAAATTTACTGCGGCTTTTGCCTCGCCAGAAATATTAGTTAACAAGCGAGCTATCTATGAAGTAAAAACAGGCTCATCGGTAGAGTGTTGGGTAGAGATCCTCTTTGAACACGATAATCTTCGCTATCAAGTCAAACGCAAATGTTTCGCTTGTTTAGACGTAAACGGTAAAGTTCAATATAGTCAAAGTCAAATTTTTATGTTAATAGGAAAGGAGGATGGTAACTGGTACCCCCCTTTACAGCAACCCGAAGAAATTATCAATCAAATCTTACCAGAAAGTTTATATCATTATTTTTTCTTCGATGGAGAACATATAGAACACATAGGCAGGAATAGCAGTAATAGTATCGCTGAAGATACAAAAGATCTACTCGGGGTTAAGGTTTTAGATAGAGCAATAGAACACCTGAAAAAAGCAAAGAAGACATTACAAGACGAGATTAAAGAGTTAGACGATTCCGATTTAAAACAGTTAGTCAAAACTCAAAGCAAGCTCGAAGAAGACTTACAGAGTCTTAAAGAAAAACAGAGCAAAATTATCGAACGCCTAGAAGAACAGGAAGAGTTGAAAAAGATTCTCACCTCCCGGCTTTTAGAATTAAGGGGAGCTGAAGATTTAAAACAGTTAAAAATTCGCTTGGAGGCTCAAGAGAAAACCTTAAGACTCAATCTCTCGGAAGCGAAAAGCAATCTGAAAAAACTTCTATCGGCTCAGGGCTATTTAGTATTCTTGCCCCGGGTAAATACTAGACTTTACGGGCTGGTTGAGGATTTACGCTCTCGTGCAGGGTTGCCGGGCGGTATCACACAGGAATTTCTCCGGGAATTATTGGAGAGTAAGCGGTGTATATGCGGTAACGAATTAGAGGAATCTGGCCCCGCCTATCAGCAAGTGTACGACTGGATGACTAAATCTGGAATAGCCCGAGTGCAAGAGGGGTTAATCCGTTTGGAATCTCAGGCGAGGCTATGGGATGGGCAGGTAGATGACTTCTGGCGAGAGGTGGATAAGTTACAGGCCAATGTGCAGAAATGGCGCGGGGAGTTATCGCTAGTAGAAACCGAATTAGATAATATGCGGGCTAAGTTTAGAGAGTATCCCGATGAGGATATTCAATCCCTACAGAATCAGTTGGATGAAGTAGAAGATAGGTTAAAAGAAAATCGTTTAGAACAAGGCGGTTATAGGCACCAAGAAGAAGTGAAGGCTAAAGAGTTAGAAGTGTTGAATAAGCAAATCGAGAGACAGAAGGTTAAAGAAGAAAAACAAAATCTGGCACATAGGAGAATTGTAGCGGCTCAAGACGCGATCGAGCGATTGATGGAAGTTAAAAAACGGCTAGAGAATCAATTCCGCGTCTCTTTAGAAAAGAAGGTTCAAGAAATTTTCAGGGGCATTAGCTTTACTCCCTATATTCCTCGCCTGAATTCGGAGTATCAATTGCGTTTGGTAGAGAATACATCGGGGCGAGCCTCCCCGGTTGCAGCTTCTACGGGAGAGAATCAGATCTTAAGTTTATCTTTTATCGGCGCGGTGATCGATCGGGTGCGGGAGTGGCGGCAGAAGAATAATTTTGTCGGCGTTGATAGTTCAACTTTCCCGATAGTTATGGATTCTCCTTTCGGCAGTCTCGACGAGATTTATCGCCGGCGGGTAGCTCGATCGATTCCTAAGTTAGCCAATCAATTAGTGATTCTGGTGACGAAAACCCAATGGCGGCGGGAAGTAGAGGAGGAGATGAACCCCTATATCGGTAAGATTTACGTGCTGAATTATTTTTCTTCTAAACCCGATTGTGAAGAGGATTCGATTACCATCGACGGACAGGTATACCCGTTAGTTAGAAAAAGTCCTAATAATTTTGAGTATACGGAAGTGGTGGAGGTGGAGAGATTTTGAAATACGATCGCCAAATTAGGCTAACAATTAAACTGCTCTCATTTCAAGCAACTCCGTAGCCGGTGTAAGCCCGTTTATAAGGAGGATGTAAGCCGAGAATAATGTCTTCTTTCGGTACGCCGAGTTCAATCAATTCCCCTGCTAAATCGGCTTCGGTCATGTTGCGCTGAATCCAGATTTTTTCATCTTTAATATCGATGTGAATATAACAATTATAAATACGATTAAAATCTTGCCACCCTAAATCTATTATTTGATAATGATCGTGTTCTGTATCAAATATAAGCTGAGATTCTATTTCTGAGTCAGCCGTACTACATCCCAATACTTCTCGATTAAGCCCAAAAGGGTGTAAGCTTAAGTACATAGACTTT
>CAZUVR010000002.1:0-172599 GCA_964623815.1 uncultured bacterium | reverse complement strand
AGACCCACTGAGAACACACGACATCGATTTTCTACGATTTCTGTGAACGGTTGAAGATGTAAGCCGTAATCAATTATTAGAATATTGAATAACTTAAAAAATCGTTTCTAACTGAAAACTTATGCCTGGTACAGCGACTTTAACCATAGAGTTATCCAAATTACGTAATCAAGAAGGAGTTGTCTGTATCGCCCTATTCGACAGCGCCGCAGGTTATCCCGATGATGCGAGCCAAGCGGTGAGAACGGGTACTTTTGAAATCACTTCTATTCCCCTGGTCATTACCTTCGATGAACTTCCTTACGGCACCTATGGAGTGGCAAGCTTCCATGATGAAAACGCCGATGCGAAAATAAATAAAAATTTACTCGGTATTCCCAAAGAAGGTATCGGTTTCTCCGAAAACCCGCCCTTATGGAAAGGCGCTCCTTCATTTGAAAAGATAGATTTTGACTTTAATCCGGATAATACTCGAATATCGATCGCTATTAAATATTTCAAAATCTGAAGTTTTCGTTAAAAATGCTCATGATACTATTTCTAGTAAACCCTGATAAAAAACTTGAAAACTTTTGGAACGGTTTTGCTTGGGGCACATATATTGAGATATTTCTCTAGCCGCTCTTACTTTTTCTAAGCCTCCTTTATGATGCCCCGCTTTTTGAAGTACCTTCTCTAGGTTTTCCCAAGTTCCCCCGGCGATCGCATCAGGATCTCGATATTTAGCTTTTTGCTCTAAATTTGGAGAAACTCCTGGATAGGCTGAAACGATAGCGTTAACGTCACCGAAAAACCAAGCCTCTAATTCTTCAATAGCAATTCGATTCAATATTTGATAGGTTTGCTCGTCTCCAGTGGCGGACCTACTTATAAAGTCTGCCTCTAGAGAAATTTGCTCAAGCTTACTTTTCAGGTCTTGGCAACTATCATCATCTCTATCGACAAGGACTACTATTTTATAGTCATCTGGAATCCACGCCTTATAGCCCTTTAATCTATCCGGTAATTTTTTAAGTAAATCATTTTTACCCCTAAAGGGATGAATATTATATGTAATATCAGCATTTAATATGGATGGTAAAATTTGGATTAGAGTTTCTTGAGTAGATAATTCTTCAACCAGAAATTCGATCTGCAATTTTAATTTATTTCCTTATAATTTCTTATTAAGATTAAGGCATACCTGAATTTTTTAAAGGATTGCCCACATCAAAGTAATCTTCTATCCATAACTGTCCTAATAATGCTCCTTGATTGATAAACTCTTTAATGCCTAGCATTTCGGAAGTTTTTTTAGCTTGTGTGAAACCCTTCTGATCTCGATACAGTACCCAAACTTGCTCAGGTTTGAGAGCATCGACGAAAAAGGGTGAATGAGTAGTTACCATTAGCTGAGTATTAGTGGTGGCAGCGATACATTCTTCGGCTAATTCCGGTAGTAAACGGGGATGGAGATGATTTTCGGGTTCTTCTATGCCTATCAATTGAGGAGGCTCGGGATCGTATAATACTGCCAAATATGCTAGCATCTTCAGTGTCCCGTCTGATGCGAACCTAGCTAAAATAGGTTGCTCAAAAGGTGCATCTTTTATCTGTAAAAGCAACCGTCCATCGGGCATAATCGAAGCATCAACCTTTTCCAAACGGGGGACGCGCCGCGAAAGGGTATTAAGAATTTTCTCTAATAATTCTCCATGTTGCTCGTTTAAATATTGAACACGTTTGGTAGATTATCGCCGCTCGGAGATAGTCTTTCTTGCGCCCCCGCCTCGGGAATACTGCGAGTATTATCGGCGCTCAAATAGGAAAGATACCAACCTGTTATGAAGCGGCGCAGAGCGCTCACGCGAGGATGTTTTGCAAATTGTCCCAGCGTACTCACCGCTATAAATTCTCGTGATTCTAACTTTTCATAATCTCTTTTATCTTTTTCATCCGGCATATCGCCGGTGATAGCTTGCCCATCTCCTTCTTTGAAGTCTAGGAATTTAAAGGGCTTACCATGTTGCCCTCTCCTCCATTGCAGCCATTCTTCGGCTACGCAGGGGCCTTTATTGTCTTCCGTAATGGATAGGTGATAGGTAATGAGTGGAGAGTTACTATTTTCACGGTATTTAATTTCTATAATGATCGGCCCATCAGCCCCTCTGGTTCTTAGTTCCCTAAATCTTACCCGTTTATCCCACGCTTTTCTCAGTCCGAGCGTAAAACATTCTGACAAAAAGGCAAACACATCAAATATAGTTGATTTTCCACTACCGTTGGGGCCGAGAAAAACCGTTAGCGGAGTAATATTCTTAAGTTCTAAGTCATTTAAAGCTCGGTAATTTTTAACCTGTAAATATTCAATTCTAGGTATGGATTGTTTCGGCCTTATAGTAAGGTAAAAATCGCAGAATTAACTCTAGATTACACCAACATGCCAACTATATTTATTAAAAGCTCTAGTTAAGATCGTTCCTAAATTAATCCTTAAAAAGTAAAGAGAAAAGAAACGTGAGAAGTGAGTCACCTTTTCTCACTCCCCACTTCTCTTAACTCACTACTCCTTAAGCAGGTACTTGAGCTTTCTCCGTTCTCGACCAGAAACGATGCTGAGCTATGGCATCGATGAAGTTCTGGTTAAACCCAGTCATATCGTCCACCTGCTGACAGGTAATCACCCCGGAATTAGAGCGTAAGCCATTCTGCGAGATGTCCACACCCGTAATACCGGCTAGAGAGAATAACTTAACACCTTCTCCTGTTGCACCGATCGCCTTACAGTGCTTGAAAGCCTCCATAATAAAATGAAGCACCTCCGCATTACCCTGTAACATTTTGATGCTATTGGCACCGCCAGGGATATAAATAGCATCAAAAATCACCGACGCGGAAGTTAAGAACGTCATATCAACAACGATTTCCTCGCCGTTATCCGTCTTGACCTTACCGCCGTGAGGAGCCACTATTTTAATACAAGCCCCCTCCTTATCTAAAGCCTCTTTCACAGCCTGAAGCTCCTGCATTCTCACCCCATCAGCCACCAGTACGGCGATCATACGGGTTTTGATCGACTTGCACATAGTTTTAGCCAATTCGACAATACTCAGAGAAGGAGATGTCTGCTGATTTTTCTGCTTTTCCTTAACATCTGGTGCGGTCAATCCCAAGCCAGCGGCGATCATCACCGCTAATTCGTGATCCACCTCGTTAAATAACTCCAGCATTTTCACCTTGATGTGATCGTGGAAAACTTTTCCCAATTCAAACTGAGCTGCTTTAACGAGATGTTCTTTCTCTGGGCCGCTCATGCTATTCCAGAATAACCGCGCTTGGTTAAAATGTTCGTTAAAACTAGGGCTGCGTTCACGAACTTTCTCACCTTCTACTTTTGATGGATAAGTAACGAAACCGCCCGCTCTCTCGGGGGTCGAAAAAGGACAACCACCACCTAAAGAATTAGGAGTATAATTAACTTTCGTAGTCCGAACATCCGTTTGCATAAAACCATCTTGTAAATTGTGATGAACAGGGCAAACGGGTCTATTAATTGGCAGTTGTGTGTAATTAGCACTACCTAAACGGTGGAATTGGGTATCGGCGTAAGAAAATAGCCTACCCTGTAATAAGGGATCATCTGTGAAATCAATTCCCGCAACTACATTAGAAGGTTGGAAAGCAACTTGTTCGGTTTCGGCGAAGAAATTATCGGGATTGCGATTTAAAACTATCTTACCTAAAGGAGTAACGGGCACGAGTTCTTCGGGAATTAATTTAGTTGAATCTAAGATGTCGAAATCGAATTGAGATTCGTTTCCCTCTTCGATAATTTGTACTCCTAATTCATATTCGGGATAATCACCGCTACCGATCGCATCCCATAAATCATGACGCAGGAAATCTGGATCTTTTCCCGCTATTTTTTGTGCTTCATCCCAATCGAGAGAATGAACCCCGAGTAACGGTTTAACGTGTAATTTTACGAAGCGGGATTTTCCATCTTCGTTGACGAAACGGAAAGTATGCACGGCAAAGCTTTTCATCATCCGATAGCTTCTCGGTAGAGCATAATCCGATAGCAACCACATCACCATGTGCATCGATTCGGGCATCAAAGAAATGAAATCCCAAAAACTATCGTGAGCGCTGGAATTACCAGGCATTTCTCGATCTGGCTCTGGTTTTAAAGCGTGAACTACATCAGCAAATTTAATCCAATCCTGAACGAAAAATACCGGAATATTATTACCTACTAAGTCATAATTTCCCTCTTCCGTATAGAACTTAATAGCGAATCCGCGAACGTCTCTAAGAGTATCGGATGCCCCTTTAGAACCGTTAACATTAGAAAACCTGACAAATACGGGTGTTTTAACTTCAGGATCTTGTAAGAATTTAGCTTTAGTTATATCTGTCCACGATTGATAAGGCTGGAAATAACCATGTGCGCCCGAACCCCTTGCGTGTACTAACCTTTCGGGAATCCTCTCCCGATCTAAGTGAGCTATTTTCTCATGGGCCATAAAATCTTCGATTAATGATGGCCCTCGGCGACCTGCTTTTAAAGATTCATCAGTATTATTAACTAATTGACCTTCATCAGTAGTTAAATATCCTTCTGCATCTTGGCGATTATTGTCGAGATCTCTCTGCTTACTGTCTTGGTTAATTGAGTTTTTTTTACTCATATTTTAGTACCTTAATTACTGGTTATATGTAAAAGTTACTTGTACTTGACATCAAAACTTTCTTGAATTTTTCCTAATTCTATATAACTAGAGCTAGAGAATTTCTCTAGCTCTAGTTATAAAAAAAGCTTATTATTCTATATCATAAGTAAGATAAAATATAACCGTTCTCTACGCTTTTAAGGAAGAAAATAAGAAATTAATTCCCATTAATAAAAAGGCTGGGTAAGCCAATTAAATGATCATCCTTAAGAAAGATTAATTTTTTCTGTTTCAGCTTACCCATCAATCGGGTAACTGTCACTCTGGTAGTTCCTATGGCGCTGGCAATCTGAGCATGAGTCAGAACGTAGGGTAAATAATACCCGTCGGTACAGGGTTGGCCGTACTCCTCGATCAATAAGGCTAAGAAGCCCATCAAACGATCGATCGATCGTTTCTGCCCTAAAATACTCAACCAGAATAACTTACGTTGATACTGATAGCGAAAAGTCTCTACTATGGCCGGACGCAGATGGGGCCAGCGTTCGAGATCCTCCCAATATAGCCACACCAAGGCAGTGCCCTCGATGTGGGCGTAGGCATTTAACTTAAAGGGGAATTGAGATACGATTTCAAAAGGTTGCCCGGCTCCGACGAAACCTAAAAACACATCTTCACTTTCGGCTGCGGAGGAATTCTCACCGTTATTTTCTACGTTAACTTGCGCTTTCCCCATAATACGGACGGCACCGTATTCTACTAGATACAATAATCCCGGACGGCTGGGAATACGTTCATCTTTGGTAAAAACGCGATCCCGATAGTGAGACTTAGCCCATTGAAAAATTTCGGGTTGTTGTGCGATCGGACTAAAAGGTTCGGAAGAAGGTACAGAAGATGACATGAAAGCTAGTGCTTTGAAATAAAGAGCGATAGATGGCCCGACACCAATGTAACAAAAAAATCTCGATTTAGTTAAAGATACTTTTATTTTCTTTTTTCTCGCGTCACTAAGTTATAAATTAATGTAGGAGGCTTTTGAGGTGACTTATGACCGAACTAACAGCAAATACTTACGATTGTATTATCATCGGTGCTGGATTAGCCGGACTGATAGCCGCCCGCAATTTAAGCCGAGATAATCGGAGTGTACTGGTAATTGAAGCCAGAGAGCGCATCGGGGGCAGGATGTTCGGTGAATATTTATCCAATGGACAGTGGATCGATCGCGGTGGACAATGGGTAGGGCCGACACACCATCGCTTCCTCTCCCTACTAGATGAATACGGAGTACGCCGCTTCCCCTCCCCTGCCACAGGCAAAAAAGTTTTAATCTATGACGGCAAACGCTACGAGTTCGACGGATTTTTCCAGGGTTTCCCGGAAGGATCAGCCCCTGGAGTGAGCGAGGAAGATTGGCAGGATGCGATGGAGGCGTGGAAAGGTTTCGAGGCATTAAGTAAAGCTTTCCCGCCCGGGTATCCCATAGCAGATGAGGAGAATAAAAAACTCGACGGCCGAACCTTCGCCGACTGGATCAAAGATAATACTCACACTGCCTTCGCCCGGTGGTATTTCGCCTATATGGTTCGTGCTGTCGGCTTCCTCGGCCCCGCCGAACCAGATCAAGTATCCCTACTGCACGTTCTCTGGGGTCAAAATTGCGCTCCTCAAGCCCAATCCCCTGAGGCCGAATTGATTCACGGCGGTGCGGGACAGATTCCCCCACTCATCGCCGCCGAGTTAGATGGCAAGATTCTTCTAGGTGAACCTGCCCTACATATTTATCAGAACGATACGGGTGTAGAAGTGGAGACAACTAAAGGTAAATACGCGGCTAAGTTCGTCATCGTCGCTATGCCTCCCCATCTAGCGGGGCGAATCTTCTATACTCCCCCCCTGCCCCCTCTGCGGCAACAGCTAACCCAAAGAGTGCCGATGGGATGTTGCGCCAAAATCCTCATCTCCTACAGTCATCCTTTCTGGCGCAAAAAAGGTTTAGCTGGAATCGGACTCGGCAACTGTAAGACGATCGAACTCTGCGCCGATAGTTCCGATCCGGAAACTGGTGTCGGTGTCATCGCTACTTTTGTCGTGGGCGATCGTTATAATGCCTGGCGTATACTAAGCGATGAGGAGCGTCGGGCTGCCGTACTCGCCGATATAGCTACCTATTTCGGTGAAGAGGCCCTATCCCCAGTAACTTACGACGAGATGGACTGGCCTGGCGAACCTTGGACGGGAGGAGGCTACGCGGCTTTTATGCCGCCTGGGGTATGGACGAGTTACGGTCAAGCTCTTACGGAACCAGTAGGGCGTATCTACTGGGCGGGAACGGAAATGGCGGACAGTTGGCCTGGCTTCTTTGAGGGCGCGATAAGAAGCACTGAGCGAACGGTAGAAGCTATTAAGGAGAGACTTTAAACTCTCCTGGCCAACATTTCCACGCCGAGCGGTTGTGAATTAGCTGAAGAAGAATTGGGCAGAATTACTAATATCAAGACTAGTGCCACCAACGCCTAACTCGACCGCGGTGAAACCGGTTAGTCCTTTGATGGTCATTAATAAAGAACCGGTGCCAAAATTAACGTTACCAGCAATACCATCTCCGATTCTTAATAGGGTATCGCTTCCTGAGACTTTGACATCGATAGAACTAATTCCCGTAAAGGCTAGTTTGTCAGAGCCTTTCACAAATTGATTAATGATGTCGCTACCATCTCCTGTCGAATAACGAACTATATCAACAACTCCGTCGTTAAGACCAAGGGAGTAAGAATCATTACCAAAGCCACCGATGAGGGTGTCGGCTCCTGCTCCGCCATTGAGAATATCGTTACCCGCGCCGCCATTGAGAACGTTATTGCTGGCATTACCCGTCAGGCTATTATTGAGTTCGTTACCGGTGCCGTTAATCGCCGTACCCTGTAACGTCAGATTGTCGAGAGCCGTACCCGTAAGGTTATAGTTAATCGTGCTATAAACAGTGTCGGTTCCCTCGTTGCTATTTTCGGTGATAACGTCTAATGAATTATCAACATAGTAGGAATCATTGCCAACACCACCGATGAGGGTGTCTGCTCCTGCCCCGCCATTGAGAACATCATTCCCCACACCGCCATTGAGAACGTTATTACCCGTATTACCCGTTAGCCTATTATGAAGTTCGTTGCCAGTAGCATTAATCGCCGTACCCTGTAACGTCAGATTGTCGAGAGCCGTACCCGTGAGATTGTAGTTAATCGTGCTATAAACAGTGTCGGTTCCTTCGTTGCTATTTTCGGTGATAACGTCTAATGAATTATCGATATAGTAGGAATCATTACCAACACCACCGATTAAGGTGTCGGCTCCTGCTCCGCCATTGAGAATATCGTTACCCGCTCCGCCATTGAGGACGTTATTACTGGCATTACCCGTCAGGCTGTTATTGAGTTCGTTACCCGTGCCGGTAATCGCCGTACCTAGTAGGGTTAAATTCTCTACGTTAGCGGTGAGAGTGTAGGATATAGTGGCTTTGACTGTATCGGTTCCCGCGTTGAGCTCTTCAACCACGATGTCACCAGAATGATTGACGGTATAAGTATCATTTCCGCCTAAACCCACTAAGCTATCAGCGCCAGTGGTGCCGATGAGATTGTCAGCGTTAGCGGTTCCAGTGAATACGGGAATTGTGGGGAGGGGAGATAAAACAAATAGTTGACTTGCTGATATGCCGGCACCTTGAGTGTCAATAACGTTGTAGGTGAGTTCTACCGGGCCGTTATACTTCTGTGTTGAAGTGAATGTCCAAGTATTGTTTAAATTATCAGTGAAAGTTCCAGGAATATTAGCCGTAAGATCCGTTACTGATAAAATGCTCCCTTCTGGATCGCTAAAACCTGCCAGTAAATCGCTACTTTTTAATATGTAGGCAGAGCCTTCGGTTCCGTTAGCTAATTTAGCTGTTGCCGTACCGATGGGGGCTTGGTTGATGTGGATGCTCAGATCCGCGATCGATGTAGATTGGATACCATCCTGAATACTCAGCAAGTCCTGCCATTCCTGCTCGATCGCACCGATACCTTTACCATCGGCAACCGCGTCGGACATAGTTTTATTGCGATCGTAGATTTCGTTAAGAGGCTCGGGATATTTTTTCGTACTGGCATTGATGATGGCTGGGATACCTAAAATGGTAGATAGATCGTTAACATTCCCCAGGTTGAGAGTCTTATTATTACTTGCGGCCTTAATGATGGCAGAGGTTAAATTCAATCCTGTGTCATCATCGGATAGAGAAGTTAGAATCGCTACTTGAACCGCCACTTTCTCGACGGTGAGCGCTTGAGCGTTTGTTGGAGCTGTCTGTAAAATCGTGTAAGCATCATAGCTTTGAAGATTGACCGTACTCGGAAGCCCTAAGACGGTTTTGATGGTGAGAGCCGCTGTATTAGGAGACAAGCCCAGATCGATCGCATCCTGCACCAATGTGGTCAGGGGATTGACATTACTCGCACCTAGCGGGGCTTTCAGTTGCATCAAGGTGACGACCAAATCACCACTCTTAGTATTTAAAATGGTTTTGGCAGCACTTACGGGAGATTCAATATTCCCCCCTTTATCGGTATAGGAGGCGATAACCTGGATGAGGGACTCGTTATTGGCCGAAGTAACGGTATAGGTACTACTGTTGGTGCCGATATTGTTCCAAGTTGTGCCACCGTCAACCGAAGATTGCCATTGATAGATAACACTAGCGGGAACACCATTGACATCACTCACGTTGGCCGTCAGGGTGTTACCTGCCGATTCGATACCAGTGATTATCACGGAACCAGGAGTATTGACTGGCGGCGGTGGGGGAGGGGTAATCGTAGTGAATCCACCGGAGGTAACAGCAAAAACCCCGTTGCTGAATTTGGCAAATTCAATATTCAGAAGAGTATCGATTCCGTCAGAGCTAGTCCCCGTCTTACTATCGGTGACGGTATAGCTCCCATTAATCGCGTTATAAGCAAGACTGTACTCGGTACTCGCACCGGAAAAGACTACCGTATCGGAAACACCATCACCACCGTCTAAATAATCATTACCCCCATCCCCTTTGAGTTGATCATTGCCGCTACCGCCATAAATCGAGTCATTACCGAGGCCGCCAACGACAATGTCATCGCCCGCCCCCGCATAGGCTATGTCGTTACCACCTTTGAGATCGATTAACTCGTCTTGAGCAGAGCCGCTAACTGTATCATCATTCTCGGTGGTTTTGCCCGGAGTTGTCACTACTCCCGAGCCGGGGGTATTTCCTGCCGAAAGATTGGAGATGATCATACCTGTGTCAAGAATATGATCCCCGGTATCGGAGATGGCAATTTTAATGTGATTAATTCCCGCGTTTATTGGGGCAACAATTTTCAAAACATGGCTAACCCCGTCATATTCAATCGGAAGGATACCAGTGGAATTATCTTGGAAATAACCCGCCGCCAGGTTAGAGCTGATAACGCTTAAAGGGTTCATTGGATCGTGATTGAATAGGGCGTAATTAACCCCATTTACCATGACGATCGCCGAATCCACAAAAGCATCTACCCATTCGGGATATTCATCAGAACCGAATACCAGATCGAAGCTGATCGAGGTGGCTGTGGGATCAGTAACGGTAAAGTCAAAAGCTAAACTCGTCGCGTCATAGGATTGAGTTTGAAAAACTGTATTGACCACAGCATTAATATCCGCATCACCGTTATTAAAGCCGGTAGACCCAGTATTATCACTACCGAACCAAGTCAGGCTGTTAGTCGTTCCCGGCACCGTTCCTGATGTTAATAACAACCCCGAACCGATACCTAAAGGAGAGAGAGAACCATCGTAAAAACTAACTGGCCCGTTGAGGGATGAGGCTTTTAAGATAATAGAGCTAGTATTGACGATAATGCCAGAGTTAGGCGCTAAAAGTGCGTTCGTTAATAGGGTGTTATTGCCACCAGTATAGACGGAGAAAGGACTGACCATAAATATCCTGTGAATAGTGAAAATGGAATGAGGAAAAGAGCAGGGCAAAACGGGCGGGTGAGAGACTCCTCCCCGGTTTCATTATTTATTTAATGAGGCGAATTTCAGTTATTTTTAAACCCTTGACAATGTAGTTAAGTTATTCCTACTAATATTGCTCGGGCTTAGTATGAGAACGTTTGGAAAATAAGTTAGTCATCGTCATTCCTGTTACTAATAAACCAACTAAACCTAGTCCATTAAGAACGGGATAAAATTTTTCCAGGTGTAGGATTTCGAGGGTATGCAAGCCTAAGAGAAATTCTCCCGCTTCTTCTTGTCCGAACCAATCCTCCACTATCGTGTAAAGGGTCCCCGTAATCACGGTTAGTAACAGGGGCAAACATAGTATCAGCGCTAAAATTCGATGATATTTCCGAAAAGCCCGCAATAAAAGATTATTTTTAGGAATAGGCATAGGCTTGAAACCCGATAATCAGGAAAGATAGGGTTAAGAGTAAAGCAATTTCGTTAATTGATTTGTTTTGTCTCTGTCCATCCTATTTCAAAGCTAACAGAAGAACGTAAAGAAAGTGTAAAGGGGTAAATTAGTAGTGAGAACAAAGGAGAGAGAAAATAGTAGTAAATAATACCTAATACTTAAAGTAATTAAGATAGGAGTGGTAAAGAGACGGTGAAACAACTGCCTTGATTTAATTGGCTTTTAACGTTAATTTCACCTTTGTGAGCTTGGACGATACTTTGAGCGATCGCTAATCCTAAACCCGTTCCTTTAATGCCTGGGGAGCGAGATTTTTCAGCACGCCAAAAGCGATCAAAAATAAATGGTAATTCTTCAGTAGAAATACCGATACCCGAATCTTGTATACGAACGATCGCTTTTTTATCCTCGGCTTGCAGAGTTACGGTCACTTTTCCCCCAGGGGATGTATATTTAATAGCATTATCTATTAGGTTAGTAAATAATCGTTGTAGTTGAAAAACATTGCCTTTAACGGTGACAGATTGCGGGAAGTGAACCGATAAGTTAATATCTTTTTGTTCTGCTTGAGGTTCTAAGAATAAAACAATATCATCTAATAAATCTTCTAAAGGAATATTAACAATATCCTGGGCTACTAAATCTAAATCATTATCAGTGCGGGCCAGTAACAATAAATCTTCTACTAAATGTTTCATTTGCTCCGTCGCGCTGAGAATACTGGCTAACTTTTCTCTATCCTGAGGGTGGATGCGTTCGGGGTGACTTTGTAACACTTCGACGGAAGTTTTAATCGCCGTTAATGGGCTGCGTAATTCATGGGAAGCATCCCCGGTAAATTGTTTCAGTTGTTGATAACTTTTTGCTAAAGGTTTAAGCGCCTGTCGCGTTAATACCATGCCACCGAGGCCTATAAAACCTAACGTCAACAGGTTGCCGATACCGAAACCCCATAACAGACTCTGTAAATCTTCTTGAATTTCTTCCGTAGATTCGCCAACCCGAACATACCCGATAATTTGATCGGCATCTTCAGTATTGGCATTTTTTTGTTGAGAATGCTGATGGTTATAAACCGGGATTGTTAGCAATTGTCGAGGCTGTTTTGTAGATAGAGTCTGCTTTCCGAGGCTTAAGGGACGGGTAAACTCAAGCTTTCCCGATTTTCCTAATAATTGACCATCTTGATCGAACCACTCTATCGATTGTTCCGATTGTTGGAGAGTTTGCCAGGGCAAATCGAGATCGTGATCATCATCTAAACGGCGACTAGGAGGTGCGGTTAAAGCCTTTTTATCTTTTTTAATCGCTTCTAAACTATGGGCGGCCGAATCCGCCAATACTTTTAAGCGCTCGTCTACCTGTTGATACAGACTATGATAAAAAAATTGATAGACGAGAATATTAGAGATACCGGTAATCCCGATCATTGTAGCTAAAGTGTAGCCCAAAATTTGCCAGCGTAGATATTGAAAACGAGGGCCTAATACAAAGGAATGCTTAGAGGTTTTTGAGACGATAGCCCATACCATAGACGGTTTCGATGAAATCGGGATCGGCACCTGCTTTTCTCAACTTTTTGCGTAATTCTTTCAGGTGAACTTTTACGGTTTCTTCTCCGGGGGGTTCTTCAAAAGACCAGAGATGATCTAATATTTGCTGACGGCTTAAAACCCTTTGGGGCTTACGCAAAAATAGTTCTAGCAATTGATATTCTTTAGGGGTTAGGGATAAAGACTGTTCCCCGTAGAATACTTGATAATTATTAGGATTCAAATGCAGATTACCCCATTCTAACACGGGGGGCGCGGTGGTGTTTCCCCTTCGCAATAAGGCGCGAATACGGGCAGCTAGTTCAGCGAGATCGAAGGGTTTAATCACATAATCATCGGCTCCCGCATCTAGCCCCATGACTTTATCGTTACTGCTATCCCGCGCTGTTAACATTAATACAGGTGTTTGTATCCCTTTTTGTCGCAGACGTTGACAGAGTTGAATACCATCGAGTTTAGGTAACATGACATCTAAGAGAATGACATCATAGGTGATGCTTTGCAGGTAGTTCCAGCCACTTTCCCCGTCTTCCGCCAAGTCTACTTGATATTGACGATCGCGCAACGTTTCCGCTAAGGCACCGGCGATACGGGTATCATCTTCGACTAATAGAATTCTCATAATTACCCCCATCTGCTCGCTATGGGCATCCGCCAACCGGTGCCGAAGGCTCGATCGGTTATCTTCAATCCCGGGGGTGCCTGCTTACGCTTAAATTCGGCGTTCTTGAGCAGTTTAAAGACTTTGTGAACCGTATCGGCATCGAAACCGGCGGCGGTTACTTCTTGGGGTGATTGGTGTTGGTGGATCAAGCGATCGAGTATGTCATCTAATATCTCATAGGGGGGTAACGAGTCTTGATCGAGTTGACCGGGTTTTAACTCGGCACTCGGAGGCTTATCGATAATATTCTGCGGTATTATCTCCCCTTGTCTATTGAGCCACCGGCAGAGGGAATAAACCCTCATTTTTGGTACGTCGGCTATAACGGCTAAACCTCCATTCATATCGCCATACAGGGTGCAGTAACCCACCGCCATCTCAGATTTATTACCAGTGGAAACGAGGAGATAACCAAATTTATTGGCTATAGCCATCAGTAGTGTACCCCTAATCCTCGATTGAATATTCTCTTCCGCTATCCCGAAACCAGTGCCGGTAAACAGAGGCGCTAAGGTTTCATCGTAGGCGCTCATCACCCCCCCGATGGGGATTTTCTGACACTGGATACCTAAATTCTGCCCCAATTGTAGAGCATCACTAACGGAATGGTCGGAACTATAGGGAGAGGGCATTAATACCCCGAATACATTTTCTTTGCCCAGAGCCGAAACGGAAATCGCCGCTACTAAAGCCGAGTCTATACCTCCGCTCAATCCTAAAACGATTTTCTTAAAGCCGCATTTATCAGCGTAGTCCTTCACCCCTAAAACTAGGGCTTGATAAATCTCCTCGTCTTCGTCTTCGGCAAGGGGATATATCTGGCTTTTTACTAAGTCTTTTTCTTCGCCGGAGTATTCTACTATCTCTAAGTCAGGATTGAATCCGGGTAGACGGGAGATAATTTCTCCTTTGCGGTTGAAGGCGACGCTATGACCGTCAAAGATAAGATCGTCATTACCGCCTATTTGATTAACGTAGATAATCGGTATGCGGTGAGTGTTGATACTGTAACTCAACATCGCTTCTCTAGTTATCTGTTTTCTTACCGTATAGGGAGAAGCTGATAGGTTAACGATTATGTCTACTCCTAACCGGGCTAAGTCGGCAATGGGATTGACTTCATATTGACGCTTACCCCAAAATTCCTCTTGATTCCATAAATCCTCACAAATACTAACCCCTATTTTTAAACCTTCTAAGATAAAGTAATGACTTTCTTTACCCGAGGCAAAGTAACGGTCTTCGTCAAAAACGTCATAGGTAGGTAATAATCTTTTATGAAAGATTTGTTTTATTTCCCCACCGTAAATTAAAGCTACGCTGTTAAATAGGGGTTTTTCTCCTCGGACTATACTATCGGGATTACTGTAAGAAGTACCGACCATCACCGCTAATTCGGGGGGCAAGTTTTGACGGAGTTGTTGTAATTTGTCTTGGCTTCTCTCTATAAAGTTAGGATTGAGCAGTAGGTCTTTAGGCGGGTAGCCGCAGAGAGATAATTCGGGGGTTAATAAAAGGTTCGCTCCCCGCTGATATGCTGATTTGGCTATGGCTAAAATCTGTTGAGCGTTATGTTCGAGATCTCCTATTCTGGCGTTGAGCTGGCCTATGGCAATTTTCATATATTTTTACAGAAATACTAGGGGATAGTCTTTTAGGGGGGCGAAAGCAGTGGGAGAAAATTTATATAGGTTGGCGGGTCTACCGGCTCCTTTAGATATTTTTATTTTAGAATTCTGTAAGAATCCCAGTTTTAACAATCGGTTTCTAAAGTTGGAGTAATCACAGAAATTAACTCCTAAAACTGTTTCGTATAGTTGATAGAGATCGTGTAGGGTAAAAAGTTCTGGCAGTACGTCGAAGGCGATCGGACTATAGGCTAATTTGTTCTTCAATCTTTGATAACCGTACTCTAAAATCTGATTGTGATCGAATGCCAGCTCGGGGACTTTTTCCACTTCATACCAGGCTATTTGTTTACTGTTCTCTAAGATCAATTGCGCTTCTTCATATCGCACCAGGGCGAAGTAACTCACCGATAGATAACGCACTCCGTATATATCGGGGGATTCCCTGGGATCTCGGTTCGGGCCACCGAAGGTGTATAGTTGCTCCAGATAGAGATTTTTAACGCTGATTTTCTCCGCTAGAATTCGGTAAGCCGCCGATTCTAATGACTCCCCCTCTCTAACCAAGGTGCCGGGTAAACTCCACCTGTTGATAAAGGGTTCTTCTCCTCTTTTTACCAGTAAAATTAACAATCTATATCTTTCTAAGTCAACGCAGAAGATGGCGTTATCCACTCCTACTTTAAAGTTCGCTAGTTTTATCCCTGCCCCATTATCCTTACTCATAGATATAATTTCGCTCGCTCTATATATTCTCGAACTGATTTCGTCAGCATCGCCTGATTACCCTGGTTCCTATACTCGCTCGATGATATTCTCGGCCCTTCTATCGAGGCTATCTCGTACCTGGCCCCCAGTTTCTCTATTTCCTCTAATTGAGCGCGATCGATTTTATAATCCGCTCTCGGTACTATTAATAGTTTTCCCCTTTGGAATAACTCTTCCACTCTATACCAGCTCTTTATCTGCCCTACTAAGTCCGCTCCTATCACCACTGTATAGTCGTTCTCTTCCCCCCACTTCTTTTTCGCTTTCTCCATGCTGAGCAAAGTTCGGCGATCGCTCAATTCTTCCCCTACATATATCTTCTCTTCTCCCCCTTCTATCTCCCCTATTAATAGTTCTAACATCTTCATTCGGTGCTTCAACTCTGTTCCATGCTTCTTATAGGGGTTGTCCGCCGCCCACACCCCCACCAAATCGTATCTGTCTTTTAATTCTCTTAGTATCTCTTGATGTCCTGCTGTTGGGGGATCGGCACTCGTCCCGAATAAGGCTATCTTTTTCATATATTATGGTAGAATGTACCAAAATATGGTTATATTAACCCCTTGGGGGTGTCAGCCACAAGCGACTCACACATATATAATAACACTTCTACTCTCTATAGGCGCAACCAATAATAAAAATTAATTCAAAGTAAGAAACAGACGAAGAATTGCAAAGATTATTGAAAAATTATAGAGAAGAGAAGAGGAGAAAAGAAATTGTAGAGATAATAAAGACAGAGGGATCAAGGAAAAGAATTTTTCTGGTTATCTGGAATAGAAATAAAATAGAGAGGTAAGAGATATGATGAAAAAAATAGAAGAGATGGTGAGATATTTATCAGAAGCCTTCATCCGGGTTTTCAGTCCCGACAAAGATGACTATCCCAAAGTAGGAAACCAACCGTATCAAGCAGAACCTTATCACGAAAGAAAAGTTGAATAAGAAGAAAAAAAGGGATTTAGCGTCAGGCTAAATCCCTTTTAATTCAGTTAGAGGTATTAAGAGAAGAATCGGGGCAAGAATCGCCGTCCCAACCATAGGGGTGCATGGCGCAAACCAAGAGAGATCCCTCGTAAACTCTGCCGTGATAATAGGAGCAACCGATACAGGCGGGATGGAAAGAGGCGGAGGGATTAACTTTAGGGTTGATAAAATTATCGGGGTAGAAATCGAAGGGGGAAGAACCATCATATTCGGTAGGAGGGAAAATCTCTCCGAACAGTTCTTCTAATTCGTTGATAAAAGGAGGATTTTCAAGAAAAGAATCCCATTCAGTACCAGGGCCGAAGACGGTATTAAAAGTCTCTTGTAAATCGTTAATAACTTCGTTGCCGATTCGTTCGATCGAGTCCTCCACATCTTGAAGAAAACCTTCCACAGTATCACCGAAAGATTCAATACTGCGCCATAAATCTTTTTGCCAATCGTCCATCTTACTGATCCTGTTGTAGTTTGCGTAATTGCTCTTGTAATTCTTGAACCTTATTCTTTAAAATATCGGCTTCTGCGGGGGTAGAATCCGATTCATCTTCAACGATTTCGATGCGTCGGGGTTCTTGGTTATTAGGACTAGGATTATCGGGGGGTGAGACGCTTTCTTGTTGAGCCTGTTTAAGTAGGTCATCGACATATTTACGAGCTTCTGCCCCATTCATTTCGCCCCTAGCGATCATTTCGTCAGCGACTTTTTGAGCTTGGGCGCGTAACTCTTGTAAATTAGTACCGGCTTTTTCAGCGGCATAACTAGCGATACCCATACCGAGAAAAACTGCTTTCTGGACTAAATCACCAAGACCAGCCATAGTTTATCCTTAAATATTTTGACACTTATATCCTAGGATATAACAGAGCCATAAAAGTTTGCGGATACCTCTAGGAGAAAAGTTCGGTTTTACTACTATAAAAAGAAGAAAAAACCGGGTAGTATGCAAGGATAGAGCAGAGGAAGACAGATTTAAAAATGGTCGTGTTGAATGTGTCCCCACATAAACTAAGTGAAATATTCCGGCAAACCGTGGCGGAGTCGAATGACTCTCCCGTAGGTGAGATAGACTGTACCAGAATGGGAGAGTTGGTAAACCGGTTACAAGAGAAAGCGGAAGGAGAATGGTTCGGCGCGATCGCCGCCCTAGAGCATTTATTAAAGTCAGATTTGCCATTTGGGGAGCGGGGTTTGATGTTGTGCGCTCCCACACAGCTATTAGTCAATCCGGGGATAATAGAGAAATTACGCATCGGGATATTCACCCCGAAAGTCTGGAAACAATTAAAGTGGCTAGGTTTTCAATTACCGAGTAAGGAAGAGATCAAGGAAGACTTCAGCGGCGATGACATCGTGGAGTTACCCCTATTGCCGCAGGACGAGTTGAACAATGAAAAGTTCTGTTTATTATACACATCGGACTTTTCTCTGTTGATGGTTTTGGGCGACGACGATTGGGGTTTACCGGCGTTTCATTTTTCCTTTGAACCGGAGGTAGTGGCCCAGGGTTGGGAGATATTGCGGCAGAGATTGGCGGCGACTAAACACCCACAGTTACACGCTATCGATAAACAGATAGAGGCTTGGGGGGGCGTGGTTCCTGACTATCGGCTGGTGAATCGGTTCGGTCAACAACTGTTGAAGAATTTACCGAGTCTGCCGCCGGTGGAGAGGAAAAAAGCGCCGGTGGTGATGGAAGAGAAACCTGATGAGGAGGTGGAAGAAGCAGACGGGATAGATCTAGAATTATTGAAGGCTTTGACTCACGAAATTCGTACCCCCCTGACGACAATCCGGACGATTACGCGGTTATTATTAAAACGGATGAAATTGGGCGAGGCGGTGAATAAATATCTGGAGACGATCGATCTAGAATGTACAGAGCAGATCGAGCGGATGGAGTTGATCTTCCGGGCTGCGGAATTGGGTATCAAACCGGCGACCGATCGACCGATTCAACTGGTGCCGATCGCTTTAGACAGTGTGTTGAGCCACAATATACCAAGGTGGCAGAAACAGGCGAAGAGGAGGAACGTGGATCTCGACGTGATCTTACCGAAGAAATTGCCGCAGGTAATCAGCGATCCTTGTATGCTGGATCAGATGCTGACGGGAGTTATCGAAAAGTGTACCCGTACCGTACCGGCGGGTGGTAAAGTTCGGTTACAGGTATCGACGGCGGGAAACCAGTTGAAATTGCAGTTTCAATCCCACTCGGCCGATGAGATCGGTGGTTTAAAGGCTTTAGGGCAGGTATTGATGTTTCAACCGGAGACGGGGAGTTTGAGTTTAAATATGAACGTCACGAAAAATCTTTTTCAGGTACTAGGCGGTAAATTCATCGTCCGGCAGAAACCGAGAGAGGGAGAGGTATTGACGATATTTTTACCCCTGGGGAGAAGTAAGTAAGAGATGGGATTGCTATTAAAATTATTGGTACTATCGGTTTCGATCTCTTACGGGATTAAATACATCGGCCCCTTACTCCCTATTCAGGCCGATAATTTTAACGCTCTATTGGGGGTGTTAGTGGTTCCCGCGATCATGACCGTGCTTTTATGGCTACGAGGGTTTAAAAAGATCGAGAGTGGTGGATGAATTTTCCCTCTGCTTTGGGTTTGGTAGTACTATTGATCTGTTTATGGGTTCTCTGGCAGATCAGGAAGCTATTATTACTCTTATTTCTGGCTATCATCCTGGCCGATACTCTTAATATTTTTGTATCCTGGCTAGAAAAGCAAGGGATAGCTCGCAAGAGAGGAGTTATCATCTGTATTGGTTTATTACTGGTTATCTTACTCAGTAGCTTCTCCCTAATCATTCCTTCTTTTATTAAGCAGTTTCAACAGTTAACCATCGTCCTCCCTTTGGGTTTGGACAGATTAGGAACAGTTATCGATAATTTTATCGAAGGCCTTACTTACAAGTTCGATTGGAATATCTTACAATCCCTCCCAGACACGAAAACCTTGCTCAGGGAATTACAGCCCCTGCTCAATCAGGTTGCGGGGAAGGGCTTAAGTGTATTTTATAGCTCCTTCGGTATACTCCTAGGGTTGTTACTATTGCTCGCTCTCGCCTTGATGATTTTCCTCGATCCCGGGGCCTATTACGATGTTTTAATACGCTTGTTTCCTTCTTTTTACCGTGAACGGGCAAGGGAAATTATCTTAAAGTGCGATCGCTCCCTGCACGGATGGTTGAAGGGGGTTCTCTTCCACAGTTCGATCGTCCTTTTACTAAGTTGGATGGGTTTATTCTGTTTGGGAATACCCCTCGCTTTCACCCAGGCGGTGATTTCCGCTTTATTAACCTTCATTCCCAATATCGGACTGATGTTGAGCGTGATCATTCCTTTGGGCATAGCGGTTCTAGAAAAACCGGATCAACTCCTGGCGGTATTATTGTTATATATTGCCATTTACGCGGTTATCGGTTACATCGATCGTCACCCACCCCATCCGAGTTTAGCGATTAGAACGATTCCGCTGTTGCCTGGATTTGTTCTGCTCGCTCAGTTGTTTTTTGCCAATTTTTTCGGGTTTTTAGGTTTATTCCTCGCCGTACCACTTTTAATTACCCTACAAATATTCGTTTCTGAAATAATTTTTAATGATATTCTGGATGGAATAAAATGATTAAAATTAATTTTTTATAACTTAATTTTAAGTATGATCACAGCTTGATAATTAGATGGTAATATTAACTAAATTATGCGTTCCTGTTAATACCTGATCAAGGAAAACTTCATAATGTTTACAAGCGATAATTTAGATATTAGTAATAGTAATTCTCTACACTCTTTTTTCGATAGCACTGGCGATAAATTCAGCCAGAATGTGGTTTTATCTCCATCGTTGATGCGGCAATCTTCAGTTATAGCCCCCGCAGCCGATTTAGTGGTGAGAGATTTAAGAGGTTTAACAGATCCTTTAATGGTGATAGCGGGTGGTACAGTCAAGATTGATTATACTGTAGAAAATCAGGGAAATTTAAACGCGAGAAGCAATTACACTTCTTTTTATCTGTCTAAAGATTCTCTTTTTCAGAGTACGGATACTTTTTTAGGACTCGATGCAGTGGGTGCAGTCAATCAAAAAAGTTTCCTGAGGGAGACGATTACCTTAAAGCTCAATAACACTTTAGCCCCGGGTAATTACTATATAATCGCCCGAGGGGATAATTATAATCAAGTAATAGAAAGCGAAGAGAATAATAATATAGCGTCTCTGCCGATTACGGTCACGAAACCCGATCTGATCATCACGAATATAACGGGTTTAGGAGAGGAGAGCGCTACGGGCGAGCGTCTTAACTTCACCTACACGATAAAGAATCAGGGCACCGCAACCGCAGCCGCAAGCCGTACCCGTTTTTACTTATCCCGAGATACAACTATAGATAATTCTGATTTTACGTTAGGATTCGACGCGGTTAATAGTTTAGATGCGGGAAAATCCTCGAACGAAACGGTATCGCTGTGGATTAATCCCGGTTGGGCCAACTTCTCGGGGGGGGATATGTACCTGTTGATGCAAGCTGATAACGATGGGAGAATTGGGGAGAACGACGAAAATAACAACCTCATCACTGACGGGATCAAGATTAATATCCCGAATTTAACGATTTCTAGTTTGACGGCGGCGAATAGCGTTAAGAGGGCAAATTTTCTTGATTATGCTTATAAGGTGAAGAATATAGGAACGGCGGATAGTAAAAATATCCTAACCACATCTTTATACCTATCTCGGGATATTAGCTTAGACTCTAGCGATATTAAGCTACAAGATAATTCGACTGCTTTACTCGCCAGGGGGCAAGAGTTATCGGGGAATAATTCGGCATTTATAGGCAGTAGCGTAGGGGCGGGAAATTACTATCTCATCTTAAAAGTAGACTCGCAGAATATTCTCTCGGAAAGCAATGAGGCCGATAATACGATGGTTAGGCCGCTAACCGTCATCGAATCGGGGCCTTTCAGTAATGTTAACGGTTACGGTTTAGTCAATGCGGCTGAGGCGGTGGCGAGCGCCCTTAAACTAACGACTTTCCCCAATGTAACTAATTTGGGGGGTAAGAATTGGGGAGCCGATCTAGTAAATGCTCCCGAGGTTTGGGCGAGGGGCTATACCGGGCAGGGGGTAATCGTGGCGGTATTGGATACGGGAGTCGATCGAACCCATCCCGATTTAGAGGCTAATATTTGGACTAACACCGGTGAAATTAACGGCAACGGGATCGATGATGACGGTAACGGTTTCGTCGATGACGTTTACGGCTGGAATTTCGACGGGAATAATAATAATACGATCGATATACATAGTCACGGCACCCACGTAGCGGGAACGATCGCGGCGGCTAATAATGACTTCGGCGTGACGGGAATCGCTTATAACGCCAAGATCATGCCCGTGAAGGTGGTGGACGACTGGGGGAATGGGAATGAAAAGAATGTAGCTAAGGGGGTGCGCTACGCCGTAGATAACGGGGCACGGGTAATCAACATCAGTTTGGGAGGGGATAAGGACGTGCAGGAGTTACGCGAGGCGGTTGAATATGCTGGCAGTCGGGGCGCGATCGTGGTTATGGCTGCGGGTAATTCGGGAAGGCCGACGATGCTGACTAATTATCCTTCTTCCTACGCGCAAACCCGGGGCATAGCAGTGGGTGCGGTTACTTCGTCTAATATTTTAGCGACCTGGTCTAATCGAGCCGGTACGGTAGAGGTTCCCTATGTTACTGCCCCTGGAGTCAGTATTTATTCGACTAACCCGAAAGGTTCATACGGTTTCAAGAGCGGGACATCGATGGCTACCCCTCATGTGGCGGGTGTGGTGGCGCTGATGTTGAGTGCTAATCCTGACTTAACTGATGGCCAGGTGCGCCAGCTCCTCATATCTACCGCCGAGAATAGTTTGAACGCATCCGCAGCTATATTTAGATTATTCTCAAAGTGATACTAAATCCTGTTGTCAAAGACTACTTATAGAGAGAGTGATTAGTGGCGAGTGGCGAGTGACCAGTAGCGAGAGCGACTATCCACTATCCACTGATCACTTCTTTGTCAAGGAGGGTATGATAAGCGGATTTCGTATGAGGGCTTTGTGGTTTCTATAGTTACTTAAAAACACTACCAAAACAGCAACATTTCTGAAAAGTGAAATCACATTTGCCTTTTCCAGTATTGCTTTTAAGTTTAGCTAAATTTAATCTAATAATTATAGTAATAAGAAATAATTATAGCGCTTCTTGAGCTGATGAGGTACCACTATAGCCTATAAGGGTTATCAAGCATAAGTTAACTGTATCTCAAACCAGGTAGAAACGCTATAGAGCGGTTCTTAAACAAATGAGGTGTAACTATGGTTTCCACATTTCCCAGAATAATCCCTGACTTGACAATTAACAATTATTCAGCGCCAGATGTAGCCGAGTTAGGTGGTGTGATTTCTGTTAACTATACTTTGACCAATCCGGTTCCAAGTAGGATGATCAAATCTGGATGGTTATCAATCCCATATTTAAGTATTGTTGATCCTTCCACCACCAAGTTTTATTTATCTCAAGACGCGACCCTTGATAGTAGTGACATAAATCTGGGCGCGGTAAATGAACCATTGATCGGCGGATTGCAATCATACAAAAGAGTTGATTTACCTTTAACTTTACCTTCTAATATTTCTACAGGCAATTATTATTTAATCTACGAAGTAGATAGTGAGAAAAAGATTGCTGAAACCGACGAAAATAACAATATCGCGGCAAAACCGATCAGCATCACTTTACCTAACCTTGCTATCAGCGATAGTACAGCCCCTGACATCGTTTCTTCAGGAGGGAAGTATACAGTTAGTTTCACGGAAACTAACCAATCACTGCTACCGACTAAGGCTTATCAAACTAACATATACATATCTAAAGATGGTGTGATTGATAGCAGCGATCTCTTGTTATCTGCTTCAGCACAACAGTCGTTAGGGGCAAATGCTTCTCGTGCTTTTTCTCAAGAAATTACCATACCTAATAATTTAGATGCGGGTAGTTATTATCTGCTCTATCAAAGCGACTCTAATAACTCTGTTCGAGAACTCAATGAAGGCGATAATGTCAGAGCCGAAGCCATCGAAATCAACAGTGTTCAAAGAAATCAATTTAATTTGAACTTTGCCACCACGGGGCAAAGTGTTTTGAAGCCTGGTTCTCAAATTGTTTTTAGTGATAATCGCTTTCTCGGAGCAGAATGGAATATATCCGACGAAAAAAGCGTTAGTTTGTTGGGTAAATCCTTAGGTGTAAGAGGTTCGAGTCAGGGGAAAGTAGGGTTACAATCGAATTTACAAATCAATGGTGGTGGACTTAATGCTTCTTTGCCGATTAATTTTTGGTTAGATTTGCCCAAAAAAGTTAAATCAGGAGATATTATCACGATTAAATCAGGATTTTCTCTTGATAAGAGTGCTAGTTTTTCTACCACCAGTCCCAATGCTTCTTATAGTCTCGATGGCATGTTCAAGCTTAATGCTTCTGCACAGGCATTTTTAGGTGGTAGTAACCTCAATTTATTTTCAGCGGGTTTTGATGGCAAAGCCAATCTTGTCAATCTCAATTCCAATCAGATCGATTATAAATATAAGCTTGGCTCCTACGGTAAATTTGACTTACGCTCTCCTAATATAAACACTAGCGACAATGCTAATGATGGGGTTTTAGCCACCCAAGTTAGTGATAATTTCCTACAATCATCTTTAAATGTAGATAAAATTCTCACGGATGTATTGCGGGCTGTCGGTGTACCTGTTCCGAATATGCAAGGTAGCTTTAGTTTCAGTCCAGCACCTTTAACAAAAGTTAGCGCCAGTTATAATATTTTAGACCTAGATCTCAACGCTAATTTATCCTTAAAACAAAACCTAGGATTATCGGCAGATAATTTAACTGGGCAATTAACTTTGGAAAATGGGCAGAGTTATAATTTTAAAGTCGGAGATGATCTAACTTTGACTGTTCCTGATGGAATTGGTGATTCTTTAGATTTCACCGCTAGCCTCAATCTTGGCGCTAATCTCAGCAATAAAACCAGTCTTGGCTATGATGTTAATAGTTATCTTCGAGCTTTAGAAGGTTCTGTTAAAGGGGAAATCTCACAAAAAATTTCTTATCCTGATATCGAGTGGAGGAAAGGTAGCTGGGGGATTCGTTATCCTGTAGTTGTATGGAAAGAAAAAGAAATTAGTTTAGGTAGTGCAAGCGCCGGTCTTGGCCCGCTAATCAATCGCTCGGATAAATTACTCAATGGCGATATTTCTCTCTATGAAAATAACTTCGCTTTAGGTGGGTTGAATACTCAAAACGTTAACTTTAATATTCCCGCTGTTATTTAGCTCACTAATAGCAAAAACCCGATCGTGATCATAATTACGGTCGGGTCTAATAGTCAAGATTTAAACCGGCTCTTAATCCATCACCGAATTAAAAAAGTCGATCGTATCTTTAAGAGCTGTGACGAATTTATCGATCTCATCGCGGGTATTGTAGAAATATAAACTCGCTCTCGCACTGCCCTCCGTACCGAATAAACGGTGTAGGGGTTGGGTGCAGTGACTGCCAGAGCGAATCGCTATACCTTCATGATCTAATAAGGTAGCTAAATCGGATTCGTGAATATTCTCCACGTTAAAAGAGGCTAACGCTGCCCTGCCTCTGCCTTCTGCATCCGGTTTCGGGCCGTAGATTCTCAAACCCGGTATCTCACCCAGTTTCTTAAACAGGTAGCCGGTTAATTCTTCCTCGTAGGCGTGGATATTTTCCATGCCTATACCGGTTAAATAGTCAATCGCGGCCCCCAGTGCGATCGCTTCGGCGATAGCGGGAGTACCAGCCTCGAATTTATGGGGCAATTCGGCACAGGTGAAATGATCTAGATATACCTCTGAAATCATCTCGCCGCCGCCGAAGAAGGGGGGCATTTCTAACAGTAAATCTAACTTGCCGTAGAGAAAACCGATACCGGTGGGAGCACACATTTTATGTCCACTCGCTACCAACCAATCGCATCCTATTTTCTGTACGTCTAATGGTAGGTGGGGCGCAGCTTGACAGGCATCGATTAATACTTTCGCGCCTACTTCGTGGGCGAGTGTGGATATTTCTTCTACGGGATTGATACACCCAAGAGTGTTGGAAACGTAAACCAAGGCTACCAATTTAGTTTTCTCGGAGAGTAAATTTTTGTACTCTTCCATATCGAGAGTTTCTTGCGGAGTCAGGCCGATGTATTTGATTTCCGCGCCGGTTTTTTGGGCAATGATGCGCCAGGGCACTAAATTACTGTGATGCTCCATGACGGAGGTTATTATTTCATCCCCCGGCTTTAAGGTATTTAACGCCCAGCTGTAGGCGACGAGGTTAATCGCTTCCGTGGCGTTGCGGGTGAAGATTATTTCTTGACGGGAAGCCGCGTTGATGAAGGCGGCTAATTTGTCCCTCGTAGCTTCGTAAGCTTCTGTGGCTCTCACACTTAAACTGTGTGCCCCTCGGTGAACGTTGGCGTTATCCTGTTCGTAATAGCGGCGCATAGTTTCTAAAACCGCTACCGGTTTTTGAGATGTAGCGGCACTATCGAAGTAAATCAGCGGCTTGCCGTGTACTTCCTGATTCAGGATGGGGAAATCGGAACGAACTTTCGCACCTAGTGTTTTTTCTTGAATAATCGTCATATTGAGTTGTGTTTTTCCATTATTCACCGTCTCAGTTATCAAGACGAGGGGAATCTCAATAACTGAGTCTTATTCGTTAATCAATTGTCCGACAGGAGAGACATTGATTCAGTCTCTGACGTAAAGACGGGTATGGTAGCTTATCTAATATTTCGGCGGCGAAGGCATCGATGAGAAGATGACGGGCATCATCTTCGGTTAAGCCCCGACTGCGTAGATAAAAAACCTCATCGGCTTCTAGTTGACTGACAGTAGCTCCGTGTGAACATTTTACATTATCGGCCGTAATTTGTAATTCGGGTTTAGTATTTATCCTTGCTTTCGGGGATAGTAATAAATTCCGATTCAATTGGGCCGCGTTGGTTAATTGGGCCGCTTTGGGTACATATACTTTACCGTTAAATACAGCCTGGCCTCGGTCATCGAGGATACATTTATGTAGTTGATTGGTTGTACCCTGAGGATGATTTAAGTAGATGGCGGTATGAGTGTCGGATACTTGAGTATTGCCGATGAGAGTTAAGCCGTTGAGATTGGTTTCAGTATTTTCGCCCCTCTGATGGACGTGCAGGGTATGGCGGCTCAGTTTCGCGCCCAGGTTGATCTCGTGACAGCTATAGCGACTGTTGCGGGCTTGTTCGATCGTACTCTTGCCGATATGATAGCCGTCGCCTGATTCTCTCTGCACCCGAGTATGTTCTAGAGAGGCATTGTCTCCAAGCCTTATATCCGTCACAGCGTTAGTCCAGTAGGGTTTATTCTGCCGGGCATCGGAACAATGGGCCGATTGAGCGCCAAAATACTCGATTATCGATATATTTGCTCCAGGGGAAGCGATGACTAAACTTCTGGGCCTAGAAATAATCGCTTTCTCTTCCGCCACGGACAGATAGAGCAGGTGTATTGGTATCTCTACCACCACATCGGGCCCCGCCCAGATGATAGCCATATCCTGTAAACCAGCCCCGTTGAGCAGGGTAAACACTTCCTCATCGGTATGGGCGAGATACTTAACTATCTTTTGTTTGAGCGAGTCGGATAATCCTGCTAGATTACCCGCGTAAACGCCGCTCGGTAAACCGGATACATCGGATAAATCGGGGGCGTAGATACCGTTAACAAAAACTAATCTGCTGTGTTTGGCCTCTTTCAAAATAAACTCGGCTACGTCGCTCACCGCGAGGCGCTGAGCGGGGGTGAATTTAATCTCGAAAAGTTGGCTCAAATCGGTGAATCGCCACTCCTCATCTTTATTGTCGGGTAATCGAGCAGAGGTTAATTTGCTCACAGCCTGGCTGCGGATGTCTTGAATCAATTCCGAGTCGGTAAAAATTTCCATCCCAGAATGAATTAATTCGTTTAAGTAGGTATCTGCCCCTGCTTTTTCTACTATTGCTGTACTCATTTATCCTACTTCCGCTAATACTTGTTCGTCTAAAAAGTCGTAGCCTTTCTGTTCTAGTTCTAGGGCTAATTCTTTACCGCCGGTTTTAACTATTCTCCCGTCGTACATCACATGAACGTAATTGGGTTGAATATAGTCTAGTAAACGTTGGTAGTGGGTAATTAATAAAAAGGCATTTTCCGGTGTGGTTAATTGGTTGACTCCCTGAGCGACTATTTTTAGCGCGTCGATGTCTAAACCGGAGTCGATTTCATCGAGTATGCCTAGAGTGGGTTCTAATAGGGCCATCTGTAGGATTTCATTCCGTTTCTTCTCCCCTCCAGAAAATCCCTCGTTTAAACTCCTACCTAAAAAGCTGGGATTCATCTGCACGATGCCTAGTTTTTCTTCGACTATTTCTTCAAAGTCGAAGCTATCTACTTCTTCTTTTCCGAGATATTTCTGACGGGCATTGTAGGCAACTCTTAAAAAGTCGAGATTACTCACGCCAGGGATTTCTAGGGGATATTGGAAGGCTAAGAAGATACCGTCTAAAGATCGCTCGTGGGGTTCTTTTTCTAACAGGTTCTCGCCTTTATAGATAACTTCGCCGCCGGTTACTTCATAATCTGGGTGTCCGGTCAATACTTTAGAAAAGGTACTTTTTCCTGAACCGTTGCGCCCCATGATGGCGTGGATTTCTCCTGCTTTAATTTCTAAATTCACTCCCTTGAGAATGGGAGTACCGTCTACATTAGCGGTAAGATTCTTAACTGATAAAATTACGTCACTCATTTCTATTTAAGCCTTTATTAATGATGATTATTAGCCGACAGTTCCTTCTAGTTTGAGACTGAGAAGTTTGTCAGCTTCGGCGGCAAATTCCATCGGTAATTTACTCAGTACATCCTTACAGAAACCACTGACTAACATAGAAACCGCGTCTTCTTCCGATATGCCTCTCTGAGCGAAGTAAAATAATTGGTCTTCACCGATTTTTGAGGTGGATGCTTCGTGTTCTACTTTACCCTTATTGTTGTCTACTTGAATATAGGGGAAAGTATTAGCTTCGGCGTTATCTCCGATTAACATTGAGTCGCACTGGGAGTAGTTACGGGCCCCGGCGGCTTTCGGGCCGATTTTCACTAAACCGCGATAGCTATTTTGTGAGTTACCAGCGGAGATACCTTTAGAAATGATGGTGCTGCGGGTGTTTCTGCCGATGTGGATCATTTTGGTGCCGGTGTCGGCTTGCTGCTTGTTGTTGGTGAGGGCGATCGAATAAAATTCACCTACGGAGTTATCACCTACTAACACGCAACTGGGATATTTCCAGGTAATGGCGGAGCCGGTTTCCACCTGTGTCCAAGAGATTTTCGAGTTGACACCCTTACATAATCCCCGTTTGGTGACGAAATTATAAATACCGCCCTTACCGTTTTCATCTCCAGCGTACCAATTCTGAACCGTAGAATATTTAATATCGGCGTTGTCTAGGGCGACTAATTCCACTACAGCCGCGTGTAGTTGGTTGCTATCGTACATAGGAGCGGTGCAACCCTCTAGATAGCTTACCGATGCTCCTTCTTCGGCCACGATCAAAGTTCTTTCAAATTGCCCAGTATCGCCGTTGTTGATGCGGAAATAGGTAGATAGTTCCATCGGGCAGGTTACACCTTTGGGGATGAAGACGAAAGAGCCATCGCTGAAGACGGCGGAGTTGAGCGCGGCAAAGTAATTATCTGCTACTGGGACAACGCTACCTAAATACTTTTGCACTAACTCTGGGTGTTCCTGTAGAGCTTCGGAGATGGAGCAGAAGATGACACCTTCTTTAGCTAATTTCTCTTTAAAGGTGGTGGCGATGGAAACGCTGTCAAAGATAGCGTCTACGGCTACGTTAGAGAGTCTTTTCTGCTCCGATAGGGGGATACCTAGTTTCTCAAAGGTTTCGATTAAAGTGGGATCTACTTCTTCAAGACTGTTAAGCTTTTCTTTCTTTTGCTTTGGTGCCGAGTAATAAATTATATTCTGATAATCGATGGGGGGGTAGGATACGTGGGGCCAGTCCGGTTCCGTCATCTTCTGCCATTGGGCGTAAGCTTTGAGGCGAAACTCTAACATAAATTCCGGTTCGTTTTTCTTAGCCGAAATCAGGCGAATGATGTCCTCATTGAGTCCGCGAGGGATGGTTTCCGATTCGATGTCGGTGACGAATCCGTATTTATAGGGTTGGTTGACTAAGCTTTTTACTGTAGAAGCGCTCATTAGTTTTTAGTGTTCTCTCTTAGTTTTAGACTTGATTGCCCGGCGAAAGATGGCAGAAGCAGACTTAAACAACAAGTTTGTTACTTAAGTCTATTATAGTTTAGAATAACAGCATAAGTGTTGTTTTAGTCACAAGTTAAAAATTCCCGTTCGGGCAGTAACGGTACATCCTTTGTTAGAGTACCGTAAAAGGAATTAGGAATTAGGGGCTAGGAATTGGGGATTTAGTAACTCCCAACTCCCAACTCCCAACTCCCAACTCCCAACCGAGCGGCGCACTCCCAACTCCCAACTCCCAAAACTTGGTAAATACTCCATGACGACAACTCAACCGACTTCCACAAAACAGGATTTTCTGGAATATTTGCTGAAAAATGGTCAAGCAACAGCGGCAGACTTAGCGGAAACCTTTGACATCAGCCCCCAAGCTACCCGCCGACACCTGAAAGATCTCGAAGGAGCGGGGTTGATAGAATATGATTCGGTACAGAATGGTATGGGCAGGCCTCAACATATCTATAAGTTAAGTCGTCTGGGTCGATCGCGCTTTCCTCACGATTACGATAATTTCGCCCTGTCTTTCCTCGATACTCTGGTGGAAACGGTGGGAGAGGAACAATTCGGGGAAATCCTAAGGAAACAGTGGCAACGTAAGGCGATAGAATATCATCACCGCATCGGTACGGGGACTTTAAAGGAGCGGGTGAGCCGTCTGGTGCAGATTCGTCAGGATGAGGGGTATATGGCGGAGTTACATACTCTCGATGAGGGGGATAATGGGGAGAAATATATACTGGCGGAGCATCATTGCGCTATCTCGGAGGTAGCTGAATCCTATCCGAGTGTCTGCGGCCACGAGTTAGAGATGTTCGCTCTGGTGTTGCCAGATTGTAAGATCGATCGTACCCACTGGCTCAATAATGGTGAGCATCGCTGTGGCTATTTAATACAACCTCGTTCTCTGACTTAAATTAAATACATGAATGAACCTCAATTTTTGACACCGGATGAGTCTCTCGATGTGGATAAGGCTCTATTGACTTCTCCTGAAAAGTTCCTGGCTCGTCTGACAATTTCTTCTCAGAAGTTGTTGAAGATTATCGCCCAAGACGCGGGAATCTCGATCGAGGATTTAAGCCATCAGCAGATTATCGATTGGTTCGAGAAGGATGGAAAAATCCGGCGAGAGCAGGGTATAGAGGCGGCGGTTTTGAAATGGTAGTCTATAGGGGTTTCATGGTGAGGAGGGAATGAGGGTAAGAATGACGCGAATGGTGTTGTCCGATTGACCGACGGTTTTGACTCGTTTGACGGTGCCGGTGTAGGGAGAGCGAACTACGGCTAATTGAGCTATTTTCTGCTCGATGCCGGCCAATCGCTCCTGAAATTGGCTTAACTTGAAATCTCTTTCTAGATTCTGTTGGGAGAGGGCGAGAGCGTTCTGATTCGCCTGTTCGTTGTATCGAGCCAGGTTGATCTCGTGTTCGTATTCGAGCTGACGGCGTTGCTCTCTAGCACTTCTGAGTTTGGCTTGAGCTAACTCGACTTCGGCGCGGGCTTGTTCGAGTTTGTTCTGTAGTTCGGCGATTTCTTGCTGTCTCATCTGTTGTAATTGTTTGTATTCGGCGGCGCGAAAATCGTACTGGGCTTGTTTTTTCTCCCACTCGCTACGTTCGAGTTTCAGTTTTTCGGTTTCGTGTTCCAATACCTCCGGCGGCAATCCTTTTATGGTACGCATTGCTTCTATTTTTCTCTGTTGTAGCTCTACATTGCGATAAGCCTGTTCAATTTCCACCCGGGCGAAATCGAGATTAGCTTTCCCCTTGATAAAAGGGTCGAAGGAGAGGGCATTGTTATAATTGCGCTGGGCCTGGGCAAATTTTAACTCGGCTTGAGCGATCACTGCTTCTTCGATGGCGAAGGAGGCGAGGGGTAATTCTTTCGGTACGATGACGAGTTTGAGCGTCGGTTTCGGCGTGCTTTCCAGTTTGGCGATCGCCTTGACAGTTTGCCGTTTTTCGCTTTCGAGGCGTTGACGTTCCAGGGAGCGATCGCTGATCACCTGTCCGGCGACTAGTCTCTGCCCCTCCCTTACCCTAAGTTCGTTCAGATCCTGTACCGTCAGCTCGATATTAAACCTGGGCGGCAATTGCTCCGTAGCGCGGGGAGAGTTAGGGGAAATGATAGTCGGCTGCGGTTGCAATTCCTGCGCCTGTGAAACTGTAGTCAATACCCAGAGGGTTAATAGGGAGACTTTCCATACCTTGTTCATATTACAACTCCGGTTTAGGGACGAATATTTTTAAATGGAGTACGCCGTAAGCGTACTGATCTTTGAGAATGGCGATCGCCGTTTCCAGGGGGCAGTGTTTCAGGGTGACGGCGTTATCGAGCTTAGTGATAGTCTGGTACTGTCCGGGGGGTATAGCTAGGAGAATTTCCTCGGGTTCATCTACTTCTATGCTGCCGTTGAGATAGATAGCCCCCGAGGGATAGGTTCGTCGGAGCCATTCCAGGGAGTAGATGAGATCGTCTTCTTTGAGTACCATACTCTGCTCAATAATTTTGCCCGCCCGCCCAGTGTCGGCGGTAATGCGATCGATGCTCAGGTTTTCCCCGGTTTTATAAACCCCAGTTCTATCCTGGACGATCAATTCTTCTCCCTCCTGAGCGATGAGGAAGAAACGACTGTTGACGGGAGAGCGATCGCTGACCTTATTACCGGTAATCTCCACCCAGATATGATGTTCATGCCCGTGACGGTTATAAAAATGGAAAACGCCCTCTTTGATGCCCAGAAGACGATTGAAGTTGAGTAGCAACCCCCCCGCCTGATGGAGATTGATCAGCCAGAGAGATAAGAGAAAGAAGAAGATGAGAACCCAATACTCAGCCCGGCCACCGGTGCGGAGTCTCAAATTGGGATTTCTGCCGTAAACCGCCCACACCGGGGAGGGCCAGAATAGAGCTACCCCCTGTTTAGTAAAGGTATCGCTGAGACAGGATAGGAAGTGTGCTAGAGGTAAAGCCAACCAGGTTAGGGGTTTGGTATAAAAGAGAAGTGGTGCCGAGACGACGGCTACAGCAACGGTGGCGAGTAGGGAGTGGGTGATGGTACGGTGGGGATAACGCTCCTCGAAGTAACGGGCGACGGGATAAAAGACTCTGCCGATGAAACTTTTGCTCGTATCTATATCGGGTAATTGGGAGCCTAATAGGGCTAGGGCGATGGATAATTCCGTAGGGGAACCTAAGAATAGGGTGGTTCCCGCTACCGCTATAGCCGCGTGAGTGGGTGCCATCATTTTTAAGTCCTCCTCCAACTACTTTTTACCGAGAGGTTTTCGACTCTGGAATTGATTGAGGCCGATGCCTACATAGCGCAGGGATACGGAAAGTATCACCACTATCCCCCCGAATATATAGAGGGATGTATTGTTTAATCCCAGCCCGACGAAGCGGATGATACCGAGAGCAGCAAGAACTCCGTTGATGAAGGGGGCGACGTTGATATATTGATTGTGCGGGCCCTGTTCGATATGGCGGCCCATTTTCGCTTCCTGGATCAGATTTTTGGCCACCATAGGGTTATTACCAGACAGGCTCTGTAGATAGGCGAGTTGATCGGCGGAGATGGGGTATCCTTCTTCGATCGCAGTTCTCAGCATCAGTTCCCGGATCAGGTTCTCGTTGATTTCTTTCAGCTCTATTTTTAATAATTCAAGAAAAATGTCTTTTTTCATGTCTTCGATCGCCACTAGGATTAAGGTGACTCCCTTACCGTGCAGTATTTCCAGCCAGTAGCGGAGAGAGGCGGGCCAACGGTGCGCGTGATCGCATACCATCAGGGTTGAGCTATGAGGGTAATCGAGGATTTTTTGTTTTAATCGATCGCAATTAGAAGATACATTCTCTGCAAGCCCTAATTGTCTACTTATCGAGAGGAGGGTTTGTTTTCCCGAGCCGTCGTATGAGGCGATGATCACTCGATCGTATCCTGTGAGATTTTGAAGAACTCGCTTTACTAAGGTGGTTTTACCGCTGCCTGCTTCGCCGATGAGTTTGACCGATAGTCTCCTCTTCAGAGCTGAGAGCATAATATGATACTCTTGTTCGTAGAAAGGTAAATCAGTACTGCTAAACTGTGACATTATAGGCTCCTGAATGTATTAAGAGTATAAATAGTTTTGTAAATGAGAAGGCGTTTGCACCGCCACCGCAATAATACTGAGTTTGCTCGTGTCGATCGATTCTTCCTTGTGTTAGTTTGGAGTGGGAACAGACGAGGTAGAAAAAATGACCCTGACTTTAAAGGTGCCGAGTATAGCCTGTGAGGCTTGCGCTAGGACGATCACAAGGGTGATCGAAAATCAACAACCCGAAGCTAGAGTTTCGGTGAATGTGGCTGATAAACTAGTAACGGTGGAGACGAACGCCTCTGAATCAGCCGTTAAAGAAGCTATTTTATCTGTAGGACATACGATCGAGGAATGAAGGAAAAATTTTTACTCTGGTTAAATCGGCTCTTGGTATTCGATGTATTTTTAGTCATGGCGGGGTTTGCCTGGTTTGCTGCTGGAATCCTCGGTAAATACCTGGGCATTAATCTTGGCTTCGATCTCTGGCTCAAGTTATGGCAACCTTTATTCAATCCGGCTATAGGTATCCTGATGGCTGGAGCTTTATTAAATTGGTTAATTAATAAGGTCAACCAAAAATTTGAGAAAACTTAAATTTAATTTTAAAAGAGATTGAATGATTTTTAGGCAGTAGGTTGAGGTACAACCCTTTAATTCCCCTATATAAGGCTTATTTCGTCAATCGATAGAGCAAACGAGTTATTTGACATAAACGTCTTCGATGAATACAATTAGATTTATGTAATTATTTATACTAAATTTTTCAATAGAAACTAAATACATGTTTTAGATAGGAAATAGGTAACTATTAAAAATTTAGTGTATGTATATAATTAACGTCTAAAAAATATTAGACATAATTACATTTTTTGCTAATCTAAAATAGAAAAAAATTAATTCTTCTAGGGTGAGAATAATGTACAGGCAGATTACAAATAACGATGTTCAAGAGCAAGCGAGACCTGAAATTTTTGGCAATTTAATACTTTATAGCGTCCAACCTGCTTTGGCTCCAGGTAATACTTCATCAGATGTTTATATTTACGATTTATCTACTAACGAAAATAGGGCTTTAGCCACTACCAATAGCTCCGAATATGGTGTAGATATTTCAGGAAGTAGAGTGATAATCTACGATCAAGGTGCCAACGTTTTAAAATTAATAAATACCAATGGGACTCCGATCAATGTAAATCTACCAGTAGGTTCAGGAATAAATTCGGCTATAGATAGTAATAATATAGCATTTGCAGACACCAGAACCAACAATGTTATAGGAGTATATAATATTCAATCTCAATCAAATTCTTCTTATACTATAGCCTCTACTGTAGTCAAAACAGATTTTGATATTTCAGGTAGCAATATCGTCTATAAAGAAGTTAATAATATATGGACGATAAACACTTCTGGAAACAATAGAAGAAAATTGACCAGTAACAGAGCTATTAACGTATCAGCTCCGCAAATAAGTGGGGATAATGTAGTTTTTCGAGAGACATCCATTAGCAATGATCTCGTCCAATCGGTTCAGGTCTACAATTTAACGACGAATAACACAATAAATATACAAATACCCAATAATGGCAGCGTGCTTTCCGAACCCGACATTTCAGGGAATTTAGTAGTTAGCTTCGGGACTAATGCCAACGAAGAACGCATACTTTACGGTTCTTATGCAGATGGAACTAATTTAACCGCGCTAACCACCCCCGGCCAGGTGAGGCTTGCCAATGCCGTATCTCTTTCGGGAAATAACGCGGTTTGGTCAGATGCAGATGCTGGGTATAACGATTACGAACTTTTCGGCTTAACAGTCGCCATCGATCCACTTTTCCGCTTTTATAATCCCGCATCGAAAGGGCACTTTTTCACCGCCAGCGCGCAGGAAAGAGATACAGTTTTGGCGAATCCCGATTGGGGCTACCGGTACGAAGGAGTAGGATTTAAAAATTCCGTAACTACCGGAATAGATTTAAACCCGGTATATCGTTTCTATAACCCGGTATCGCGGGGGCACTTCTTCACTATCAATGCGGCGGAGAAAGATACAGTCCTGGCTAATCCTGATTGGGGCTATCGATACGAGGATGTAGGCTTTTACGCCTTCGGAGCTAGTTCAAACCAGGGTACGGATATTTTCCGCTTTTATAATGCAGAGTCGAAGGGGCATTTTTTCACCGCTAGTACACAGGAGAAAGATACAGTGCTGGCTAATCCCGATTGGGGATACCAATATGAGGGAGTAGCTTTCAGGGGTTATATATAACCTCTATCCCCTATAGATAAAAGAGCGGAGGAAGAAGGCGGGTAAAACCAGCATCCTCCGCCAGCGCCAAGGCTCCTGATACAGACGGTATAGCCACTCTAAATGATTATCCCTGAAGAACTTGGGAGCGCGTTCTACATTCCCCGACCAAACATCAAAACTGCCGCCCACACCTACCCACATCGTCTCAGGGCAGAGATGACGGTGATTTTTAATCCAATATTCCTGACGGGGCACACCCAAACCCACCAGAATCAAACGAGGTTGCTTCTCTTTCAAGGTTTCTAACCATCTCTGCTCCTCCGCCTCGGACAGATAACCATGACTAGTAATAATAGAAATCGTAGGTAGACTGTTGCGCCATCTTTCGGCTGCCGAATCTGCCACACCGGGCTTACCCCCGTAAAAGGCGATTAATTCGCCTTCACGGGCCAGCTCTTTGATTAAAGACTCCGCCAACTCTATCCCGGGGCAGCGCCGTTGTTTTTTACCGCGCATGGCCAGATAGATAACCACACCCGCGCCGTCGGGTATGACTAAATCGGCCGCTCGAATTACTTCTGCTACCTGTGGATTTTTCTCTCCTAACATGGCCATTTCAGCATTCAGGGTGACTACATGAGCGCCCGCGCCTTGTTGCCGATTCTGTAGGAGCCACCCGCTATAGTTATCGGATATATGTATGGGTAATCCTAGCACCGAGGATTTATCGGGAGTTTTTAGCATATATTCACCAGAGAGGACAAGGAGAAAGTAAACGAGTTAATTTTACACTAGAGGACCTGAGAATGCTTGATCAAGGTTTCTTGAGGCAAGGGGCCTTTTAAATGGCTCCAGGGTAATACTTGCTCGAATCGCCAATCTTGATACACGTAATAATCTAACCCCGGAAGCTGGCCTTTTAATTCTTTGAAAGCCCGTTTATAACTACCTAATGAATCTCCGTATCCGCGAGTTAATTCCAATAGGGACGTTAACCGTCTATCACCCCTAGAAATTAATGCCTGAATCACAGACCAATTATAACTTTCTGGACGGAATTCTATACCCTGTTGGCGTAATTTTTTCTCGATATATTTTAATCTTTTTTCTGCCGATGGATCGATCCCAAACCATTGAAAAGGGGTGTGAGATTTCGGTACGAAAGTGCTACAACCAAGGGTTAGACGTAAACCAGGAGCAACTTTTTTAATATTTGCCATCATCCGCAGAGTTTGTTCAATATCCTCCTCGTTTTCTTGCGGTAGCCCTACCATCCCGTAGAGTTTAATCCCTTTCAGCCCGCCAGATTTGGCATTGATAGCAGCTTCTATTATCTCCTCGTCGCTCAATTTTTTATTGATAATCCGTCGGATTTTTTCCGAGCCACTCTCTACTGCGATAGTAATCGATTTCGTACCCCTCGCGGCTAAAGTGCGGGCTAATCTTTCCGTCACTGTATTGGTGCGGACGGAGGCGATCGATAATCTCACTTTCTGATATTCTGGTTGGGATAGATAATCCAGTAGTGTCTCGAATTCTGGATGTTGGGTAACGGAAGCTCCGAGTAAACCGATTCTATCCGTCACCGTCAATCCTTTCTCGATACTGGCAATCAAACCGGATAAATCGGCGGTGCGAAAAGGTAGAGTTAGATAACTAGCCAGACAGAAACGACACATCTCCGGGCAACTCCTCACCACTTCCACCATATAAATACTTTCCCAAGCCGCTTTCGGTGTGACGACTGTAGAGGCGGATAAGGTATTACTCCTATAGGTTTGTTTCTCTATGACGGCGGGGATGTCGCTACCTTTTGGGGTAATCGATTTTATTTCCCCTTCCGGGCTGTGGTAAATCACTTCATAAAGACTGGGGATGTATATACCGGGAATCTGAGCGAGGAATTTTAATTTAGTGGCTCTATCTGCGTTTCTAATTTCCCGATAGGCAGAGATAAAACTGTTGAGGAGGATTTCCCCATCTCCTAAGAGGATAACGTCGAAAAAGTCGGCAAAAGGTTCGGGATTAGCGGTTAAAACTGGGCCGCCGCCGAAAACTAGAGGGTGATGATTATCTCTATCTTTGGTGTGAAGGGGAATTTCTAAAAACTCTAATAGTGTGAGGATATTGACATAATCCAACTCCCAGGAGAAAGAGAAACCCAATAGCTCTGGCTCTCGGGGTAAAGACTCGTGAATGTCGGTGAATAGTCTGCTAACTTCTACATCTGGGCGAGTTGCTAAAGTCGCCCACACGATTTGATAGCCGAGACTAGTAATGCCAACAGAATATTCATTGGGAAAGGCGAATATGGTGGGAATGGAATTATTATCCCCGGGGGTGGGGGTAAAAAGTAATTTCTCTAGGTTGAAGACAGTCATGATTAAAAGAAGTGAGTTAAGAGAAACGAGGAGTGAGAAATCAGTAAGGCACCTTCCCCCCTACTTCTCTTTTCTCACTTCTCATCTCTCATTTCTATAGCGGGGACATCTACGGCGCAACCTCTTTCATGGGAGAGATGGGTTAGCTCCATCAGTAATTGAGAGTAGTAGCCCTCTTTTAGAGATGGTGCCAGAGATTGACCTTTCTCTATCGATTCTACCCAACGATCGACTACTCTGATAAAGGGGGCGAGTCTGCCATCGGCAAACACTTGGGGGAAATCCAGTCTTTTCGGTATCTCTATTTCTTCTAAAGTCTCGCCCTTCGGGGCAGCGAGGAGGCGGAAACCGTGTACATAATCTTTCTGGTTATCGCTACCTAATACTAGAGTGCCTTCGTCGCCGTATATTTCCAACCAGTGCCCGCGTCCATTATAGGTGACGGAGCTTAAACTCGCCTGACAGGGGATGCCCCCAGCCAGCTCTAGCATCAATAAACAGGTATCCTCCGCCGTTACCAGTTTCATCTCGTTTCCAGCGAGTGGATCAGGCCGCTCGGGTATGGCACAGTTAAGATAGCTCCATACTCGCGTTATCGGCCCGAATAGCCAGTACAGGTAATCGAAGAGGTGGGAGCCAACAGCCCCTAATATACCGCCCCCAGTTTCTCTTCTAGAATACCAGTTCCAGGGACGGTTCGGGTCGGCGCGACTTGAGACTAACCAATCGGCTTTGATGAGGCGTATCTTCCCCGCGTAATCCCTCTGTAGATATTCCTTTAATAACTGCCAGGCGGGGATGAAGCGAAATTCAAAATCGGGTGTGGCGATTAAATTTCTTTCCCGCGCTAACTCGTAAAGATGTCGGGTTTCTTCCGCTTTTAGCGTCATCGGCTTCTCAAGGAGCAGATGCTTTCCTGCTTCTAATGTGGCTTTTGCCATTTCGTAATGTAGGAAGGGGGGTGTAGAGATACTGACACCCCTTACTTCGTCTAGGGCTAAAATTTTTTCTAATCTGTCGCTGGCGTAATTAATTCCGTATTTGTCTGCTACGGCTTGAGCTTTTTCTTTATCTCGATGGTAAACCGCTACTACTTCAGTGCGATGGTGATGAATGAATGCGGGTATGTGAATTTTCTCTCCGAATCCCGTACCAACGATAGCCACGCCTATAGATTCCGTCATATTTTACCTCGATAATCTGGACAATCGATCGCGCTCTCCGTATTCGCCCCCATAGGATTTATCGGGCATTTGAGGCGATAGTCATTAGTAAAATATACACAATTATGGCAGGGTATAGAGTGCATCTGCTTTGCTATCGCTACCGTATCCTTAAGGGCACTCCACACCGTCCAAATTATCGCCGAGAGTAAAAATAAAACGAAACTGAATTTTAAGAATGCGAGAATTTCCATAGATGTATTTGGGCCGAGCTAAAGTTCATTTTACCAACTTCATTCACTATACTATTCAAGCTCTAAACCCAATACATCTACCCTAACGAGCAGTCTGCAATAATTTCACCAATTGATTTACCTGTTGTTGATTGAACATTTGTAATAGGGTATTGGCGGCTGATTTTGGCTCTAGGGTAATGAGAATTTGGGGCAGGCTCGAGGTGGCTAATTCTTGTAATTCTCTACTGACCACTATATCATCAGCTCTTTTTAATTCTATTAAGTCTCCCGCCTGTTTCAGGTCTTTAATAATTACTGGTGCTAACGTTCTGTAGTTATTTTTAGGATTTCCTATAGCTGTTTTAGCAGTTTTTACTATGCTTTGCCATTGGGGTTCGTCGGTTACTAATTGTAGCAATTCCTCGCAAAGTTCTTGTAGTTGTTGCCTGTTACTATTAGTAGCTTGTTGTTTGAATATATCTAACATTTGTTTCAGTAAATTACGAACTTTACTGATGAATGTTATCCCGGATGTGAAGGTGATTTCCTTAGCTTTATCTAGATTGCTGCCCGGATTGGTGAGTAACAGGTTAAGGTGATTTTGTAATTCGGTAAAGGTGGGTTCTCCTTTAGCCACTATCACTTTAGCTTCGTCTTCCGCCAAACCAAAAGGCCCCTGTAACTTCTCTACTAATTCGTGTAGGATGTCATAGCCTTTCAAGAATAGAGATTCTAATTTCTGGTCTACTTTGACGTAGTTTTCCCTGAGAATCTTAAAAGCATCTTCGAGGCGGTGTGCTGTTTTTTGAATACTGGTATAACCTAACATCGCCGCGCCTCCTTTTACCGAGTGAGCGGCGCGAAACATTTCGTTAACTTGCTCGGAATCATTAGCCATATTACTTAAATCTAGAATACCTTTCTCCAGGGTTTCTAAATGTTCCTTGGCTTCTTCGATGAAGTAACCGAGAATTTTTTGGGCATTAGCGGCATCCAAAGTTTAAAGCCTCCTGTCAGTCCTTTCTGTTTCTAGAATGCCCAAATTTTCTCCAAACATAACAAGGGGTAGAGAGGTTTACAGCTCAAGTTTTCTCCGGACTCCCAACTCCCGATTCCCAACTCCCCCCTTTTCAGGCTTCATCACCCGCTAATATTTTAGGCACCCGGAAAAATTCCCCTTCCGTATCCGGGGATAGTTGTAACAGGGCCGATCGATCTTCGTATACTATCTTGTTATCGGGGCGAGTAATATTACTAATATCGATGGCTCTGGTGGTGGGCGGCACATTCTCCGTATCCAATTCGCTCAACTGTTCAAAATACTCTAGGATACTGTTTAATTGAGCGCCGAATTGGTCTTCTTCGGAAGGGGTAATTTCTAGTCGCGCTAAGTGAGCGATTTTTTTAACTTCTTCTCTGTCTATCATATGTGCACCTTAGAAATATACATCCATTTCCGATCGACCGGTAATCTTCAGCCAGTTTTGCGCTTCGATATAATTATTGGGCGCTAACCTGATAGCCTGTTTCCAATACTCAGCCGCTTTATCATACAGCCCTTCTGCTTCAGCTTCTCTGCCTTCCGCTTTCGCCTGTTCTCCCTGATAATGATAGATAACGGCGATATTGTTCAATGCTGAGGGCATACGGGGGTTAAGAGAGATCGCCTGTTCGTATAAATCTAGAGCAGTGGCGTGTTCCCCGTTACTAGCGTGGATGATGCCCATATTATAGAGGATATAACTGCGATCGTTCGGGTCTTCTTCGAGTTTCAATGCTTCCTGATAGTTATCAAGGGCTTCAGCATACTCTCCATCTGCCTGCGCCGCCATTCCATCTCGATAATAAACGAAAGCTTCTTTCGCTTTTTTATTAGCGGGTAATACCTTAAGAATAATATCCGCCATGACGGTAAAACTTTTATCGATAAAATTATCGTTCCGTTGAGTACGAGGCATAATTTAAGTACTTTAATATCACTATCTATGTTTATAACATTACTGAGGGTCTGGTGGTATTGTATCCGAGTCGATCGAGTAAACAAGCGGCGATACGTTTAGAGGCACCTGGTAAGCCGAGACGTTGTTTCCCGTTAGCTTCAATCTTCTCCAATAGCTCCCGATTCTGTAACAAATTCTTTACGGTGGGCCCTATCTCTCCAGGGGATGAAACTAAGATTACAGAGCAACCGAGGAGGCGGGTTTGTAATTCGGCGAATCTGGGGGTGAATTGGGGGCCTTCGCCGGGCATGGTAATAACTGGTTTACCTAAGCCTACCACCTGCTCGGTAGCCGTGCCTGCCATCGCTATTGCTAAATCTGCCCGCGCTAAATATTGGGGGTAGGATATTTGAGATAGTCTTAATAAGGCTCTCCCGAATCTGAAACCCTCCGGGCACCGCCGGAAGCCGTATTCCTCTAAGGGAATTTCAAACTCGATAATGTCGATATTAGGGGAAATAGCCCCGAGAAACTCGATGTCGGCATTGGCAAAACTTTCGATAAGGGTTTTCACCCCGGCTAAGATTTTCAGCCAATTACGATAAGCTTCGGGTAAACGGGAGCCGGGGAGAAGGAGGATAGAGAGACACTCGGCGGCGACGGGGGTAGATTCCAATCCATCCATCATGGGATTACCTAAATCGAAGACGGGTATTTGCCAGTGCCCTAAAATCTTAGCCGTTAGCCCATCGCGCACGAAAACGGCCCGACATCGGGGGTGAGACATTAAATAACGCTCCCAGGGATAATAATAGGATTGCCAGAGTTTATCTAAGGGGCTAGTACCAGATAACCATCCCTCTTCATCTCGCAGATAATATTCAGATTTAGCGGTGCCGATAAAAGCGTAATCCGCCCCGCTCAACCGGGCGAATAATAGAGGCACGATGTCACCGACGGCGAAGATTTTACCGCCCCCTTTCTCCCATTCCCTGACGGTTTGATACTGGCTCAGTGTTAATCCCAATAAACCGCCCCCAATATCCCGCCACAATTGCCGCCAATCCATATTGATGAAGCCACCCGAGGGCATGACTTTAGTAAGCCCGAGAATGGGGATACCCGCTGCTTGATAGATATGCCCATTACCAACTATCGGTAATACGGATATAGGGGGGCAGTCGGGTAGCTTTCGCAATTCTTCGATAATTCGCAGGGCGATTATATCTTCTCCGTGTCCGTTACTGATGATTAAGAGAGGGGACATTGTTTAAGATGAAAAGGGTAAGTTTTAAGAATCGAGGAGTAAGCATTGCCGCTTCGGCTCCCTTATTACTTCACTCTTTTATTGTTTCTCATTTGGGGACAAAATTATTAAGCAACATAAGGAGTAGGCTTAATGCAATTAGAAAACTATTTTGAATTCCTCTCAGAAGATGATATACGTATTAAAGGAACGAGAGTAGGCATAGAAAATATTTTGTACGAATATATCTATAAACAACGCTCTCCAGAAGAAATTATTAAACACTTTTCTGGTATTAGCTTAGATCAAATTTACGCCACAATTCTTTATTATTTATTAAACAAAGAATTAGTGAATAAATATATAGAAGATTGGTTAAATTGGGGGCATAATCAACGAAAACAACAAAAATTAAACCCTCACCTTGCGGCAGAAAAATTGCAAAAAAATCGTCAAAAGCAGAGAAAATTTAATTTATATAATATGGATGTTTATTAAATATTTAATTGATGAGAATGTATATCCTATTTATCCAGCTCAATTGCGATTAAAACAACCCGAGTTAAGTGTTGTGGTGATTGGAGAGCCTTTAACTCCTCCACAAGGAACAAAAGACCCATAAATTTTATGTTGGTGTGAAAAATATGATTTTATATTAGTAACCAATAATCGTCGTTCCATGCCACAGCACTTAAAAGACCATCTTAGTAACAATCAACATATTCCAGGTATTTTTATTCTTTATCCTCACATAAGTGTTGGTCAAAATATCGAAGAATTACTATTAATCGCGGAAGGTTCTTATTCCAATGAATATCAAGACCAAATTATTTATTTACCTTTAACTTTCTAACTGGTATCGATAAAAGCGTAATCTGCTTGAAAGTCGGCTGGATGCCCAACCCTGGATAGTCCGCATCGGGCACCGGGCAGTACATAAATTCGGCGCACGTAGCGTTAAAAAACCCTATGAACTTTCCCGGAACTCGGGAATAGTAGCCAGTTTACGGATTGATACGGCTACATCCATACCGAGATAGTCCCCGGCCTCACCGAACCAGGAACCCGACAGAGGTATAACCTGCCCGGGATGACGGGCGATCGCTACTGGGATCAAATCGAAACCCGCCGTAATTTTATTGGTCGGATCATAATTTCGCCAGCCCGCGCCGGGAAGATAAACCTGAAGCCAAGCATGACAGTGTATCCATAATCCATCGAATCTTAGAAGGTACATTGGTTTCGAGCGAGTAACTCAAAATCCGTTCACTAAACCCGGTACCCGGCAGGAAGATGGCGCGATGTTTGCCGAAAGTGACCGGATTGCGATAGCGGTAAGTGGTGATATGTTCGAGGTCATAAATAACGGACATTGGCTTTGCTCCCGATTTATCTGTTTACTGAAAAGGCTTCGACACGTTCTAAAGTGAGAATTCATAATTAGGATTTCTAAACTTTCTTCTGGGCCAGCAACCGGCGCAATCGCCACAGATACAACCAGGCCACCGCACCGGTAGCGATTAATTGCCCTATCCACAGGCCCCGGCTTCCCCAGCCCGAACCGAAGGCTAAACCGTAGCCCGCCGATAAACCTATACCCCAGTAACCGAGGAGATTGAGCATCATGGGAAAACCCGTATCCTGTAGCCCCTGGAGACAACCATACACGGCTTTTTGGAAACCGTCGAGAACTTGAGCGATCGCCGCGATCAACAATAAGGGACGCGCCAGGGCGACGAGGGGCGCGTTATCCGGGTTGCCCATATCTAAATAAATCCCGATGATCTTTTCCGGAAAGAGCAGGAAGATTATGGAAGCGATTAGGGCGAAAGTCGTACTGATACCCACGCTCACCCGGGCCGCCCTTTGAATCCCGCCGAGGTCACGTTTTCCCAGCCACTGCCCTACCCTTACCGTCGTGGCGAAGGAAATTCCTAAAGGCACCATGAAAACGATGACTATGGTTTGAAACACAATTTGATGGGCGGCCAGGGCGTTAGTCCCGATAGTACCCATCCAGAACATGATCACCATGAAAAAACCCGACTCCAACCCGGAAAAGATGCCTATAGGTAGTCCCACGCGGATTAATTGCCCGAGAATCTGGGGGTGGGGGCGGTGCAATTCTTGAAAGAGTTTATAATCCTTCAGCCTGGGGTGACGGAGGATATAAAGGGCTAATAGTAGGAACATCAGCCACCAAGATAGGACGCTCGCTATGGCTAATCCCGCCAATCCCATATCGGGGAAACCGAATTTACCGAAGCCGAGAATATAATTCCAGACCACGTTAAATATAGTACCAGCTATTACGATCGCCATCACCGGCCGGACTTCCGATAGGGCGGCAACGGTGGCCCTCAAGGCGGTGAACCCCATGACCGGCAGGAGCGCCCACATCATAATATCAAGGTAGAGATCGGCGAGGCCCGCCGTGGTGGTTGTTTGCCCCGCGTTCATTAGCAAGCGATCGAGGTTCCCGGTTACGAGCATGGTGGGGAGGGCCACAAGTAACCCCAGCCATAGCCCCTGCCGCGCCACTTGTCGAATCCGTCCCGTCCGGCCCGCCCCGAAAGCTTCCGCGAGTATGGGGCTTACACCCATGACCACACCGCTCGCTGCCGTCATCAACGAGACGAAGATAATAGACGCGAGGCCGCCGCCGGCGAGGACATCGGCCCCCATCCTACCCATCATGACGGTATCCGCGAAACCCGTCGCGGAGTGGGCTACTTGAGCGCCCGCGAGGGGAATCGCCAGACGCAGGGATTCGCGGATTTCCATTCCCAATCGATTTTTATACTCGGTCATAGGGAGAAAATATCAAGGGCTGATAGGTTCAACTCTCCCAGTGTAGACGATAGAATCCTTCTGTATTAGAAGCCCCATGTCACGGAAGAACAGGGGCAAGATTAAATCATCACTACCCCCGATTCCGTACAGATGCTCTTTACCCGCGTATCCCAAGGATCGATCGGTACTTCAGGTAAATAAGCGAAATCGAACACGATACCTATGGTGGGAATATGGGCCCATTCGGGAGATGATAAAAGGCGATCGAAATACCCGCCCCCGTATCCGAGACGATAACCCCGCTCATCACAAGCAACCGCAGGAATTAACATCAAATCTACATCCGTTGGTGCAATAATCTCCGCCGATATTAATGGTTCGGGAATACCATAATTATTATTTTCGAGAGGCTCACCCAATCCCCACCGATGCCATATTAGTTCATCCCCGGCACAACGAGAAAACCCCCATCGTTTCGGTAAAGAAAATAGAGAACTAATATCGGGTTCGCGCCTAAAACTAAAATAACTTAATAGAGTTATTGCTTCTTGAAAAATGGGTAATTGACTTAAATTACTCGACAATACTTTACTCATTGATTGCCATCGATCATCTGAAAGATTCTGACGTTGTTTAAGTAACTGCCTTCTTAAGACCACTTTATCCATAGATTTATCTATAATGTAATTAGCACTCCTACTATTAAAAGTTTAAATATGTTCAATTTCTTCAACAAAGATCCTAACTTAAATAAGGCTAAGGTAGAAATCTATACTTGGGCTACCTGTCCCTATTGCATAAGAGCCAAATTACTTTTATGGTGGAAGGGAGTCAACTATACAGAATACAAGATAGACGGCGACGAAACTGCTAGAGATGCTATGGCCGAAAGAGCTAACGGTAGAAGAAGCGTACCGCAGATATTTATCAATAATCAACATCTTGGCGGTTGCGACGATCTGTATAAACTAGATGGGGAGGGAGAACTCGATCGATTACTATCTCAACCGGCTTAATGGATTATAGTACCTACTTGAACCATCGCCGCCGGATGGAGCAAGCGCTGAAATTAGCCGAAGAAGCGGGAAAAGAGGGGGAGGTACCCGTAGGGGCTATCATCACCGATAAGGAGGGTAATGTAATCGCCTCCGGAGAGAACCGCAAACAGAGAGAGCAAGACGCGACAGCCCACGCGGAGATTATCGCTATCCGGGAGGCGAGCCGAAAATTAAACAACTGGCATCTCAACTACTGTACTCTCTACGTTACTCTCGAACCCTGCCCCATGTGTGCGGGGGCGATAATCGCCGCCCGTATCGGCCTGTTAATCTACGGTGCCGATGACCCAAAAACTGGAGTAATCCGCACCGTCGCCAACTTTCCCGATAGTACTTTTTCTAACCATCGTCTGAATGTGATTGAAGGTATTCTCGAACAGGGATGCCGGGAAATGCTACAAGGTTGGTTTCGGGAAAAGAGGGGCAAGTCATGAATCGTATTACGGTGGAAGTCGGGAGTTGGGAGCGAAACTTTTGTTAGCTCCACAGTTAGTTAGAATTAATTCAAATGAATTTAACCAAGTGCTGATAACCTAATGCAAAGTGAAGAGTTTAATTGGATAAAAGCCAAAAAAACGGCAGAAGATCTTATTTTTGCTTATTTTGCTGAAAATCTTAAAGATGTTGAAATTCAAGTTCTTGAAGGTGCCTGGGAAGGAATGACCTATGAGCAAATGACGGAACGTTACCATCTGTCCTTAAATTATCTTAGAGGGGATATTGGCAGCAGGCTATGGAAAAAACTTTCAGAAGCATTAGGAGAAACTGTTACTAAAACAAATTTTAAGGAAGCCTTACAAAGAGCCGAAGAGAAATCTATCAAGGCACGAAAAGGGAGTAACAATAATCTTGAGCGAGAAATCCCTTTTCCTAGCGGTTCCCTCTCTGCTCACTCTCCTTTCTATATTCAACGCGGTAACGTTGAATCGCTGTGTTATACTGCATGTGAAGAAGCAGGGGCGCTAATTCGGATAAAAGCACCAAAATTAATGGGAAAGACTTCCCTCATTAACAAAATTTTAAATCATGCTCAGAGGCAAAACTATAAAACCGTTTACATAGACTTGCAAGGAGTGGAGCGCAATATTGTCCAAAATTTAGATAAACTCCTGCGCTGGTTATGTTTACAAGTGACGCGCCAGTTAAACTTAGAAAATCAACTAAAAACTTATTGGGATACAGACATTTTAGGGAGTAACGATAATTGTACTGGCTATTTTGAAGAGTATATTTTACAGAGATTGGAGCGCCCTCTCGTTATTGCTTTAGATACTGTTGATCGTTTGTTTGAATATAGAGAAATTATCGAAGACTTTTTTGGAATGTTGAGAAGTTGGCACGAAAAGAGAAACACTTCTTTCCTGTGGCAAAACTTTCGATTAATCGTCTCTCATGCTACCGAAGCTTATCTCCCCCTTAATATTAATCGTTCTCCTTTTAATGCTGGTTTCCCCGTTGAATTATCTGAATTCACGCCCGAACAAGTAAAAATTTTATCCCAATTATATAAGCTGGATATAGAAGAAGAAGAACAAATACAACTACACAATATTATTGGTGGTCATCCTTACTTGGTCAGCTTGGCTTTTTATCATTTATCTCGAAAAAATCTTAGTTTTAACAATTTATTAGAAAATTGTGATAGTGAGGCAGGAATTTATAGGAATCATCTACGACAATATCTTGAATTATTACAAAAAAATCCCTTAGAAATTAAAGCTCTGCAAAGAGTCGTTACTTCATCTGAGCCTGTCGAATTAGACTCGATACAAGCTTACAAGCTTCATAGCTTAGGATTAATTCAATATCATAATAATTATGTCATTCCTCGTTTTGAGCTATATAAAAGCTATTTTAGCAGAGTTCTATAATTTCAAAAATCATTCTAATAATGTCAGAAAAGAAATCAAATTTTCAATATCAAATCGGGGGCAGTCTTAGTAACGAAGCACCGACCTACGTTTACAGAGGTGCGGACAGAGAGTTTTATCAACATCTAGTCCGAGGAGAATTTTGTTATGTACTAACTTCCCGTCAGATGGGGAAATCGAGTCTGAGAGTGCGAACGATGCAGAAGTTGATCGATAAAGGCATAGTTTGTGGTTTTATTGACTTAACTGGTATTGGAAGCGAAGATATTACCCCTCAAAAGTGGTACGCTGGAATGGTGCAAATGTTAGTAAGAAGTTGCGACGTAGATTTTAAGTGGCGTGACTGGTGGCGAGAAAGACGAGATGTACTGTCACCTCTTCAATGCTTTGCTCAATTTATTGAAGAAGTTCTTCTTGGTTACTTTTCCGGAAGAATTGTGATTTTTATCGACGAGATCGATTATATTCTCAGTCAACAGTTTCCGTTAGATGAATTCTTCGCTTATATTCGCTTTTGTTGGGAACAGAAGCGGGTGAATACCGATTATGACCGTTTAACTTTTGCTTTATTGGGGGTGGCTTCTCCGTCTGATTTAATTCAAGATAAAACCCGTACTCCTTTTAACATCGGTCACGGAATTGAGTTACAAGGGTTTCAACTTAAAGAGACAGCACCTTTAATTAATGGATTGGCGCAAAAATGGAACAATCCAGAGGTGATAATGGAGGAGATTCTTAATTACACCGGTGGACAACCTTTTTTAACTCAGAAGCTATGCAAATTAGTCTTGAATAATCTCGAAGGATTATCGATTTCTGAAGTGGTTCACAAATATATTATTAATAATTGGGAATCGCAGGATGAACCGGTGCATTTAAGGACGATTAGGGATAGAATCCTCCTAAATGATCAACAATCTAATCGACTTTTGGGGTTATATCAACAAGTTCTACAAGGGGTGGTTACTAAACTGGATAATAGTAGCGAACAACAGGCTTTGCTTTTATCGGGATTAGTTTTACATAAACACGATCGATTACAAATTTACAACCCAATTTATGCGGAAGTTTTTAATAAAGACTGGGTCGAGCAACAATTAGCGAGTTTAAGACCTTACAGCGATAAAATTAAACTTTGGATAGCTTCTGACAAACAAGATAATTCCTATTTATTACGTGGTGATAATCTACAAGATGTTTTAAGATGGTCGTTAGGAAAAAGCTTAAGTAATGAAGATTATCAGTTTTTAAGCGCTAGTCAAGAATTAGCAAAAGAAGAAATTGAACAGGCTCTCACTACTACTCAGCAAGCTAATCATTTTCTAGCACGGGCGAGGCGGCAGGCTGAAGAAGATACTCATAAATATCGTTTAGATAGGCGTTATTTAGGGGGCGTTATCTTGGGGGCTACTTTATTAACTTTGTTGTTACGATCGCTAGGATTATTTCAAGGTTGGGAATGGGCTCTGTACGATCAATTCGTTCGTTATCGCTCTTTAGAGGCTTCGGACTCGCGTATTGTTATCGTCACTATAGATGATAATGATATTGAAAAAATCCAACAATGGCCAATTCCCGATCGCGTATTAGCAGATACTTTAGAGATTATTAAAGAGCAAAACCCGCTAGTGATCGGTTTGGACATTTACCGCAATCTTCCAGTTGAACCCGGTAATTCCGCATTAATGAAGTTATTCCGGTCAATTCCTAATCTTTATGCGATTGAGAAAACGGTTAATCCTGAAATATCTCCCCCACCTATTTTAAAAGAAAATAATCAGGTAGGTTTTGCCGATCAGGTTCTTGATAATGATGGTAAGGTTCGCCGGGCTTTACTATCGGTTTCTTCGGAAAAAAAAGGAGAGAGAGAGAGTTTGGCTTTGAAATTAGCAGAGCATTATTTAATGGCAAAAAATATCGAGCCTCAACCTTCTGATACGGGGCGTTTAATTTGGGGCAAAGCGAGTTTCGATCGATTTCAAGGCAACGATGGGGGTTATGTGGGAGCCGATGACGGCGGCTATCAAATTTTCATCAATTTCCGGGGAGAGAAAGGTCAGTTTGTAACGATTCCCCTCCGGAATATACTAGCCCGGCGATTCCCTAAAGGGGTATTTCGGGGGCGGATTGTTTTGCTCGGTTCTACTGCGGAGAGTTTGAATGATTTCTTTTTCACTCCCTATAATGGGGGTAGATTCCCATCTTCCCAGCGAATGGCGGGGGTAGTAGTTCACGCTAATATTATCAGCCAGATTATCAGCGCCGTGGTTGATGGGAGAGCTTTAATTAATACTTGGAATGAATCTCTAGAGAGTTTTTGGGTTTTAGTGTGGGCGGGGGTTGGAGGTGGGATCGGTTGGATGTTTAAAGATATTTTGCTAGTTATTGGGTTATATTGTTTAAGTTTGTTGGTTTTATTGGGTATTTGTTATTTAGCTTTTCTTTGGGGCTGGTGGTTGCCGTTAATTCCTTGTTTATTGAGCGGAGGATTGGCGATGATTTTAATGTTACTGATTACCGCTAATAAGATTAAAAAACAAGAATTTATAGCGACTTTACGGCGGCTTTCTGAAATTGGTTCTGATTATCCCATAGCTCAAAAGATAGCTCTAGAATCTTTAAAGAATTCGGTGAATAAGTCCTATCTGGTTTTGATAAAGGCTTATTTTCCTGATATGTAAGATGTGTAAAAAGCTCGACTAAAACCGATACCTAATAAGGTTTTGTCAATGATTGCGGTCAAGTCTTCAGGAGTGATTTCGTTCATTTCGTTTATGGAGTAGAATGGAAAAAGTTAACTAGCCAAATTTTTGTTATGACAATTTCATTCTCTCACTTAGCTGATACAACCAATCTGGCGGGGGATGAAAAGGAGCTGGCAACTATAGGTTACGAGGTTCTAAAAGCATATTTGCAACAGGAACGATCGCATTACACCTTTCATCTGGAGTCAGAGCCGCCAGAAGCAGAGTTGGTGACTATTTCGGCTGCGGCGATGGGTCTTCTAATCTAACTTTTAAAAGAGATGAGTCAGGGAAAAGCTGTTAAAATCCTCTCTATCAAACAAGAACTTACTACATCAGAGGCGGCTGATTTACTAAATGTGTCTAGAGCTTATTTCGTCGGGCTGTTAGATTCAGGACAAATTCCTTACCGTAAGGTGGGGGCGCGTCGTCGTGTTCTTCTCGAAGATATAATCGCCTATAAAAATAGCATCGACTCTGGCCGAGAGCAAACATTGGCTGAACTAGCAAATCAAGCACAAGAATTAAGGATGGGATACGAGTATAGTTAATCGTTGACTAAATTACAAACTGGTTAACTTCACTCGGCAGGGAATCAAATTCCCTGCCTCAAAGCTTAAGTCGTCTTAAGACGACTTCTGCTATTATACTAAATCCTGTTCTCAAAGGCTACTTATGAAGATTGGGAATCGGGAATCGGGAGTCGGGAATCGGGATAAATATTTCTACTCCCTACTCCCTACTCCCTACTCCCCGGATCGTAAAAGGGTACTATGAAAAACGGATTTAGTATGAGAATATTACCAGTTTGATGATTAAAAATTGGTACGATCGGGAAACATCATCGGTTAATGATTATGTGGAAAAGCAGGGTTTTTCTTTTAGAAAATCTAGCAGGGGTGGCTATAGCGACGAGGCTGGTTATGTTGATGGGAATAAAGCGGGGGAACGAATTAATCTCGACCCACAGATTAAAAGTCGAGGAATCACTAAACTTCTCAAGGGGTCGAACTGAAATTCAATTTTTCCTTATTACCCAATTTTTAATTTTTTTAATCAATTTAGGATAAAGACATACTCTATCGAATTGAGATACAGTAAGCTCATAGTCCAAATAGGAGTTACCAAAATGTATCCTACAGAAAATAGCAATTTACCATCTGAAAAAATCGAAAATTATGAGCTATCCGAACAGGATTTAGAAAACGTTTCCGGTGGTAGATGGTACTGCGTGACCATACGCTCTTATTATAGAACTAGCTCCTGCCTTCAATTTACCCGGAGTCGCGTTCGTAACGCTAATGACCTAGCTTAATCTTAATATTAGATACAGTATATGGCGAAACTAAAGTATCGCCATATTTTTAAATTTGAAATATGAAAAACAATTTTTTTACCGCACTCGGAACGATCGTTTTAACTGGCACCGCCACGATCGCACTAGCCCCCCTCACGACGGCCTCAACTATCAATCAGGGAGATGCCGCCATGAACGGCGATATTGCCCGCAGCCTCTACGGGGTAAGGGGTAGAAACATCTCCATAGGTTTCATCTCCGATAGTTTCGACAATCTCCAAGGAGCAGAGGCGGATATAATTAACGGCGATTTGCCCCCAGAAATAAGAGTCCTCCAGGATTTAGGGGGCGACGGTTCCGATGAAGGGCGGGCCTTGATGCAGGTAGTACACGACACCGCTCCGTCTGCCAATTTTCTTTTTCACTCCGCCTTCAGCGATAGCAGTATCTGCGAGGCGAGTTATGCGAACGCGATCGATAATCTGGTAGGAGCCGGTGCGGGGATTATAGTCTCCGACGCTTCCTGTTTGGAAGACCCCATGTTTCAAGAAGGGCAGGCTGCACAAGCGATAAATAGGGCGAAAAACGCGGGTATACCCGTTTTCATCGCCGCCGGGAACGAGGCGCGGCGAAGTTACGAAACCTCTTTCCGTGATAGTGGGGTGGGCGATGACTCTGGCGGCACCTATCACGATTTCAATCCCGCCCCCGATGGAGTCAGTATCTGGCAGAATATCACCCTTGAGTCCGGTAATGCCCTCGACCTTACATTTCAGTGGGATGAGCCGTCTTTTAACTCCGCTAACGATCTTGATATTTATCTTTTCGATCGCACCGGTACGACTCTCCTCGCGGGTAGTGCGAACGATAATCTCGGTAACGCCCCCCTAGAAAACCTTTTCTTCTTCAATGACACCTCGGAGACGCAATTTAAACTAGCCATCTCCAAACGAGAAGGCCGGGCCCTGGACTTGATGAAATATGTCGTTTTCGGGGGAGGGCGAAACTTTTCGATCGATGACTATTACAATCCCCTAGTATCGTCCCTCTACGGTGTGGCCAATGCGGCGGGAGCTTTTACCGTTGGGGCTGCATCCTATCTGAGAACACCTCGTTTTGGGATCGACCCTGCTGAGGTGCGAAATTTCTCATCGGCGGGAGGCAGCCCTTTATTATTCGATGGGGAGGGTAAGCGCCTCCCGAACCCCATCATACGCCCCAAGCCGGATATTATCGCCCCGGACGGAGGTTGCACATCGTTTTTCGGTATCGATACTGGGGGTGGTTGTTTCTCTTTCCCAGGTACTTCCGCCGCCGTCGCTCACGCCGCAGGGGTGGCCGCCCTCATGCTCGAAGCGGCCCCCCATCTATCGCCCGATCGAGTTTATGATATTCTACGGGGCACCGCCCGGGATATGGATGACCCGGCAACCTGGGGGTTTGATGTGGGCTTCGATTACAAGACGGGCTACGGTTTTATCGATGCCGTCGAGGCGGTGGGGGAGGCTAAAAACTCCATCCCCGAACCTTCTAATCTATGGGGACTTTTCCTACTCGGTATTTCCCTCGTTACCGCGAGAAGATGGCTGCCGAGATAATGATTGCCGGTAGTCCCCGGGCGTTTCTCGGAAATGCTTTTTGAATTGCCGGAAGAACGCGGGGAGATTCACGTAACCCACTGTGTAGGCTATCTCCTCGATCGACATCCCGCTATCTTGGAGCAATCGCGCCGCCTCTTCCATACGGCGGCGGACCACCCATTGATAGATCGATCGACCGCTCAGGCGGCGCACCATATAAGCTAGGGAGGCGGGAGAGTAGTTGATCGAGTCGGCTATTTCCTTGACCCGGATCTCGGTTTTATAATGCTGGTCGATATAAGCGAAAACTTTTTCTAAAGGTTCCCCCGTCAGGATGGCGGCCTCTTTCACCTCCTTGGTTAATTCCCTGGTTATGTCTTCTATCAAAGCCTCTAGTTCAATTTTGTTGCCGCATCCGCGATAGATTCTAATCGTGAGAAAATTAAGGTCTTTAACTATCTGTATTTTAAATGTCATATGTTAATCCCTTTTTAATTTGTGGCTCTAGCCGTTTTCCCTCGGGGAGAGGGATTGGGGGTGAGGGAAATTTGAAGAAATTCCCCGATATATAACGTTATAGACGGGGGATGATTTTCACTCCTTCCAATGCTGATTGTGATGTGGATTTTTCTTGTTAGTCGCTATATCATGGGAGGAATAAACGGAAGTTCCGTTTTTTAGTCCTTAAGCCACTTTTTTAACGAGTCATGCAGTGCGAATACCTTGGCAGAGAATGCGGCGTTTGCGATCGCATCGGACAAGAATGGCATATAGAAAAGCTTCTTGAAGACCTAGGAGAAGCTAAATTCGCCTGTAATTATATTAAGAATAATTCCCACACTCAGACAATAGACATAATAAGCTCTGGTTGGGAAAGAACGGCTAAATTTGAGTGGGAGCGACAAGCTTTTACCGAAGAAATTGTCCTGGCGAGGAATATTTATAGAGGGTTATCACCGAAAGAAAAGTGTATAATTTACCTATTTCTTAAAGGTTATAACGTTGAGAACATACAAAAATACCTTCATTTAGGCGACATCAGACCCGACTTATCGAGGGGTATTTATAGATGGATGAGATTCCTGACTTCTAAAGATTTTGGGAATAATGCAAACTTTATTAGATATTACCTACAGGATTACGAAAGAAAATTGACTGTATGGGAACAACTCTGGCAATTATCCCAGCCTGCGGTAATAGAAAATCACGCTAAATATCCCGCCATGTTTCCCCGCGTAGTTACCTCAGATTTGGATATGATTCAGCCCTATATCGAGATTCCCGATAAAAGCTCGATCGAGTTCGTCGTCGATTTGAAGATAGACGGTAACTTATTACTACTGGAGAAAGGGCCTTCCCAGAAAATTTGGTGTTTGTGTCCTTCCCGACTCGCACCGAATATGACGATAGAATCTACCCGGGAGATGATGATTCCCCAACCGGAAAATAAAGGGCGTAAGTTAAAGGAGAAGGGTGCGGTATCTTGGGTTAATCAAGGGTCTTTAAAAGTTTCCGGTAAAGGTACGGAGAATATCCTAGCGGTGGTATCTCCCCGAGAATTCGGCTTTACCTGGCTCGATCGAGCTAAAAAACCCGAAGACGCGCCCGCTATTTCTCTCGATGAAGAAAACTTATCTGATGTCCTCACACACATCACAAATAGTGACGATTGTCAAGTGTTTTCTATGAGCTACGAAGTTACTTAAACTAAGGGGGAAAAATAACAAAGATGGTGAACTTTTTTAAGGGATTACAAGAGAAATTTTCTGAAAAACTATCTCGAACTCACGGCGGGATCAATCTCGCTCTCAAAAAGCAGATCACGAAAATAAAAAACAACGACTACGCTCATATTAGCACCGAAGCAGATCACTCTTTGAGCCTAATTGAGTCTATTATCGAACTGGAATTTATCAGCTCTCTGGTGGACGAAACTCAATACTTTATGGAGGCTCTTTTAAAGTTATATGAAACTCATGACCGGGAACAACCGGAACTAAGTGCGATAACCGAGAGAATCAGGCGGAGACTACAACAGTTCTGTCTCTTAAAAGAATTGCTATTGTCCAATAAAAAAATAGACGGGGAGAAGAATTTTACCGGGGAGGAAAATCAGCGTAGAGCCGAGCGAGCCAATGAAATATCTCACAATCTCTACCGGGATGAACTTTTACCGGATGAATTTGTTTTCCCGATCGCTTATAGTATGGTCAGAATCGGTGAAATAAAAATAGGTACGGGTAAAAGCGAAGGGGCGATATGGCCAATTTTAACGGCGATCGATATTCTGGAAAATATCAACCTGGACAAAAGATTAGTTATATCTCACACCGATATTTTCACTGTGGCGGTGGCTAGTAACGCCCTGCTGAGTCGGGAAGATAGGGAAAAGCTCGTAGTCTCTCTGTTATCTCTAGCCCGAGGTTTATTGATACGGGCTTACAAAGAACAGAAAGGAGATGATTGCACTCTAGCGGAAGATGATATTTACCCGTACTTGAAAGAGAAGAAAAAGGCGATCGAAGAGTACGGTCGATCGAACCCGGGGGATAATGGGAGTATGTATTACGATCGGGCTATGGCTCTATCGGAACTCGGTAAATACGAAGAGGCTATAAGCGACTTTAGCCGCGCCCTGAACTTACAACCGGATTTAACTTCCGCCCGTTACCAGAGGGGATTACTGCTGGCTCGCTCGGGGGATTACATCAATTCTGTCGCCGATTTCGATGAAACCCTTAAAGCGGATTCTGAAGATGAAAATGTTTATTGGCACCGGGCTACAAGTTTCGTAGCTCTCGGTGAAGCGGAGAGAGCGATCGCGGATTTCAGTAGGGTTATCGAACTTAACGATAAGCGGGAATTAGCGCACTTTTACCGGGGTGCTATCTATCATAAATTAGGCAACGATTACGAGCGGGGAGGGAGGGCGAAAGGGGATTATTATGAAAAAGCCCTCGCCGATTATCGATGGGTTTTGGTCTTAAACCCGATTAGCCCCGTCACCCTCACTAAAATAGGTTTGGTCGAATACGAAATCGGGGATGAAGCGGGGGCGATGACGGAATGGGAAAGCGCGATTGAGCTTGACAAAGGCGCAATAGAAGCCAAATTAGCCTTAGATGTCGCGAAATTAGCAGTCGAGATGGATATTCAAAGACCTGAATATCTAGAGAGAGTCAGGGGGATAGTAATACAAGATACCAGATGGACTGACCCGGAATTCCTTAAAGAAAATCTCTGGGGTGAAGCGTTAAGAATCAGTTTGCTTTTATTTATTTTTTCCAAAATGCAAACCTTTGAAGACTGAGGGGGAATCAGGAATCGGGAGTTGGGAGTCGGGGCAAAAAATCTTGATAGATAAAAGTTTGAAAATTATTAATGTACTCGAACAACTTGCAAAGTTCTGTAAATAGGAGTTTAAAGAATGCCTAAAAGTAATTGGTTGGTGGCGGGACAAGCGTTGATGGGGGGAGTGAGCGTACTGGGAAAATTTGCGTCTGCTAAATTAAAAACCGGGAAAACTAAGAGCGTATTAAAAGAATTAGGTTACACGACGGAACTATATAAGTTATTCGAGACGCAACAGGAAGCCACATCGGGGGCCAATCTCGGTAAAGCTATACAAATCACCGAAGAAATCATACAGTATCTTAATGACCGTCCGGAAACATCTCTGACGAACAGGGAAGCTCATCAAATCATACTGGCGGGTCAGATTCTGTCATTAGGTGGCTATTTCCTAGAATTAGGGGATTTAGAAAGAGCCGAACCAAAGTTTATAGAGGCTTTAGCAATTTTTATCGGCCTCGGTCAAAAACCGAAAGGTTACGCTTTAACTATTTATAATTTAGGATATTTAAGTTTTAGAAAAGCTCTGAGCGATAGGGATAATACATCCCGACAGCTTCATCTAAATCGGGCTGTAGAAAAATTGAGTGAGGCTTTTCAAGAATTAAAGATTATTTATGCAGAGGAACCGACCGTAAAGAACGATACTTATATTTCCCGTAGCTTACAATTATTAGCAATTACTTATCAGCAACTAGGAGAATACAGGAAGGCTAAAGAGATTTGTTGGGAGGCGATAAACTGGAAATTGATGAGAAGTCGAGAGAAATTGGGAGATAGTTATACACCTAAATTCAACAGCCTGCTTAAATTGTTGGAAGTTAATCTAGAAGACGGAGCTTTCCTGATACCCTGGTTCGCGTTCATGAAAGATTGGGTCGATATTCTAACCCTTTTAGGAGAAATTCATTTTGATGAAGGGGATTATAGAAGCACCGAACGCCTTTATTTAAAATCTCTCAATACTTTGAAAGTCCTCTACGAAGGTGAGCGAGAGAGATTATTCGATGTGGTGAATTCTGAGCATCCCGATTTGAACGATTTATTTATAGGGATAGGTCAGCTAATGGCGGCTAAAAATAAGGACTATTACAGTGCGTTAGAATATTTGAAAAAATCTCTACAAATTTCCGCCTATGAAATAAGAATTAGGTTCGCTATTAGCTCGGAAAAAGATCGTTTAGCTATTGTCCAAACTCAGAGAAAGGTTTTGGACATTTTATTATCTATGGTGTGGAAATATTTAAGGGAAGACCCATCAGCGATAAAATTTGCCTTCGATACAGTCCTCAAACGTAAGTCTTTAACGGCGACAGCGCTGGCGGTTCAAAATGGGGCTGTTTTGAGCGATCGCTATCCCGAATTACGAGATAAATTCGAGAAACTAAAATCTCTCAACGAACAAATTATCAATTTAATTTACTCACTGCCCTCGCCGAATAAAAATACAGAATTAAAAAAACAACAGGAAGATTTTGACGCGCTACAAAGGGAATTAGGGGAGAAAATACCCGAACTGAAATTAGAGACGAATTTACAGAACACCTGTGGCGAAACCGTCGAAAAATCTTTACCGGCTAATTCCCTATTAGTGGAGATTATCAGATTCGATGTATACAACTTTCAAGCCATCCCGGCTTGTGGTGACTCCCGATTAGAACCAGCCCGCTATCTAGCTTTTATCCTACCTCAAGGACGATCGCAAGAAATCAAAATGATTGACCTCGGGGTTGCCGAGGAGATTGATAAGATGGGTGAAGATTTTTTACTATCCGTCGCCGCCGGATACGGCAATCAATTAGATATGTTCGATGATGGGGAAACGGAAGAAGAAACGGCGACTTTTTCGGGCCCGGAATATGATTTTCAACTCGCCCTGAATTTGAGTCAGGCCCTATTGGCACCCCTATTACCCAATCTCGGAGAAGCCCAACATCTCATCATCGCCCCGGATAGTAACTTAAATCTGATACCTTTCAATATTCTTCCCGTCGATGAAGACGGCACTTTTTTAAGCGACTCTTATACGGTTAGTTACCTCAGCGTCGGTAGGGATATATTGAGTCTCGCCTCACCCCCGCCCGAGCCTCTATCACCGCCTTTAATAATCGCCGATCCGGATTTCGATCTACAATATACCAGGGTTGAAGATGGGGCCTCGGTCACTTTAACCGGGCAAAGTCCCGATTTAACCCGCGACATTGCTCATAGAGCCTTTCGACGGGCCCCGGGTACGAGAATTCTCGGCGAGATGGTCGCGGAAAATTTAGGAGTGAGGGCCTATACCGGACAGGAAGCCTTAGAATCTCTAATTTACCGGTATCCAAGCCCGAAGATATTTTTCATCGCCACCCACGGCGTATATTTACCCCCATCTTCCCCCCTCCCTACCTCGCCGGCGGTTGGCAATTTACTATTACAGGTGAGTCCAGAAAATCCCATGTTACGATCGGGATTAGCTTTAGCTGGAGCTAATACTTTTCTCTCCCGAGGTAAGTTAGGTAAAAGTCAGGGGAAAGGTTTTCTCCTAGCTCAAGATATATTACTGCAAAATTTTTCGGGAACCGAGATCGTATTTCTCATAGCCTGTCAAACTGGTAAGGGGGATACATCGGCGGGTGAAGGAGTATTCGGTATGAGACGGGCTTTCGCGGTTGCGGGGGCCAGAACTTTGATCATGAGTTTATGGAAAGTCCCGGATTTAGAATCTAGTTTACTGATTGGTAAGTTCTTTGAATATTTACGGGCTGACGGCTCTAATAAGGCCGCGGCTTTGGCCCGAGCGCAAGATTATATTCGTGGTGTTACCGTCGCCGAGTTAAAGCAGACTCCTCTGGGTGTGGAGATTCTGAAGAAATTATGCGATAGCGAAGATTGGGAAATAATAGTTTCGGGGCGATTGGATGAGTGCCCCTTGCAACATCCCTACTATTGGGGTGCTTGGATATGTCAGGGGGCGGCTTAGGTTTTCGGGGCGGCACTTGCTGTAAATAATTTTACTTCCTCCATCTTTGACAATATTCATTGGTATATATCACCGAAACATACTCACTAAGATTTTAAATAGGTTATTTTGTCCGGGCTATTTATACTAAATCCTGTTCTCAAAGGCTACTTATGAAGATTGGGAATCGGGAGTCGGGAGTCGGGAATCGGGATAAATATTTCTACTCCCTACTCCCTACTCTCTACTCCCTGGATCGGAAAAGGTTACTATGAAAAACGGATTTAGTATTACTTACTCTGGGCTAGTTTTTTCCTAACTTAGTGAGATAAATCTATGGTGAATTTTAATCGGAAAATTTCCGCACAGGACTTGATAAAAATCTTCGAGAGAGCTAGTAGCCTCTCGGAAAGATCGAGCGGTGCTTTCCTATCCGATGATGAACGGCAAGATCGATCGCTCATTGAGCAGAGATTGAATAGATGGAAAGCTTTAGTAGGGGGAAGTGATGAGGAGAAATTCGCCTTACGCCTCGCTCAATACGATCTGAATAAAGAGCAATTAAGCTTATTACTGGGTAACGTGCGTCTCGCCGATGAGAAATATCTGCCCCCTTGGGTGACTATGTTTCGAGAACTTGTAGAAGCTCCCATGCAAAAAGATGAGGCGGCAATATTAGATCCACACTCCCCCATTCCTTTCGAGGATATTTACTTACCTTTTGTACAGGTAGCCCGTCAAAAATTACTGGAACGGGTAGGGGAAAAATGGCAACTGTTGACCGTCGCAGTACAGACATCTATCGTGAGGAAATTACTTCACAAATTACACCTTTTAATTACCGCCAGCTTATACGAAGAATTCGATCGCGGGAGGAAAGAAAATCTTTCTCCGCTTCTAGAAACCGAAGGAAAAAATACGGGTTATTACCGTGCTTTCATCGAGGCAATGCGGGGAGGAAAAATGATCGCTTTCTTCCAAAAATACAGTGTGATAGCGCGATTGATGTCCGTCTCGATCGAACACTGGATCGATGAAAAAGCCGAATTCTTGGGGCGGCTCGCGGAGGATTTACCCCTTTTAGAAACCACCTTCGGCGCAAAACTCGCTCAGGTGACGGAAATCCAGCTCGACCTTAGCGAACCCCATAATCGGAGACGCTCCGTAACTGGAGTCACCTTCGCCGGGGGCCGGACGATGATCTATAAACCGAGGGGAATGGGGATGGAAGCGGGTTTCTTTCAACTCCTGCACTGGTGTAATCAACAGCCGAATTTACTACCCCTGCAATTATGTAAGGTGATCGATCGAGATACACACGGCTGGATGGAATTCATCCACCACCAGCCCTGTAATTCCACAACCGAAGCCGGTAACTATTACGAGCGGGCGGGAATGTTACTGGCCCTGCTCTATATTCTTAGAGGTAACGATTGTCACGAGGAAAATATTATCTCTGCCGGAGAACAACCGATCTTGATCGATCTGGAAACCCTCTTTAACCCCCGCGTCAGGGTGGCGGAAGAACAAAGGGGGGCCCTGTCATCGATCGAAGAGCGCTTTTTCGATTCGGTTCTTCAATGCGGGCTTTTACCCCGGTGGGAATCGACGGGGGGAATTCTAGAAGACGTTAGCGGTTTGGGCGGTACGGATATAAACACCCCCCTCCGATACAAAAAATGGGAGATGGTAAATACCGACGAGATGAAATTAAGCTACGAGCTGAAAACACAAAAGCCCCTGAAAAATACTCTCTGGCTCCAAGGGAAAAGGCTATCACCCTCCGATTACAGCAATCGGCTCCTAGAAGGATTCGAGAAAATGTATCGCTGTCTACAGTATAATTCTCATGTACTAACCAGGGGAGACGGCCCGTTAAAGCTATTCGCCGGGCGCGACATACGTTTCCTCTTCCGCCCGAGCGACATTTACGGCCAACTCCTGATCAAGACCATCGCTCCTCGATTATTACAGGAGGGGATAGATAGATCGATCGAATTTGAAGCCCTCGCGCGAAGTTTTCCCGATTCCGCCCCCCGGGCGGTATTGGCGGGGGAGATAGAATCTCTAGAGCGTATGGATGTACCCTTTTTTATCGCTAACACCGGGGGTGATGGGCTGGGCATCCCTGAGGGGGCATGGATTCCGGGCTATTTTGAGGGGATGAGTTACGAAACGGGAAGGGAGAGATTAGGACGACTCGGGGAAGAAGATTTAGCCTTACAGATGCAGTTGATTCGTGGCTCTCTGTACTCTCAAAAAGCCTCCGGCATGAGCTTGAGCGATCGGGTGGAGGACATCGCGGATGTGCATATATCCCCCCTGAGCGAGACTGAAGCCCTGTCTACGGCTATCGAGATAGCGATCGATCTAGAGAAGAACGCGATCTCTACCGTCACTGGCCATCGGAGTTGGATTGGTCTGGCCTATCTCCCCGCCCACCGCCGCTATCAATTACAACCCCTGGGGGATAACCTCTATGACGGGGTTTCTGGGATCGCTCTGTTTCTAGCCGCGCTTTGGGCCTTGACCAGAGAGGAACGGTTTCGCCGCCTATGTTTGAGCGCCTTAGGAGGGCCGGTGGCAGATTACCTGAATATCGACACCGCTGGCGGGCTGCGCTTCGCCCGGCAAATCGGCATCGGGGCAGGTGCGGGGATAGGCTCGATCGTTTACTGCCTGGCGAAGATAGCCAACTTGATCGAAGAACCAAAGCTGCTCAAAGTGGCTTTGAAACTGGCAGACACTCTGACACCGGAAACCGTAGCGCTCGATCGCTCCTTCGATTTGATCGGTGGTGCAGCCGGTGCGATCGTGGCTCTGCTCGATCTATACGGAGTGAGAAAAGATGAATCCGTACTAGAGCGGGCGCGAAACTGCGGCGCACATCTGCTGAGCCACCGGGTGGAAAGTACGTCGGGATGGCGGGCTTGGCCCGTAATCGATGGGGAGTTAACTACCGGTATATCCCACGGTGCCGCCGGTATCGCTTTGGCCCTGATCAGATTATACGAGGTCTGCCCGGAAGAGAAATTTCTACAGGCGGCCCGGGAAGCGATCGGCTTTGAGAGTAGTCTGTTCGATGCGCGGCGGGAGAACTGGCAGGATGTGGAATCCTCCCCCTCGTTTATGATCGCGTGGTGTCACGGTGCCCCCGGAATCGGGCTGGCCCGTTTGGGGGGTTTATCCAGCCTCGATAGTGATGCTATCAGGCAGGACATCGATACCGCCCTAAAAACCACTCTCAAACTCGGTCTACAGCCGATCGATCATCTCTGTTGCGGTAATTTCGGCCGCTTAGAAACCCTTCTGGTGGCTTCTCAGGTTTTAAACCGTCGAGATTTAGGCGAGATGGCTTACCAGCAAGCGGCGGTTAGGGTGGCGACGGCGAAGCGGAAGGGCGGTTTCGCCCTCACCGATGAAATCCCTGACGCGATACATAACCCGGGCTTTTTTCAAGGAACGGCGGGGATCGGCTATCAACTATTACGTCTCGCGGCTCCCGAAATGGTTCCTTCAGTTCTCTTATGGCAATGAATACACCCCCGTTTTCATCGCCTTCGCACTCCGACTTTATTACAGAATTTGTTATGGTCGATCATTGTAATCACGGTCTAGTTAACCATGATTACAAGATATAAATACAGTATAAAAATTTATCTCAAGGGGATATAATCTAGAAGAATTCATCGTTAGTGAAATCTCAAGAAATGTTGAAATATTTAATACTTAGCTAATGTAATAGTTAAGATTTTTAGATAATCACTCTAGGAAACTAATTCATACTTATTTACTAATTACTCTTGCACATCTGGATAATTAGCCAGGTGCTATTTACTTACGATACCTGGCCTCTAGAAAAAAAAATCTACACTAAGACACATGACAGGAGATACTATGAGCAGCGAAAGCAAATGTCCCTTTACCGCTGGGGGCCAAAAACCTACGCCCCGTAACTTTAGATCAAATCGAGATTGGTGGCCGAACTATTTGAATTTGAGCATCCTTCACCAACACTCACCCCAATCTAACCCGATGGGGGAGGCATTCAATTACGCGGAGGAGTTTAAGACCCTAGATTTAGAGGCGGTGCGGAAAGATATTTTTGAGCTGATGACCACCTCTCAAGATTGGTGGCCTGCTGACTACGGCCATTATGGCCCGCTTTTCATCCGCATGGCCTGGCACAGCGCGGGCACTTATCGTATCGGCGACGGGCGCGGCGGTGCAGGTTCGGGTACTCAAAGGTTTGAGCCGCTTAATAGTTGGCCCGACAATGCTAACCTCGATAAGGCAAGAATGTTACTCTGGCCGATTAAGCAGAAATACGGCAATAAAATCTCCTGGGCAGATCTGATGGTTTTCGCGGGCAACTGTGCCCTTGAGTCGATGGGCCTCAAAACGATAGGTTTTGCTGGGGGGCGTGAGGATGTATGGGAACCAGAACAAGACATCTACTGGGGTTCTGAGAAAACCTGGCTCGGCAATGAGCGTTACGACGATGACCAAGTATTACTGAATCCTCTGGCTGCTGTTCAGATGGGATTGATCTATGTAAACCCGGAGGGGCCGAACGGCGAACCCAATCCAGCAGGCTCGGGGCGGGACATTCGGGAAACCTTCGCTCGGATGGCGATGAACGATGAGGAAACGGTGGCTCTAGTTGCTGGGGGGCATACTTTCGGTAAATGTCACGGTGCGGGCGAGGCTTCTTATGTAGGTCATGAGCCGGCGGGGGCGAGTATCGTCGAGCAGGGATTGGGCTGGAAGAGTACCTTCAACACTGGTGTCGGGGCTGATGCAATCACGAGCGGTATCGAAGGGGCTTGGACTCCCACGCCGACGCAGTGGGATAACGCTTATTTTGATACCCTGTTTAACTATGATTGGGAAGTAACTAAGAGTCCCGCCGGAGCGTGGCAATGGCAACCGAAAAACGGTGCCGGGGCTGATACCGTGCCTGACGCACATGATCCCTCGAAACGTCACGCACCGATAATGACGACGGCGGATATGGCTATGAGGGTAGACCCCATCTATGAGAAAATTTCCCGGCGCTATTACGAGAATCCTGATGAGTTCGCCTCTGCTTTCGCCCGGGCCTGGTTCAAGTTAACTCATCGAGATATGGGCCCGCGATCGCGCTATCTCGGCCCGGAAGTGCCGCAAGAAGTGTTCATCTGGCAAGATCCCATACCGCCCGTTACCTACGAGTTAATTGATGAGCGGGACATTGCCGCCCTGAAAGAGAAGATTCTCGCCTCCGGGCTGTCGGTTTCCGATCTTGTTTCCACCGCTTGGGCCTCGGCTTTAACCTTCCGGGGTTCCGATATGCGCGGCGGGGCCAACGGTGCCCGGATTCGTCTGGCTCCTCAGAAGGATTGGGAGGTTAACCAGCCCGATCGATTAGCCCGGGTATTGCAAACCCTAGAGACTATTCAAAGCGAATTCAACAGCTTTCAATCTGGCGGGAAACGGGTGTCTCTGGCGGATTTAATCGTTTTAGCTGGGTGCGCCGGTATTGAACGGGCGGCGAAAAATGCCGGGCACGAGGTGACTGTTCCCTTTAAACCTGGACGGAATGACGCATCTTTAGAACAAACCGATGTGGAGTCTTTCGCCCCCTTAGAGCCAAAAGCGGACGGATTCCGGAACTATATCAAGGGCAAACATAGCGACTCACCAGAGGAATTGCTGATCGATCGAGCGCAGTTACTAACCCTCTCAGCTCCCGAGATGACGGTTCTCCTCGGGGGTTTGCGGGTTCTCGGTGCGAACTATGAGGGTTCTAAACACGGAGTTTTCACCCATCGGCTAGAGGCGTTGACTAATGATTTCTTCGTGAATCTGCTCGATCTGGGTACGGGCTGGAAGGCGGTATCTGAGGCGGAAGATGTTTTCGAGGGGAGCGATCGCAAAACCGGCGAGTTGAAATGGACTGCCACCCGCGTCGATCTCATCTTCGGCTCTAATTCGCAATTGAGAGCGATCGCGGAAGTCTACGCCTCTGAAGGCTCTGAGCCGAAATTCGTCGGCGACTTCGTGGCAGCATGGGATAAAGTAATGAATCTCGATCGTTGTCTTACATAATCGGGAGTTGGGAGTCGGGAGTTGGGAGTTGGGGTAATAGAAGTAACCTCCAATTCCTAACCCCTAAATCCTTCATACATAAACTAATTTGTTAACCCGAACTGACGTTATAAGTAGTCTTTGACAGATTTCTCTTTTCGGAAATCTTCGAGTTTATAAGAAGTATCCGCCGATCGCTAGCCACTAATGCTCTTAAACTATCTTTTAGTTTGCCTGGTTTGTATCTCCTCTTCCCTATCTATCCTTTCTTCTCTCTTCTCTTCCTCTTTTGAATGGCTTTGGGTTTCTCTCGGGGTTTTATTACTTACCTTATCTCTATTTCTGTTTTTACCCATGCAAGCAGGTTGGCTGGGATTGATAGCATTAATTGTCTTTTTATCCGTTCCTAAAAGGATTTTTTCCCGAACAAACTGGTTAATTGACCAACAAAGGTATCGAGAGGCAAGAATACTAATTTCTCGTTCAATCTGGTTACATCCCTTCCCTAGTTTTTTACGATTACCTAAACTTTTAAATATTCTAGAAACTGCCCAGAGAGGCGATATGTTTTCGGCTGTGGCAAGCTTAGAAAGTTATTCCGAAGATGATTATCAAGCCCGTGTACTTGTTTATTTTATTAAAGCAGATTGGGATAAGTGTTTAGATTGGATGGAAAAGCTCCCCCGCTCCGTTCTAAGCCAGAATCCAGAACTGTTAATTTATTATATTCGTGCTTTAGGAGAGACCGGAAAACTAAATCAATTACTGAGTGTCTTCGCCGATCGTTATCCTTTATTAAAGAAGAAAGCTACCATCAATCAACTTAATTTAGCCCGTTTATACGTTTTAGTTTTCTGCGGTCAGATTTTACAAGTAAAACAGTTATTTAATAGTTTTTTGAGTTTTTATCCTAAATATTTACAAAAATTCTGGTTATCTAGCGTCCAATTAATCGGAGCTAATAAATATGCAGGCCGTCATCAATTACTCGATATTCGTTTAGAGAGAGATTTTATCTTAAGTAACGCGATCGATTGGCGTTTGTGTTACCCTCCTCCAGACCCCAATTCCGTACTCGATTCCTCATCTTTAACTATACTACAGCGAATCACGGGTGAACTCAGTCAGGAATTGCGCTCTCATTCTTACTTATCTATTCAAAAGAGCATCCCTTATATCACCTTATCCCTATTGTTAATTAATACTTCTGCCTTCGTTGCCGAAATCTGGCTCGGTGGTAATCAGGATGAGTCAACTCTTTATAAGTTAGGTGCTTTAGTTCCATCTGCGGTTTTTCAAGGAGAATGGTGGCGCATTATCACGGCTAATTTTCTCCATTTTGGTTGGTTTCATTTCGCCACTAATATGTTAGGTTTAATTTTCATCGGCCGCATAGCGGAATTTATTCTCGGTAGAATATTTTTCTCTTTCATCTATTTCGCCGCTGGCACGGGTTCGTTACTGATTTTCACTTTATTAGCCAGACGGAATCAGCTTTTAGATACCATGCTTGTAGGAGCTTCGGCGGCTATTATGGGATTGATAGGGGCTATCTTAGCCTTTTATGTTAGGGATTGGTTGAGGAATAGATCCCAGTTCGCTCTCAGGAGAATTTTACTGCTCCTTATCATCTTGGGTATACAGTTTTTCGTAGACTATCATACCCCTCAAGTTAGTCTATTAGCTCATATAAGTGGCTTCGTCTTAGGATTTATTTTTACTTTCCCCTTCTCTTTATGGAAAAATAGTTTTAAATCACAATGAAAGATATTTGCAGGCTAAGAGCCTGCATCGGTCGATTTAATTTTCAATATCGACTATCCAAGTACCAACATACAGACGGACAGGGATATTACCCGCCGCTAAGACATCACAGACGAAATAATAAGTGCCGAAATTAGGGTTCTTGACGTTGGAAAAAACTACTTCTACGTTAGTATTGGGGTCGATAGGTTTTTCTAAGGTAAGTTGGATGAGCCTGCTTTCTCTGTCCCAAACTACATCTTTTAAAGGTTGAGCTTGACCCTTGACTCTCACTTCCATTTTATCCGTGTCAAATTTCCCATCAAAATAATCCGGGTAGGAGATGAAAAAAGTTGACGCTCCTTGAGCGAGTTTTTTCGACGGTATATATAGTTTATAGCGATCGGTCTGACGGGGACGACCACCGAATTGTAAATAATAATCTAATATATCTTTGCGATCGACCCCGCTAAATATGGTCAATCCTGGATTACCGTTAGCCGATGCGTATGTCTGTAAGCCCCCGATGGCACAACCGGCTAATACCGCCGTCGCTAATATATATTTACTACTTAGTTTAATAATATTCATATCACCACACTTAACTTTACAGCTTCACTCTAACAAAAATCCTGCTCATTTGGCTTTTGACGATGACCACTCCCGGAAGTGTCTTATTTCTCATTAATCATTGTGAAGAATTTAGCGCAAAACAAACCCTCTCAACCTAGGATAAATCTAATTATTGAGAGGGTTTATACATCTCTTTGAAGGACAAAGAGATGTATTTTGGCGTGATTAACTAAAGCTTAGTCAGTGGCAAATTATTTGTACCCCTATATTTTTCGGAGATAACTTCACCATTCGGAGCAATTAATTGAATATGCAAAGGCATTTGTCCTATGGCGTGGGTGGAACAGCTTAAACATGGGTCGTAAGCCCTAATCCCCGCCTCGACTCGGTTTAGCATCCCTTCAGTAATATCTGAATCAGTGATGTAATGTTGAGCGATCTGTTTGACGGTTTTATTCATCGCTAGGTTATTATTGCCAGTGGCGACGATTAAATTAACCTTTTCAATTAAACCATTTTCATCCACTTTATAGTGATGGAATAAGGTTCCCCGAGGTGCTTCACTAACGCCTACGCCTTCGAGATTATTAATACCGGCATCGGCGCGGGTTCGAGATGAGATAATATCGGGGTCATCTACTAACTTTTCTATCCCCTCTAACGCCCCTAAAATCTCTACTAATCGGGCGTAGTGATAATAGAAAGAAGATGTGGCCACACCTCCGACTCGTTGACGGTATTCTTCTAATTCTCGATCGGCCTCTGGTGTGCCGAAATGACTACAGACGTTCAATCGCGCTAGGGGCCCGACTCGATAAATTCCATCGGGATAACCTAAAGGTCTATAGTAAGGGAATTTCAAGTAAGACCATTTTTCCACTGATTCCCCGATGTAATCCCGATAATTATCCTCGCTGAGATTATCGGCTACTATATTCCCCTGACTATCAGTAAAACGAATATGTCCGCCGTAATGTTCCCACTCGCCATCTTTACCCACCAATCCCATAAATAGGGATGGAAATTCTCCGAAGGCGGCTACTTCTTCACTCAAACCGTCTAGCAACCCTTTAAAGAGATTTAAGGCGTTGCGGATACTATCTTTAGATTCCGGTAGACGCTCTTTAATCCATTGTCTCCCTTCATCGGATAATGGAGAACGTACACCCCCAGGTACTGACCAAGCCGGGTGAATTTTTTTTGCTCCCAATAACTCGATAATTTTCTGTCCGAATTGGCGTAACCGGATACCGCTGCGGGCTAATTCCGCATCGTGTTCGATCAAGCCGAAGACGTTTCTCTTCGCTGGGTCACTATCCCAACCTAAAAGGAAATCGGGACTGCTAAGATGGAAGAAACTCAGAGCGTGGGATTGGGTTATCTGCCCCAAATTCATCAAGCGACGGAGTTTTTCACCCGCTGGCGGCACCGCTACCGCTAAGATTTTATCGCCGGTTTTAGCCGCACAGAGCAGGTGACTCACTGGGCATATCCCGCAAATTCTGGCGGTAATCCCAGCCATCTCCCACATCGGACGACCTTCACAAAATTTTTCAAAACCTCTATATTCGACTACGTGAAAGCGCACATCATCGACTTTGCCGCCGTCGTCGAGATAAATGGATATTTTGGCATGGCCTTCGATGCGCGTCACGGGATCGATTACTACTGTTTTAGGCATGATTATTACCTCTTGCTCACTTTGAAAGGAGAGGTATACATCTGTCTCAATCCTTCCTCTTCCATCTTAAGACCCTTTCCAAGTAGCTCTTCGTTTTCTCCCTTTTTCCTTTACTTTCTTTCCGTGTCAATCTCCTCTGTGCCCTCTGTGTCTCTGTGGTTCAATCATACTCTCGAAAACAAAAATAATTCTCAATTGATAATTTTCACTATTTCCATAATCTATCTCTACTCTCTCGATAAACTCCCGAAAATAAAACCGTCTCTCTTCTTCCGATAAATCTTCCCAGAAACGCGGTAAACAAACAGATTGAGTGATGATTTTCAAATCACCAGGAGGCAACCCGTTAAATTGTAGCTGTAATCGGGCTATCTCGGTTTTTAAATTATATTGCCTTAAATCTTTACTAGCTTCATCTAATATTCCCTCATCTTGCAATTGATGAAGACGATTAATTATCGCTTCTTTCTCTCTGATCTCTTCTATTATTTGATTCCTAACATTTTCTAAATTAGGTAGGGTTAATTTGGAGACTGTAAGCGGTAATTCCTTACAGATAGCTTCGATAACCTTCCCGAGTACGGATTGATAATTGAGGCTTCTACAATGGGGGTTACGCGGGCATTGAGTCGGGCGGATATATAGGTATTCGGTTTTTTTACCCTTGGGTTTGACCTTGGTGACGGTGAAAGGCGATTGACAGGTGGTGCAGAAAACTAAGCCCGCGAGACTGCGTTTAGCGCTGGAGGTTTTGGGCGCTAGTTTTCGATGACTGCGGAGGAGTCGATCGATCGCCGCCGCCGTTTCCCGCGAAATTAGCGCCGCGTGGGTATCGGTGATAATATCCCTGGTTTTATACTGTAAATCCCCCCTATACACGGGATTCGTCAGCCAGTTTCTACCGGTTGACAGGGCTATCTTTTTACCGAAACGCTTCTCTAAAAATTTCACTGCCCCTCGTAGGGAACCGTAACGAAGAAAATGCTCGAAAAATTCTTTGACGACTGGGGCGGTACTTTTATCGATGATGTATTTATCTTTACCCCGGCGATAACCGTAAGGTGCTTTCCCCGGAGGCGGTAACATCTTTATTCGGTTACGATTATGACCTGCTTTTAAACTATCGGCACGGGTATGGCTATTTTGTTCTAGCATATCACAAAAGAGAGCGAGCTTTCAGGGTCAGATAGCGATCGACTAGGGTTTCACTGATAGCGTCGGCGGGAGCGTCCAATACTAACACCCCCTTGGACTTGAGGCGGGCGAAGACGTTCTCCCGTTGGGATAATAGGTCTAAAGCGACGGCTCTTTCATAGGCTTTGCGAGCCTCGTCGCTCTCTGTGCAAGCGATAGTATCCACTACACAATCGCGGAGGGTGACGCAAAAGGGGAGATAGCGGGGGGCTAATCGGGTCATGGCTCCCAATAATTCCGAGGAGGCGGTGGCATCGACAATATCGGTGATCAATACCACCAGGGCGCGGCGAGATTGGTGATTGACGAGGGAGGAGACGGCAGAGGCATAATCTGGCTCTAATAAAACCGGTTGTAGGGGTGAGAGTTGCTCGATCAGATGTCCGAGATGGGATTGACCGCGCTGAGGGGGTATCCATGTGGTCATCTCTCGATCGAATACGCCCACTGCTACTTTATCACCGCGATGCAGGGCGGCGGTAGCGAGGCAGAGGGCGGCGTTTAAACCCCAGTCGAAGCGTAATAAACCCCGCACCCGCGAGGTCATCAAACGTCCCCTATCTAGGAGTATGATCAGGGATTGTTCCCTATCTGGTTCTAAGACTCTGATAAAGGGGGTGTTTCTTCTGGCTGTAGCCTTCCAATCCATGAAGCGTAAGTCATCCCCCCGGTTGTATTCCCTTAACTCGGCGAATTCCGTACCGGTGCCGAGTCGTCGCGCTCGTCTCATACTTCCGGTGTTTTCTAGGGTGAGGCGGATTGATAGAGCGCGTATGGTCATTAAATCCGGGTAAATTGTCACTTCTTCGCCGGTGTGGGTTTGCCATGCGTACCAGCCTAACCCCCATCTCCCTCTCTGGCGGACAGAAATAGTATCCCATGTGACTCGACCCCTGCGATCGGGTTTTATAGTATAGGTTAGGCAGGATTTACTGTGAGCTTTGACTTTAATCCAGAAAGCGTCTTTCGAGACGTGGAATTCTCGGGGATAACCATCTTTAATAATTACTTCGGCTTCGTATCTACTACCTGTTACCTGAAGTGTCATCGGGTTGTCTCTACCTACTGAGAGGCGAGTGTTGGATAAGCGTTTAACTCCTATGGTTTGATTTCTCACCCTTAGTATGTCAATGATGGTGAGGGTTACGATAATCGCGTCGAGAAGGGCTAATGCTAAGAGGCCGAGATTTAAGTTGCTCACCGCGGCGATTAGGAAGGCCATTAGGGCGCTTAGTAACAGGAGCGAGTAACAGAGGGAGGAGGGTATCATAAATCTTTGTGGGAGACTGGGAATAATATTTGTAACTTCACCTCGCCTATAGGAGGATCATAGTTCAAAATCCCTGCTCTTTCACCCTCTCTTTATAATCACCTGTGTGTCCTCTGTGGTTCAAATATGTTTAAAACTATCAAATTTAAAAATTTTAAATCTTGGCAAGATACCGGAAATATCTCCTTCGCCAATATCACTGGATTTTTCGGAAATAACAGCTCGGGAAAATCTAGCATCATCCAATTCTTTCTGCTTTTAAAACAGACTGTTGAATCAAGCGATCGTCAACGGGTTTTAAATACAGGCGAACAGAAAAAATCAGAATATAATTTATTAAATTACGAACTTAAATCAGAGGTTTATAAAATTATAAGTAGCACAGATAAATATCTAACCCTACCACCACCACTTAAACATTATGGATTCCCAAACCAACCAGTTAATTACTTTCAAAATGCCGATTTTTTACCCTTCTTCACTTTAGCCTATGAGCAAGCCTTTGAAAAACTCTATTATCTCGGCCCTCTGAAAGAGTATCCAAAAAGAATTTACTCTTGGGCAGGAGAAAAACCACAGGATGTAGGCCGTAGAGGAGAATTGGCTATCATCATTGATACTAATGTTTTAATCGCCGCTAATGGGAGAGATTGTCCTCAAGTTACCAGTGAGTGTAAGTTACGCACTGGACAATACTTGAGAGAAATACAAATAAACGGCACTATAGTTATAGATAATCAATGGATAATCTTGAACGAATATAAAAATAAAGTTAATCAAGACGGACAACCAGGAATAGGAGACGCATTTCTTAAGTGGGTATTAACAAATCAAGCTAATTCTCCCTAGCCTTTCTATGACCGAAGCAGTCTCTCTGAAGTAATTTTATCTGGTTTCCTGGTCAATAGTTTGTAACCGTTGACGGAACTCTTTAAGTAAAGCATTTTCTCCCATTTCGCCCCTTTTTCTTAAAAACTCCAAAATTATCGTTTTGGAAAGAATCGGTAAAATCCTAGACTTTTCCCCCTCTCGGTAATTTCCAGATTGCAAACAATAAATCGATAAATTCTCGCAGTCGAATCGCCATAATTCACTGACTTCTAAAGCGGCGTAAATTCCTAGCCGATTGAGAGAACTACTGGTAATATCTACTTCGATCGCTAAGTCGGGAGCCGGATCGACGCTAAAATTAAAATAGGTCTTATTCCTTACTAGAGCCTCGTTCGTAATGTAATAACACTCATCGGGTTCAATCCCTTTCTGTAAGTCCTCCCGGCTTAAGGTTGTAGAACAGAGGCTTAAGACTTCTAACCCCAATACCTCAGTCGCTGTCTGTACCAGCCTGCTTAAGAAGCCTTTATTAATTTCGTGTTCCGGCAGTGGAGTCATGATCTCTAATATGCCTTGATCGTATGTTAGTCTTTTACCAGGATTCTCCGCTAAATCGCTCAGCAGTCCTTGATAAGTTTGCCACCGCACCCCGGTTAAGACTGTCCTAGAAGGAAATTTTAGTAAAGTTTGAGCCATCATGATTATGCTGTTATATATTCACTATTCTACTAGTCCGCATCTCTATCCTCACCGACTTTATATTATCTTTTAGTCCAATTCTAATAAACCTCCGATCTCTGCCTCGCTCATCGTTCCCTCTAAAAGTTCTTGAAAATATTGATTGAGAGCTTTTTTTTCAGATACCGCTCTCAAAGTAATTTTTTCTGTTGTATATCTATTAATCACTTCTTGCCCCAATCTATATTCTTTAGTATTTAAAGTGCAAAATCCTAAATCTTTTTCTCTAAAATTTAATAAATATATTAAACAAAGAAAAGCATTGGTTTTGTTCTCTTTTTCTAAGCTTGATTGATGCCTTATTAAATAACTACATAAATCTTGAAAATGCTGATAATACGATATAGAATTTTTAATATTATCGTAATTATAGTTAAAATACCAAAGTAAAACACGTCCATAACCCCATAAGTAGTGTTTATTATAATAATAAAATTTCCCTGTCCAGTCTTTCATGTTGAATAGTTTAAAATACTTTATTTGTCGCTCCTCCGTGTAGCTAGATCTAGCTAAAAAATAATAATATTCTCTCTTGTATATCTTGATACCACTGTTTATATTGCTAGTTTCATGAAAATAATCTAAAGGCAAAACTTTAGAAAATTGATATAGTTTGCCTATAAAAATGAAAAGTATATTCATATGGTCAGATATTTTCTTTCTGAGATCGGTGGAAATATCAATAGTTGTGATGCTCATATAATCTCTAATTAAATTAACAATATCTTGAAGATAAATATTATTTAATAAATCTTCAAGTAAAGGATAACACTTGTTATTAAGATTTGATAAAATATCTGATTCTTTTTTGTTAGTTTTTCTCAATTTATCATATATAGGTTTGATAATAGTATATATTTCTCTTATTTTGTCATCTCGTTGAATGCTTAAATTGGAAATTCTAGATCTGCTTGCCAACTCGCCCACTAAGCTAATTACAGATTCTATTTTCTCAACTTGTTCAGAAGATAATTTTTTATCCCTCGCTTCTTTTAAACGCTCTAAGGGAATAAATGTCAGCTTAGGTATAGTGACTAGTTCTGATTGAATTTCTAAATTGTCACTACAATTAGTTGCTTTTAATTTAGGTGTTGAGCCAACATTAATTATAAATTCTATACGGATATTTATAGATTCACTTTCTTTTATTTCGTTGGTATGGCTTATCTTATATACTTGTTCCTCTCCATTTATCTTGTAAGATTTACCGTTAATTTTTATAGGCAACCGTGATATTTTAGATTTTAGCTTAAAATAATTTTGCCCTTTTTCTTTAATCTGACCTATAAATGTTTTTTCCCGTCCATCTCCTTCATAAAAAATATTCTCTTGCTCATCTTCTGAGAAAAGCTTGAGCCATAAAGATTGCTTATTTTCATCTTTAACCTCAAATTCTATTTGTTCTAAATACTGTCCGAATAAGGGAAAGTATTTTTCTCGCCTCGATTGCCAAACCTGCGGGAAATTGAGACATCTAAAGGGTAAAACGGTTATATTTTCCCGAGGTGAGAGATGTAAACACTCATAGGGATTGATAACCACCGGGTTTGAGGAGAGCGATCGCAATTCCTCTAAAGCTGGTTTAATATGATTGAGTATAGTTTTTTCTATTCTCTCTTTCGCTAAGGGCAAAGCCTTGTAATAAACTTTCTCGCCTTGCAGGATTTCGCAGGGAATAACTATCGATGGGCTATCTAATTTCAACGATTGTAATAATTTTCGCTTCTTCCACCCGGTAACTAGATGTTGCTGGCAAGTTTCATAACTCTGCAATTTGGAATGATAAGGCTTGAGGATTTCTTTGGCTAACTCTTCCAGGATGTTATTATAAATCTCCCGCGCCGAGAAATTGTGATTTTCTGTTTCTTTATTACGGTTATCGAGGATAGGAATAGGATACTCACAACTTTGATGACGCGCGAAATTAATCGAAGATACACAATCGCCGCCGAGACTATTCAAATCGATAAAAGTTACGGGTTTGTTTAAATCGGCAAACTTGAGTATTTGCCTGAGATTATTCCAGTAATAATAAGCAGTCTTATATATATAAGTGTCGCCGATGCCGATAAGGTTTCTTAACGCCAGCAGATTGATATTATCCGGGATAACGTATAAACGCCGATTACTTCCATCTTGCCCTATCTCTATCCCTAATCTTTTCAGCCCGTTATCGGCGATGGATAATTCTTCCGATAGCCCCGTATCCCATCTATATCCAGATTGCCCCTTACCTGTGAGAAAATTTTTATAGGATTGGGCAGACGGGCTGAGGTTTTCCTGGTTGTATATCGCGGTATCGGCATAAAAATCGATATAGGAGTCGAGATGATAAAGGTATGTCATAGGATTACAGGTTTGGTAGGTTTTGCTGAATTTGCCGGATTTCTGATGTGTCGGTGGTTTTGTACATCAAATCGATTAACTTCAAACTGTCGCGGTCGAATTGAAAGTTAACGCCTCCTATATAGGCGATGTCGTCACCGATGAGGGTAATCTTGGCGTGAAGTTTCGGGCGATAATAAACGGGGAAGGTTTTTTCTTCTTTGTATCCCTCCACATCCATATATATCCTCGGGCGGCGGAATCGCAGTAACGATTCTAATTCCTCATCCATACTCAAGCCGCGAGTATATATAGTTACCGGTTGATTACCTTCTATGAGAGATTTTTTTAAATCCGACTTGTATTGAGCGGGGGTGAGAAGGGTTTCGCTACCGAAGGCTATGGGGGCAGCGCGGGGTAAATCTCGCCGTAGTAATCCGCCGGGAGTCGGGCAGATTTCGTGTCGAGCGAGGTGTTGCCAGCACTTGAGGAAATAACGGTATAAACCCTGATGGGTTTGGGTATGCCGACAGATTAAGCCCGACTCGCCGTTAATATCTAAACTGCCCCGAGTCAAATTACACGAGCCTAAATAAGCCTCATTTTCGGAGATGATGGTTTTGAGATGGAATGCGCCGCCTCTAATAGATACTCCGGCTTCCAATAATAAGTTCAAACACTCTCGCTTCCTGACGTTAGTTTGTTCGTATCTATCGACTCGGGTTTCTGCGGGGGAGGATTCTACTTTATCTATGAGTCTGTCTCTCGTATCGGTTAATATCCAGACACCGCCAGGGAGGGTAAGAGCTTTATCACAGATTAATTCTACGATCGCTCTATCTTCTATAATATGACTCGATACCAGTAGGAATCTCTCCGCCGAAGATACGATCGCTTCTATCTTTTCCCTCTGCCCTTTCCCTACAATTAAAGTATGCTGGGCCTCCCCCGTATCCATATCTAAACTCGGTGGTAACTCTAAGGAAACCGGAGGAAAATAATATCTCTCTCGATACTCTTTAATCAAATCCCGACTCTGGGATGATAACCCATCCCAGGCAACGTTACCCCGTAAATAAGATAGGGCCGATTGTACGGTAGGGCTTAACTCGGAGACGGAAGCAATCACTTTTATTTCCTGATGAGCGGGCGGCGAATAATATATCTCTCCCCCCGAAAACATCATCGCCCTCTCTAACTGTACGGAGGATGAATAATCCCAAAATATTTTTATTAGTCTATACCAATTTTTTAAATATTCTACGGAGATACCGGGGTGAGAGAAGTTATCGATGACGAGGCGGTAACTGCCCTCGACAATCCCAGAGGTAAACGCGGGTAATTGAGAGTCATCGGGAGAGAGGCGCAAGCAAAAACCTTCCCCGGTGAATATATATTCGTAGAGGCAGAAACCAGGGTTAGGATATTGGGCTAGAGGATAAAGACGCTTAAGCCCATCTAGTAAGTACAGGTTATCGCCCCTATCCGTCTGTTTCAATAATTTCTCGACGCTACGGCCCGGGAGAAAACCCAAACCGAAATCACGGTAGAGATTGGATAGGTTAGCCCCCCTAACTTCCTGCGCCGCCCCCCGTATCGAACTCAGCCAATCTTCTAAACTCGCCGCCTTCTTTTCATCATCTACGGGCAGACGTTGGAAAACCCCCGATAAAGTTATCTCGAATTTCATATCAACACCTCTCTCTCTCTTTGTATTTCCTCAGCCGTCAGCAGAGATTGTAACGGCGAGACGAATTTTAGCCACTGTTTACCGTTACCGAAAAGAATTAGATAATCCCGGCAACGGGTTAGGGCGATTTTTAAATCCTGCCGCTTCAACTTTTCGGGATAACCCACGCAACTGATGAGGAGTATGGGTATCTCTTTCCCCGCCCAATCCTCGATATTACCTATAAAAACCCCTTCCCATCCGGCGGGGAGGTTTTCCCGTAACCATTGCTTCTGACGGGTGGTAAAGGTTAATACTCCTATCGCGTCGGAAGGGATACCATCAAGCCTCGTCAGGTATTGGAGTAAACGCCGGCCCTCGATAGTATTTATATCGTCGGCGGGGAGCGATCGCACCTCCTGCCACCCCCATCTATGGAATAATACGGGAAGATGGAGGCTATCGTGTCTGTATGCCGTCTCGATAACCGTATTCCTGTAAAGACTCCCGATAATCGGCCGAGCGATACTAAAATGTAGGCGAAACTGCTGCGGTAGTCGATAGCGATAGGCGGGGCATAAATATTGACTCAACCACTCAAAAGGGGCAAACTCTGAAAAATCTTTCCTCTGCCGATAAACGCGCTCGATGTTTAAGTCACCTAAGAGGATTAGCTTATCAGTCATAGTCGCCAGCGAAGCCAATTCGGGCCACTCTAGATATTCCGACTCCTCCACGATGATGCAATCAAAAGTAGCTTTCTGGGCTTCTTTATTTGCCGGTTGAAAAAATTGGGCTACCGTTGTCGAGATAGGTAACGCCCCGCACTCGGATAACAGAGACGCTAAAGCCTCATCCGATAACCGCGCCGATTGCTGTTGTAGGGCTAATTGTTTTTCCAGTAGGGGTAATGAATTCTGAAGCCGCAGTTTTAGTAAATTTAATCTCGCTTTAGGAATGTCAGGGAATTCGGAAGCTAACAGGGAATCGATTTCCTGGCTACCATCGCGGAGGATTGCCACCCACTTCTCTAACTTTCCCCCCTTCCGTAAAGCCCTTAATAGATAATCCGGCAGTAGGTGGGGAGGTAGAAAATCCATGTCGATACGGGGGAAGGGCGATGACTCCGGCACACCGCGCGATCGAATTTTGTAAGCTGATAGAGTAGCTTCATGGTGACTCAATAGCAAAACTTTTTTATGCTGTTGCCGCAAACCTTCACACAAGACTTTCCCGAGACGAGTTTTCCCGCTACCCGGCACCCCCTCAATTACCATCAGCGGGCTATGGAGACATAACTTTAAGGCCGTCTCTTGATAGTGACTCAGGGGCAGGGAGGGAATAATAGTTTTGAGTTGCCCCGGCGAAGGAGTTTCTAGAAATACACTCCCCTCACTCCAAGTTTTCCACAGTAACTGTAAAGGCGGAGTCGGATTAAGGGGTAAAGATTGCCCCATATCTTCTAAAAACATTTCAACCCCCATAGAGAAACTCAAGCAAATTTTTAATCACCTTGACAGAGAAGAAATTAACCCCATCGAGAAAGCCCCTCTCCCCATTCGGCAGAGGCATCTCACACCACCACAGACAGGGCGATATAGGATTAACTTCCCCTTCGCCCGCGCCGAGGGAGAAGATTAAGCCGAGTCGGTAAATATCCTTCCGCGCCTCCATATAAGTAAGCGCCGAGGCTATAACCTCCTCTGAAGGCCCATACCAAAACACCCAAATCGGTAACTTGTATTCCTCACTCTCTAACGCGAGAGAATGGGAATCCTGTCTTTCGATATTTAAAAGATAATCACCCTCCCGGTAATCGGAAGATTTGCTAACCTCGATTTCGTAAACCCAGCGCCGCAGAAATATAGTTACCCGAGTCTTCACTGGATTATCTCTCGGCAGATAATCACCGTAATCCGGTGACGACTTAATTGGTATATATACGTCTACGGGGTGGGTAACACCGTTGAAATTTAAGATGGCAGCCAGGAGAGAGAGATAAACCACGTTTCCCAGTAAACGATTACGCCCACTCCACACGCCTTGTTTTTCCGAGCGCCCAGCCACATAATCTAGATAGGCCCGATAGAAACTACTATAGATAGGATTTTGGAGTAGGACGTAATTAGGCCGGGTGAATTGAAAATTTCTGCTGTTGATACTCCTGACTATCCAATCCCCCCGAAACACATCGATAGTCTGTAGGAATTTCTTGACGCTATCGGTGTAACTGTGATTACCAGCCTCTAAATAGCGAAAACCCTCTAGATGTAATTTAGCCGCGAAGTAAACAAGAAATTTATTCTCCACGGTGTTGTAATCTTGATAGCGTTGTATGCCCATCAATTCCCCCCGCGAGCCGGCTTTTTCCTCGGGCGTATTTCCTGGGCGACGGGTATAGTCGCGCAGACAGTAACTATCCATCTCCTGAATGCGCCCTATGGGTATAGATTCCGCCTGCCGTCGCAGTTGATGCCGTAACTTCGGCGTTATCTGCCGTAACTTCACCGCTAATTCATAGCGTCTCTCTAAACTCAGTATCAGGGGTAAGCTTGCCTCGGCGATACTGAAATTCTTCAGATAGGAAAGCAACTCATAGAGATAAATTCCCTCTTCCTTCCTGCCCCTTTTCAACAACTCGTTAAAATTTTGCAATAGCAAAGCTACGGAATCATCTAAAAGATGTTGTCGCCCTTCTCTCTGCCATGTTTGTAATTCTTCCTCATCTTCAATGGCCCCGCTATCCATAACTTCATCCGTAACCGATAGACTGTGATGGGCGTTATCGAGGGAGAAAATAATCTCCTGTTGTAACTGTTGGTGATGGTGTTGCCAGTCTTCCGGAGTCAGGTAGGGAAAACCTATCTCGTAGACTCCCCCGCCTCGATTGATTAAATCGGGGTGATGGGAAATGCTTCCCTCAACTTCTAAAACGGGCCGATTTTTGCCCTCTAAAACTTTCCCCTCTGAGGCAACTTTACCGTTGAGATAGGCGAAGAGATTGTGATAGTAGCGCAATTTATTCCTCCCCGTAAACTAAACCACGCCATTGAAACTGTCCAAATCTGCCTTTTTGGGCGTTTTCAAATGCGCTGATTAATGATTGATCACCCAAATCTTTTATTATGGTCTCTAATTTCTTTAATTCCTCGCTACAACTACCGTCGAGCATCAAGCCTCGTAATTTAGGTAATAACTTTTGTCCGAATTGATCGGCTAAAGCCTGCTTAAATACTTCTTCTTTATAAATCTCGGGATAGTTAACCACATAAGCTGTGATAGCTTGATAGACGCGGTGGGCGAAGGGGTGGCCGATTCTCTCCATGATGGCGTTAGTTTGGTCGAGATAGCTCCGTATCTTCCCGACTAAATCCGAATTCGGTTGAGGTGTTTGTAACCACCCGCGAAACGAGGTGTAGGAAACATAACCTTTATCATCCGAGAAGGGATTACCGGGTGTGAATTCTTCCCGCAGTTTTAAAGCGGAGGGCTTACCGAAGGTGAGGACGTTGGCACGATCGAGAACTTTATCCGATAATGATTGAGTAGTCTCATCTTCATTCATAGTACCCACAAAGAGAAACTGTGCTGGTATCGCCAATCGCCTGCGATTTTCTGGTAAAGGCAAACTACCTACATCTAAATCTAGATAAGTTGTCTGCGCCCTTCTAGTTTCTAGTTTCGAGAGGAAGTCGCTAAAGTAATATTCAACCCGCGCTAGATTCATTTCGTCTAACAACACTAGGACGAGCCTATCTTTCATCTTGTTATCATGCTGATATTGGTACAATCCCCGCATTAAATCTGTGGGTTTATACTTCTTCTCTATATAGTTATAGAATCCCTGTAAATCTTGGGGTGAATCCCAGCGGGGTTGCACCGCTAAGGTTAACTTTTGCGCCCCCGCATAGTCGGCGTATCTCTGAGGTAGTTCACTTTTACCAGTGCCACTAATCCCAGCTAGTATGACTAGGGCAGAAATATCCTGCACTTTTAATGAAGTGTGGAAAGCGCGGATAATTCTCTCGGGAAAGCTTAACCCTTGAGACTGTAGATAACTGCGGAAGCCGTTAAGAAATTCTGTTTCGCTGAGGGTTTTCTGCTGTTGCGGTAGATTATTCCATAGGGGCGACGATAAAGATTGTAGGGCTTTATCGGCGCTTTGTTCTTCGGTGTCAATTTCCTGTTTCAATTCCCGTAGCCGTCTTTGTAAATTTCTCACCTCGGTTTCGAGTCTAGATTTTTCCCTTTCTTCGGCTTCTCTAACCCCAGTTAATTGATTAATTTCCCTCTCGGCTTTAGCTACCTCCTCCTGTTTGTTGCGTAACTCTACGGCGAGTCGGCGAATTTCTTCCCTATTTCTTTCGGCCGCTAGATAATCGATTTGACTTTCCCTAATCGCCTGTAGTATCTGCTGTTTTTGTAACTCTAAGCCTTCTACTTCCGGGCGTAGGGTTTTGATTCGATTTTCCTGCTCGGTGCGATCGATTACAATGGCATCGTAGGTACTGCGGAATAATTCCAACTCCGTCGCCTTCTTCTCGTAATCGCTCACCTTAACCTGCAATTCTTCTAACTGCGCCCTCTTAGCCGTTAACTGCCCCTCAACCCCGATTAACTCCGATTGAAGTTTCTCTAAACTCTCGACTTTCGGCTCTAACACCTTCAGTTGCGCTTCTAGGCTGGCTTTACTCTGTTTTAACTCTTCCACATCCCGATAAAGTCGCTCTTTTGTGGCTAAATCGGGATTCTTGCGGTTAATTTCCTCGATGCGCCGCTTTAATTCGCTCTCCTTATCTTCTAGTAAATTAACTGTCTCTGTTAACTTCGTATATTGTGCCTGTAAGTGAGTTAAATTACCGCTAGTTTCATTTAATAACTTAGTTTTATCAGTTAACTTCTGGTTTAGTTCTGCTTCATCCGATTTTAAGCTCTCAACTTTAACTGTTAACTGCGCTAACTCCGAAGATAAGACCTCTTGCCTTTGAAAATTCTTCAGTTTATCTTGCAATATTTCCGACTTTGTTTGTAACTCCCTGACTAGATTACCTAAATTTTTATCTTTAAGATTGTCAGCTATAACCGTAGCTGCTATAGAAGCTATCCAGGCGACGATAGCGATCGGTAAATTACCAGAACTTACCAGTAAAGTTATGATGGGTACTCCGAGCGTCGGGAGGAGCGTAGGTAACAATTCCTGCGAATATTTGCGATTTTTAGATAGCATGATACGGGAAAATTGAGCCTATAAAATCTACTTGGCTTTAATATTCCCATTTCACAATCTAAAATCACATAAAGACACTGATTATTGAAACTTTCTCCGAAAGTATATACAGAACTATTCAGACTAAATCCGCAAACCAAAAACTACGTATTCGGCCCAGCGGCGAATTGATTCGCCGCCGGGTTAAATAATCAGTTTTGTAATTAAGTCAACGATCAATTATAGATGGGTACACTAAAAATATCGATCGGTTTTGAAAACTTATGGATGAGCAGCTATTTGCGGCGATCGCATCGAAAAATTTATCGCAGGTTGAAGAATTACTGGCCGCCGGGGCTGATGCTAACGCCCGTCGAGGAGGCAAGAGCGCCTATGAAGCGGTGCCCCACGGAGCCGATGATATAAAATGCGCTTTGATCGAAGCCGGCGCCGAAGACCCAGAAATAAAACACTCCCTGGTTTGGGTGCTTCTTACCGGACGCGTTAAGGCGGTGCAGACATTGATCGCAAAAGGGGCGGATTTAAACGTTAAAACCTATTCAGGTTCACCCCTGCAAGCGGCCGCGCGGGGTGGGTACACGGAAATCGTTGAATTATTGATCGCCGCAGGTGCCGATGTGGATTATGGCAATACTATCGGCACACCACTTCTAAGCGCGATCGAACAAGGTCATACCGACATCGCTCTGAAACTAATAGCCGCCGGGGCGAACCCGAATCTCACTTCCCTATTCGGTCACGTTCCACCTATAGCGACGGCTGCGGCTCAAGGTTGCCCCATATTAATCGGGGCCTTGTTAGATGCGGGAGCGGATGCTAATACTTTTGTGCCTAATATTAGAGCGAGGGAGACAATGGCCCTCGATACTTTCCCGGTTATAATCGCCGCCCGTCTAGGTCACGCCGAAGCTTTAGCCTCCCTACTAGAAGCTGGAGCCGATCCCTACCGTCGAGACGGCGAAGGTTTATCGGCCTACGATCGAGCGCGACAAAACACAAGTACCGATGTATTGAAAGTTCTGGTGCGCTTCGGGGTCAAAGAAATCAGCATCGATGTGAATCAGGAACTTTTACTAGCCGCCGAAAAAGGTGACGTTGACGGGGTGCGAGATTGTTTGCAACGGGGCGCGCAGGTGAACTGGCGCGATTCCCGTCGTCAAACGAAAAACCGAACCACGTTAATGTTAGCTGCCAAAGGTGGACACTTGCCCGTAGTGGAAATGTTATTGAATGCGGGGGCCGATCCGAATCTAACGGACTCGCCGGGGGAAGTTAAAAACAATTTCCGCTCTTTATTAGAACATACGGGCCCAGAAACGATCGAGAGTATGGGATACACCCTGGGTAGGACGGCCTTGATGGTTGCGGCCGCTACGGGAGAAACTGATATAGTTAAAACCCTGTTGCGAGGGGGTGCCGACCCAAATCATAAAGATAACCTGGAATGTACAACACTGAATTTAGCCGTAGTTAATAAACAGGCCGACGCGGTTCGGGCTTTAGTAGCTGGGGGAGCAGATGTCAACGCCCCCGGAACCTATGGTAGTACGCCCTTCCTTCTAGCCTGTGAACAGGGTGCGATCGAAATAGCACGCTTTTTAATCGACGCGGGGGCCGACGTAACCGTTAGAGATCGCAATGGAGACACCGCCGTATCTTTAGCCGAACTGTACGGCCGTCGGGAAATCCTCTCATTGCTACAGGACTATAGCAATCCTAAGTCAGTCATGAGAAGAATTTCAGACGGTGTCAGGTTTTGACCCTGATAAATTCTCACAAATCAGATCGGATTGCTATACAAGGGAATTGACTTGAGCGATTACAAGAGGGTTGAGCCAGAAATCGATCCGGATGAAATCGACCCGGATGACCTAGAAGATGAACAAGATGACTACGAGGGATTACCCCAGCCCGATTTATCCGTAGCGGCTCGAAATCCCGAGTACGATCGAGCGATACGAGAACTGGCTGAACTTTGCGGCAGCTCACCAGTCGATATGTACGACACGCCCGGCTGGGTTTGTGTTCACGTCAACAGCAAACGCCGGGGAGACATCAACACCGAGGAACTACAAAGACGGTTTTTGGAGCGAGGATTTTTCGTCTACGAACTGGGGAGGAATTTCGGTACCGGACCGGAAAAGCTCTGTATCCTACCCACCGGTGATAAGTACGATGCGATCGCGTTACATCAAACCAACGGTTGTAACTACGGTATCGGCCCGGGTAATGTGGTGCGATGGTTGAAGGAGTTAGAAGTCGAACAGCCTTTCGTTCTCACCTGCGTCGCTCACGACACCCTGGCGGGCAGATTTTTAACCCCGGTGCGGGAGCCGCAACGATTAGCTCAACGGATGTACGAATTCTGCTGCGATATTGTCGATCAAGGTTGCGGTTCAGTGGATATTCTAGCGGAGCGTTTGGCCTCGGACGACACTTTATATTTTTGGTGGGATTAGAAAGCATCATTTAACAACGCCCCAGGAGTTGAACCTTTTTCCTAAAGCTTAGGGGCGAAAAACCGAAAACCATAACACCGCGCTTAAAAAAAGCATCAACTGAGTAGCGACGATACTCGGCCCCGAGGGGAGATTGAGCGCCGCCGATATTAACATCCCCACGAAAGCGCTCAAGGCCCCCAATGCGGACGAATATAATACGTAATTAATAAAAGATTTACCTAACAATCTAGCGGTACAGGCGGGAATAACAACGAAAGCACTGACTAATAAAATTCCCAGAGCTTTAATAGAAATAGCTACCACTAACGCCAATAAAACTATAAATATATTGCTATAAACTGTATTATTAATACCACGAGCGATCGCTAAATTTTCTGACAGGGTTAATAACATCTGTGTCCTAAGAGTAAAAGCGATGAAGACAACACAGATAATCAAAAATAAGGCGGTCAAAATCAAATCCGTATAAGTTATCGCTAAAATATCTCCGAATAATATATTATTGATTCCCCCCTTATAACGTCCGACAAAATTCAAAATAATAATAGAGATTGCCAGAGAAGAAGAATAGACAATATTAAGTAGAGCATCCGTCCAAAGTCGAGTTCGTTGCAATAAATAATTAATCGTCAGGGCGAAAATAACCGCGAAAGGATATAACAAAGTCGAGGGATTCAGTCCAAATAGCAAAGAAATAGTGATGCCTAGGAGGGCGGAATGTCCCAGGGCATCGCTGAAAAAAGATAGCTGACGTAGAATCGTAAAACTACCCAGTAGCCCCCCCGTTAATCCCGCTAAAATACCCCCTATCATGGCTCTCTGCATGAAGGGCAGTTGCAAAAGTTCCACTATTGCTTGAATATTCATCGATGATTGTGTTTGTAGGGAACGAATTCGGCACCATAGGCGAGGGAGAGATTAGCAGGCGATAATACTACCTCGGGCTTTCCCTGACAGAGTAAACTGCGGTTGAGACAGAGAACATAATCGCAGTAACGACTCACCATATCGAAGTCATGGGATATTTGTAGGATAGTCCATCCCCGTTCCTCTTTCAGTTGATATAACATTTGATAGAACTCCAACTCCCCTTTAACATCCAATCCCGCCGGGGCTTCGTCGAGTATAAGTAATTTCCTCGGCAAGACGAGACAGTAAGCCAGTAAAATCCGTTTGGTTTCACCTCCCGATAGATTGCTGATAGACTGATGGCGCAGGTGAAATGCGTTAACTCGTGCTAGAGCTTCCCTAACTGCCCCTCGTCGCTGACGATAATTCAACCAGGGCAAGCTAGGGCTTAATTTATCCCATCCTAAACCCACTAACTCCTCTACGGTCATAGGAATACGTCGATCGAAGAGGCAATTCTGCGGTAGATAGGCTATATCCTGCCGCGCTCGAATCCCTCCCCTATCGAGGGATTGCCCCATAAAGACAATCTCTCCCGTCTTCTTGGGGACGATACCTAATATAGCGCCGACTAATGTAGTTTTTCCCGCCCCATTCGGGCCCACTAAAGCCGTATCCGTACCCGCCTTCAATGAGAAGGAAACGTTTTCCACCGTAGCCACCCCAGAACGATAAACGCTGAGGTTCCGAACCGATAATACTATATCTTGCAAGTCCACCTCTCTATAATTACCCTACTTTTCCTATAATTCGGACATCTAGCGGTAATAGGCCAGGCAAAGACTCCCGCCTAAAAAAAGACTGTTGGTTATCTTTGCCGAAAGCGTTAACGAGGTTTTCAATATTCTGCTGCATGGTGTCGATGTAATAATCCGGTTGCAGGGCTTTACTATCCCCCGTCTCCATCGCGTCAAAAGTGCTAATCCGCACATTAAGATCTTTCGCCAGGGCCGCGAATCCCTCAGCCCCCTCTTGCGGTTCGGCTAGTAAGGTTTTTAGATTGCTCTGTTTCACCGTTTCCATTACCCGCTTGACATCGCCGGGTGTCGGGTTTTCTTCCGGTACATCTACTAAAAAATCAGCTTTCAGGTTGTAACTTTGAGCGAAGTAGGGGGCAAAATCGTGATACGCGACGAAGCTTTTACCCCCGTAAGATTTGAGTCTCTCGCTGGCTTTTGCGTCTAGAGCTTTTAATTTCTCGATATAAGCCGCCGCATTGGTAGTATAAACTTCTTTCCCCGAAGGATCGGCTTTGATCAATCCATCCCTAATATTCTTCACTTGTATGATAACCCGTTTCGGATCTAGCCAGATGTGGGGATTGTATTCACCGTGTTCGTGTCCAGTTTCATGCTCGTGACTGTGGTTATCCCCTTCTATGGATGCGGTAGTGATCGTTTTAACTCCCTGACTAGAATCAATGATTTTTAAATTGGCGTTACTGGCACTTTTAACTAAACTATCGAGAAATGATTCCATCTCTAAACCGTTTTTAACCAGTACATCTGCTTTAGATAGGGGGCGGATGTCTTCCGGTTTAGCTTGATAGTCGTGAGGCCCGACGTTCACTGGTAATAATTGTGTTACTTCTGCTCGATCGCCCGCCACTGCTTTAGTAAATAAAGTTATCGGCAGAAATGTCGTCACCACCCTTAATTTCTTCTCCGTCGTCGCCACCGGTGAAGCAGTTTCTCCTGGTGTCTCTACATTATTCGATGGGGCTTGTGTCTCGCAACCGCTTAAACTCACAGCCACGGTTGATAGAAGCCCGAGTGACACACCCTTAAAACGCCTTGTCCATCTCCCCGTTTTCTCTTCTTTACCTTCGCTCATTTGTCGTCGCCTTTATTCTTCAATATTTTTTCTTTATTACTTACTCACCGGCTAGTAATGAGAATGATTATCATTTTAATGATAAGGGAATGCGGAAGAAAAAACAAGAGTCAATAAATCCAGTAATTAACGATTCCGTCGGTTCCTCCGCTGAGGATTAAATTATCTTTGACAGTCAGAGATGTTACGGCATCTTGATGGCCTCTAAAAGTAGACCGAAGTTGATGCTTTTCCACATCCCAGAGTTTGAGGGTTTTATCCCAACTGCCGCTCAATAAATATCCCCTTGTGAAAGTCAGAGCTACCACTGGCCAGGAATGTCCGGAAAAAGTATGCAACATCTCGCCGCTGGCTCTATCCCAGACCTTAATACTATTGTCAGCACTACCAGAACTTAAAAATTGCCCATCAGCACTAAAAGTTAGTGCTGAAATCGAGCGAGTATGTCCCTTCAAAGTCCGCCATAACTGGGGAGGAGAGGATAAGCGCCAGATATAAATAAGTCGATCGCTATCTCCGGTGGCTAACCATTCCGAGGCAACCGCGAGACAATTAACCTGAGATCGATGCCCTAGCAAACTACACCTCATCTGACCGGAATTCAAATCCCAGAGCTTAATCGTTTTATCCCAACTGCCGCTAATAAAACCGCTCCCGTCTTGACACGAGGCTACTGCGGTAACGTTGCGTGTGTGTCCGGAAAAAGTACGGAGGAGTTGCCCTGTATCTATATCCCATAGTCGGATCGATCGATCCTCGCTCCCAGATATTAAACCATAGACACTGAAAGAGAGAGAAGTGACCGATCGATCGTGACTTTTTAAAATAAACTTTAACCGCCGCGTCTTTTGATCATAAATATCGATCGTGCCGTCGCTCTTACCCACCGCCAGAGATTGATTGCCGCAAGCCAGAGCCGTTACCCCGGAGCCGATAGATAAACTAGATACCGGCTCTATAATTTCCTTATCTTTAGCCGACATGGTAGGGTAATTAACGCCCCGGGCTTGTTTAACGACGGTTAACACCTCATCGAGAGATTGCCAGCGCTCCGGTTGTAATAAACGATCGATCGTCTTGCCCAAAAACTCGCTTACTGGTTCGAGCAGATAATCCCGCCATATCCACTGTCCATCTCTATACAGATCGAGGGGCGATACTCCTGTTAGAAGATGCAGACAGGTGACACCTAAACTGTATAAGTCCGATCGCCAGGAAAATTTTTCACCCTCGTAGACGTATATATACTCTGCGGAGTCTCGATAAATATCATTTCCTCGACGCAGAAAGTAACGTCCGCCTGCCTCGATGATATTGCGGGGGTTAATATAGGCGTACACCGAAGATGTATTCTGTAAGCCCTTCAACTCCCCTAATATATCCTCCAATAATATCCAGATAGCGGACTCATTCAAACAGTTCAAATTTATGACTTATGATTATTTTTCAATTCCACCGGGGGCAATCCAGAAACAGGGGAATCGGCGGGGGATTTACCCGATTGATTCCAGAGTAGCATCGTTAACAAACCATCCACAAGACTATTACCGCCATTATTACCGCTCACGAGAACATCGGGGATGAGGCGCACGCCGCGCTCACCGATAATCTGCATCAACTGCATAGCCGTATATCCTTGAGAGCCTAGAGCATCTACCCCAGCGCGGTAACTATCGGCTTTAGCCTTACCGGTGGCTCGAATCGCTTCCGCTTCCCCGTTAGCTTTGAGGCGAGTCGATTCCGCTTCCCCGGTAGCCTGTTTAATCGCCGCGTTAGCTTTCAACTCAGCCATCTGTACGCTCTGCTCGGATTTCACCATCTCCTGCTGAATATCCGCCAATGAAGTTTCCCTAACGAGTTTCTGGCGTTGAGTTTGGGCCATCTGTTGCACCTCGTAGGTTTTCCTCTGCTCCTCGGCTATCTTACGCTCAGTTTGAGTTTGCATCAATTCTGCAGGGGGATGAATATCGCCGATTAAAGTATCGATAGCCTGCACATCATAACTTCTCAGAGCGGCTTTAATAAACTCCGCTGCTTCCGTCTGTCTCTCGCTCCGGGCGCTGAGGAAGTCTAAGACAGTGTAATCCTGTGCAGAATTGCGGAAATAATTGCCGATAGTCGGCTCCAATACATGATCGACAAGGTTCTGCATCGAACCGACGCGGGAGATAACTTTAGGTGCATCTAAAGCGCCTACATGAATGATTTGAGCGATTTCGAGATCGAAAGCGAAACCATCTTGAGAGCGCACCACTAAAGATTCTAACTTGTCATCGTAACGATGGCGTTCGGTTCTGCTAGACCAGTTAAGAACGATATTAGTAGTGGGCACCAATTCCACTTTCATCACCTTGGTATTGAGGGGATGTTTACCGGGATATAACGGCTCCGTCCAAACACCCTTATGTCCGGGGCGAACCAAATCGCCGTGAGTGAAAGCATCTCCGCTCACGTCTTCGTGCGCTCTACCCACGTATGATATAACCACCCCCACATATCCTATAGGAATCTCTGTCATCGGCACCTGTTCCACCTGTACGAACCAGGGGTTAAGATTCCAGGAGCCAGAAAGGAGAATTTGTTCCTGTAATCCCCTAGCACCGCCAGCGTGGATGAACTTCTCTCCGTTTTGAAAGTTATCGTGCCCCTCTATTACTGGCCCGGCGATTTCTCCGGCGGGGATGGATACGCCGTCTAGAGTAGTGATGATACCGACTCGATCGCTCCCTATATTATGCACCTTCAATTGATCCGGTGTCATGCCGTTTTTCGTCGCCGTTTCCGAAGTAATCACCTTAAATAGGGCGGTATTGATGCGGTAGGTGCCAGCGGTGAGAAATCCCATCTGTCTACCCTTTTCGCCCCCCTCGGTGAGAAACTTTCTCGCGTCTTGAAAGTTATCGCACTTAGCCACTTTACCGAGAATTCTCTGGGGCGGTATGGGAGCGCCGTCGTTAGCTACTATGAGGGCAATATTACCCTGATTCACCGTAATCATCGGTTCTTTTTTAACCGTATACTGCCAGGGCCAGTAACCCCAGTGCCACCCGGGGGCGAGGGTATCCGCTTGATAACCTGCCTCTCCGTTTAGCGCGATCAATCTTCCTGGTGGTAATCTTTTACTAGCGAAAGAGACTTTTTTGATCACGATTCCTACTTCTTTTTCACTGATCACCACCAAACCTGTGCCGAAGGAAAATAATATCACTCCGCCGATAAATACTACTGGTAAGGCACTCCAACCTGGTACTAATTGCATCGTTTGAATTTGCGGTTTATTTACTTCTATTTTTGTTGTTTCTACTTTCGCAACCGCAGAATTATTTAATCCACATCCTAGTAAAATAGAAGTACTCAATACCCCTAATTTAATCCTCTTTAATATTTTTTTCATGGCATTTTATACCAATTTGTCTCACATTGTGCTTTAGAATCAATGCTAAATTTTTACAAAAAAATAATTATTTTTGTAAACTATTGATGATGATGTCTCTATGATCAAAGCATAACCTTTAGCATCTTTCTTTGGGAAAGTCTTAACAAGAATTTAGCAATTATGTTAAATTCTTGTAAAACTAACAGCGATGAATTTCTTAACAAACCTCTATAAATTTAACCTGAATTCGGGATAAGGAATATTTATATCGGTTGGGGAGGCGCGGGGTTAGGAATTAGGAATTGGGGATCGATAAATCTCATCCATGACTCGGGTTAGGAAGCGCCTGATGAAGGATTGGAAACCCCGCGCCTCCGAACTCCTAATTCCCAATTCCCGAACCCACGGATAAATCTTATCCCGAACTCGGGTTTAATAAGACTCGTCGTATGTCGCTCAGCAATTAAGCATCGAGAGCGTGTTGTTTAAGCTCATCGAGCGTCACATATTCTAAAGCCCTGGCGTGGGTGGAGTGGAGAAATACGGGAGGAGCAACCCCTGCCATCAAAGCTTCTTGCCAGCGAGAAGCGCATAAACACCAACAATCCCCAGGCTTCAAACCAGGAAATTGATACATCGGTTGTGGTGTGATCAAATCATTACCCCGAGAGCGAGAAAATTCTAAAAATTCTGCCGTCATCCTGGCACAAACTACGTGTGATCCCATATCCTGAGCGCCAGTACGACAGAATCCGTCTCGATAGAATCCTGTCATTGGTGAGGTACAGCAGGATTGTAAATCTTGCCCTAAAACGTTTTTAGCATCCGCCATGATTGTTATCTCGATACTTGATTTCTCTGATTATCGATACCACAACTTCCTTCAAAAAGGCAACTGACGATTAATTGAGCGGCCAAATCCGCACCTATACCGATAGGTCGATTATTCAGGGAAATAATCACGGAGCCGCTAGCACTACGGCTCAGTAGTTGAATAGATACGCCAGGATTCAAGCCGAGTTTACGGAGATGTAGGCTACTGGCTCTATTGGTGTAGCAGATAATTTTAATGGACTCGCCTATCGACACGTCATTCAATACCAGATATTCTAAGGTTTTTTGAGGCGTGGAGTCTGAAGGCTTTCTATCTCCGCCTCCTACATAGGTAAATCGCCAATTTTTACTTTTAGGCTGATTGCAGAAAAAGTCGAGCATGATCCAAGCTAATTGAAAGATATTATCAATAATTATCCTACTATTGATAATGGTTGTATAGATCGATTTAAACAGTTTGCGAGCTGTTGCAAGAAAATATTACAGATATTTTTAAGCCCCTATCGGTACGGCAAAGTTAGGAGTAATCTGACTGACTTCAAAAATTATGGGGGTGAAGAGACTTGAACTCTTACGGGCTTATAAGGCCCAACGGATTTTAAGTCCGCAGCGTCTACCATTCCGCCACACCCCCGTTATGTCGTTTTTAACCGACAATTTCTAATTGTAGCACAAATATTTTCAAGCGCAAGGGGTTTATCTTTAAATGATCAAAATTAATTTTTTCAATGCACCTCCTATAGCGGTAAAAAGCCAAGCAGGGGGTAAAATAAAAAGGATTGAAGTAACCGCTAAATATTCCGTAACTATTGACAAAAATATTGTTTTATGCAATCAATTTTAGCCAACCCCTCCCTATCGGTAGCTCTGTTATATCTAGTTTTGAGCGTTCTCTACTTATTGATCATTCCGGCTGCAGTTTACTTCTACCTGAACACCAGATGGTACGTAGCCAGTTCCTTTGAAAGAGGCTTCATGTATTTTCTCATGTCCTTCTTCTTCCCTGGAATGTTGTTACTCAGCCCTTTCCTCAATTTCCGTCCCGCCCGTCGTACTATCAAAACCTAATTTATGCGCCGTCTTGACGTTATAGCGATCGGTATCGGTATCTTCGCCGCTGGCGGTATCCTCTATCTAGTCCTACAAAGTACGGGACTCGATGGGATTACTGCCGGCATCTGGAGTCAGGCGATTTTAGTCGGGGTAGTCATCGCCTGGGTTTTAACATATCTGTTTCGAGTCGCCACCCAGAACATGACCTACAGCCAACAGGTAAAAGATTACGAAGAAGCCGTTCTACAGAAAAGATTAGAAGAATTAAGCCCCGAAGAGTTAGCCGCTCTGCAAGCGGAAATTGAACAAGAGAAACAGAAATGAGATAATAATCTTTCCGTCCTATTGGTGAACGATCGATGCTCTCAGTTTCTCAATGTTTTCAATCCCTGCGCCAAAAGGGGCAATGCGCCCTGATCCCATTCATCACTGCAGGTGATCCGGATTTAAACACTACAGCGCAAGCCTTACGGGAATTAGATCGATCGGGTGCCGATATGATAGAACTAGGCGTACCCTATTCCGATCCCCTTGCCGACGGCCCGGTAATTCAAGCAGCCGCCACCCGCGCCCTCAGTCGCGGTGTCACCCTCGATGGGGTTTTAGACCTAGTTAAGGATGTCACCCAAGATATAAAAGCACCAATTATTCTCTTTACCTACTTCAATCCGATCCACTATCGGGGAATCCCTTCTTTTTTAGAGCAAATCAGCACGGCAGGGGTAAAGGGGCTGGTAGTACCAGATTTACCTCTCGAAGAAGCGGAAAGCTTACTTAAACCAGCAACAGAGGCGGGAATAGAAGTCACCCTGCTCGTCGCTCCTACTACCCCCGTCGAGCGTTTACAAACGATCGCTCAACAATCCCAGGGCTTTATCTATCTCGTCAGCGTCACTGGCGTGACTGGAATGAGGAGCCAGATAGGTAATCGGGTTCAAGAGTTACTGGGGCAATTACGGAGTGTCACCGATAAACCTATCGGCGTGGGTTTTGGCGTTTCCGATCCCCTCCAAGCCCGCCAGATGAGAGAATGGGGCGCGGATGGGGTAATCGTCGGCAGTGCTATGGTGAAGCGTCTTGCTGAAGGAACTCCCGAAGATGGTTTAAGATCGATCGCAGAGTTCTGCAAATCCCTAAAACAATCTTTGAGCGATGGATAAACTTACCCCTTTATTGGCGAGGATTTTCCTCTCGGCTATTTTTATCAAAGCTGGCATCGATAAAATCATCGACCCTAACTCGACGATCGGCTACATGGCGAGTAAGGGCGTACCATTTCCCAACCTATTGATCATCCCTACCATCATCGTTTTAGTGGCGGGAGGATTGGCGGTACTACTGGGTTTTAAAACCCGAATAGGTGCCTGGTTACTGATAGGCTTTTTGATTCCCACCACCTTAATCTTTCATACGAATTTCCCCGATGGTGAAATTCCTTTCTTAAAAAACTTAGGCTTGATGGGAGGCTTATTAATGCTGGTGAGTTTCGGCCCTGGATTGTGGAGTTTAGATAACAGAAAAGTATACACTCTTCCGGTCGATCGGGCTTAGTGTAGACTTCTCGATACAGCTTTCTCGATAATCGCTTGGGTATCTTGTAAAAGTTTTTCCCTGCTATCGGGGGCATCACTCAAGCTGGGAACTAGATTTCTAGCTTGTAAAGCCATGTGAAGCTGTAATTGAGCTACATACTCGCGGATGTCTTCACGATGTGAGGGGGTGTGGGCATTAGAGGTATGTAAACTCAAGGTGTCCTCCTTAGTAATGGGTAAAATGTTGATTAACTCTCATAGAAATTATCATAAAAGCTTATCAGTGGTGAATACTCCGTGATCAACATTAAACATTTCTCAACATAGCTTAATATTCTCTACCGTTACTGTCCTCAAAGTTTATAGATTTTATAAGCAGACCAGATGACAGAGCCGAAAGCTAATATCAAAAGGAAAACCCGATAGTTACTCTTGAGACTCCGGCCCCCCTCAACGGTAATAGTATCTACATCCATCCAAGGATAAATAGAATGGCGTAACCAGCCCCTGACGATGACTTTTTTACCCGTAAATTCGCAGGGTTTCGGGAAAAAGGAGAAGAGATTGCCTAAAGGGCCACAAGCCGTGGAATATTTAAGCTCGATCGAACCCCTATCCGTATGTAATCTTAAATCTTGAGCCAACCAATTACTAATACCCCTACGACCTAATAACTTGCCCTCCAGGACGATCGAGGTAGTTTTTCGGTTCGCGCTCTCCGCTAATAACTCATTCAATGGGGACTGTTCTCCCCCTACCCTCGGGAAATAGCGATTCAGGCCGACGATGATGGCAAAACTAAGTACGGTTAAGATCCAGGGAAATAATAAGGGATCGTCGATGAATAGCCAGAAAAGGAACCCTAAATTATATCGGTTTAAATTGTCCCATATCAATTTAAGGAAAACTACCCAGATAAATACAGAAGGAAAGCGCCCCCTTACCACCCAGACGACTGAGAGAATAACCCCGATAATTATCCAGCCCAGCCAATACCTTAATATGGGATAGTTTGCCATCCACATCAAAGGTTGAAAGCCGTTTCTGAGGCTGATAAAACCCACTAACCAGAACAGACAACGTAAAATAGTGCCGCCGATTACTGCGGTAACAATCGCTTGAGGTAATAGAGGTAAATCAAGGTAAGCGCCCCACAGGTTAAAAGACGATCGTTCCGGCAGGCTAAACCCGGGGCTAACCCGCCAGAATTCGGCGCACTTGCCGAGGATGTACAATCTCTCACCCAGGGGGGGATGGCTAAACATCAGCGATCGGGTAAAACGGGAGATATGATTACAATCTCCCGCCGGTACACTCGATAAAGATGGGTTAATCGCCAGAGCTTGTGCAGGAGAGAGAGGTAGGGTAAGGTCAAAACTTTCTAGTAAGGGATGTAAATAGCCCAGCTCGATAGTTGCTTCTTTTATGCCGAGAGCAATTTTTAATAGTGCCCCCCCGTAAGCGTTAGGATTGCCGGTTAATTCTACGGCATAGCGATCGCTATAATAAATTCTCATGCGCGAGAGCCACAGTATGGGTAAACGCCATAACCGATAGATAAACCAGAAAAGAGCGGCGATGATAGCGAGGGGATAGGGGAACTTTTGTTTATCTCCCCATCTACTGAGCCGCCAGTATAAAAAATAGGGCAGTTGTAATAGCGCCACCGCGCCGGAAAAGCAAAAACAGCTTATGTTAACTATTTTCCCCAATTCGGCGGCGATGACAGTGGCTAATTCTTCGTCAGTCAGTAACTGTAATAGGCCGGTACTGACTACCAGGGTGCCCGTGCGGGGGGTGCTGCCGTAAGAGAGAGCGATCGGTAGATCGGTAGATAATACTTTAAACTTAGGGCGAATGATCCGGTGCTTGGTAGAGAACTTTTGCCAGAGGGTTAGGGATTCCGGGTATCGCTCCCCTAAATCCTCAAATTTTAAAGGTTCGAGGCCGTAATAGGTTTTCAGTAATCCATCTAGCAATAGGGGAGAAAGTAGCCAGATGTAGACGGAAATAATCCAGATGTACTGCCAGGGGAATTGATGATAGATAGTAATTTCTCTGGGTGTCAAAGTTTGCACCCAGGATAGGAAGGCGTTGTAAATGCCTAAAGCCCCTAGCATTACGAGTTGGACAGACCAAGATAAAGCCAGACCAGTTGCAGCGAGCATCGCCAATATGGGCAAGATAGGCAAAGGCTTCATCGCCCGCCACCATTTAGGACGGTGATAAGACTCGGTGTTAATAATCATAAATATTGTGAGATAGGGCTTCTCTTCCCTATATATTGATAATTATCACCGGTTTCAGTGATCGGGATCACAGCCAGAAAGAGATAAATATACATATCTTAGGTTAATAGGAACTTTGCTCGATTAAAAAATTGTCTTCGAGACTTTAAAAAAATAAATACGGTCAGGTTTAACTTTTTTACTTTTGAGGGGAATACTCGAAGTATAACGTTTGTGTGCAGGTGTGACCGCGACCCGGAAAAACCCATTCAATCCGTCAAATAAAAATAAGCCGCTATGTTAATTCGCTCGTTCAAAAAACTCGTTCTGCATCTGAGGAATATTGTCAGAAATGCCAACAATCGCCTATTCAAACCCATAAAAAAACTATTCAGAGGTTTCGGGATTCAGAAAAGGACTAAAATCCCTGAAATTAGTTATTATGAGGTGCTGCCGCGATGGAAGAGGACAAGAGCCAGACAGGCTAAAGCAGGCGGTTTTGTGATCCCGACGATTATGATGGTACTGTTAGTGTTCAGTTTGGTGGTAGGTTCGATCCTCCTCAGAACTTCCCAACAAACCCAACAGGCATCGGGAAACCGCCAGATACAATTAACGAGCAATAACGCTAACCCGGCGATAGAGAGGGCGAAAACCAAAATAGAATTTTTCTTCAAACGGGATTATCGTTTCCCGAGCGGTGTACCGAACGATTCGAGGATAGAACAATTCATCCTCAACCGACAATCTCCTCCGGTGGGTTGGCCCCAACCCTATCAGGATGCTGGGGCCTACGCAGATCCCTACACCTTACCAGGGGAAACAAGAATAGATATTACGGGCGACAACGTGGTAGATAACGCCTGGGCGTACACCGCTGATATAGACGGAGACGGAGTAACGGAAGCGATCGCCTATTCTCTAATAATTAAGAACTCGGCCACAGACGCGCAGGGGAACCAAATAACCTTAAATAGTACGGACACGCAGAAATCTAACAATTTAGTTACCCGCACCGGGCCTTTAAGTATTATCAGTACCAGCAATAGCGTTTGTAACACGATTCAGCAATCAGCGGCTAGTTTAGGGGCGGGTTGGCAACCGATCAACACCGCAACGGTGCGGAAAAACTTTCAAGTCAACGCAGTAGTTATCAACCGCCGCACAGATAACCGCAGCGTGACGGCGTTGGAGTTCCAACAGGATCGACAGCTCGATCGGGGTAATAAATGGGGGGTATGGTTCCGTTATGACTTAGAAGCCTATCCAGGCCCTACCTTCCGATGGAATGGAGCGATGCACACCGACGGTAATATCATGTGGGGTCAAACTGCCGGGGGCAATAGTATCAATATTTTCCTGATCAGTTCGCCGAGTTCCTGTTTATACACTCAAGACAGTTCGGAAATCACCCTAGCTCAAAACCAGAACTTAAGCGGCCAGGTGACTTTTCAGGGGCAAGTGATCAACGCTAACCCCACTCCCGATAATTTCGCCGGCACATCTAACATAACCTTATTTCCAGGCCCGGGTAATACTCCGAGCGCTCCTCTGACCTTGAGCGTGAATACCGACTCCGTAATCGATTCAGCACAAACAGGTAGCCCGTATGAATTTAGTTTAGATCCGATCGCCCTGTTCACTCAGGACATATCCCGCTCGCGTTCCAGTACCGATTCTACTAATGCCAGTTTTAGAGATCCCAACTGGGCAGCGAGCTATGGCAATACTAATAAATTGTCGGTGAGGATGTTAGACAAAAATATCCCCCGCCCCTACGTAGACGATACCTATCGAGCCGATAATCGTTGGGGCCCCAAACCTGTGTATAACAGCGTGTATTCCGTCGCCTCAGCCAGTTCTTTCGGTCAATTGATACCAGCCACGACAGACGCACTGGTGCAAGAAGACCCGCCAAGCGGATATAACCCTGGAGATAACCAACCCGATGAGGATTCTTGGGCGGGATTAGACGGTTATTGGGAAAGACGGGCCAGGGCCGAGGGATTGCGTATCATCGTGGGTCAACGCTTGGAACTTGGTAACGATAATGGCTGGCTGGGATCTTATTCTACCGCCAGACCAGCTTTCCCGATCTCTGTCGGTGAACCTTTATATCCCATCAATAGCAACATCGCCAATCTCGATCGCCAGAGGAAGAGTTTACGGGATAATATACCAGCGGTACAGGCAACCTTGGTATATCACTGGGAGGTAGATACGGCCACTCCCAACTACGGGCCAGATTTCCCGTCCGTGATTCTGGCTTCTACAGTTCATAACGCTAATCCGACGACTCTGACTAACTCGATCACCTTTAGCCCGCTGAACGACGTAACCAGCACCGATTTTCCTGGAGGTGTACCCAATATCGACTTTTTCAACGGCTTGGGGACTAATGGCTGGGAGTTTAGATTTATGGATAATATTACTAATCCCTCCACTCCTACGGAAGTAACCACCCAGGATGGCTTTGAATCTTTAGTCGATCAGATTTTAGATCCCTGGAGACAGGTTCTCAGCAATCTAGCCCAAATGGCTGGTGATCCTGATGGCGCGTTCCCCCCGATACAAGAACCCTCCGGAACGATCGTCCACCCCTACCCTCTCTTAACTATGTGGGGCAATTTCTCCAACCTCAGACGCGCTCTAGGCGGCTTGGGTAACAGCTCTTCAAGTGGCGAATATTACAACCTGAGTATAGCCGATCGCACCACCATCCAAACAGCGGCGGCAAATATCGGGTTACTGGCCTACACGGTTAAAAATGCTCAGGATGTTTATAATGCCGCCGTAGCAGATACCGCCACATTAGCTGGCGGAGGTGCCGGTATTCAAGCTCTCGGTGAAGAATTGTGGAGATTGATGGACGGAGTTCAGAACTCATCCAATCCAGAAATTGCTACTATACCCACCAGCAATTACACTCGTAATACCATGAGCGGCTCCGTATCTAATAACACCGCAGTGTACACGCCTGCTGCCCCCTCTTCCACGATTTCAACGACTACGATCAGCGGCTACGTGCCCTTCTCGTTCCCCAATCGCACCCCCACCACACAAACGGCAGCGAACTTCTACGCTCAATTTACGCCAGAACAATATATTCAAGCGATTCAAAACGATACTACCTTAACTAACGCAGCTCAAAAAGCCCGTCTGGTACAGCGAGCGCAAATGATCGCTCTTCTAATTCAGATAGAACGCGATCGTCTCTACGGTTTCAAAACCGATTTGTGGCCCTCGATTCAAATCCGCAATGCTTCCAATGGCAACTTTCTGAAAACACCAACTAACGGGCAATATGCTGGTCAATCTGCAACGACTGGTAATAGAACTAACGTATCGAGCGCCCCTATAACTTGGTCTTATAATGGGACGCAACGAGGTCAAATTACAGCAGGCGAACTATCATCGGTGGCAACTTTCATCACCACCTGCGATCCGCTGATGTTCTCTAACGGTATCTCCTCCTGGCCGGCAGATCCCAACCCGACTAATTTTACGGCTACCGCCACCGTACCAGTGCCGCAATCGGCTTTAAACCCTGCGGTTGCACTGAGTGTAGCTCTCTGTACGGATAAGCCCAAGTATCCGACTCTGTATTATCTATTCCCCAAATACAATCACTTCCAAACTCGTCTCATAGTAATAAGCGATGGGAGTAACTCACCCTTCAATAATTTCGGTACAGTACCCGTTAGCGACTATCGCCGCCTCCCCTGGTTATTGACTCCGGAATCGAATGTTAAAATTGCCAACAATACAGATTCGAGATATAGTCTCCTTGGCAACGCGGCTAACTTCGTAACTTTCTCTGAAGCTAATAGCAGTATCTACGCCCAACCGATCATCAACGATTCCAGCGTGGCTTCCCGCCCCGTGGTAGCGGAAGAGTATCTCAATCCCACGCCACCGGCTATTAATGTAGTCGGCGTTAATCCTCTGGCTGGTAACTATATCTTTGATAATGATCCTCTCACCAATACCTCCTTCGATGTTAATAACGGTATAGTTTACAGAACCGTCTTCATCGATGACGGGATAGAAAACCGCACCGAAAATCCTTTTGAGCTTTTAGCCTTCCAACCTCGCCCGAGAAGCCAGTGGCGACTGCCCACAAGTAGTAGCGATACCGGATCGGGTTCGAGAATCATCGATAACGGAACCAGCGTATATTTAGCTCTACAGGATAAGGCTTTCTACGATGGGCGACAATTGATGCAGGTCAGGACTATGGATATAGACTTAAACCTGTTACGCAGTAATAGAGCGCCGATCGCAGGCAATAGTAGCTCTGATTTCTGGCTCCCTAACAGTGGTGTCGTCTATGCTTTCCGAGAAGACGCGGTGCGAGAAGACGCGATCATTCGCCCCTCTGCCCAAACCTATAACAACTGTAATGAGGATAGTGAAATCTCCTCCGCCAACTGTCGGATGAATACTAATCCAGCCGCCCCCCAAGATCCTCCAGTCAACAGCAGTACTGGTATTAGTACAAAGCCTGTGGACTATTACCCCGATCCGGAGCGTAAACCCTTCGGCTTCAGGCTAAAAAATGGGTCTGATGTCAGCCGTCCCAATCCCCTACAGTCGGGTATGTCCTTCATCAGCGATAATCCGATATACATTCAAGGTAATCTTAACCTGCACCAGGATAGCGGCGGTAATCGTTTAGAAGAGTTCACTCAGCTTCTAACCAACAATTGGTCAAACTTTAATAACCGTACCACATTAAGTACGAGTTTTGCTAACCCCGCTTTCGATCGCTGGCGGGCGGTAGAAATACTGGGAGACGCACTCACCGTATTATCACCCAATTTCTGCGACGGGACGGCACTGGACGGAATTCAAAATACCGACAACACCGGTACCGGCGTGGGAGCTTGTCCTAGCGGGAGAAATTCCTCCTACCGCAATAGCACCTTAACTTCATCAACTATCGCCTCTACCTGGGAGTGGCGAAGGGAGAATACATTGACTAACGCTCTCGGGGTAGATACGACTTCACCAATCATGATCGATCGCAATGCGGTGATCAGAGGCAGAAATACGACAGCGACACCATTACCGAACTTCTCGGCCTTTACTACCTATCGCGCTCTCGGCGACGCAAAAGTCAGGAACGGCGCGGCAGAGACTCGAATGAATGCCATATTCATTAACGCCCTGATTCCCTCCCGCCGGTTCCAATCCTACGGGGGCTTCCATAATTTCCCCCGCTTTATCGAGGATTGGAACGGAGATAACCTATTTATATCCGGAGCTTTCGTACAGTTAAACTTTACCACTTACGCAACGGCTCCTTTCGATCACGAAGCCTGGGAACCGGGACAGAATCCGGCAGCGGGGGAAAACTTGCCCTACTACTCGGCACCTAACCGACTCTGGGGTTATGACGTGGCCTTGCAATACATCCCCCCCGGACCGATCGCCAAACGTTTCATCTCCGTAGGCACCCCCCGGAACGAATTTTACAAACAATTACAGGCGGATGACCCCTATATCCGACAACTACGTTGTGCCCGCGTCGCTGGCCAGAGGCTCGATACTAACGCTACCGATTGTCCATAATTTAAGGAGTCAAAAACCTATGTACTCGCTCACTCGCCTGCTGAAAAATCCCCGCTCCGGATTCACTATGGTTGAAGCCATGATGGGATTTACGATCGGGGCTATCATCCTTACTGCCACGACTCCCCTACTGCTAGTCGCCGTCAGCACCAGGATATATAACTACCAGTTAGAACAAGCGGCCCAGATAGCCCAGGGACAGATCAATCAAATTCAAGCCGTAATGTCCCAGGGCGTGGCTCCCGCTAACGAAGCTTCTCTCTTACCCCCCGCGAGCGCTGTCGGGGTTAGTGTGTCTCAAGTCGGTGCCCCTGATACCCTGGTCACTAGCGTCACCCAGAGAGATGCGGTGAATAAAGCCCTGGCGATCGATAACGATGGCAACGGTAGCACGGATTTTATCGTGCAGATATTTCGAGATCCTGGGGTACGGTTCAATCAAGGCTCTGCTTCGGGTCAACTGGCGGTATTCAGAATGGGGGTGCGGGTTTATGCCGGGGTAGCAGCCAGTAATATGAGCGGACTCTCCACTCAACTAAGTACCATAAATTTCACTAACGGTCTTTCTCAACAGCTTAACAGACCTTTAGCCGTCGCCTACTCCGAGATCAGCAGAAGCGACTTGAAACTCTCCCTGGAACAGTATCGAGCCTATCTTAATTCCAATCCTTAAATTCTATGAAAAAACTGCGTAGCCTCCATTATCGATCGAGTCTCAGATACCAGCGCCAAAAATCCCAGGGTTTTAGCGTGACAGAAATAGTCATCGCCAGTTTTATCGCTACCGTAGCCATTTCCGTATTGCTAGGCATTATGGTCAATCTAATACAAAACAATCAGACCGAACAGGCTCGTAGCGGCGTGAGCGAAGAGATGCGCCGGGCGATGGTATATATAACCAATGATATACGCGAGGCTACCTATGTATACAACGGAGATCAGTTGACGCAAATCCGCCCTGATGTATCAGGTTTGGGTTCCCTCGTCAGCTATCTGCCGAGTTTCGGTACAAATGTTCAGCCGATCTTAGCTTTTTGGAAGGTGGAGAATCTCCCTTACGACGGGGTAGGCAGTTTTCCCGCAGCTAATCTTAACGTCAGCGGTGCCGGTAGCTGTGCGGCTAACTTTACAACTCAAGAACTGATTAACGAATGTCAGACGATTATGATCGAGAGACGGGCTTATACATTAGTCCTTTATACCCTCTCAACCGATAATTCTTCCGGTTCTTGGGCGGGTGAGTCGCGCATCGAACGCTACATACTACGCAAATATAGTAATTTGCAAACCTTAACCCGTAGTCCCGGGTACGTCGATCCAGTAAGGGATAGTGGGTTCGATCGCTGGCCATTCGGCGCGGGTAATACGAACCTACAACAAAATGTCACCAGTATGACCAATACTCGGACTCCCCTGGTGGATTTTGTCGCCCGCCCTCTAGTGTATCCTTTCGGAAGTCGAATCGCACCCGCCTGCCCTACCGATATACTCAGAAATCCTAACGGCACCGCTGTCACCAACAATGCGGGACAAACTATCCGTACCTATGTCCCCTCTCCTTACAGTAACCCTGCTAGTAACCCAACTCGCGTCACACCTACTGCGGTGAATAGCTTTTTCGCCTGCGTTATGAACGACGGAGGCGTTACGCCAGGTAATCAGGATGTCATCATCTATCTCACGGCTAATGCTAAAGGCAGACCAGGTATAGAACGAGATTCTATACTCGACGTGCTACAGGGCCGTGTATCCGCTAAAGGACTCGTTGGTAAATCCGTCCCCGATTAATCCTATGAATAATTTCCACCATCGCTATTCTTCCGTTAAGGGGTTTACAGTTTTTGAACTGTTCGCCACTTCCTTGATCATCGGTGTACTAGCTGCGATCATAGCCCCTAACCTGTTTCATTTTATCAATCGGCAAACCCTACGCTCCTCTAACGAACAGTTAGAACTAGCGGTTCGTCAAGCCCAGAGTCTGGCGCGTCAGAGGAATGTAAACTACAGCGTCCAGGTGCGGACGGTGAATAGTATCCCACAGGTGGCTATCTTCCCAGCAAGCCAGACACCGACTAACTGGACGGATTTAGTATCTCGCGGCAACGTCATCACCGCCGATCTCACCCAGGGTAATGAGATCGATTTTGCCACCGACGGATCGATATTGGGAGGGAGTCCCATACAACCGGGAGAGGAAATCATTCTCAATGTAGCCACCGCCCCCACCACCAGCAGCAGACGATGTGTGATGGTTCAAACCATACTCGGCTCTATCAAAGGAGGTCAAGGTGCCGAGTGTCAGTAACTTCAATCACCAGAATCGAAAAGTAGGAGAGGTTCAGATTCGGATATAAGCTTAAATCCCTGTAAATCTTCTGCTCGGGAAAGGTGGCTCTCTCCACCAACCAACTGCGAGAAAGTAAATCCTTTTCCTTTAACATTTGCCAGACCTGCGGGTAAACCGAACTCACCTTCATCAAAACTACCACGTCCGCCCACCGCAGTACGTTTTCTAGTTCCCCAACGTGATACAGAGCCGGTAAGACAGCTAAACGTTGATTTCTGACGGTCAACGGCAGGCCTAAAACGGAAGCGGCCGCTAGGGGAGAACAGACCCCGGGAATACTTTTAACCACTACTTCTGGGTACTCCATCTCTAAAGTGCTGGCTAAATAAGTAAAGGTACTATAAAAACTCACATCCCCCTCACAGACAAAGGCTACATCCAAGCCTTGATCGATATATTCCCACACCCGATCAGCGGCACTCTGCCACGCCCGCATCAGTATATATTGATCCTGTACATAGGGAAACTCTAGGGAAAGAGTTATCTGTTCTGGTTTCAGCCATGAACTAATAATGCTCTCGGCGATACCGGATTTCCCGTTAATTCCCGCTGGAAAGGCTACTACTGGACTTCTTTTTAAAATTTTTAAACCTTTTACAGTAATTAGCTCTGGATCTCCCGTACCTACGCTAATTCCATACAGTATACCTCGATTAACCTTAATAGTCGCCTCCTTTTTTAAGGGGAATAAATGACACATAGCAATCAAAAACGGAACACTGAGTAATCTGCAAGGAAATCTACCCGAAGTTCCTCTTTTGTGGATTTTTATTTCCCATTTTTATATATGTTAAAGAAGTTTCCGCTTTTTGGCATCTGATGGCAACAATTAACTTGATTGTATTTCAGTAATTATTTTAAAAGCTTCAGAAAGCAAAGTCTTATTCTTCAAAGTTAGTTTGGGGTATAATAGAGAGTCAGACTAAATAAACCATCACTGTACTGCGATCGATCAAGCACTTTATGACCATTCAACCTCTATCCACCGCCTCCCTAACCAATCGTTTTCATAACGCAGTACAGTGGCGAGGCTTGATCGAAACCTACCGCCCCTATCTTCCGGTGAGCGATAACACGCCCGTTGTCACCCTACTTGAAGGCAATACCCCCCTAATCCCGGTTCCCTACATTTCCAGTTTGATCGGCCGGGGCGTGAAAGTGCTGGTCAAATACGACGGACTCAATCCTACGGGGAGCTTTAAAGACAGGGGGATGACTATGGCTATCTCCAAAGCTAAGGAAGCAGGAGCCAAAGCCGTCATCTGCGCCAGCACTGGCAACACCTCCGCTGCCGCCGCCGCCTACGCCAGAAGGGCAGGTATGCGAGCTTTCGTCATCATCCCCGATGGCTATGTGGCTTTAGGAAAACTGGCTCAAGCTCTCCTCTACGGAGCTGAAGTCATCGCTGTTGATGGAAATTTTGACGACGCTCTCCGAGTTGTACGTCAGCTATCGGAAAATTACCCCGTTACTTTAGTCAACTCCGTTAATCCCTATCGCCTGGAAGGGCAAAAAACCGCAGCCTTTGAAATCGTCGATGTCTTGGGTAACGCCCCCGATTGGCTCTGTATCCCAGTCGGTAACGCAGGTAATATTAGCGCCTATTGGATGGGCTTCTGTCAGTATCACCAAATTGGTAAGTGCGCTCGCCTCCCGAAAATGATGGGCTTCCAAGCGGCAGGCGCAGCCCCCTTTACCATTGGTCAACCAGTCAGCCACCCTGAAACGATCGCTACCGCTATCCGCATCGGCAACCCAGCTAACTGGGAAAAAGCTTGGGGGGCGCAAGAAGCTAGTCAGGGAGCCTTTAACTCCGTCACCGATGAGGAAATTCTAGAGGCTTACCGTCTCTTAGGTGCCCACGAGGGCGTATTCTGTGAACCCGCCAGCGCCGCCTCCGTAGCCGGGCTATTGAAAGTTAAAGATAGCGTACCCGATGAAGCTACGATCGTCTGTGTCCTCACCGGTAACGGTTTAAAAGACCCGGATTGTGCCATCAAAAGCAGTAACAACGCCCTCAAAGCTGGTATCTCCCCTGACATCTCGGTAGTTGCTTCGGTTATGGGTTTCTAACACCCCATTTCAATAAGGCTGATTTTAAAGCTGAAGGCGGTACGGTAGCTGGATCGAAAGGTTGATTTTCCTTTACCCTTTCTAAGGCCTCAAAAAAAGCCCTCACCCCCGCCGCCGAGCCTTCCGGATGATCCATAATCCCCGTACCCGCATTGAGAATTACATCCCGCCCGTAATCCCTTAAGGCTAAGGGCACGACACCTGGCACGATACCGGCAGAAGGTACGGGGAAAACGTTACGATCGCGTAGATAATCCTTGATCTTACCTTCTTCTTCCGCATCGAAGGGTAAACTTCCGTAGGAAGCGGGATATAACACCGCATCGGCACCACCGTAGGCCATTAAAGTACCGAGAACTACGGAATAGGATAAGCCCGTATCCTCCCCAGCGCACATGGCCCCGGCAAAGGCAGGATGGGCGAAGATAGGTACTCCTATCTCCGGATCGGCGGCTAAAGCCGATAAAACCGAAAAACCGTAGGTAAGTACGTTTAATAATAGGGCGTTAGCACCGTTTTGTACTAGCGAGCGGGCTTTATCGAGCAATTCATCCGCCCTACCCGTCACGTTAACCGCGTAAAGCACCCTGCGCCCAGTTTTCGCCCTAATATCTTCTAAAACTTCCCGGCAATATTTCCACCTTTCCCGCGTTGGTGCCGAGGGTAAATCCGCCATAATTTCATCGTCTTTAATAATATCTAAGCCCGCGTTACCCACCTCTTCAAGGATAGCGGCGTGATCCCGCGCCGATAGTCCTAAAGCGGGTTTGAAGATGGCCATGATTAAGGGACGATCGTAAACCCCTAATATATCTCTTATACCCGTAATCCCGAGCTGGGCTTTCGTACCGTAATCCCCGGGTAATTCCACCTTTACCACCTTGCCGAAACCCGCCATCGAGTATTTACCGAATATCATCGTTAACAGGCTGGGTATATCGTTTTCCACGTTAAAGAGGGGAAAACTTACCCGGGCTAGCTCGTAACCGTTGGATAGGGTTTCTACGTCTATCACTTGAGCCAGGTGTCTTTGGAGTTCCCCCTGACGATGACTGAAACGATCGTCCCAAGTGCCGGCCGTCTGTCCTACGGCTATGATCCGAGCCTGTTTAGCGGCATCAACCCCAGGGGGAAAGCGGTACGTTACCAATATACTCATAACGATGGTTTAAACTGTATCATCTGCATTAAATATCAAATTGGGGTTATCAACAAGAGTATGAAAATTAGAGTCGGGGTCATCGGCGTGGGGAGATGGGGTATACATTACGTCCGTAATCTACTTCAACATCCTAATGCACACATTACGAGTATTGTCGATAGCTCTGAAGATAGATTAAATGAGTGCCAGAAAAAGTTCGGCATCGATCTGGAGGGGGTGAAATTAACAACCGATTGGCGGGAGATAGAAGCCGATGCGATCGTGGTTGCCACCCCGGCCACGAGCCATTATGATTTAATTAAATCGGCTCTAAACGCGGGTTATCATATCCTTTCCGAAAAACCCCTCACTCTTGAGCCAGCCGAGTGCAAAGAATTAACCGAATTGGCGAGGGTGAAAAAGCTGGTACTATTCGTAGATCACACCTATCTCTTTCATAACAGTGTAATAGAGGGTAAAAAAGTGATGGAGAGCGATCGATTAGGCGAACTACGCTACGGTTACGCCGCCCGTACTCATATAGGCCCAGTGCGCCAGGATGTTGATGCCCTTTGGGATCTCGCCATACACGACATCGCTATCTTTAATTATTGGCTCCGGAAAACTCCAACGGAAGTGCAGGCTAGGGGTAACTCCTGGTTACAACCCCACCTATCGGATTTAGTCTGGCTCTCTTTAACCTATCCCGGCGGCTTTCAGGCTCATATCCATCTATGTTGGTGCAATCCCGATAAGCAGAGACGCTTGGCTGTGGTGGGTAGCCGGGGAACCCTCATTTTTGACGAATTACAGCCCCACAAACCCCTCACCCTACAAACCGGCACCTTTGAACGCGAGGGTAAGTTATTTCACCCAGTCGGGCAATCTACCGAGGTTATATCTGTCGAGAAAAACGAGCCTTTGAAAACGGTGTGCGATCGTTTCTTCGCTTCCATCACTACTCACAATATACCTTCCGAAGCTGAGGGAACAAACGCCACCATACTCGTGCAAATAGTCGATTGTTTGAGCAAATCTCTACAACGGGGAGGAGAAACTATTCCTACATCTTAAAGTAGAGATAGTTTTTTGACTACTCCCAAAGTAGGATTTTTTAGGTGTCAGTAGCAATTGTTAAAAATATTTAAACTGGGGAAATCTCGGTGATTACAGGCGATTCATTCCCTCCTACTAAAGATTTACTTAAAAGATAATACGGATTCTTTATTCATAAGTTTAGGATTTTACTGATGGCAAATTTAGCGCGAGGATAATAAAATAAACTTAAATCCGCTTTTTGAAAAACTATGACTTTATATTTCAATATAGATAGATGGAAACATCTCTCAGACGATGAGAAAGAAGATTTAAAAATTCTCGCCCGCTTATTCAACGCGGACGACGAAGAACAGCTAATATTGCTGTATAGAGTGCTTCAGCGTGAGGGAGAGACGAATAGCGACAAAGTGGCGAGTCAAAATCGAGTTTTTGAAACTGCAAGGTAAACATTCTCGCTTTTCTAGCTCATAGGACAAATTAGTCCTTAACCCGCCTATAGATACTGGGAGTGGCGGCCTCGTCCCCACTCCCACATACTCATCTAGCCACTAAAGCTTGAGAAGAGATGGTTGGCATTTGAGGGGAACTTTTACGACAATAAATTTCGCAGGAATTATTCGGACTCTCGATTAGTTTCACCTTCTCTAACTCCACTCCCAAAGTCCTCACCGGCTCCTGTAACAATTGAGCGATATGAAGGGCGATGTTTTCGGCGGTGGGTACGACTTCGGCGAAATAGGGAATATCTTTATTTAAGAAAGTATGATCGAAGGGTTCCACCACCAGCTCATCAATTAAATTCTGTAAGTCTCCTAAATCAACTATCATACCCGTCCTCGAATCTATTTCGCCGATTACGGACACCTCTAAATGATAGTTATGACCGTGACCATTGACACGGGCGCATTTCCCGTATATCTCGGAATTTTGCTCCAAGGTTAATTCCGGTAGGGCCAGACGATGGGCCGCGCTGAAATGAGTTTTGACGGTTAAAGTAGCTTCCATATTATTTCCTCGATAATCGGCACAAAGCTCAGGGTGTTCGTAAAGTTGTATATTTACTAGGGGTAAGTGGGGGGCTAAACGCTGCCAGATTACCCGGGCTATATTTTCCGTAGTCGGTAAAGTTGCCTGGAATTCCGGCCAGACATCATTGAGATAGGCGTAATCCAGTTGACTCGTAATTTCTTTTTTAATGACGTTTTTCACCGTGGAGAGATTTTCCACCATGCCATAATTATCGATCGCGCCCGCTATCGATACGTATAAGACATAATTATGTCCGTGCCCCGGGAAGTTGCTTCCCGCACCGAATAACCTGCGGTTTTGGGCTTCATCCAATTCCGGCAACCAATAGCGATGACTCGCACTGAAGGTAGCCCGACGATCGATTATACAATCCATGCGTTTTGTAAAGTTTCGTAAAGAGGAGACTATTTATAGAATAAACTAATTGAACATCTGCCGGCTTGATTTCGCGCAGTGGGTCGGCACATAGAATAAAATTAAGGTTAATTTATTGTAATAATTCACAGTGTCAGCATCACCCGAAGTGTTAATGATCAGGTTATCTGGTGAGGAAATCCCTACACCTTGCGCCATCGCTTTAGGAAATTTCGATGGTATTCACCTCGGACATCAACGGGTACTGCAACCGATTCTCAATCGGGGGGCGGGAGTTTATTCTACGGTGGTGAGCTTCAACCCCCATCCGCAAGAATTTTTTAGCGGCCGGAAAAGGCTTTTATTAACCCCCTTAGAAGAGAAGGCGGAAATATTGACGGGGATGGGATTACAGCAGTTAATCTTATTACCCTTCGATGCGGGATTGGCCGCGTTAACCCCTGAGGGATTCATAGAGGAGATACTGGTAAAAAAATTAGAGGCTAAAATTATTAGTGTCGGTGAAGATTTTCGCTTCGGTTGCCAGAGAAAAGGAAATGCCGAGGATTTGAAGGTACTCGGAGAAAGATACGGAATAGAAGTATCGATCGTCTCTCTTAAAAAACAAGAGGGGATGACCAGGATTAGTAGTTCCTTGATTCGCCAAGCTTTAGCTGAAGGTAATTTAAAATACGCCCAAGCTATGCTCGGTCGTCCCTATAATCTTATCGGTAAAGTAATATCGGGAAGGCAATTAGGCAGGAAGATAGGTTTCCCCACTGCTAATTTACAACTTCCACCAGATAAGCTCTTACCGAGATTAGGAGTTTATGCGGTGTGGGTAGAATATAAAGGTGAAAAAATAGCGGGGGCTATGAATATCGGTTATCGTCCTACGGTACAAGGGGATAGAATCACAGTTGAGGTACATTTGCTCGATCGAAGCGATGATTTGTATAATCAAGTTCTAAGAGTGAGTTTATGTGAATTTTTACGTCCGGAGAAGAAATTTACCTCTCCAGACGAGTTAACTAAACAAATTGCTCAAGACTGCCACAGTGCCAGACAATTATTGCTGAGACCCTAAGAGATAGATGTTTATGACGAGGAATTGATTTTTAGGAGAGTTGGATCGATGATGGCATTGCGATCGATCTAATTAAACAGTACAAAGATAAGTATTTAAAACTAAATTTTTTAACGATTACGGTAAACGGAAAAATGGCAAAAAGGTCTCTCAAAGCATCTCAGAAAGGAATAATTAGGGCTAAAGAAGCTTTTGATAGAACAGGGTGGACTCAGGAGTATTTAGCGGCTGAGGTGGGTTTATCGAGTCGTCAATCGGTATGGAAATTTTTCACTGGTAGACCGATCGAGCGTTATTTATTTAAAGAAATTTGCTTTAAGTTAAATTTAGAATGGGAGGATATAGCCGATTTACCTTCATCGCTGCTGAGTTCTGAATCTATCGAGTTAGAGGAAGAAGCTGATAATTCTAATAGCTGGGTCGAGCATATCCGCGCTCATTTAAAAGAACAAATACAAACTCAATGTAATAGCTTGCAGTCGGCTTTTGATTTAACTCAACCCTCTTTAGAAGAGATTTATATCTTAATCAATTTATTCCCGCAACCGAGTAGCCAGAGGTGGTTAGAAGTAAATGACTTCCAATATAACCAGCTATCTTTAGAAAGACCTAGTCTGACCCATCATCATCAAGAGGCTGTCTCGGCCATGCAGATAGCCGGACAATACGATAAGCTGATGATTTTAGGAAAGCCGGGAGGAGGAAAAACTACTTTCCTACAGTACATCGCTCTACAGTGTAATAAAGGTCAATTTAAACCTCATTTGATTCCTTTATTCATTCAATTGCGTACTTTAATAGTGGAAAATGTAGAAGAAGATGAAAATTCTAATTTAATGAAATTTATCCTTTCAATAGGGGAAAAATCTAATATTTCATCGGAGAAAATACTACAATTACTCCAAGAAGGTAGATTTTTATTTTTGCTAGATGGTTTAGATGAAGTAACAGATATTAATAGCGAAGCTCTCTTTCAAGAGATAGAACAGCTATCTCAAAGCTATTATAAAAATACTATATTTATGACTTGTAGGAGTGGAATCCAAAAATATTATTTTCGAGGATTCACCTATGTAGAATTAGCGGATTTTAATCCTCAACAGATAGAAGCATTCGCCAGAAATTGGTTTATCGCTACCGCCAATAGTAAAGAAGAAGGCTCAAAGAAAGCCGAGCAATTTTTTGAACACTTAGAAAGACCTGCTAATAAACCGATTCGAGATTTAGCTGCTACACCGATACTGTTAAATTTGATCTGCTCGGTGTTTAAAGAAAAAGCCTCTTTCCCAACGAAAAGATACCGACTATATCAAGCAGGGTTAGACATACTACTACAAAAATGGGATCAGGCGAGGGGAATTCAAAGAGATGGCATTTATCGAGATCTATCCTTAGCAGATAAAATTAAATTGCTCTGTCAGATAGCCTCGCTCACCTTTAATAATAATCAGTATTTTTTCGATATTAATGATATTTTGTATATAATCGAAGACTATTTGAGAAATTTACCAAATAGCTCCACAGATCCAGAAACTTTATGGCTCAATAGCGAAGCAGTTCTCAAAGCGATAGAAATACAGCACGGTTTATTAGTAGAGAGAGCCAAAGATGTCTATTCTTTCTCTCATCTAACCTTTCAAGAGTATTTGACGGCGCGGAAAATCATCGCTAGTCATGGGCAGGAAAATTTAAACAAAGAATTGGTGAAATTAGCCGATCGCAGTTTTGAACCTCAATGGCGGGAAGTTATATTATTAACTATCAGTATGTTACCGAGAGCAGATTTCCTAGTTCAAGAAATCAATACGAGGGTAAAACACCTATCATTGGAAGACAAAATTTTGCAACAATTTTTAAGGGATATTGAGGCGAAAGTTAACTCGATGCAAATCCCCTATAAGCCCGCCGCCGTCAGAGCTTTTTACTTCACCTTACTACAAAATCGAGATTTGAATCTAGCGATAGCTCTCGATGTTAAGTTTGCTGGAATGGATGATTTACCGGAAGAACTTAATTTAGACCTGACTTTAGTTAGAGCCTTTACAGATAGTTTGAATCTCCTCAAAAGTCCAGAATTAAATATGAAGAAATTTCTGAACTTTTGCTTCTCTTTAGATTTAGAGAGAAAATTTAATCTCGCTTCCTCACTGAAAGCGGATATGCAAGATTTAAAGGGGAAATTACCCTCTCTGGAGCAAAGTCGAGAGTCTATACAGAGTTGGTGGCGGGATAACGGACAGGATTGGGTTGATAGTTTTCGCTCGATTTTGAACGAGCATAGAAAAATTTGCCAGGATCTAAATTTGACGCGTCTGCAACAGGAAAATTGGCAGAAATACTATCGAGGCAATCAATTTATAGTTGAATGCGTACAGAGTGACTGTCAGGTAAGTCCCGCGATTAAGAAGGAGATAGAGGAAAATATTTTATTATTGTAACCTTCTGGGACTTCCTAGCTCCCCCTACGTCCCAAAAAATTGATCATATAGGGAGTTAATTCTTTGTACCAGTGTTCTTGAGGATAATGTTTAGCCTCTGGTAAAGTTATCAGGTTAGCCTCGTTGCCTTCTAGAGATAACCAGGGGTCAAGCTCCCCCCAAATTATTTGATACTGTCGATCTAATCGTGGTAAATCTGTATTTATTTCCCGCATGGATTCTGTTAGTTTGAGATTGCGAATCACCGCGTTTAGTGAGCGCCCCACCGCAGAGGTTTTCAGGAAAGGTTGACGGTAAATGGCTAAATCAGCATCAGAAATGACGAAGCCACTACCGCTCTCTAAAGTTCGATCGACTAATAAAGGATCTTGAGTAGCCATTTCACCCACTAAAGGTAAGCCCCACTGTTTCATCGTCCAGGGTAGCTTATGGTTTTCATTTATGGGAGTATTAAGAATGATAAGACGATCGATATTCTCGGGAAATCTTAAAGCGTATTGTATGCCCACCGAGCCGAGAAAGCCCTGCACCACAAGGGAGACGGGAGAAAGATTTAAGGTACAGAGAAAATCTTTTAAAGCTTCCACATAGGCAGAGGGGGTGTAGGCGAATTCCCGCGTCGAAGGTTTAGCGGAAGAACCGAAGCCGAGCCAATCGGGAGCGATCGATCTATACTTATATTCGGCGAGTAATGGCATTATCTGCCGCCAGGTGTAACTGTGAGAGGGCAAACCGTGTAATAAAACCACCGTAGGCTCGGAGGTATTATTGACTTCCACCTCCCGGTAAAACCAATTAAAAGCGCCTACCGTCACCGTTTTCTCTAAAATTTGATTCATTGAATTTTAACTTGTCGCTTTTTTCAAGATACCGGGAAAGGTTAAACTGGCGGAAGTTTTTTCAGTAAAGCCTCGCGGGCTGGTTGTAAGGCTTCATCGAGGGGGGGTATATAATCGGAAGCCCCCAACAGCTCATCAAACCAGGTAGCGACGACGAGATTATCGACTACGGGAGTGAAATCCGTCGGCACCACTCCATCGGTGTGACGGCTGTTGACGTTAAAACCTGCTCTCTCCCTGCGATATTGCCAGGGAGGCGCGTTTTTCTTCACCCATTGCTCGAAAGACGTTGCTCGATCCATACTGGTTAATAACTCTTTTTCTATCTCTGGGGGCAATTCGCTCATCTGAGCCATTCCCCAAGCTTGCCGCAGTAAATCCCCCCTCCTCCCCGGGTTATTCCACGCCTCCATAAGTAGAGATAGAGGAGGAGAAGTGAGTTTACCTTTAACTAACTCCAAACCGGAAGCTGTGCCTGATTTACTCCAATCGGCTCTCGCTTTTTCCCTATCTCCGAGCCACCAATAGAAGCCGCCGCGCAGATGATGTAAGTAACTATTAAACTCGGGGGAATTATCCGCATTCTTCAGCAGTTGATTGTATTTCGCATCTACCGCCGCCACCAATTGCTGATAGAGGGGGGCGAATTGAGGCAATCCCCATATAGGGGAAGTCAAAAATAGAGGATCGCGTATAGACTCGATAGTAAGAGCCTCGATAGCTAAATCGGTTTTTCCCTGCCGCAGTAAACTCAATCCCAGGCCGTAAAACACGCCTCTTTTCGCCGGCACCAGTCGCGCTGATTTTATAAAGGATTGCATCGATTCTACAGGATTAGCCCCCATCAGCAACCAGCCGAGATTACTGTGCCCGAATTCTTGATAAGGAGAAATATCGTTAGCCCTGCGGAAATTATCTATTCCTCTGCTGATAAGGTTGGGGTTATTCGTAGCCATTCCTATATCCGCCAGATTCCATCCTAATTGATAGGGATAATAAGATTCTTCGGGGGCGAGTCGGGCCGCGCGATAGAGAGCGTTTTCAAACACATCTATTTTCTTACCCGCCAGGGCCGTGAATCCCTGACTCGATAATTGCCAAGCGCGATGGATGGGAATCAACCAGATTAACGCCACCAGTATTAGGCCCAAGAGACTAAAGAATAAATACTTGGGGGTGACGGGCACAATCTTCTCTTCCTCGCGCCCCCAGGAAACCGCACAGGCGATATATATAACTAGGGTGCCGCCGATGGCGATGTTATCAAGTTGATAATCGGTGAGACTCATTAACCCGTAGCTCAATAGGCCACCGTATATACTGTAGATTAGTATTTGTTCTTCCTGGTTTTGTTTCTTCAGAAGCCGGAAGAAATTAACCGTTAACCAGCCGATGAGTAATAACATTCCCACTACCCCGATGAAGCCCGATTCCGCCGCTATTTGTACAGGTGTACTATGTAATTGATAAATCCATTCGGAAGCCCGCCCCGCCCAAAGGGGGCGATAATTCTGATACAGTAGGGGCACATTACCGGGGCCGATGCCGGTAATCGGGTGTTGACTCGCCATCTGCCAACCGACAGCGAGGTTGATGATTCTATAGGCGAATTCCTCTCCTACTCGGCCGTTAAGAGCAGCGTTTAAAGCCGTTTGCAAGCGATTATTACTGATAACGAAGGCGATTAAAGTTAATAGAGCGCCGAGACTACCGAGTATTAACCATCGGCGGGGTAATTTACTCTTGAAGAGTAAGATAGCTAGAGCATAAATCGTTAATCCTAAAAGCCCTAACCACCCCCCCCTAGAGGAGGTGGTGTAGAGGGCGATGAGAGCTAAAATCACCCCCCCCATCCAAAAGAGGCGGCGCTTTTTTTCCAGCAGGGTGAAGGCTATCAGTAGGGGTATGATGAGCAGTAGATAACCGGCTACATAGTTTTGATGGCCCAAGGGTGCCCAGTTACGGAATTCTATTTCCGAGAAATCGAAGGATAGGTTAACCCCCTGCCCTCTCAGCTCGTTGAGGGTATTCAATCGAGGTAATAGGGTTTGGCTAATCCAGAGCAATAAACTCCAGAGGATGAAGCTGCAACCGAGATAAGCTTGAAATAGCAGTAGTTGATAACGTCTGGCGCGTAGCGTGCCTTCGGCATCGTTATTATCTAAATATTGAGCTATGGCGTATAATGCTCCGATAAAAGTCAGCGCCACCCATCCATACCACCGCCCCTGTGCCCCGAAAAAAGCACGCAAACTCGATACTATTATCCCTATGCCTATAAAGGCTACAATCGGATCTAAACCGTTACCCAAAAAAGTAAGTTTATTCTTGTGCCAGATTTGAGACATCAGCCAAAATAAAGGGCAGAGTAATCCTATCTGCCAGATGGCTACCCAGGGCCACGACACCATTAAACTGTGACTGTCTGGTATTAGGGTAAATAGGGCGTAAAGAAAACCCGTTAATAGTATCCATAAACGGGTATTGGAAGTCTCCGGGCTGGACATAATCGCTTTTATTGAGTCTCTCTTTTAATATGCCCAAATTACGATCGGTTGTTTCTTAAGGTTTTGTCTATGATTTTTTTCGGCAATCGGCGGCGATTCTTTCAGTTTACTGGGGGTTTAAGTTTAGCAGGTTTGCTCGATGCCGAAGGCAGGCTTCGCGCCCGATTTTCTCTGCCGATGCGCTTGAGTAATCTCACGCCCCCATTTCTAGAAATAAACGTCTTTAACCCCGATGGCAGTCTTTTGACTCCCAAGGCTCTCAATCAAACTTACTTTCTCAATCTCAATGATGAAACTCTACTCCAACCCCCGCGTAAAATTGAAAACGGCAAATTATTGACGGCGATTCCTGATTCTGCTTTCGCCATCGCCCTCAAGTTACCCGTCACCGATTTCGGCGAGGTGTTTCTCTACGCCGATAATCAGGGGAAGGGATACGGCGAGAAGGATTTTCCCCTCAACCTCAATCGTGCTTTCGCTCAGACTCGCCTATATCGAGTGCGGGAGTTTATCACTCGGGAGCGGGAAAAAGGTATTCGCTTCGGCCCTGATATAGAATCGCGTTTGCAGAAAGCCGGGGAGTATTTACAAAGTGGGGAGAAAGCTAAATATTTATCCGAGCGGCTGCAGTGGTTCGATCGTAGTCTATCAGAAAGTCTCTGGGCGGGAGAAATGGCCGTCTTTACTAAAGCTAAACAACTTATTCAGACACAATCTCCCCGTCAAGGCTTTCTCTTCGGTGCTAATTTCTTCGGTTATCCTCGACTCGGCAGAGTATATATACAAAAATTTCAGGAAGTATTTAATTTTGCTACCATACCCTTTTACTGGCGGGGTTTCGAGCCGGTTTTAGGGGAAAAGAATTTCGCCTCAACCGATGAGATGGTGGAAAGATTGCGGCAATTAAATATTACCCCGAAAGGTCATCCTCTGGTGTGGTTTCATTCGGAAGGTATCCCAGAATTCGTCAAAGGAAAATCCTTCGAGGAGATAAAAGAATTAATCGCCCCGAGGATAGAAGAGATTACGCGGCATTACCGGGGAAAGATGAATTATTACGATATTATCAACGAGCCTCACGGTATCGCCTGGGCCAACGAATTAAAATTCAGCCTGGAGCAATTTATCGAATTAACTCGCATCGCTTCCGAGGCTTCGAGACGGGGCAACCCCGATACTTTCAGAATTATCAATAACTGTTGTCTGTGGGCGGAGAATATATCCTATCATCACCCCCCGCAACACAGCCCCTATGAATACCTGAAAAGGGTGATAGAGGAGGGGATAGAGTTTGAAGCCATCGGACTACAATTATATTATCCGGATCGAGATATGTTCGAGATCGATCGAGTTTTAGAAAGATTTGCCCGTCTCGGTAAACCGATTCATATCACCGAATTGGGGGTGTCATCGGCTACGGATGTAGATAAGCAATCCTATCTTAAAGATAGTACGGGATTATGGCACGGCCCCTGGAGCGAAGAAGTACAGGCGGATTGGATCGAACAATTCTACACGCTCTGTTATAGTAAGCCCTATATCGAGGCGATTAGTTGGTGGGATTTGGCAGACGACGGTAATTTCTGGCCGCATGGGGGTTTACTGAGAAAAGACTTAACGCCTAAGCTAGGATATGAAAGGTTAAAAGGATTAATTACAGGGTGGCAGAAGCGATGAATACCATCACGAATTTTATGGCGGCTTCCATCGTAGCCGGTTGGATTATGACGATGGCGGTTTTCTCGATTCAAAATATTACGCCTGTGACTCTCAGATTATTCACATTTGAATCTATCAGATTACCCGTGGGTGTATTATTAGCTTTCTGCCTGGGTGTAGGATTTTTCCTCGGGGCTTTATTACCAGCGTTGCTAGGAGTAAAGAGTAATAACCGGAAACGATTCTCGAATAATAACGACGAGTTGTATTTTTAGTCCTCGCCTATGATCCAGATAACCACCAGAAATATAATCCCTAGCCATATATACCTCTGAAAAAATTCCCACAATTGATATAAATCTACAGGGAAAAATAGAAACAGCTCGGAAAAGACGGAATTACTGAGAGTTAAGAGAACGATCGCCAACAACGCTATCAATATAATCATGGCATGGTTTGGGTGAAAATATAATCCTTACTTTTAACAGTTAACTTACCCTCTTTCCAGCCTAAATGAAGAGGATAATCCAGCCAATTAGAGCTTTTATAGAGGTCAAACTTAGACCAATCGCGTAAGTTACCATTACCCTTAACAAGAGGCAAAAGGTTAGAAGTATTGTAGGTAAATTCTAAAACATCTCCCTCGATACCTTTATACTTAACCGCCCCTGTTTCTAACCCAGTTAAATCTAAGCGACTTTTCCTTTCGCTCTCTCGTTTGAAAGCTTGATAATCTTTCTGACTACTCACCTCCAGAGCGAAACCAGCAAAGCCAGAGCCTCGGGGCAGACAACGAAAAACCGTTTCCCCCCCGTAACGAGCCGCATATCTTTTTAGAGCCAAACTTACGACGGAGTCAAACGCCAGATTAATCGGGCGGATAGTCAACCAAGTTTTCTCTAAACCCACAAACCAGACATTTTCCCCGCGCTCGAAGATAGCGGTTTTCGGTAACTGAAAAAAGAATGCTCTATCGGCGGGGCGCAACCAGATTAATAAATTGCCAAACTGGGCGATTTCATCGCCTGGATTCTTACCCGGTTTTAACTCACTGTCTCCCGTATTGACGACGAAGAAATCCACGCCCCTGGCGCTGTTGTAACTCATCAACTTAAAAGGAGAGACATCGCCATCTGGGAAAGTGCCGGCGACACTGCCCATCTGATAATCGGGGCCGAAGAATTGCGTCTCCCAATAACCAGGGCTGTTATCATTACCCGGCTTCCAATTTTCATACACCGGTTTGGTGGCATAAATTTCTAGGGGTTTGGGAAACTCTTTCCGCGCCAATTGCACAGAGGCTAGGGGAGGGCGATAGGAGCTAGTAATCATGTGTAAAGTATCCCGCGACGGCTCGAAATCTAACGCGGGAGTATCCCCGAAATACAGCCAGAAAGTGCGGGCGGCATCGGAAGCCATAGCGACATCGGCACCGCCGTAGTCTCGCTTAACTGGGCCGCCCCAACCACCGCGATAATATTTCAAGGCCGCAGCCGTAGACATCCAATCGAGGGCCGCTTTCGCCCATCGTTTCACCTCCGGGTCTTTGGCGAAATCGTATAAATTAAGATAGGGGGCGAAGGTATGTCCGTGATAAACCCCTGAATCCCACTCGCCCATACCGATATGATAGAGAGCGTGGACGTAGCGTTTGATTCTGGCTTTATATATCTCTCTAGTGGCTTCATTACCCGTCTCTTCCGCCATGAGATAAACAGAGGTTTCTCGCATGGCTCGCAGGTTATCGGTATTGCGCCCGTCAACCCATAAACCCCGGCGTTTTATATCCCAATCTCTACCTGTGCCTTTTCCCCTGCCGTAAATCGGATGAGGTCGCTCTAATGGGTCTACCTCCGTCCAAATTTTAGCGGCTTTATACATCCTCTGGCGATAAACTGGATCTAAATAGGGCCCCAGGAGAAAGTATTTTCTTATCTGTCCTTTCAGGGTGAAGGAGAAATAATAATCGATATAGTCAGTATGGGCCTGCTCTTTCGTTTGCGGGTCGTTTTGTTGTAAAAATATTTTGGCTCTCTCACGATTCCCGGCTAAGAAATCGAACATGGCCCGGGGGTAGGATTGCTTTTCGTTTTCTCCCCAGGCATTGCCATAACTTCTAGGGTTGGCGTAGTAGGCGATAATTTTCTGCGCCCGTTGATTAAATTCTTTTTCTAGTTGCTGCGTCCAAGGATTGAGGTATCTGGCTTCGACTTTGGCCCTGAGGGGGGTTGCCCTTACCTTACCGCCGATGAGGATTAACAGGGCAAAAAGGGTGACAAGGTAAATAAAGTTCCTTCTAACTCGCCTAGTTTTCTTTATAACCATCCCAATTTCATCGCCAAGGTTAAGCCGTCACCGATGGGAATAACACTGAGGTTGACTCTTTTATCTTCGTGGATTTTCTTGTTGAGACGACGGATGATTTGAGTGCGATTGTCGGTGATTTCCGCGTCAGCAACTTTACCGCCCCAGAAGACATTATCGATCGCTATAACACCCCCTGGTCTTACTAATTGTAATGCCTGTTCGTAGTAGCGATCGTAATTACTTTTATCGGCATCGATGAAAGCGAAATCAAAACTATTAGTTTCACCTGATTCTATCAATCGATCGAGCGTTTCTACGGCTGGCCCAATACGCAAATCTATCTTATCCCTCACCCCTGCTCTCTCCCAATATGAACGAGCAATACCCGTGTATTCATCGCTCACATCGCAGGCAATAAGCTTGCCGTCGCTCGGTAAAGCCAAGGCCACGACTAAAGAACTATAGCCGGTGAATACGCCCACCTCAAGAGTTTTTTTAGCTCCCATCAATTGAATTAAAAATCCCATGAATTGCCCTTGTTCGGGTGATATTTGCATCATCGCCATAGGATTTTTAGCCGTTTCTAAACGTAATTCTTCAAGAAGTTCTGGCTCTCTTAAATTAATCGAGCGATAGTAATTATAAAAATTTGCATCGAGACTGATAGTTGTAGTAGACATATAACTATTTAATAAAAATAATAAATTTAACTAAATGTTCCCTTCCTAATTCTAGCTGTGCCCCGTTAGCCAGTTCATAGGTTCGTCCGGGGGTGAGGGAGATGCCGTTGAGGATAGTTCCGTTAGTGCTATTATCATCGATTAAAAAATATTTACTCGATTGTTCGTCCCAGATGATGTGAGCGTGGGGACGGGATACCCTCTCGGAATATTCTAAATCAGTTACGTCTATTTCAGGATAGGGGTAGACCTTACCACCCCTCCTGCCTATATAAGCTACTAGCTCATCGAAAAGGAGAAATTCTTTTCCTGATGAGTGAACTATTTTCAGGCTAGGACGAGACAGCACCGGTACGGTATCCTCTGTCTTGAGCGCCGGCTCTTGAATCGTTACAGGTTCAACCGAGGAGGCCGATTCTAAAGCTTGTCCGCAAAAAGGACAGAACCGACCTTCTAAAATAATTGTTTGGAACCGATCGCATTCCGGGTTACGACAACTTAAAATAGTCATTATCGATTTTTGCTTTTCGCCTGATTCACATTCTAATATAACTTAATTAATCTTTTAATTATCCTTTATGTATCAATTTTTCCAACAAGAAGTTCAACAACCCCCTCAACAAATTAACTTGGCGTTAGCAACTTTACTTATTGCTCAATTGGAATATCCAGAGGTAGATATTAATCACTACTTATCGAGATTGGATCATATGACTGATGAGATTAAAAAAAGACTCCCTCAAAATCGTTATCCTATGAAAATAGTACAAATAATTAATGAATATTTGTTTGAGGAGTTAAATTTTAACGGTAACGAACAAGATTATTATAACCCAGATAACAGCTATCTCAACCGAGTTTTAGACACTCGTATTGGCATACCTATTAGCCTATCTGTAGTTTATTTAATTATTGCCGAAAAGATGGATTTTCCTATGGTAGGTATCGGTTTACCAGGGCATTTTCTCATCCGTCCCGAATTTGAGGATGTAGGGATTTTCATCGACCCTTTTCATCGAGGGGAAATACTTTTTGAAGAAGACTGCGAAATCAGACTAACTCAAGTTTATAAACAACCAGTAAAATTAGAAAAGCACTATTTAACACCAGTTAGTAAGGCGCAGATACTAACGAGACTGTTAACCAATTTAAAGCAAATATATATTAATAACAATGTTTTAGAAAAAGCAATTAGGATGATAGATTTATTGTTAACAATAGTGCCCGATAATCCTTTAGAAAAAAGAGATAGAGGGTTAATTTATTATCACATGGGAAATAAAGAACAAGCAAGAAACGACTTAAATTTTTATCTAGAACTATTACCCCAGGCTCAAGATGCGGGGGCCATCCGTCAACTACTACAGCAAATGGGCTAAACTAATGACTGTTCCAGACTGCGCCAAGGAAAGCCCGTGTTTATTAGCGTCGTAATCCCCACCTATAACCGTCTCCCTATTTTAGAAAAGTGCCTGAAAGCACTGGAAAATCAAAAATTGACCGACGATAAAATCGCAGGTTATGAAATTGTGGTAGTAGACGACGGCTCGACCGATAACACCCTCTCCTGGTTAGCGGAAAATAAAAACCACCTACCCCACGTCAAAATCTGGCAACAGGATCATCAAGGCCCCGCCGCCGCCAGAAACTTAGGGGTAGAAAAAGCCGAGGGAGATATTATTATCTTCATCGATAGCGATTTGGTCGTCACTCCCGTATTTTTACAATCCCACGCCTCAGCTCTCGTAGGGGGGTGGGAAAGTTCGGGGAACGATCGCATCTTCACCTACGGCGCGGTAATCAACACCTGTAACTTCGATAATCCCACTTCCGAACCTTATAAAATAACCGACTTTTCCGCTGCCTATTTCGCCACCGGCAATGTAGCGATCGCCAAACACTGGTTAGAGAAAGCTGGTTTATTCGATACAGGTTTTCAACTCTACGGCTGGGAGGACTTAGAACTGGGGGTAAGGTTGAAAGAACTGGGCTTAAAATTGATCAAGTGTCCTTCTGCAGTAGGTTATCACTGGCACCCCCCTTTTAACCTGAGCCAGATACCGAATCTGATCGACAAAGAAATCCAACGGGGGCGTATGGGCGTATTATTTTACCGAAAACACCCCACCTGGGAAGTTCGCCTGATGATCCAGATGACACCACTGCACCGAATTCTCTGGGGGTTATTATCCCTGGGAGGCACCCTAAATGAGAAGACGATGGCCCCCCTGCTGCAGTGGTTGATCGATCGCGGTAAACCCCAACTCGCCCTAGAAATCGCCCGTATCTTCCTCAACTGGTATAACGTTCAGGGGGTTTACGCTGAAATGGCCGCTCTCGCCGACCAAAAAACCATTTAGGGGAAAAAACACCTTTCTAAGAAAAACTTTATAATTCTTTCATAAAGATTTGTAAACTATAAACTAACCCACTCGTTTGAATAGATAAATATTTAATGGAACGATTGATGAAAATAGAGAAATGGCTGCTAATCGCCCATCTACTCTCGATGGTTTTCGGATTAGCGGGATTATTACTAGTATTACCCCACCCCCAATTCGTCGCCGAGTTGCCAGAAATCGGTAGGAAAGCCTTTTCCTGGTCGATGGGTAACGGGGGAGTAATGTATATGTTATTAGGAACCTTGGCGGTGGCCCTATACGCCTACCGTACTTTAGGATTATGGCACTGGTTGGGTTTTATGATTCCGGCCGTGGGACTATCCCTGACGAGCGAGCTTTTGGGCACAAGTACCGGCTTTCCCTTCGGACATTACCACTACCTGAGCGGACTCGGTTACAAGATTAACGGACTCGTGCCCTTTACCATACCCCTATCCTGGTTCTATCTGGGATTTAGCGGCTACCTCATCGCCCGCGCCGGATTGAGTACCCTATCCATACCTGGATGGGCGAAGATAGGAGGCTCGATCGTCTTCGGCTCCATTCTCCTCACTTCCTGGGATTTCGTTTTAGATCCCGCCATGAGCCAAACAGCATTACCCTTCTGGTTATGGGAACAACCTGGGGCATTTTTCGGAATGCCCTATCAGAACTTTGCTGGTTGGTTCGGCACCGGGGCGGTATTCATGACCGTAGCATCCATAATCTGGGGGTTAAAACCGATCGAATTCGCCCATCGTGACCTCACCCTTCCCCTAGTCGTCTACCTCGGTAATTTCGGATTTGCGGCTGTGATGAGCATTGGTGCTGGGTTCTACATCCCTCTAATCCTGGGTATCTTCACAGGAGTTATCCCAGCCCTAACCCTTTATTTAATGGCGCAGAATCAGGCTGAAAAAGAACCCGATGTCACCCCGATAGCCCCCTTACCGATTCCCGTGGCCGGAGGCACTAAATAAATTGTTGACAGAGGCTATCCTCAGCGTTGCGTGTCTGGGAGCGATCGTTTTCCAGGCACCCGCCTTTTTAATACTTCTCTCCCGTCTCCTCAAAGGGCCGAGCAGGTGCCCCCCCTTACAACCCTCTTCACCGACTCCAGAAATGTTAGGGGAGGTGAGCGTCGTCGTTCCGACTCTCAACGAAGTGGATAGAATTTCTCCCTGTTTGGAAGGATTAAGCCGTCAGAGCTACGAAGTACGAGAAATCCTCATCGTCGATAGTAATTCCCAGGATGGTACAAGAGAACTAATAAAGATTGCTGCCGAAGCCGATCCCCGCATCCGGCTGAAAACCGATGACCCTTTACCTAAAGGCTGGATCGGTCGTCCTTGGGCGTTACACAATGGCTTTTTATTTAGCTCTCCTAAGAGCGAATGGATTTTAGGCATCGATGCCGATACCCAACCGCAACCGGGTTTAGTGGCCGCCATCGTCAAAGCGGCGCGATCGGAAAAATACGATTTAGTCTCCCTCTCTCCCCAGTTCATTCTCTACGATCCGGGGGAGTGGTGGTTACAACCCGCCTTATTGATGACCCTTCTCTATCGTTTCGATTCGGCGGGGGTGAGGGATCACAAACCAGAAAGAGTTATGGCTAACGGTCAATGTTTCCTGGCCCGGCGGGAAGTATTATCGGCTCTAAATGGATACACTTGTGCTGCTAGCTCCTTCTGTGATGATGTCACCCTAGCTCGTTACGCGGCGGCGCAGGGTTATAAAGTGGGTTTTCTCGACGGATCGAAAGTCATCAAGGTGAGGATGTACGAGGGATTGCGAGAAACTTGGGAAGAATGGGGCAGGTCATTAGATCTCAAAGATGCGGCCTCATCTAGTCAAACTTGGGGGGATTTAGCCCTATTGGTGTTGACTCAAGCATTACCCCTATCCCTGAGCTTACTCCTGCTCGGCTGTATTGCTTCTGGTTACTCTTTCCCCACCCTCTATATCGCCCTAGGGATCAATTTAGGATTACTGGCGATTCGTTGGGGCCTCTTGCTAGCTATATATCCCTGTTACGATCGCTCCTCTCAAAAAGGCGCGGCAAGGGGGATGTTCTGGTTATCGCCCCTCGCCGATCCTTTGGCGGTATTAAGGATTTTCCTTTCTTCTATCTCCCGCCCCACCCGTTGGCGGGGGAGAGAATATTAGGGAGTTGGGAGTCGAGAGTTGGGGATTTAGCACCTAACCCCCAATTCCTAACCCCCGATTGCCGCAGTTATTCCCACTCTATAGTCCCAGGGGGTTTAGAAGTTATATCGTAGACCACCCGATTAACGCCCTTAACTTCGTTGACAATACGATTGGAGATGGTTTCGAGTAAGTCGTAGGGAACCCTCGACCAATCCGCAGTCATCCCATCTTCGCTACTAACGAAACGTAGGACGATCGGATAGGCGTAGGTACGCTGATCCCCCATAACCCCCACACTACGCACCGGTAACAGTACGGCGAAGGCCTGCCAGAAATCGTGATACATTCCCTGCTTACTGATCTCGTCCCTGACTATCCAATCCGCATCTCTAAGGATATTGAGGTTTTCGGCGGTGACTTCTCCGAGAATCCGGATGGCGAGGCCCGGGCCGGGGAAGGGATGACGGCGGACGATTTCCTCGGGAAGACCGATCGACCTACCCAATTTCCTCACCTCGTCTTTGAATAATTTCCGCAGGGGTTCCACGAGTTTAAAGCGCAGGTTCTTCGGTAAGCCACCCACATTATGATGACTTTTAATCTTGACAGCGACTCTCTCGCCAGTTTTCGGATCGACGTTACTATCGGCGGATTCGATCACGTCTGGATATAATGTCCCCTGGGCGAGATAGTCGAAGGGGCCGAGTTTATTCGATTCTTCTTCAAATACCTGTATGAACTCGTGTCCGATGCGTCTGCGTTTCTCTTCGGGATCTGTGACACCCTTAACCTGAGCTAGAAATCTCTCTCTGGCGTTCACGTAGACTACTGGTATGTGAAACTGTTTATCGAATATTTCTACTAATCTCTCCGGCTCGCCTTTACGCATGAAACCCTGATCGATGAACATACAGGTTAACTGTTCCCCGATCGCTCTATGGAGTAAAAAGGCTAGTGTAGATGAGTCCACACCGCCAGATAGGGCCAGTAATACCCGTTTGTCTCCCACTTTCCCCCGAATTTCCCGGATCGATTCCTCTACGAATGCTTCTGTCGTCCAAGTCGGCTCACAACCACAACTGTGATAGACGAAGTTCCTAATTAAGGCTATACCCCCCTGAGAGTGAACTACTTCCGGATGAAATTGAACCCCGAACAGTTTTTTCTCGTGATTGGCGATCGCGGCGCAATCGGTGTTATCGGTATGGGCTAGGATTTTAAAGCCGGGGGGTAACTCGATACAGGAATCGGCGTGACTCATCCAGGCGATAGATCCGTCTTCCACGTTGGTCAGTAGATCGGTAGGATCATCGATCTGGAGGGAAGCTTTGCCGTATTCCCCCCGCTTGGCCCGTTCCACCTTGCCGCCCAGTTGCTGTACCATTAACTGCATCCCGTAGCAGACTCCGAGAACCGGTATACCCAAACTCCATATCCCCGGATCGCAATGGGGGGCACCGGCATCATAAACCGAGTTCGGCCCTCCCGAAAGGATAATTCCCTTCGGATTGATCTGCTGTAATTGTTCGGCTGTCGTACGATAGGAGAGGACTTCTGAATAAACGTTGGTTTCTCGAATTCTCCTGGCAATTAACTCCGAATATTGTGACCCGAAATCGAGGATCACTATCATCTGACGGTTAACTATTTCCATTACTGACTCTGAGGGCAAAGTCTCGCTGTTGACGCTTAGAGAAGGTGTTTGAGTACTCACTGTTAGTGAAAGTTGATTAGTTTGGTTTTTACCTGGATATAGCAATTCTCTTCAGTTGTCCTAATTAATTACAGTTGACACCGGATAAGGTTTTTGAATTACTATATTTGGCTTTTTAAAATTAAATTTGTAATTAAATATTTAACAAATCATAACATAAATTATGCAATGAATTCCGATTTGCTGGTTAATTTTTTTAGCAAGTTTTTACCATTGTCACTAATGGAGATAATTTGACGGGTACGATCGAATAGAAGAGAACCGATGTATATACTCTGCTGAACTTGATCGTAAACGTAGTTTTGAGAGCGGAGATCGATCGATTGACAAACACTACTATAAATTCTATCTACCCAATCATTACCAGTTTCTCGATCCAACTGTCTCAGATAGGACACTGCTGATTCTGTTGTAGCACTTTTAAGCAACTCTTGACCATAAATTGTCTCCAAGCCTACTTTAGTACCATAGGCTGTCAAAATTTCCAAACGTCCGTCGGCGAGATGATGGTGGGTGTGAAAGATACCCCCCGCCAGTTTGATTAACTTACCATGATAGCCAAAAAGGAGAAGTTCTTTAACGCCATTTAAAGAGGCGGCCACGAGCATCGAACCCAACCAATTAGCGGTTTTAACCATCTGCTCTGGCTCGATGCCCATATTTAGAGCTAAATCCAAGCCATTCTCACCGATACAGAATACCAAGCGATCGTACTTATTCGCTTTCTGAACCAACTCATCCTGAAATTGTTGTAACTGGCCTGGTGCGCTTAGGGGCTGAGAGATACCAGATGTACCGAGTAAAGATAAACCTTCCAATACTCCAAAAGCCTCATTAGAAGTGCGCTGAGCTAACTGTTTACCAAAAGGCAGGATGATAGTAACTGTAATACTTTCGTTCTCGTGAAGTAGGGGGGTGAGATTATGAATTAACAGGCGTTGGGCGTAGCTATAAATAGCGGGCTTACCGCCCTGTATACCGATACCTTCGCCGCCCGCGATGGTAATTCTGTCTCCCCCAGAGCCTGAGCTAACTAGGGCCCATACGGGAGTATCGCGGGTTATATCTAAATTATCTCCCGGATCGCTGCGGGTGATGGCGAGGGACGAAACCCCCGTTAACCTGGCGACTTGTTCGACGGAAATCTCGACGCTTTGGGGAGGCTCCAATAGCTCGAGGCAAACGGTGGGATTGAATGCTTCATCGTGGAGATGACGCAGAGCGGCTATAGCGGAAGCGCAGGCGAAGACGGGCAGGGTGTAACCTGGGCGGGGGGATGATGGGGGACGATCGAGCAATTTTGTTAATATCCGACTCTGTTATTATTTTACTGCGGCTCCAGGAAGGATTAACATAGCGTCACCGAAAGAATAAAAACGATAATTTTCTTCGATCGCGGTTTGATAAAGGGATAATAATCGATCTCTGCCGATCAGGGCGCTTACCAACATCATCAAACTAGAACGCGGTAAATGAAAGTTAGTAATTAAACCGTCTACTAATCGCCAATCGTAGCCAGGATATATAAATAAATTTGTTTTTCCGTGAAAGGAAGATAGGTGATTTTTACCGAGTTTTTCTAACTCTTCCATCGTCCCTTCTAATGCTCTAACTGCGGTAGTACCTACAGCAATAATCCGCCCACCTTTAGCTTTTGTCATGGTAATTTTTTTAACAGTTTCTATCGATAACTCTAACCATTCTTGGTGCATTAAATGCTGTGTAATATCTTCTACTTCCACGGGTCGAAAAGTTCCCACCCCCACATGAAGAGTTATGTAAGTTGTCTCTACTCCCATATCTTGAAGACGCTGTAACAAATCTTCCGTAAAGTGAAGTCCGGCGGTAGGAGCGGCGACGGAGCCAGGATTGCGAGCATAAACGGTTTGATATTGCTTGTCTTCTGCCGATGATTCGTGAACGTAGGGGGGGAAGGGAATATGACCGTATTCTGGTAAGATATTCCAGAAATCTTCCCCAGGCCCAATGTCAAAAGAAACTATCCGCCCCCCTGTTTTATCATCCCGATCGATCACTTCCGCTTTCAGTAACCGGCTTTCGTCGTCGGTGGGGCCGCTAGCCGGGTAAAAACAAAGTTGGGAGCCAATTTTAAAGCGCTTACCAGGCTTTACCAGAGATAACCATTGGTTAGGGCTTCTCTCTTCTAAAAGTAACATCTCGATCGGTGCCCCGGTAGCCTTACGACCGAATAAGCGGGCGGGTATTACCTTAGTGTTATTGAGGACTAAAAGATCTCCCGGCTCTAGCCACTGGGTCAATTCTCGAAAAACGCTGTGATGATGGGTAGCGGGAGAATCGACGACCAATAAACGGGAACTATCCCTAGGAGTTACGGGGTTCTGAGCGATTAAATCGGGAGGCAACTCGTAATTATAACTTGAAAGTAATCTATCATTCGTCATCTGTGGAAGTACATTGAGATTCATTTTTGTATATGGGGGGATATTACCCAAGAAAAATGGAGCAAATGGGGGATTTATCCCCTAGTAAACTAAACTGGTTTCTTGTCAGACTAATGATATAACACCCAGTGTGATCGTTGGCGAAGCTGCAACTATGGACTACCTTTATTTTCTTGCTAATGCTAGTTTAACTCTCCGCGTAGCCGACTATTTGAGAGCGATGACACACCTGCCCGCTTCTTGTGTGACAGTCATCCATCAGATCAACGGTTGGATCGTCAAAGTTAAGTTTAGCCAAAGTTTGACCCCCGAGCAACACGGTGATTTCCGCGCTTTTATGAACGAGTTAGGTATTCCCTATCAGCCGGAAATGCGCCTACAGATGGTATTTTGGAGTTTAGAGACGGGTCAATCCCCGGTTGAAGTAATGCGACGTTATCAAGTGGCTATCGTCTCTCACGGAAGACCCGATATTAGCGATATAGAAGCCTTCCGCGAACAATTTACCCTCGGTTTAGGATACTGCCCCGAGACTTTAGCTTAAAAACAGAGTTTTTCTGAGATCCCTGTTATCTTAAAAGGTGGTCAGTCAGCTCCCTTTCATGTTTGACGTATTACAAACTCAACTCTATTCTCTACAACAGTGGGCCAGTCAAATCGTGTCCGCCCAACTGACTCACTTAAGTCCCCTCAGCGCTGGGATAATCTTCCTCGCTGGTTTATTGACGAGTCTCACCCCCTGTATGCTGTCGATGTTACCGATTACGATCGGCTACATAGGGGGTTATGAAGCCCCGAACCGTATTCAAGCCCTCTTACAATCGGTATGGTTCGCCGCAGGCCTCGCCACCACTCTCGCGGGCCTCGGTATCATCGCCGCCGGTTTCGGTCGGGTTTACGGTCAGGTAGGTTGGGGCTTACCGATAATAGTGAGTATTATCGCTATCCTCATGGGTTTGAATCTCCTGGAACTTATTTCCCTGCGTTTCCCCTCTCTAGGAGCCACCGACTGGATAGCCCCTGACTTTCCCCCTGCCCTCCGCTCTTATCTATCTGGCTTAACCTTCGGTTTGATCGCTTCACCATGCAGTACTCCAGTATTAGCAAGTCTTCTGGCCTGGGTAGCGAGTACGGGAGATTTAGTATTAGGTGCGGCCCTATTATTGTTTTATACCCTGGGCTACGTATTACCCCTGATTTTAGTGGGGGTTTTCACCTCCTCGCTGAAGAATTTATTATCCCTACGCCAGTGGTCAGGCTGGATCAATCCAGTCAGTGGTATTTTATTAATAGGATTTGGGGTATTTTCCCTACTATCGAGACTGTCTCCATCGATGATCTAAATCGCGGTTATTATATGTCTATTTCTGATTCTCCGAGTATCAATCAGGGGTTTTCCCCGCGCCAGTCTTTTCGCAAGTTGCTACAAATTATAGCCGATTTAAGATTGGCGATCGTCCTATTACTTCTGATAGCGGTTTTTAGCGTTACAGGTACGGTTATCGAGCAGGGAGAATCTCTATCCTTCTATCAGGCTAACTACCCAGAAAACCCCGCCCTATTCGGCTTCCTGAGTTGGAAAGTTATATTAACCCTGGGATTGAATCACGTTTACAGCACTTTCTGGTATCTCTCCCTATTAGTCCTCTTCGGCACCAGTTTAACCGCTTGTACCTTCACCCGACAATTTCCTGCCTTAAGGGCGGCTAATAGTTGGAAATTTTACAACAAATCACGACAGTTTCAGAAATTGGCACTGAGCGCCGAACTGGATAGGGGATCGATCGATTCTATAAAAAATCTTCTGGAACAGAAAAAATATAAAGTATTCCAAGATAATAATACCCTCTACGCCCGTAAAGGTCTGATAGGTAAGATCGGGCCGATAATAGTTCACGGCTCCATGTTACTGATTCTCGGAGGCGCTATCTGGGGAGTGTTAACCGGCTTCTTCGCTCAAGAAATGGTGGCGAGCGGCGATAGTTTTCAGGTGACGAATATCATCGAAGCCGGGCCCCTTGCTGCCCGACAAATTCCTAAAGATTGGGGCATCAAAGTTAATCGCTTCTGGATAGACTACACCCCCGATGGTAATATAAATCAATTCTATTCCGACCTATCGGTAATCGATAACGAGGGGAAAGAGTTAGACAGAAAAACCATCTTCGTTAACCAACCTTTGCACCATAAGGGAGTTACTTTCTATCAAACCAGTTGGGGTATAGCGGCGGTTAACGTGCAGATCAATAATAGTCCTATCTTTCGTTTACCGATGGCCCCCTTGGATACTAAAGGTAAAGGTCAACTGTGGGGGACTTGGATACCGCTAAAACCCGATTTAAGCGAAGGTGTGTCTTTAATAGCCAAAGATTTACAGGGTACGATGATCGTTTATGACGCTAAGGGAAAATTAACCAGCGCAGTGCGCCCAGGGATGACTTTACCTATTAACGGAGCCAATTTAAAGATAATCGAATTATTAGGCAGTACGGGATTACAAATTAAAGCTGACCCCGGTGTGCCGTTTGTCTATTTAGGTTTTGGTTTGTTGATGGTGGGTGTCGTTATGAGTTACTTCTCCCATTCCCAAATCTGGGCTTTGCAGGAAGGGGATAGATTTTATGTGGGTGGGAAAACCAACCGCGCTCAAGTGGCTTTCGAGAGGGAGATTTTAGAGATTATCGAGGGATTATAAGTTATGCTAGCGATTTCGGGTCGAGGGGCTATCAGTATCTTTATCGAAGATGCCGCCGAGGTTTTCAATCTCGATTACGAGTGTCTTGGTTCAACTACTTGGAAATCGCCAATATCTAAAGTGGGTGTTGAACCAGATAATTGTTTTTACTTTCAGAATGAACCGTTAATCACCCACCCAGTAAAACTTAGAGTATAAGATTAAAAAATTCTCAATAGTTGAAGGTTGTATCATCGAATGCGATCGTATCTAACAGTTAGCCTATTCTCCATCCTCTCTTGGTGGACTCTCTCCCTACCATCCGCCGCCACCTGTAAGGTTCCGCCAAAAGCCCTGGACGTAATCAAACTTACCAATCAAATGCGTCAGCGAAACAATCTCAAACCTTTACAACTAAATTGTCAGCTATATAAAGCGGCTCAACAACACACGCTTGATATGGTGAAGGCGAAAAAGATAAGTCATCAAGGCTCCGATGGCTCCAGCCCGGCGATTCGCGTCGAGAGAGCCGGCTATCAATACTCTTGGGTAGGTGAGAATGTTGCTAGTGGCCAGAAAACTCCCGGCGAAGTAGTCAAAGATTGGATGAATAGCCCAGGTCATCGCCGCAATATCCTCAACCCCAATTTCACCCAGATAGGAGTCGCTTATTCTAATAACTATTGGACTCAGGTATTCGGCAGACCGAGATAATTGGGGATTTGGGAGTTGGGAATTGCGAGATGATTACCGCTGACTAAAATCTATCGGGATTCGATCGCGCCCTCGGCTTGGTGAACCAAACACCTCAACCCCTCGATCGTTTCCGGTTTCGCCCCCTGCCACAATCCTCTCTGATGTGCCTCTAATAATCTCTCCCCCATATCCCGCATCGCCCAGGGATTTTTTTCCTCGATGAATTTCTGTACCGCAGGCTCGAATAAATAGGCCTCCGCCACCCCTTCATACATAAAATCCTCGACGCATCGGGTCGTAGCATCGTAGGCGAATAGATAATCTACCGTAGCCGCCATCTCGAACACCCCCTTATACCCGTGCCGCATCACCCCTTGAATCCATTTTGGATTCACCACGCGCGATCGATATACCCTGAGTATTTCCTCTTTCAGGCTCCTCACCCTCGGGTATTCCGTATTCGAGTTATCTCCGTGATACACCCGAGGATTTTTCCCCGTTAGGGCTCTGACGCTCGCGGTCAATCCTCCCTGAAACTGATAGTAGTCATCGGAATCTAAAATATCGTGTTCTCGATTGTCTTGATTTTGTACGATTACCTGCAGTTTCTCTAACCTTTGTTGGAACACTTCTTTTACCGAATTGCCCTTACCTTTTCCGTCATAAGCGTAACAACTCCAATTGATATAAGCCCTAGCTAAATCCTCGTCTTTTTCCCAATTTTGTGACTCGATCAATCCCTGTAATCCCGCCCCATACGCACCCGGTTTAGAGCCGAATATTCTGTAAGTTGCCTTCTGTTTCGCTTCCTCTTCTAAACACCCTTGATTTATCCAAAACTCCTGCTCAGCCTTCACTTGTGCCGCCAGTGGGTTAATTTCTTCCTCTTCTTCTTGACTTGCTACTGTATTTATGGCAAAATTAAGCAGGTGTAGTAGATTGGGGAATCCGTCTCTAAAAAAGCCTGACACCCTAACGGTAACATCTACTCTAGGTCGTCCTAATGCAGATGGAGAAAGGATTTCAAGGTCTACAACCCGACGGGAAAAACTATCCCAAACCGGGCGAATTCCGAGTAAACTCAGCACCTGTGCGACATCATCTCCACCGGTTCTCATCGTCGAAGTCCCCCAGATAGAAATAGCCAAAGTGCGGGGATACTCTCCGTTTTCTTGGGTATAACGTTCGATAAGCGCGTCAGCCGCCTTACTACCTACTTCCCACGCTGTAGGAGTCGGAATTGCAGAAATGTCCACCGAGTAAAAATTTCTCCCTGTCGGTAAAACTTCCGGGCGGCCCCTCGTAGGTGCGCCAGATGGGCCGGGAGGCACGTAAGCCCCCGCCAGACCTCGCAGAAGAAACTCGATTTCGTTGCTAGTAGCGTGCAGGGCAGGGATGAGTACGGCTTCGATCCAGTCCCATTCATGCCGAGTGAGGGGGCCGCAGGTAGGTTTAAGCCCCGAGATAATTTCTAAAGCATAGTCTTCTAGATAAGTAACCATATCCCCGACCCCCGACTCCCCACTCCCCACTCCCCCGAAAGCGAGAGGATCGAAATCTAAACCCAGATCACGAGCGATCGCCCGCGTCAATCCGAGACGCTCCAAACCGGGAGAGCGAGCGATCGAGAGGATTAAATCTCTCAACAGCTCTCCTTTTGGAGCGACACCGAATATATGTAAACCGTCGCGGATTTGGGCCTCTTTCAACTCGCAGAGATAACCGTCGGCCCGGGCGAGGAATAAGTTGAAATCCCCTCCATCAATACCTAAATCCCGATCGATCCCAGTGCGATCGATCAACTCCCGAATCGATTTAGCAATAATTTTCAGCCGCCCGGGGTCGAGACTCAAGGCCTCATAATACTCATCGATCGAAGCTTCTAGAGCTGATAAATCTCCATAAAGCCCGGCTCTGGTCAGGGGGGGAGTGAGATGATCGATAATTACGGCGTGAGAGCGACGTTTCGCCTGCGAACCCTCCCCCGGATCGTTAACAATGAAGGGATAAAAATTAGGCAGAGTTTGTAAGGCGATTTCGGGATAACAATTAGGAGATAGGGCGATACTTTTACCTGGGAGCCATTCTAAATTACCGTGTTTGCCCAGATGAATCACCGCCGTAGCTTCAAATACCTGGCGTAACCAGTAATAGTAAGCCAGATAAGCGTGAGTCGGTTCTAAATCCGGAGCGTGATAGTTAAGGCTCGGGTCAATATCGTAACCCCTCGACGGCTGGATACCGATAAAAACATTCCCCAAGCCGATGCCGGAAATAGCTATATCTTCGGTTGGTTTGCCCCAGCGCTTCGTCACCGCCTCTTGTATGAGATTCGGCAAAGACTCAAAGTAAGATAAATACTCTGCTAACGGGAGACTCTGATAGATATGGCGCAACACATTATTATCTATATCGTTAGTCACGCCCGTAGTTAGTCGTTTGATTAACTCATCGCCATCGGCGGGAATATTCGTCACCCCGTAGCCCGCTTCTCTTAAAGCTTTAAGAATCTCGATACAACTAGCAGGAGTATCCAAGCCTACACCATTAGCTAACCTACCATCTTTATTAGGATAATTAGCTAAAACTATGACTATCTTTTTGTTTTGATCGGGAGTATGTCGTAATTTAATCCAGTTAGTAGCTAAGTCGGCTACGAATCGCACTCTATCTTCTCTCGGTTGATAGACGACTAGAGAAGTTTCTAATCTCGGCTCCCAGACTTGTACCGATTTAAAAGATACGGCACGGGTGATAATTCTACCGTCTACTTCTGGCAGGGCTATATTCATCGCTACATCACGGGGGGATAGTCCCTGATAACCTTCTTGCCATCCCTCCTCAGTGCCGCCGCTGAGTATAACCTGAAATACAGGTAAATTCAGAGTTTGCCAGAAGTTACTTTTATTATCCTGGTGCCCAGAAGCGATGGCGAAACTGGTGGTATTGAGTATTAAATCTACCGCCCCGTTTAAAAAGTCTTCCCGCAAAGATTCCTGTATATCTGGTTCTTTGAGAGAGGAAACGAACAGAGGTAACGGTTCGATATTATGGTCTTCTAAAGCCTGACAGAGGGATTGAATTGCCCTCGTATTTCCCGCGAGATAGTGAGAGCGATAGAAGAATATAGCCGCCTTGCCGATAAAATTCTTAGGCTTAATTTCTCGATCGAAAATCCCTATCTTAGGGACGACTCGGGGGGGCTTTAAATCGTAGCCATAATTTAGAGATGTGTTAGCGATTAACTTTAGAGCATTGAGCCAGTTATCTACACCGCCTTCAGTTAAATAACGCCACAATTGATTTATAGGGGCTAGAGAAACAGTGGATTGACTCATTAATATGGGGTCAAGTTTTTCATCTCCGGGTAATACCCAGAGTTTGGCACCGGTGCGACTGACGATTTCTTTCACTACTTCCAAACCGTAAGACCAATAAGAACGCCCGCCCAATAACCTTAAGACAATGGTTTTAGCAGAGGAAAGAACTTTATCTGCGTAATCATCGATGCTGAATTGCTGTTGTAGTTGTAGTAAGTTAAGCGCCCTTATAGAGGGGAAATCTTCGGGTAGATAATCTAGCGCACTGGCGAGGGTTTGAATATCCGTATCAGCGGCGGTGAGGATAATTATATCCGCCGGTGTTTGTTCTACGATTATTACTCCTTCTGTGTCGGGTGTCCATCCGGTAGGGGTGGCTGAAATACGGTGCATTATTAATATCCGAGAGTCTCGATCTTTAATATATCGGGAATCGAGAATAATCGCCGCGACTCCCGCCCTATGTCGAACTAAAGTACAATTAAAAACCAGAAGCAATAGTTAAAAATCGTAACAATTATGGGCAATAATCTTGTGGAAGTGCTAGAACCGATTGCGGCTTGGTTTCGTAGTTTGGGAACGCCGGAGCCGATCGTGCATTGGGGACATCCGGTAATGATGGGCATCGTCGTTGTAGTTATGGGTAGTTACACCGCATATGCAGGGTGGCAGAGCCGCTTAACTGTAGATGCGGAAGTAGCCGATAAAAATCGCGCCGACCATCGTAAGTTAGCGCCTTTAATGTTTTTATTCATCTCATTAGGATATACCGGAGGTGTGCTATCTCTGGTGATGCAAAAACAGCCCATTTTAGAGAGTACCCATTTCTGGACGGGTACGGCGGCAATCGGATTACTGACCGTTAACAGTCTCTTAGCTCTAACTGGATTCGGCGGTGAGAAAAAAGATGTGTTTAGAACGATTCATGCCTATGTAGGGGCCGGCATCATGTTACTTTTACTTGTTCACGGTGTCTTCGGTTTGAAGTTAGGATTATCGATTTAAGATAATAATACGATCGCCTCGACTTAAGATTAAGTAGAGGCGATACCCCTTCAAGACGTTAAGGGTGTAAATAGAAGGCGCTACCCAAAACTACGTAAGAAATTAATAATAATACCCCTTCCAACCAGTTCGATCGCCCATCGTTACTAATAGAATTAGTGATTAAAATAGTTGCGGTGGTGGCGAAGATACCGAAATTATTGAATTCTAAAGTGAGTGTGGAAGGAAATAATAAACTTGCTAATACGAGAAGGGGAGCGACGAATAAAACTATCTGTAAAGTAGAACCGATAGCCACCGACACGGCTAATTCCATCTGATTTTTTAACGCCGCCCTAACACAGGTTAGATATTCAACGAAACCGGCGAATAAGGGCAGGAGAATAATCCCAGTAAATAACTCCGTCCATCCCAAAACTTTCACAGTTTCTTCCAGACTACCGACGAGGATTTCCGAAACTATAACTAAAGTAACCGTACAGACTAATAATATGATCAGGGGCTTTCTAAATTGAGCGATACCCGATCGATGAGTAGTTTCTTCTGGCTCTTTCCCCCCTTCTTTTTCTTCTTGACCTTGAGATTTGATAGAGAAAATGAAATTGAGGAGATAGTAGACGAGTAAAATTATGGCAGTGACGATCGAAAAGTTCCGTATCACCCTATCGTCTAGCCCGGTCGAAGTAAAATGAATCGCGCTCGGTGTCAGTAAAACCAAAAGGGAAAGTAAAAGCGATGACGCATTGAGTTGAGCGACTTCGGCCCTAAAAGTTTGCTTTTGAAAACGTATCCCGCCTAATAACATAGCCAGCCCCAAACCGAGGAGTAAGTTAGCGATGATAGTACCCAAAATACTCGATTTGACTACTTCAACCAGGCCCGCCCGCAGAGCGACTATAGAAACCACCATTTCTGTTAAGTTACCAAAAGTCGCGTTGAGTAAACCGCCCAAGGTAGGCCCGATAACTTCGGCGATCGCTTCCGTTTGTTCAGCTATAAAGGCCGCTAAAGGTATAATAGCTAGAGCAGAAAAAATAAACACTAACAGAGGCGGCGTTTCCAAGCGTTCGGTTATCAAAGCCACCGGAACAAAGCCCAACATTCCTAGAAAAATTTTGTCTTTTGTCGTCATAAAAATAAACTACTCAGTTGGGGATTGTTGCTCCAATTATAATAAATGCAATTAGACAAAGTCAGCAAGTACAAAAAACCTCATCTGTGTTCTCTGTGCCTCTGTGGTTCATAATAAAAAATCAATTATTTTAACAAATTAACTTTTAATCTGTTGATAAGTAATAAAGTTACCTAAAACACCGAGAGTTTTTACCGTAACTATCCCGGGAAATTCGGTGGTGTAGATGCTGAAGAGTAAGAAGTTATCGCGCTTGGTAGCGTTTTCGATCGCGGGTTTTAAGAGATTATTTTTAAAAGTGTTCATACCTATCGCCGGTAGATTCGCCATATCGCAGTATCCGGTTCGGGCGCATACCACCTTACCCGCCTCAACAATAAAACGCTTCGAGGCATAATCGGTATAGCCTGAAGATTGGGGATTGGTTAATAACATTACCCCGCCCAGGGCAATTAGGGCGATGCCGGGTATGAGGAACTTATTACCGTTCATAATTTTATTTTTTGGCTTAGGAATTTACCCGGAATCGAGAAAAGAGAAGAGAGTAATAGAGTAAGAAATAATTTTCCCTCTTTACTCACTTCTGTTTACCGACTTCTATTTATTAGGTTGAGGAGTCATGCGTAAGTAAGGTTTAACTTCGGTGACACCTTTGGGGAATTTATTTTTAGCTTCTTCTGTGGGGATGGAGGGCACGACGACGCAATCTTCCCCATCTTTCCAGTTAGCGGGTGTGGCTACCTGATAGTTATCGGTTAGCTGTAAAGAATCGATGACTCTGAGAATCTCATCGAAATTTCTGCCCGTGCTGGCGGGGTAGGTTAGGGATAGACGAAGTTTCTTGTTAGGGTCGATAATGAATACAGTCCTGACGGTAAGACTATTAAGGGAGTTAGGGTGAATCATACCGTAAAGGTCGGACACTTTCCGATCGCCATCGGCTAAAATCGGATAATTAACGCTGGTGCTTTGAGTTTCATTAATATCGTTGATCCAACCCCGGTGAGACTCGGCATCATCGACGCTGAGGGCGATAACTTTGACGTTACGCTTATCGAACTCGGATTTTAATCGCGCCACTGTACCTAATTCGGTGGTGCATACGGGGGTGTAATCAGCAGGGTGGGAGAACAGTACCACCCAGCTATCGCCTGCCCACTCGTGGAAGGAGATAGGGCCAGCGCTGGAATCTTGAGTGAAATCGGGTACAATATCACCTAATTGTAGAGCCATAGTATTCTTTTCCTGTAACGTGATCGTCTGAAGCAACTTTTTATGTTGCCATAGAAATTACTGAACCCCTAGAGAATTTTAGAGATTTATAACAATTCTTCACCGAGTCGGGATACTGGTAGGAGACTAAAGGGGAAAACTACGATATGATATGGATTGCGATCATATAATTTTTTAACAGTTTAACACGATCCCCAGGGTCAAAATAATTTTGTTAGGAGGAACAAACTTCAATGAAAGGCGTGGTACGTTTTTTACTTATCGTCACTCTAGCGATCGGTTGCTTCGTTTTCGGTCAACCCCAAGCTCAAGCTCTTAATGTCGGCCCCCTCGCCGCTTTAAACGCAGCCGATGCTAAATTAACCACCGAATTCGGGCAAAAAATCGATCTCAATAACAGTGATATTCGTGATTTTCGAGATCTAAGAGGCTTCTATCCCAACTTAGCGGGAAAGATCATCAAAAATGCTCCCTACGAACAAGTAGAAGATGTACTGAACATCTCGGGCTTATCTAGTGGACAGAAAGAACGCTTACAGGCGAACATCGATAAATTTACCGTTACCCCTCCCTCTAAAGAATTCATCGAAGGGGACGATCGTTTTAACCCCGGGGTTTACTAAAATCCTGAACCAATAATTAATGAGGGTGGGTATTAACTCACCCTCTATTTTTATGTAAGGTCATAAAAGACATTCCTAACAAAGGTTAAGATAGATAGAATTTATTTATTTTAAAAATGAATCCAGCCAATCCCCCCTCAGCCAATTATGATGTGATTATAGTGGGTTCGGGAGCGGCAGGTTTATACGCCTGTCTCTGTCTTCCCGAGAACTACCGAGTTTGTCTGATCAGCAAAGAAAGTCTGAAGACGGGGGCGAGCGATTGGGCTCAGGGAGGAATAGCGGCGGCTATAGGGGGGCAGGATTCACCCCGATTACACTATGAGGACACTCTCAAAGCTGGTGTGGGGCTGTGCGACCCGCGAGCAGTGGAATTTCTCGTTAATCAAGCGAATTCGGCGATAAAATCTCTGGTGGATTTAGGGGTTAGTTTCGATCGTCAGGGGGATAACTTAGCCATGACATTAGAGGCAGCCCATTCGCGCCCGAGAGTATTACACGCGGCTGATCAAACTGGGCGGGCGATCGTTACTACCCTAATGGAAAAGGTGCAGGAACGGCCCAACACCCATATCATACCTAATTCTCTGGCTCTAAAACTGTGGATAGAGGATGGGCGTTGTCAGGGTATAGCTTTACTGTACGAACAAAAAATCTCTTGGATAGGCGCACGGGCGGTAATTCTGGCAACTGGCGGAGGCGGACAGGTTTACGCCCAAACCACCAATCCGGCGGTTAGCACCGGTGATGGGGTGGCTTTAGCCTGGCGTAGTGGAGCGGTTGTAAGAGACTTAGAATTTTTTCAATTTCATCCCACGGCTTTAAGCGTACCTGGGGCACCCCGATTTTTAATTAGCGAGGCAGTGCGCGGCGAAGGTGCCCATTTAGTCGATAGTCGGGGCGAGCGTTTCGCTTTTAATTATCATCCCGCCGGAGAGTTAGCACCGCGAGATGTAGTGAGTCGCGCCATCTTCCATCATCTAGCTAAAACTTCCCCCAATCCAGCCATTGATCGAGTCTATCTCGATTTGAAGCCCATACCCGAAGAGAAAATACGCCATCGCTTCCCCAATATCATCAGGGTTTGTCAGAAATGGGGCGTGGATGTTTTTAATGATTTAATTCCCGTTACCCCGGCTGCTCATTATTGGATGGGTGGAATTGAAACCGGTTTGGATAATCAAACCTCTATACCCGGATTATACGCGATCGGCGAAGTTGCTAGTACTGGTGTACAAGGTGCCAATCGTTTAGCGAGTAACTCTTTATTAGAATGTTTGGTATTTGCGGGGCAACTACGACACCTGCAATTACCTTCCTGGGAGCTGGAAAGAAAAGAAAAAAAAGAGACGTTAATAACGGAAGAGTTGCCCGAAGAGAAAGAATTTATCGAAACGCTCCGTCGGGATTTACCCATCTTGATGTGGCAGAATGCAAGTATCAGCCGTCAAGAAGAAGCACTATCGGAGGCTCTGATTCAAGTAGAAGAATGGCGAGAAAAAGTAAAAGGACTAAAGATAGTGCGATCGATCGAGCAAATAGAGCCAGGGCGATCGTTGCTGTTAGCAAGTGATAGTAGCGAGCGGCAATTAAAAATATGCCAAGAAACTCTCAATTTATTAGATGTATCTTATTTAATTCTCAAAAGTGCTTTATTCCGTCAGGAGAGTCGAGGCGGTCACTACCGTAGTGATTTCCCCGACACAGAAACTCAGTGGCTGGTGCATACGACTATACAAGGGTATAACTGGATAAAACAAACCATTTAGATATAATTAGGAATTTTGCTGATGGTCGGCTAAAATCAATGGACATAATCTTTGAATAAAATTTAAGATTGTACTGAACCCTAGACTATTGAAAAATTTATTAATAAAGAATTCGGCGATAGGCTCAATCACTTAACAAAACCATTTTTATGATAAAGTCTCCATTTTCTCTGTTATCTCTTATATTTATCGGTTACTTGGGGCTGATACCAGTTAACGTGAGGGGAGTCAGGGCGCAAAATACCCCTCAACTCTATCAGCAGGAGCGCGGGAGTCAACTCATAGCTCAATCAACTCCGACAAAGCCGAAAGCATCGCCACAGCCAACGGTTGCCAAACAGTCGGATAATCTACCCCTACCGTTAATAATAGGCTCTCTATTACTGAGTTTGGCAGTGGTGGGTATATTGATTTCCCTCTTATCCAAATACAGGCCTAGCCTTAATTTAGATAAGAAAGAACGTCTCAAAACTATAGCGGAAGGCTCCCGAAGCAAGACAGCCGACTCCAATAATAGTACCAAACGTTACGGGCTATACGATTCCGAGTACGAGGAGATAGCGCCCGAAAGTTCTTTACAGGTTCAAGCCACCAGTAAAATTCCCAATCCTGATTTAGTGCTTTCTTTACTGGAGAGCCTCAAGGATGAAAATCCTAAAAACCGTCGCCGGGCTATCTGGAAATTAGCTCAGATGTCAGATTCGCGGGCGATGCAACCGATGGTAGAAGCGATGCTCGATGGTGATTCCTACGAGCGGAGTTTAATTTTAGAAGCTCTAGCCCAAATTTGTACCCGTACCCTCAGGCCGATGAATCAAGCTCTGGCCATCTCCCTACAAGATAAAAACCCTCAGGTGAGAAAGAATGCTATTCGGGACTTGACGAGGATCTACGATATTATGTCTCAGATTACCCAATTAATAGCTCACGCGATCGATGATAACGATCCAGAAGTACAGGAAACCGCTAAATGGGCCATGCGCCAGCTTAACGTACAATTACCACCCCGGATGGATATAGGCCCGATGGAGACAGTAGGCGAACCGGAAGACATCGAAGATTCTACCTATACGGAAACCACTTCCACCGAGGTACAGAATTGAGCCTGAAACTCCTATTCGTATCAACTCCCGTCGGGCCTCTCGGTTCCGGCTCGGGTGGGGGCGTGGAACTAACTCTCTACAATATGGCGACGGAAATGATGCGGCGAGGTCATCAAGTAACGGTAATCGCCCCGCTAGATTCTCAACTCGATTCCCTAGAAATAATTCCTGTACCGGGTGAATTACAACCACTGGCACAAACTCAAGATTTCGATACTCCCATCATACTCCCGCCCTGTTCGGTTCTGGCTAATATGTGGGATGCAGCAAGACAGGAACAGGATCAATTCGACATCATCCTTAATTTCGCTTACGATTGGCTGCCCTTCTACCTCACACCTTTTTTAAACCGCCCCGTAGCCCATCTAGTCAGTATGGCTTCATTAAACCAGGCGATGCAGTATATGGTATTTCAAACCGCCTGCGACTTTCAGGAGTTGTTAGCCTTTCATAGTGAGGCTCAAGCTGAAAGTTTCTGCCTCCCTCGCCCGGCGAGGATTTTAGGTAATGGACTGGATATATCTCTATATGAATTTTCTCCCCACCCCGATAAGACTTTAGCCTGGGTGGGTAGGATAGCCCCGGAAAAAGCTTTAGAAGACGGCATTCAAGCCGCTATAAAAGCGGGCTACCCCCTACGGATTTTCGGACAGATTGGGGATGGGGAATACTGGCAGAAGCTACAGAACCAATACCCTCCTGAGGCTATAGATTATCGAGGATTTCTACCTACTCAGGAATTACAGAAGGAGTTGGGTAAGTGTAGTGCTTTACTGGTGACTCCGAGATGGTTGGAAGCTTTTGGAAACGTGTGTTTAGAGGCTCTGGCTTGCGGGGTGCCAGTAATCGCATACCGTCGCGGTGGCCCCGCTGAAATCGTGGAAGATGGAAAGACCGGTTTTTTAGTAACGCCCGATAGTATCGATGGGTTAGTTACGGCTATAAATCGAATACCTGCGATCGATCGTTCTCTGTGTCGCGCGTCGGCTCAATCTCGTTATTCGCTCTCCGCTTTAGGGGATAGATTGGAGCAATGGTTTCAATATATTTTGGAGCAATGGTCTTGCAGTACTAACGACCTAGAGTTTGAGCGTAGCTAACGAGTCCGGCGCTGATGTAACGTCCGTAGCCGTCGAGTCTATCTTGTTGAGCGAGTCGGGCGGGATTATTGACTAAATCGGTAACGCCCATGCTCAGGGCGACAACGGATACAGCGGCGATAAGGTAGTTACGGATGAAGGTGTTGTTCTGGCTCGATAACATGACTGCTTTCCTCTTCTCTATTTGCTTATCCTTACAATAGAGTTCGGGCGGGGGTGATGTCAGTCCCATCACACATGGCATTTAAGTGGAAAAATGGGGAAAGCTGATTTTTTTATTTGCCGTAGGAATAATGTTTTAGAGTAAACTCGCCAAATATTTTTGATTATTTAGTACAAAAATAGCACAGAAACTAAAGCATTGTTTCTAAGAAAAACTCCCTACAATTACTTACTTTTATCTGACTTTTACCCCATTTTTTCCTCTTGAAATAAATGGAGTGGGCAGTAAGAATACTAATAGACAATATGTTTTAGCTATCCCTTATAATCCATAATCTACCGAAGTTAGTGGAAGTTAATAGCTAATCGTCTACAGAATTATCTTTATAAAAAGGAAACACATCTCATGCAACTAGTATCATCTTTTGAGCTAATCGTACAGCCGATCGTACCCCCGCCTTTCGCTCCCCAGGGAATAGATAATCCCGTCTCCGTTCAAGCTTACTTTCTGCTGATTTCTAATCCTTCCCTGGCGGCTTCGATCATTAATCTAACTTTTATCGCCAATCCTAACAGCCAAATACCGAGTACCCTCAACGGGGGGGGTGTTATTTTTCCTTCCGACAACACTCCCAATTTTGGGCCGGTGACAAGTTTTATAACTATAGGCGGGCCTACTCCTTTGGTAACGTTGAGCATCGATAGCGACTCTCAAGCCAGAGCCAGCTTTACCCTGCCCGCTCAAGGTACGGCGTTATTTCTTCTTCAGCCCGATGTATCGCCCCTGAAAAATCTTGACGAAAAAACTGAATATTTCAGTTTTGAACTGCGAGGTTTAGTTTATGTTGACGCTACACCCGGTACATCTCTACTTCTCTCTCCTCAAGTGCGGGGAACGTTCTTTAAATTGGGAGCTGAGGGTGAACTCCTCGCGCCACCTATTCTGCAACCAGAAGCCTCGAATATAAGTGAAGAAGAAGCTCAAAAGCTCTCCCTACAGGTGTACGCTCAACAAGCCTATTCTTTCCCAACACCCGGCAGTTCTCTTTATGAATTCTAGTTTGAGTGTTTAAAACTCTAATTGACAAAATTTTCTTATGTAAATAGAGGTTTTGTCACTTTCTAATAAATTGTCAAGTTGAATAAATTAGGAGAATCTAAACTATGAGCGTCGAATGTAAATTTATCCCCTTAAATTTTCACTGGGTAGCCATCCACCCCGAACCCCGAGGCGTGGTTTATTTTATCGGCGGAACTTTTTTCGGCTCTTTCCCTAATATTTTTTATAATTACCTGTTAGGAAAATTATTCGAGCAGGGGTACACTATCATCGCCATACCCTATCGTTTTACATTTCGTCATTGGTCTGTAGCGATAGAAATGGTTCGTGATTTAGCTAACGTTCGTCGCTCCATATACGAGGAAGCTCGATTTTTAGGTTACAAAACCAATATCGAAATATATCAAGAAAAACCGACCGACGAAAAACCTAATTATTTTTGGGTGGGTCATAGTCTGGGTTGTAAATATATTTCTCTATTAGAAATCCTCACCGAACTCGATGTTAAAAATTTAGACATCGATCGCACAAGTTTGTCCAGTATTCTCGGTGGATGTGTCAAGCAGGGAGAATATCAAAGCATCATCAAAGCTCTGGCGAGTATCGATGATATTGAAACAGTTTCTCTCAAGAACCAGCCATCCGTATTTATAGCACCCGTAATCGCGGGGATAGATAACGCTATTCCTTTTCCTCCCCTAGCCCAACTCTCGAAGATTTTGGGGATTGATGTAGAACCGACCGTAGAAGAGACTCAATGTTTAATTTCTAAAAATATGCTGTTTAACCTACTAGCTTTAATAGCTTTTGAGCGCGATCGAAGGGCGAAAGAAACGGTAAAATGGTTTACTGAAAACCTAGTCAAAAAAATCAAAGGTTTCGTCACCCTCGAAAATCGCTCTCATTTATCTCTCCTCGGTTGGAAAAATGGCGATGAAAAAATAGCGAAAACCTTAATCGATTACGTTGAAAAACTAGCTTCGCAAATATAATGATAGCCGCTCCTATTTGTCCGACTCAACAAGTGGAATAGAAACTGAGTTCCGTATTACCGTAGTGCTTCTGACGGACTAATTCTAAACCTTCTATCTCTGAAGCCGGCCAAGCTTTAGGGTTATGCTCCACTGCTATCTCCCCGCCAGGGGAGAGAATTTCCCCCCTGGCTACGAATTGCAATACCGGTAAATATAGCTTACTCTCATAGGGTGGGTCGAAATAAATGCGATCGAACTTCACCCCCTCATCCCCCAACTTCTTCAATGCGGTTAACACATCTCCCCGAATCACCCTATATTCCTGTTCTTCACCTGCTACCGCGCTCCAATTTTCCTCGATAACCTTACAGGCTTTCCCGTAGCGCTCGATACCCACTACTAATTTAGCCCCCCGACACAGCGCCTCGGCTCCCATAATGCCATTACCGGCGCATAGATCCAGCCAGCTACAATCCTCTATATATCCCCGCCAGATATTAAATAGGGCTTCCCTCACCCGCGAGGTAGTCGGCCGGGTTAATTCGCCTGGAATCGTTTTCATTAAGCGATTACCGTAAATACGCATCAGAATTTCAGCCCGTTAAGTCTTTGTTTTAGCATCCCCGGAAAGAGATGGTAATATTGCTGATTTAAAGGAGAGGGATGGGGCAGGGGAAGTAAGGTAACGGGTTTTTGATGTTCTCGCCCCTCCTCATCCATCGCTCTTAAAGTCACTTCTAAAGCAGCCGTGAAACGATCGTCCCTCAGATAAAATTGATTTACTTCCCCTCTCTTTCCGTAAGGGGCGAACCATTTAAAAGCTTCCGTCCCTAAAGTGATAATCGTATCTCCCTGCCAGTGCAGAACTAATAATTGTTCTAGAAAGGGGCGAAAACGCTCTTTCACATCCGTGCTATAAGCCTTATTTCCAGGGGGTTTATAGGGTACGGTATTAGTCAGCAGGATCTGCTCGTTTACTTTTAATAAATCCTGTTTCGTTCTCGGTTTCGCTCCCTGCCAAACTTCGTAAAATCCTTCTCTAACTAACGTACCAGATGCCCCTATCAAAGGTTGTCCTTCGATTACTTCATCCCTGCCTAAATCTCTCCCGAAAATACATAAGCCTCTTTGTAAGTTTCCAGCGTATAAAATAGGTGCGTAAGCTTCTTTTTTCGCTATTTTATAAATAGGAAAATCTATAGGAAACTCTTCTCTCTTTGCTTCAGTTTGTATTTGTTCGATTAAATTTTCTATTCTCGACATCGGTTTAATTACTATTGAATAGATTCAAAGGAAAGTGTCCGTAAGTTCCCACTAAGCTATCATTCTCCGCCTGACAGGATATTAATACTCCCCGATAGGTTCCCGTATAGGATTCTAAATAATGGGTCATTTTTTGGGTATTGAACTTAAGATAGACCGCTCCGTCATCGTATGACGCTTGATCGGGTTGAGGTTGATATTCATAACCTAAGGCTTTTAGGTACTGAAGTAAAGACTCTAAAGCTTGCTCGCTACTGTCGGCACAAATACCAAAATTTTGCCAGTCGCATAGATCCGTAACTAATATTATAGCTTGACGTAATTCCTCTCTGTCTCGCTCCGTGTCCAAGTTTTTCGGTTTTATACAGCTAAATTCTCTCAGCAATTTCAAGGCGGAATCTATATTGAGTGTGGTCATGATGTTTCTTCTGTAATAGGCAAGATATGAGCCTATTTCTTCATAAGGATAAGACGACGATTTTTAATCATACCAGCCTTACTCGATCGATGGATGTGATCTTTTCCTAAAAAAGCTAAAGTACAGAATAGATAGATTAGTAAATAAAACTTATTAGTTATGGCAGTGGATAAACATTCTCTCCGGCAATGGGTTAACCTAGTTGCCGTTATACTAGCTTTTGTTACCAACATTCTTTCTAATCTCGTACCCGTAGGAGGGATGAACGTCGGTCAAATCGCCAATAAATATTTTAACGATGTTTTGGTTTTACCGGCTAACTTCGCTTTCTCTATCTGGGGATTGATCTACATCGGTTTAATAAGTTTCGTCGTTTATCAGGCTTTTGAACGTCATAAACATCACCCTCGACTGGAAAGAATCGGCTATTGGCTAGCAGGGGCGAGTCTGGCTCAAATATTCTGGATTATTCTGTTTCAGTATCAAGCCTTCACTACTTCGGTGATAGCGATGCTGATAATCCTCATCTGTCTGATCATTCTCTATCTGCGCCTCAATATTAACCTCGACTCCACCGCCGGTAAAGAGAAATGGTTCATCGATTATCCCATTAGCCTTTATCTAGGGTGGATTAGCGTCGCCACGATCGTCAATATCGCCTCTACCCTTCACGCTTTCAATTGGAATGGCTGGGGTATCAGCCCCCTCGTCTGGGCCGTCACTATGTTATTGATCGGCACGGCTCTGGCTACGTATCTTTTCTTCAAGAGGAACGATCGCGTTTACCCGGGGGTGGTAGCTTGGGCTTATCTCGCCATCGCCATCAAGCATATGTATACTCCTTTTCTGGCTACAATAGCGATCGCTTTAGCGATCTTCCTCGCCTCACTGGTAATCCTACCTCAGTTGAGAAGGAAGAATATCAGATCCTCGGTTTAACTTTTAATAGATACGGTTGAAGTTATAATCCACCAGATCGATTAGGGATTGAGTAGACGCAGATGGCTGTAAACAACTCAAGTGGGTGACGGCACTCTTTCCGTAATCGAAGGCTAATTCTCGGGCTTTATCTATACCGCTGCTCTCCTTGATAATCGTCAGGGCTTTATCTATATCTCCGTCTTGAGAAAACTCTCTCTCGATCAACACTTCCAGATAGGGATTCTCCGCCATAGCGAAGAGAGCGGGGGCCGTGATATTACCGCTTATTAAGTCTGAGCCTGCCGGTTTCCCTAAAACTTCCGTGTCCGAGGTGAAGTCTAAAATGTCATCGACGATTTGAAAAGCCAGACCTAATTCTCTCCCGTAATGGTAAAGGTGTTCGCAGGTTTCTCTACTTACTTCGCTCAACACCCCAGCAGCTTTAGCGCTGTTGGCGATCAAAGAAGCCGTTTTATAATAGCTTTTTTCTAGATAGGTTTCGATCGATATACTCGTATCGAAGAGATTTATCCCCTGTTGAATTTCTCCCTCAGCGAAATCGCGGATGACTTCCGAGAGTAATTTCACCACTTCCAAGTTATCGAGATTGGCTAAGTACCATGAAGACTGGGCGAACAGGTAATCTCCTGCTAGTACTGCGATACGATTGTCGAAGAGATTATTAACCGTAGGCACCCCTCTCCTTAAACTAGCCTCATCTACCACGTCATCATGAACCAGACTGGCTGTATGGATCATCTCCGTAATTTCCGCTAATCTTCTGTGCCTCGGTGTCGGCTCCTCTTCTAATAAAGTAGCTCTCGATACTAATAACACGATCGCGGGCCGGACTCGTTTTCCCCCTGCCTCGAACAAGTGTTCTGCCGCCGCAGCTAATATAGGGTGACGGGCACCGATTAAATTTTTCAGATTTTCGGTTAAAATCTTCAGGTCATCATCAACTGGGGCAAACAAAGAAGTAGTCAAGATCATGGGTTAGCCGAACGGGCGAGATATTTACGAAAGTTTACATATCCTTACATTTATTTTAAGATAACCTATGGCGAACGGGAAAGAAAATTTTCCAGGTAGGTTTTTTTCTAGAGGGGGTGGGGAAAAATTTTTCTAAGAAAATTTTCCATAGCAGAACATCTTATGTTAGCTTGTTAGTAGCAGATTCAAAAATTTCCTATCGGTGTCAGCGACTCAAGATTGTTAAGATAAGAGGTCACTCTTGTCATTCTGAGTTAGATGGCGCTACAGGAGCCTATGGGCTGTTAAAAAAAATTGTCAAATGCGTAAAACAGTATATTAAGGCACGAAGCTCGGGTAATATCATCCGGGGGCATAGTCCTAATACTTGTGAGCGTAGGTAAATCATCATCGAGGATTAATTATATTCTTCCTCTATGTCCTGTTGCCGAAAATCTCAATCCATACCTGAAGAAAATGCCTACCATGACTTTGCTAGTACCTATCGCTTATCTATTAACGATTTACCTCGTCTTAGCTTTGGTAAGACGATGGAAACAAACTTAGAAGGAAAAAGACGAGCGGGGCTTTTTCCTATATAAAATCTCAATCTATCTCTAAGGATACGGGAAGATAAACCTTTTCGACCACTGGGAGAAAACCTAGCCACTGACGGGATAGAGAGGCGAATTTATCAGGGCAACCACTGACAGCGAAAGAAGTAACGGGGGGAAATAGGGTGTTTTTTATCGCCAGTAGTTCCAGTTCTTTCTCGACAGCTTTAACCACCGATACAGCCGGATCGATAGTAGTTATCGACCCCGGCAGTATTTTTTGAAACACGGGAGCGAGATGACGGTAATGAGTACAACCGTACACTAGAGTATCGATATTACGTCTTAACAGGGGCTGTAGATAAGCTTTGGCGACGGTGAGGGTGTGGGGGTCATGAATTCGATCCTGTTCTATTAAGGGGACGAATTCGGGACAGGGCACCTGCCAAACGTTAGCGCCTGGATCTATCTCCAGAATAGCTTGACGGTAAGCATCGCTCCGTACAGTAGCCGGAGTGGCGATGATACCGATACGTTTACCGCAACGGACGGCGCTTTTAGCTCCTGGGAGGATAACACCGAGGATAGGCAAACCGCGAAACTCGTCGCGCACTTCATCGAGAGCGAGAGCGGAACTGGTGTTACAGGCCATAACCACCATTTTCACACCCCGATCGGTCATCCAGTCCAGGATTTCCCGAACGAACTGAATGATTTCCCCCTTACTACGATTACCGTAAGGAAGCCTTGCTGTATCGCCGAAATAAAGAATCGACTCCTGAGGTAACTGACGGTTTAGTTCTCTCAAAACGGTGAGTCCACCCACACCACTATCGAACACTCCTATAGGACTACGTTGAGACTCTATCATGGATTATTAAAACATTTTCTACACGATAAGTTGAAGATAATTGAAACACGAATAAAAAAGTAAGTAAATATATTCTAAAACGTATTTTTTTAAAGACGATTTTGCTGAATATATTCGATTATCCCCCTTGCGATCGCGGCCGCCATCTGACTACGAAAATTAGAGTTACGTAACTTAGGGGCATCCTCTGCACCAGTGACGAAACCGACTTCGACAAGGGTAGAGGGCATCTTCGAGGTTCTCAGGACGTAGAAGCGAGCGCGACGCACGCCCCTATCTCGCATATTAACGCTTCTGACGATGTTACGATGAATAACATCGGATAAGCGCCGATCGCCGAAATAGTAAACCTCCAAACCATTGACATCGGGCCGCCCCATCCCCATAGAATTAGCGTGAATACTGACGAACAGGTCAGCGTTAGCACGGTTAGCCATATCGGTACGACCTTCGAGAGAGACGAAGAAATCGCTATTGCGGGTGAGCATGACTTGAACGCCCTGCTGTTCTAAAATTCTAGCAACCTCCAGAGAAATCGGTAAAATTACATCGCTTTCGCGCAAGCCGCCGATACCGATCGCGCCTGGATCTTTGCCGCCGTGCCCTGGATCGATAACCACCAGGGGCCTGTTGTTATTAACTCGCGGTGCGGTAATGGGCGGATTGGAGGGTCGGGGCGCGGGAGTCGTTCTCGGGGGAGAGGGAACGGAGATCGAAGTAGGACCGGAGGGATTAACCGCTGTATTACTAGAGCGCAACGACCGTAATTGCAGAGCCAGCATTTGATTATTAGGTTGGCTTAACTCGCCGGTGCTATAGCCGAAAGCGGTCTGGACTAGAAAAATTACCGTATCGGGATATTCTTCCCGCACCCGAATTTGATAGATGGGGCTATCGGGGCCGAATTGAGGCCCGCGAAAAGAATTAGATAACCGGGCCCCCAAAACCCTTATTTCTATAAGACCGTTCTGTAACAGTCTACTGGTAGAGCGTAGGGGGCGATCGCCACGAATGACGAGAAAGTTATTACTCCCAGATAAATCCACCTCGGTAATCGTGGCTGTGGAATTTCTATCACCCTGGGCAGAAGGGGGCGGGGGCGTTACCGGATCGGTTGGGGGAGAAACGGAGGGAAGGGCGCTCAATCCGCCGCGAGGTAGTAACACCAGCCCGCCGAAACGGCTATATATCCCCTGCCAATCAGGACTATTATCGGCTACGGACATGGTAATGCGGGCAGAGTTGCCCGATTGGTCGAAGCGGACGCTATCGACTCCGTAGCTATTAACTGAGAGAGTTCTACCGATTAGATTTCTAGGGATTACCGCACCAGGAAGCTCAAAATCTATCTTTTGCCCCTCCCGATTACGCCTGACGCGGATTGAGCGATCGTCACCGTTGCGATCTAATCTGACGAACAGCCCGTTACGGGTGATCTGGAAATCGTCGCTACTATCGGCGGCGGCAACGGGTGAGCTTGCCTTAGCCGAACCCTGAAAGTCGGAACGATTGGAGGTAGGTGAGGGAGAATTGAGGGGGGAAGGTTGGGAGGATGGCGCGATCGGTTGAGGGTTCGGTAAGTCTACTACCCATTGAGTCGGGGATAAACCTCGAATTTTCACCTGTCCGGGGTCTACCGTGTACCCGGAGGCTATTTCGATGACGAGGCGGGTGGTTCCCGAGTCGAATTGACCGATGCGGACGCTTTTGATCAAGCCTCCTATGGGGCGATTAACGTTAGGTTTATTGAGGCTGATTCCGGGTAGGTCGATGACGATCCGGGTGGGATTGGGGATTAATTGCGCTCGCGGCTGTACGCCGTCATCGGTAGTGAAAGTGAGACGATTATTATTAGTTTCAAATCGCCAGGAGAGTAACTGTCCGGCCCGGGCGGGTAAAGCCCAGAGTAGGAGGCCGACAATACTTATTAATAACCAGTGAAATCTCACCATTGGCTGAAAATTCATCGTGTGAGTCGCTAATAGGGACGTATCGATCGAGTCTTTAGTTTCGCCTTGACGATATGGGTCAACGTTATTCGGAAATTTTCGTCTCTGGTTTAACACTCTCCTCCGGCTCTTTAAATACGATTCTCAATAGGGGGGGGGCTAGAAAAGTAGTCAGTATGACCATCATGATTATAGCCGCATTAGTAGCCGGGGATAAGGCACCGCTCGCCGAACCCACCCCGGCGAATACTAGTCCCACCTCTCCCCGGGGAATCATACCCACCCCCACAGCTAGGCGGTTTAATTTTTCCTTGCCGAATAAGGTAAAGCCGGTGATTACCTTACCGACGATCGCCACTAAGATCAAGAAGGATGCGATAATCAATCCTTCCCGATTGGCGGGGATGGCGGGGTTGAGGACACTTAAATCGGTTTTGGCACCGACGCAGACGAAAAATATCGGTACGAATATATCGGCTACGGGGATCACCTGTTCTTCTAATTCGGCGCGTTTTTCCGTTTCCGCCAGCACCAATCCGGCGGCGAAGGAGCCGAGTATAGCCTCTAGCTGGATGACTTGGGCTATATAGGCGAGGATAAAGGCGAATATCAGCGACACCAGCAGCAATTGTCCCCTTGTCTTCATGCCGTTAACTAATTTGACGTAGAAGGGAGTGAGAAAACGTCCTAAAACTATGGCTCCGATGACGAAAGCCGAGGCGCTAAAAATTAAATACACCACCTGGCCTATTTGCACTTCTCCAGTCTTCACCAGACTGGCTACCACCGCCAAGACGATGATACCGAGAATATCATCCAAAACTGCGGCACCGATGATGATCTGGCCCTCCGTAGACGAGAGGCGATCGATTTCCGCCAAAACTTTAGCGGTGATACCGATACTGGTGGCGGTTAAGGCTGCTCCGGCGAAAACCGCTGGGATGATGGGCAAGCCGAACAGATAAATCAATCCCGCCGTACCAGCGACGAAGGGGGCGGCCACTCCCACTACCGCTACTACAGCCGCTTGCGGCCCCACCCGAATCAATTCTTGTAGATTAGATTCTAAACCGATCTCGAACAGGAGTATCACCACCCCCAACTCTGATAAGACGGAGATGACTTCAGAGGCTGTGTCGAATACCGCTTCGCTTCCCCCGGGCGTTAACTCGGATGTAGCTTGTAAGAAGGACAGGATCAGGGAATCTTCGGCTCCACTCGCCCCGGTAGGAAAAACTAGCAACTTCAGGGCGGAGATACCGATAATTACCCCTCCTAATAATTCTCCGAGAACGGGGGGGAGATTAATCCTCAAACACAACTCTCCACCTAATTTACTAGCCAGATAGATCACAGTTAGGCTTAATAGGACGCAAGCCAGTACCATTGCCCCGTCTGCCGTCGGGGCTTCTGTCGTCGTCGCCGTTGAAAATAAGAGCATTACTTCCATGTAATTACTGTATTGGACGGGATAGTTAACCTTTCTACTTTATCAAGCTAATCGAGCTGATAGCTCTGCTGTTGTGTGACAAGGATCACTATCTTCTCATGACTTCGATCACATACCGTTTTTTATCTTTTGTCTATTATTTAATAGGGCAAATAGTAGGCGCTTAAAACCATACTTATGAATACATCCGCAGTGGTCACTCAAGATAAACTCCTACAGTTATCTGATGTTAGCTCCCAACCTCTTAATCTTTCGTCCCTACTCCAAGTTATCGATCGAGCTTTGAACGAGGGATACGTAACCCGATCCGAACAAAAAGATTTACTCATGGCTCTTTTCGTCAATCAACCCCTGACGAGCGATGAATTCAAACGTTTACGTAAAGTCTGTTACTATCTGCAATCGGGAATATTGAGAGTGGTAGAGTAGAACGCTCAGCCGGCCGGAGTTAATTAAATTTTTCTGTATTTGTGCGACAGTGGTGATAAAAAGCGATTAGATTTCGGGAAAGATAGAGAATAGATAATCTGTCGATACACGCCCGAAGAACTGGCTTAAATTGGCACAATGAAGCTCTTGACTCATTCCTTACCACGTTTACTAAAATATTCTGCCGCGATCTTCTCCACAATATTACTGTTAAACCCTCCCGCATGGGGTGCCGATCGCATCCTCATCAAACTAGGATTTTTAGAGAAAACCGTTGCCATCGAAGAGTTAAACAGATTCGCGGCTACGGGGGAGTTATCGCCCTCGCTCGGCCCTTATAGTCCTCTACTCAACTCTCAGGTAAGGGATTTACTCCAGAAACACCTTCACATTGAGCCGTTAATCGCTCAACAGTTTTTAGATGACTTACTCTACTCCGCCGACGGAGAAGAACTGATTCAAAATTTAAACGAAGCCTTTCCCGACAGTACGCCCGAACAGCTAAAACTGACGATCAAAAAAAGCTTAGAGCGATCGCATAACCTTAATATTTTGGAAATTTTTAAAGCCTATCCAGAGAAGCAAATTACCCTAAATTTATTAAATTTAGTGAATATTGCCACCCGACTAAACAAGAACACCATCGAAAATAAAATTATTGAATCTCAACTTATCGCCGATTCAGAAATAAATACAGTAAGAAAATTATCAAATAATTTAAACCCAGAAAAAATAGGAAAAAATTTTGTTTATCAAGATACTATAATTTTTCAAGATCGAGAAAGAAATCGCAAATTAGTAACCGATATTTATTCCGCGATCGACAGTAAAAAGCCATTAATAGTAATGTCTCACGGTTTTGCCGCCGATAGACGATTTCTAAAATATCTAGCCCATCATTTAGCATCGCATGGATTTACAGTAGTATCGATCGAGCATCCAGGAAGTAATATAAACTCCTTAGTTAATCTATCTTCTAATGTTAAAATCAACGATGTTTTACGTAAATCAGAATTTATCGATAGACCAAAAGATGTAAGTTTTATTTTAGATCAACTAGAAAAAATTAATTATTTACCAGGATATTTTCAAGGAAAATTAAAGACAGAGCGAGTCACGATCATCGGGCATTCATTTGGGGGCTATACCGCTCTAGCTCTAGCGGGAGCGAGATTAAACCCGCAGTCAGTACGTCGATTCTGTCAGAGATTAAAACTATTAGAACGTTCTCCGGCGGATTGGTTACAGTGTTCAGCAGCAGAATTACCATATAAAGAACTATGGTTACGAGATTCGCGTATAGCAAGGGCGATCGTTCTCAACCCCATCGTCGGGCATCTCTTCAACGATGATTTATCCGATGTGAAAATTCCCACGCTTTTTCTTGCCTCAAGCCAAGATGGCATTACCCCGATTTTAGATCATCAGATTGAACCATTTTACCAGCTCAAAGGAGAGAAATACTTACTAGTAGCGGGGGGGGCAACACACATGAGCATCACCGATATTAGCTACCTCAATAGCACGATGGGGCAAAGCACTCTCGTAAGGGAGGTGATGGACGAGAAAGCCGAGCCTTTGAGAAAAGCTATCCGGGGATTAAGTTTGGCTTTCGTCGAACAGTTAACATCGGAAGCGGATTTATATAAACCCTATCTGACGGAAAATTATCTAAGCTCGCTTTCAAGCGAAGATATTAAACTGCGGTTGAAGAACCATACCCCGAGTTCCGTCAATATGTTGATAGGTATGTTGCAACTCGGTAGTCCAAAACAGGAATTACAAGAACCGCCAACCCAAACCACTTGGGGGGAAAAATTGGATAACTACCTGTTTAATTTGGGAAGATTATTTTTACCGCCAGAATATCACACGGGGCAGTTAGAATCTGTATTCGGGGAATTATTACGTCATTACGATCGAGAAACCCGGGAATGGAGTTAATCCAAATATTTGATCAGTCTCCGTTCAAATGCCAGATCGAGTAAGTAGCGCGTCATTAAAAAACAAACGAAGCTCTCGCCCAAAAATAAACATAATTCAAGGGTTCCGGCGGTGAGGGCCGAGGCCGATTGTAAGGGCACCAATCCCCTCACCAGAGAGAAGGCGGCAACCGCACCGTCTTTGAGATGGGGGTTTTTGTCGTTGCGGATGACGTAGCGATAGGTGACGGCGAATAAAAAGCCACTCAGGGCCGCCACTCCTATCTGAATCCAAGTAGCGAGAAAAGATGTCGGTTGTTGTAGGAAAAAATAATGAAGACAGAGGAAAAACAGATAGATGGAGGTAAAGCCTACAGCACCGAGGAGGCCGACCTTAAGAGATTCTAGACGTTCGGTAAGAGTTATTTGCATCGTCCCACTAAACCAAAGAAAGGCTAAAGATCCATTATTATAAATATTTGTAGTTAACAAAAAAGCGATTATGGATATTTTGACACTTGGTTGGGTTAGCGTGCTGGCCTTATTCACCTGGTCTATCTCGATGGTTGTTTGGGCGCGTAACGGTTTCTAAGCAGTGGAAACATCGACGATTCTTAACACTCTCTTCCTGGTAGCCTTAGTTCTTCTGGTTCTGGTAAGTGGCGGTATTCTCTACTTAACTACAGCCGAATGGCGCGATCGCCGTCGTCAAGAACGAGATAAAAAAATTGGCAGATAGACCGACGGGTGTACTATAAAAGTACGCCCGTTCGTTATGGAAACATATGGTTAAAATTCTGCACCTATCAGATATTCACCTGGGAAGCGGTCTCAATCACGGCCGGATAAACCCGAAAACCGGATTAAATACCCGTCTGGAGGACTTTTGTGAAAGTTTGAGCCGGTGTATGGATAGGGCGCTATCGGAATCAGTCGATCTCGTACTGTTCGGTGGGGATGCCTTCCCGGATTCGACTCCGCCGCCGTACATCGGGGAAGCATTCGCGGCTCAGTTCCGCCGTCTGGCGGATGCGGGAATACCGGCGGTTTTATTGGTAGGCAATCACGATCAATATTCTCAGGGTAACGGGGGAGCGAGTCTATCTATCTATCGCACCTTGGCGGTTCCTGGGTTTATAGTCGGCGATCGCATAGCCACCCATCGCATCACCACCCGCAGGGGCGATATACAGATCATCACCCTACCCTGGTTAAATCGCGCCAATCTGCTCACCAAAAAGGAAGCGGAGGGATTATCGATCGGGGAAATCAATCGTTTACTGATAGAACGTCTGGAACCGATATTAGAAGCGGAAATCAGGGGAACCAATCCGAACCTGCCCACGGTACTACTCGCGCATCTGATGGCCGATCGCGCTACCTTGGGGGCGGAAAGACTGTTAGCCGTGGGCAAGAGTTTTACAGTGCCTCTGTCGCTGTTAAACCGTCCCGAATTGGACTATGTGGCTTTAGGACACGTTCACAAACATCAGAATCTCAACCCCCAGAATAATCCGCCGATTATTTATCCTGGTAGTATCGATCGCGTTGATTTTAGCGAAGAAAAAGAGGACAAAGGTTATGTGCTAGTGGATGTAGAGAAGGGACGGGTAGAGTGGGAATTCTGTTCACTCCCGGTGCGTCGGTTCCTGACGATCGCCGTCAACGTAACCGAAGAAGAAGATCCACAACTGGCGATTATGAAAGCGATTAAAAAACATCCGATCGAGGAGGCGGTAGTCCGACTCAGTTATAAAATTCGTTCCGAACAAATTGAAAGGGTTAACATCAGCAGTATTTATGAAGCTCTGAAAGAGGCTCACAGTTATACTATTCACGCCGATTTAATCAGTCAACTCGCCAGACCCCGCTTGCCGGAATTAGGTGTAGGTAACAGTTTAGATCCTTTAGAGGCTCTAAAAACCTATCTGAACAATAAAAAAGATTTAAGAGATCTTGTAGATGAGATGTTGGAAGCGGCGAAAACGCTTTTAGACCAACAAGAAGAAATCTGGTTAGACGAAGAAGCCTAGATAGCCCGGTTCAATCTCCGTTTAAAACAGATACCGAAACCTACTGCGGCTCCAACTCCGAGGATGGTCAGGGGTTCGGGGGTGGCTGCGCTAGCCACTACCGTACCTTTAACGGCTTGCTCGGTGACGGAGAAGGTGTGATTGTCGGATTCAAAGCCGCCTCCGTTAGTTTGACTGAAAACGATCTTGTCAAAAGTTGTCCCATCTGTTCCGTAAAAATTGAGGAAAGCGTAGGGTTCAGAAGAATTACGGCGATTTACGCCATCATTGGGATTACCGTAGTAAGCATTCCTGTTAGGATCTTCCTTCAGAGCATTGATCACATCGGCAGTAGTGAAGCTGGCTAATAGAGAATCACCCGAATAAAAATCGAGTACGTTGCCCGAATCCCCCGCTGACCACCAAGCACCGAAATAAGCTTGAGATTTGTCAAGTGTAAGAGTATAACTTTGGTCGCCACCGTTGACGGTAATATACTGAGAGTTCTTAGCACCACCGTATTGATCGGCCTTAATAATTTGAGCCATACTACTATTGGATGTGTAAGTACCGATGTTCTTAGATTTTATATTTTTAAACGTTCCTAAGGGAAGGGTATCAAAAGTTTCTACCACTGTGGTTTTAGGATCAGCATCAGATTGTTGATTACCCGGAGCCGCGTAGGTAAACACGATTGCCGCTTGGGCTGAGCCGACGTGACTTAAGATGGCGGTAGCAGAGAAAACACTTAAGGAAATTGTGGTTAATTGAGATTTAGTGCGATTCATATCAGTGTTATTACTTAATTTGTCTATGTAATTACTCTACGAATCTCGGATTATAGTTACAGCTATCGATTACGTATATTTAAGTAAAACTACATAGATAGGTAAGGCATGATTTTGTATAACTTTTTACCTGACCACGCCATCAACGACGGGACGGACATCGCTACCCTCGAAATAGCCAGGATTACCAACCCAATTGAAGTCACTGATCCTGATATTCACGGCCCCTAGTTGTAAAATCGGGTTATAGCGCAGTAGCAGGCTATAAGTACGTCTGCTCCATTCGATGAAGTAATCGGTACTGATTTCTTTGTTCTGATCGATACTGTAGGCGGACTGAAAACCGATGCGGATCGGCCCGTAGAGTTGTTGGGTGATGCCGAATGATAGGGTTTGTTGATCGACGTAGCGATCGAAGAGAAAAGGTGACTTATCCCCTACTAAACCCTGACTGAAGCTGATATTGAAACCCGTAAAATCGAAATAGGAACGGGAGAAGTTGCCGAACTGCCCGAAAAAGCCCACCGTAGCGGTTAGGGAGGGTTGTAAAGCCCCATTACTATAAAAACTGGCCACACTCGTTAAACCAGTGACGAAAAATATATAAGGTTGAACCGGAGTCGGAGTAAATTTTAAACCCTGTTCGGGTGTGGGGGGGAGGGTGTTACCAGCCCAGAGCAAAAAGTTCTTACTCAAAGATGCCGCTCCCTGAAAACGGGTGAGGTTGATAACATTGGTGGTGGGATTAGGGGGTAGTAAATCAGCTTGATCGGTAGGAGCGTTAATATTTTGCAGAGATAGTTGATAGCTGAGATTAACACCAGAATTTCCTAACGGTAATAGAGGAGAAAGAAAAATCGCCCCAATACTGCTGTTAACGGTTTGATAACCCAAGGAGCCGTTAAATAATCTCTCACGATAGTTATAGTCGATGTTGAGCCGGTAGGGATTAGCCAGATCACCTATCCTCTGCTGTAGGCGCAATCGAGAACGAACGGAATTTTCTAACTGTTCTAAGTCCAGATTAGAAAAAGAAGCCGCACCGGTAAATATAGTTCTGGCGCTGAAATTTACCTCCAAATTGCCCACCAATCCAAAAGCTTGAGGACTTAGAACGCCTACGTCGCCCCCGCCTGGGTTGGCGGAGGGGAACTGATCGGGAGAAATAACTTTTTGGATTAGGTATTGGGGGGTTAATTCAAAAAACACCCAGGGGTTATCGACGAGGGGAAAAGCTCTCTCAATGAATAAACCTCCCCGGTCTTCCCCATCGTAGCCGAGGCTGAAAACAGTGGGGCGACGACGACGGCGATCGATTACCAGAGTATTAAGGAAGGGAGCAGACACCCTCTGATCGAAGACAAGCCGGGAATCAGTAGTGGTGATTTCGCTCGTGAGAGGGCCAGTATTTCTCAGGGTAGCTGTACGGGCGCGGATCTCGAACTCTGGAGGGGAAAAGGGGTCATTGGTGAGGCGTAAGTTGGAGGCGTTCCACACGCCGCCATCGAATTCTAAGCGCTCGGCTTGAAAACGAACCCGGTTCACGGTGCCCCCGGTTTCACTTCTGAGTCCCTGGTTATTCGATTGAGCGGCGGGGTTTTGAGCGCCCACACCGAAGCGGAAACCTTCGGCGGTGGTAATTCTTTGTAAGGGTTGATTGTAGGCTAGGCGATCGGCTAGAGGCTGAAAAGCGGTAGAACCTGCTCCCACATCCGTCGGTAAAACCTCCCCAAAATCTCTAGAGCTGCTCGGTTGGTAAATTTCGCCGTTGGCGTTATAAACGACACCGGTATCCTGAACGAAATAGTACTCGAATCGATCGCCCCGCAGGATCTGATCTCCTCGGGTGAGGATCACTTGACCTTCGGCTACCGCTAATTTTTCTGGTAGGTTGATTTTTAATGTATCGGTGGTGAGTACGCTATTTTTCAGGCGTAGGGTGACATTCCCCCGGGCGGTGATAATTTGATTTTTCTCATCGTATTCCTGTACGTCGGCTATCAGTTCTAGCGTCTCCGGGTTTTCGATCGACACTTGGTTCTGAGATAATGATGGAGTTGATGACAGGTACAGGTCGTATTCACGATTGCGCCGAGTTCTGGCTTCGATGGTTTTGATTTTCGTTAGCCTCGATCGGGATGCCGGGCCGTTGAAATTAAGTCCTTCTATTTTCGCCGTCCCTGGCTTAGCTTCCCGAATCGATAGGGGAGTTCCTAATAATTCCGCGCCTCCAGTTGTAGGGGTGGGAGGAAAAGAGGGGGGGAGAGCGGAGGGGTCGGAATAATGAATCTCGATGACTTCCGGAGGTTTCTCTTGAGGGTAATTAGGCGGTGGGATTGGCGGATCGAAGGCTAATAGGAAAAAAGGCATTGGCTAAAAGGTAGGTTCACAACGGTTGAGCGATCGAACCTCAGTGTTAAACCTCAATCGAGTTTACATCGTCAGAGACTAGGAACATTTGGGGTTTTGTTCCCTGTCTCTTTATTGATGACACCGATTATTCAACGGGTTGTTTATTCAAAGTCTTTGCGTCCGGGGTTACGGGCGGGATCGCTAGAGAGAAACCCGAAGATAAATAATAAGACGAAAAATGAGACTACGATGTAAACGGCAATTTTTAAGGTGAGCATTTCTTAACTATCTCCTTGGTCAAATCAAATCACTTGCCTTACTTTAGCGTATTTAGGGATCGTGTTTAAGGAGCGAGAAGAGTTTTTTTACCAATTCTAGAGATCGTCATCGAAAAAATTTTATAGCATTAATGTACCTATAGGCCTTCAAAATTAGAACAAATGTTGCTAGGCTAAACACAGATGATCTTAAGTAAAAATGATCTAAACTTATGAGCAACTTAGAAAGTCTTACCAGCGCTCAACAAGAGTTGTACGACTGGCTGATAGAGTATATTAGAACAACCCAACACGCTCCATCTATCCGTCAGATGATGCGAGCGATGAATTTACGTTCCCCCGCTCCTATTCAAAGCAGATTAGAGCGTCTTCGTTCTAAAGGTTACATCGATTGGATCGAGGGGAAAGCCCGCACCATTCGTATCCTTCACCCTCCCGCCCAAGGTATCCCCGTTTTAGGAGCGATCGCTGCAGGCGGATTAGTAGAGCCTTTTACCGATGTGGAAGAGAAACTAGACATATCTTCCATCCTGCAACAACCGAAAAATTGTTACGCTCTCCGGGTAGTAGGTGACAGTATGATCGAAGATATGATCACCGAAGGGGATCTCGTCATCATGCGGGGGATAGACAATAATGAATCCCTGTCTAACGGGGAAATCGTCGCCGCCAGAGTCGAAGGTCACGGTACTACCTTAAAGCATTTCTATCAGGAGGGCGAAGAAATCACCCTCAAGCCCGCTAATCAGAAGTACCAGCCGATTAAAGTAAGCGCCGAACAGGTTCAGGTGCAAGGCGTTTTAATCGGCGTTTGGCGCGGTTATTAATTATGGGGAGTTGGGAGTCGGGAGTCGGGCATAATCGTCACTCCTTCTGGTTACTCTCTATCCCCTCCCCTGGCTTTGCCCCAATTACAGCCCCGGGTAGAGCCGAAATAGGCGTTACCCATCTCTACTACCATTTGCGCGTATTTTTCCGCCGATTCCCTTTGGGTTGGAGTAGGAGAAGGGGTATCGTAAGATTCGATTAACAGAGCCTCGATCTGGCTTTTAATCTCTGTATCCGTCATCCCTTTTTCTTTCATCTGACAAGCTTGCAGGGAGAGTTGATTAAATACCATCTCTGCTTTTTTAGCTTGAGCGAATACTTGCATAGGGAACATGAGGGAAAGAAATAAGCTTACTAATAATATTTTGAGCATGAGAGTTCATCTATTGAGTGAGGTTTAGATTTCTCGATCGAATCCGAATTTATCCCGTATCTGACTACTCAAATACTGACCTTTAGAAGGTGCGGATTGAAAATTCTTATAGATTTCTTCCGGTACGTCGTGATAGATATACACCGCGCCGCTAGTAAATTCAACCCTCAGAGTTTTTTTTTCGCCGTCGTAGTCAAAAGATTTCACCGCCGCGCTCTGGCTCTTAAGCAGGGGGAAAGCGATGACATCGCGGATACTGGCGGAATCTGTTAACAACATGATTAGTCTGTCTATACCGATGCCTAAACCGCCGGTAGGGGGCATTCCGTATTCTAGGGCCGTTAAGAAATCTTCGTCCACGTCAGCCGCTTCTAAATCTCCCGCTGCTTTTTTAGCCGCCTGCGCTTCTAGTCTCTCCCGCTGGTCGATGGGATCGGTTAATTCGGAAAAACTATTAGCCAATTCTCTGCCTACTATATATAGCTCGAATCTCTCCACTAAACCAGCTTGAGAACGATGGGGTTTAGCCAGGGGAGAAATTTCTTTAGGAAAGTCGATGATGAAAGTGGGTTGGATTAAAGTACTCTCTACTTTTTGCTCGAAAGCTTCATTAAGTAATTTACCGAGGGTTTGACAGCCTTCGGGAACACCTATCCCTGCCGCCGATGCTGCCGATTTAGCCTCGGCGAAGTCTTGATACTGGCTTAAATCTAATCCAGTGATTTCTTTAACCACGTCGTTCATCGTCACCCGTCGCCAGGGGGGAGTAAGGTCGATTTCCGTACCTTGATAATAGATTTTTAATGTACCTAAAACAGACTGAGCAGTGTGGGTGATAATACCCTCGGTGAGTTCCATCATGTCATGATAATCGGCGTAGGCTTGATAGATCTCGATCGAGGTAAATTCCGGGTTGTGTTTGGTCGATACGCCCTCGTTACGGAATATCCTCCCCAGCTCGAATACTTTTTCAAACCCCCCGACGATCAATCTTTTCAAGTGTAATTCGGTGGCTATCCTCAGATATAAAGGCATATCTAAAGTATTGTGATGGGTAATGAAGGGACGAGCCTCTGCTCCCCCGGCTTCGCTCTGTAAAACCGGCGTTTCTATTTCTATAAAATCTCGTTCTTCTAGATAACGTCTGATGGCTGCGGTGATTAAAGCCCGTCGGCGAAATGTTTGCCGTACCTCCGGATTCACTATTAAATCCACATATCTCTGACGGTAGCGTTTTTCTACATCGGTTAATCCGTGCCATTTATCCGGTAGAGGTAGAAGAGATTTAGTTAGTATCGCGTATTCTTTGACGTATACCGATAGTTCCCCTTTGTCGCTACGTTTTATCGTTCCTTTTGCGCCTAATATATCTCCTGTATCGGTCAGTTTAGTCAGGATATTAAAAGCATCTTCGGTATCAGCCATCGACTCGGTAATTCTTTTTTTCTCTAGATAAAGTTGGATCGTTCCCGTCTCATCTTGGAGATTGAAAAAAGCCAGTTTACCGATAATTCTTCGGGCGATGATCCTGCCCGCTACAGATACATTAACTTCTATTTCTTCGCCGTTTCCCAATTCGACGTATTTCTCCTGTAGTTCAGCAGCTTGAGCAGTTACTTCCCATTTATAAGCGTAAGGATTTAAACCTTTATTCTTAATTTGGTTGACTTTTTCTAATCGAGCAATACGGATTTCTTCTAGAGTAGATGAAGGATTTTCAGGTTGGGATTTCGATGATGACATAACTGAGTTCAGTAAGATTTCTATTAATAATTATACGACGAATTATTTGCCTAAATTTTGTTTTAATTGGTTTAATTCTTGTTCCGTTTCCCATTCTTTGAATTCTATATCGAGGCTATCGATCGATCGTTTAGTTTGCTTATATTCTTGAGGTCGATCCCAATAGGTTGTCTCCCAATCGGGGGTTTTTTGAGTTTTAGCTTCCCGCACTTTAATTTCTAACTCTTTCTTCCTGGGCTGAATTTGACTCAATAATTCTTGAGCTTGTGCGATCCGTTTTTTAACCCCCTCCATCTTGCCCCAGATTTGATTTCCCAGACGGAACAGGCTGGCTTCCCGTTCTTGCGCCGCTTTCGCTAGATCGGGACGGTTGGCGGCTTCTGCCTTCCCTATTCTACCGTGCCAGAGTTGAATATCTTGAGCTAATTGCAGGATCTGAGCTTCTAAGCGTTTTTGCTCGGCTTCTAAATTGTCGATCAGTTTAATCGTATCCCGCTCTTGTTCTTCTAACTGTTCCTGTAACGCCTGTAATTCTAAATGAGGATGATTTTTTAAGAAATCCTCTAACTGGGTTTCTAAAAACCTGCTGACATCATCAAATAAGCCCATAATTTCATTACTTAACTGAACCTTACTTTACTTTAAAGCAGTTAGCGGGTAAATTCACAGAGTAGATAGGATTATTCAAGGTTTGCCATGAGTTTGAATCTTTATTTTCTCAGACACGGAGAAACTACTGCCAGTCGTAGCGGCAGTTTTTGCGGTAGGTTGGATATAGATCTCACCCCAGAAGGCTATGAGATGGCTGAAGATTTCGCTCTAGCCTATCGGGATCTACCCTGGACTGCGGTTTATTCCAGCCCTTTGAAACGCACTGTCGCCACGGCTAGCGCTCTATGTAATCTGATCGGTATGGAGTTAAATACCCGGGAGGGATTGAAAGAAATAGCCTACGGCGAGTGGGAAGGAAAAACCTCCCAACAGGTGAATCACGAGTTTCACGATGATTACGTGCGCTGGCTGGCTGACCCCGGTTGGAACGCACCCACTGGCGGAGGCGAGAAAGGTATCGATATAGCCCGGCGCAGTTCGGAGGTTCTCGAAGAGATCGATCATAGTTATGATGATGGTCACGTTCTGGTAGTATCCCATAAAGCTACAATACGAATTATGCTATGTTCTCTATTGGGGATCGATGTGGGACGCTACCGCGATCGGATCGGTATGCCCGTCGCTTCTCTGAGTATCGTCGAATTGGCGGAACATGGCCCCTTAGTTAAAGTTATGGGTGATCGCTCCCATATCCGCGACCGCCTCCGCACCCGTCACGGGACATGATCACTATGAGCCTGATGTTATACTTTCTCCGTCACGGTCAAACCGCTTACAGCGCCACAGGAGGGTACTGCGGTACACCGCAAAATGACCCCGGTTTAACTGCCGAAGGTTTAGAAATGGCGGAAGCTTTCGCCGAGACTTATAAACATCTACCCTGGGCTGCGGTTTATTCTAGTCCTCTCCTCAGAGCCATGCAAACCGCTAAACCCCTATGCGAGTGTCTCGGGATGAATATGAAGATACGTCAGGGTTTATGCGAGATAGCCTATGGGGAATGGGAGGGAATGCACCCAGACGAGATCGATCTCGCCTTTCACGATCTCTATGTTAACTGGTTGACAGACCCGGCCTGGACGGCTCCCCCGGGCGGCGAGAGAGCGATCGATATAGCCCGCCGTAGCTCGGAAGTCCTACAAGAAATCGAAGAAACTCACCCCGATGGCAATGTTTTATTAGTCTCCCATAAGGCTACCATCCGCATTATGTTATGTAATCTTCTCGGCATCGACGTGGGGCGTTACCGCGATCGTTTTTCCATGCCCGTCGCCGCCCTCAGTATTGTGGAATTGGGTGTGAGGGGGCCTTTATTTCACGCGATCGCTATCCGCCCCCATCTGAACGAGTATTTACGTTCCCTGCCCTGTACTTAAGCCGCTCGGAAAGCTACCCCCTCGGAAACATAACCCCATTGAGGATTATTCAGCACCGTATCTCTCTCTTGTGTGCTTATAGTGAAGAAATGGGCCCCGGTGATGGTGTTATGGAATCGATAAACGTCCTGTACTCCCGATATTGTATCGGTGTAAGCATAAAATCCGATCCCTTCCGCTACGTATCCATATTGAGGATTATTGATTAACTGATCTCTTTCTCCCTGATTGATGGTGTAGAAATGCAGTCGGGAAAGTGGATTATAGAAACGGTACACGGGATCTAATCTATTATCGGCTGATGAGGAGGCAAAAAATGCTATACCTTCGTAATTAAAACCAGAGTTATTTTGACTTAATAAACTATCTTTTTCTGACGTACTAGCGGTGTAAAAATGACCTCCCGTAGTTGGATTGTAAAATCTGTATATTGGATCTGATAAGCCGATTAGACTATCATAAAATATCTCGTAGTTACTCCCGTCAAATCTCTGCCAAACAACATTTTTAGAAGAAATTTCTGGGTTAATATCTTCTAAATCGTTGTTAGTAATTCTAGTAGAAACAGAACTATTCACTGGTTTAGTCCATATTTCCCAATTATTATTTCCTGTTAATTGTTGCCAGACAACGTTATTATCGGAAATCTCAGGGTTTTCTCGCTGAGGATCGGAAAGATTATTACCGATGAGATTAAAATAAGTATCACTGTTGATATTGTAATAATTTAGCCCGATGAGAGTGGAATTATTTTCCACTCTTTGCTGCCTGAAAACCACGATGTTATTATCTATAGAGGGTTGAGAGATGATACTGCCCCTAATATTTAAAATAGTTCGATCGATTGTGGAATTGTTGATAGTAGCCGTGATAATACTACTGCTGCCGCTTTCTTCCCAAACTAGATTACTATCGGAGATTCCTAGAGAATTAAATCGGGTCGATGAAGTGGCGATCGATCTTGCTAGGGAAGTATTAAAATCGTATATGTACAGATCCGAGAGATTACTAGTAGGAATGCGATTAACTTTTCTCTGAAAGAGAACTAGATTACCGTCTACCACTGGAGTCGTATCATCGAGTTCGTTACGGGTCAATTGAGTTCGATCAGAACCGTCGATACCCGAACTCCATATCTCCCAGTCGTTCCCGTCCCATTGTTGCCAAACGATTTTATCGGCGGACACTTTAGGCAATTGTGCATCAAAATTAGAGTCACTAATTAATAGTTCTTTTTCGGATCTAAGATTATAAACATAGATACCGCTTCTATTGCCGTTATCGAATTTTCTTTGATAGACGATAACGGAACCGTTAATATCAGGATTGATAGAATCAAAATTACTGTTGGTGAGTTGCCGATTGGTCATAGTTAGAGCTACTCGATAAACACGCTCTCTGCCTGAGAGTAAAAAGATAAGAAATAATACGAAATCCGCTTATCATACCATTCTTTAGAGAGAAGTGACCAGACATTTTTCAGGCGACGATAAAAATATCTAAGTTGCTCATAGCCAGAGCCGTGTTGAGCGTGGCAATTTGCCGCCCCGCCCCGCTCAAGTTACCATCGGCATCGAATATCAATGCTCCGGTACTGGAATTATAAATGAAACGATGCCGAAGGCACGCGAAGCTATCGTTTTCGTCGGTGGCAGCCGCCCCTATGGTAAAAGCATCGGCGGATATGACGAAGTTAGGAGTCAACCGCGAGCCAAAACCCGCCGCCGATACATAAATTGTGTCATCTGTCAAGTTAAAATCGGTAATGCGATCGATCCCCTCAGCCGGTGCGTTGAAAAGGAAGAAATCCTTCCCTGTGCCGCCGGTAAGGCTATCATTGCCCGTACCACCGATGAGCGTATCATCACCTTTACCGTTAATGAGGGTGTCGTTGCCCGCGCCCCCATCTAAGCGGTTATTGCCATTATTTCCGGTGATGACATTATTGACTGTATTTCCAGTGGCGTTAATATTGGTACTTCCAGTAAGGGTGAGGTTTTCCAGATTAGCATTACCGAGAGTGAATGTAAAAGATGCTTGTACCGTGTCGGTTCCAGAATTAGCATTTTCGGTTATCACGTCGGATGCGTTATCTACCACATAGGTATCTTTGCCCGCACCGCCGATGAGCGTATCATTGCCCGCGCCACCATCAAGAGTATCATTTCCATCTAAACTGGTAGTAAGCTAACCGCCGACTGAAGTACGGCGGCTTTCACCGGACGACCCAATCTTTA
>CAZUVR010000001.1:131539-187098 GCA_964623815.1 uncultured bacterium | reverse complement strand
TTTCTTCTCAATAGCTGACTGAGCCTAATTTTCCATTAGTGAATCGGTGTTCTAGACCTTAAAAATCTGACCAAACGGAATAAACCGAAACAAGATGAAAACGGACAGTTTCTCCTTAATGGCCAATCCGCAAAGTCTGGATTAAATAAATCTTGGCATGATGCCGCCTTTGGAGATTTCTTCAAAACCTTAGAATACATAGCCGAAAAAGCTGGAGCTAAGGTCATCGGTGTCCGTCCCCATCATACTTCCCAATATTTATCCTATCGAGATGAGAAAGTTTTCACGGATTGTTCTATTCGGGAATATTGGGATGAAACCGAACAATTGCTCGTTGATAGGGACATCAATAGTTCCATCAACATCAAGCGAGTCGGGCTGGAATTGTTCCCGACTATAAACAGCCGTAGCGGGAAAATTAAAGTGTCGCACACTCACAGTACCGCGAAGGAAGTTCTCCGATCTCTAAGGGGATTTGAGAAGCCCACACCGACCGCTTCTGCGGCGGTGTGTGGTAATTCACATTACTGAACGGTTATTGTTCCTACCATTCCAGCGCCGCGATGAGGTTCGCAGTAGTAGCTGTAAGTTCCAGGTGTATCGAAGATGGTTTGGAAAGATTCCCCAGGAGAGAAGACCAAGGCTTTGTGGGAAATTTTAGCAGCTTTATCTTCGGGAGCTTTGTCGAATACCACGTTATGGGGGGCTAATTTATTGTTCACCCATTTAACTGTGTCACCTGCATTGATGGTTAAGCTCGGTGGGTCGAATTTTAAAGTACCGTTATCGCCACCCATTTTTACTGTGTAGTCGGCGGCGGCGGCAGGAGCGATCGCCGTGAAGAAGCTAGAAATTACTAAGGCTAAAGTAGCTACGAGTAGACCGATTTTTTTTGACATTGTACTGATTCCCTTGATGATCTGATGAATATACTACTTTGACAATTTGTCTTTTGACATAAGTGGACAAAGTATGCTTTTATCCCCAAATCTGATTGTACACCAAAGTTTGACAGGTTGTCTTTTGACAGGAAGATCAGTTTTGTTAACGATAAATGAGGGAACTAGATCCTTTTTGGAGAACTTCAATGAAAAAGATATTAATCTCGGTGTTACTAATCCTTTCACTTTTATTTCTGCCCCGTCCAGCTCTAGCCGCCGACGCGGGTGCGGGAGCCAAAATTTTCAGCGCTAATTGCGCTTCCTGTCACATGGGCGGTAAAAACGTAGTCGTACCTACGAAAACCCTCCAGAAAGCTGATTTAGAAAAATATGGCAAAAATTCTCTTGAAGCCATCATCTCTCAAGTAACCAAAGGTAACGGAGCTATGCCTGCTTTCGCTGGCCGTCTTAGCAACGAGCAGATAGAAGATGTAGCAGCTTACGTATTAAGTCAAGCTGATTCCGGCTGGAGTAAATAGGGAGTTCGGAGTTAGGGGTTAGGAGTTGGGGGAAGAAGCACAATCCCCAATCCCTAATTCCCAATTCCGCAATTTATAAAGGATCAACCCAACGCCCGTCAGCTTTGATGAGGTTGATCAATTCCGCGACTCCCTCATCTTCGGGGACACGTTTGATTTCTTCCCTGCCGCGATAGAGAGATATATAACCGGCTTGTTTCCCCACATAACCATAATCGGCATCAGCCATTTCGCCAGGGCCGTTAACAATACATCCCATCACGGCAATATCTAAGCCCGTCAGGTGTTTGGTAGCTTCCCTGACTTTGTGTAATACTTCTTCTAAATTGAAAAGAGTGCGCCCGCAGGAAGGACAGGCGACGTATTCAACCATAGTTTTTCTCAATCCTAAAGCCTGAAGGATGCTGTAACATACGGGAATCTCTTTCTCTGGGGCTTCGGTGAGGGAGACGCGGATTGTATCCCCGATGCCGTCGGCTAATAGGGTAGCGATTCCGGCTGTAGATTTAATTCTGCCATACTCACCGTCTCCCGCTTCGGTAACACCTAAATGTAAGGGGTAGTCCATACCCAATTCATCCATCCGCTTCGCCATCAATCTATAGGCGGCTAACATGACGGGTACGCGGGAGGCTTTTAAAGATACTACGAGATTATAAAAATCTAAGGATTCACAGATACGGATGAATTCCAGGGCCGATTCGACCATACCCTCGGGGGTATCGCCATAGGTGAATAACATTCTCTCCGCTAAAGAACCGTGATTGACACCGATTCTCATGGCTTTTCCCTGGTCTCTTAAAGATACTACCAAAGGCTCTAATGTGTCGCGGATTTTCTCGCCGATTTCTTGGAATTCACTATCGCTGTATTCAGTGCGATCGCTTTTCGGTTTCTCGAATACGTACAACCCAGGATTAATCCTGACTTTATCTATGTGTTTAGCTACTTCTAGGGCGATTTTCATACCGTTGTGATGTACGTCCGCCACTAAGGGAACAGGTTTATAGGTTTTCAGTAGCTTTTCTTGTATGTCGGCTAAGGCTTTAGCGTGGGCCATACTCGGCACGGTGACGCGCACTATTTCACACCCCACTTCGTGTAATCTTCTGATGCCCGCTACCGAGCCATCTATATCAAGGGTGTCTTCATTGATCATCGATTGCACTACTACGGGATAACCGCCGCCAATGGTTATATCTCCTACTTTTACCGGACGGGTCTTTCTTCTTTTGATAGTAGTATCAAATTCGGGGGCTTGAGCCTGCCCCTTCGAGGGGGTTTCCAAGGTTGGCATAGGATTTGTCTTCGTAGTCTTTTTTTTTATTCTCTCAAATTACGGGACTTCTTTAGCCTACTCCCGACTCCCGACTGCCGATTCCCGCCCTATTTATGATAGGCTGATCAAGATTAATTAGTATGTTTATCTAACTAGCATGAAACAACGTGGCGTAACTGTTTGGTTAACTGGTTTGAGTGGCGCTGGCAAAACCACCATCACGGAAGCTTTAAAGCAGAAACTTATTGATGAAGGCTATGATATTGAAGTGTTAGACGGTGATGTTGTCCGTACCAATCTCACTAAAGGTTTGGGTTTCAGTAAGGCCGATAGAGATGAAAATATTCGTCGTATCGGTTTCGTCGCTAATCTCCTCACCCGTCATAACGTGATCGTTCTCGTTTCCGCCATCTCCCCCTATCGGGAAATCCGCGACGAAGTGAGAGAGAGAATCGGCAATTTCGTCGAAGTTTTTGTTAACGCTCCTCTAACCGTATGCGAAGACAGAGATGTGAAAGGATTGTATAAAAAAGCTCGCGCCGGAGAGATAAAATCTTTTACCGGTATCGATGACCCCTATGAACCTCCTTTAAATCCCGAGGTAGAATGTCGTACTGATTTAGAAACCATCGATGACAGTCTGGCTAAAGTTTGGGATACATTATCCAGATTGGGCTATATCTCAGCGCCCGCGATAGTTTCTTAAATCTATATCTCAGAATAATTTTAGGACAATAAAATAGTTTTTATTGTCCTGATTCTTAATTAGATTTTTCCACGTATATCTTCAATAATTCCGTCCCTAAGAACTATTTCCACATTCATTTTCTCTACTAGATTATCCCCTTTTTCTATTTTGAAAAAGCTTTCTAGTTGAGCTTGTACTACTTCTTGATTCAGCTCGAGTAACTGAACTTGTTGTAGTTGTTGTAAGAATTGATTTTTTTGTTCGAGAATTTCACTTTTCTTCTCGTTGACCTGAGATTGAATGTTTTCAACCTGTTGGGAAACTTGAGGAGACATGGGGATAATACTCTGTTTTTGAATTTCCGCGATCGCTCTCTGTCCCTGCATTTCTAACTGTTGCATCTGCGCATCTAAATTGCCGAGTTGTGCTTGTAGTTGTTGCTGTACTTCGTCTTTCCAACGGGTAGTAACAATAACTTTCACTGTCACCGGTCTTTTTAATAATAAACTTGCTTTTGTCTCATCCATAAATTTTGTTGACTATCTGTTAAACATCTCGTTAATCATAGCGCGATAATGTTCCGTTACTACAGGACGTTTTATTTTTAATGTTTGAGTCATCATGCCATTATCGAGAGAGAAAGGCTCTAAGATAAACTCGAAGCTTTTGATCTGGTCATCGGCCCTATATCCCGGTCTATTTTTCACCTCCCGATTTAATTCTTGTTTATACAAGTCTTGTACGGGTTGGCTATACAAATCACTCCTAAGTATTTGTTCCCTGCTCGCCTCGGGGCTGGGAATCGAAAGGGGAATTTTTTTACTATCCGCCCATTCCTTCAATTTATCCGGGTTGGGTACAATCAAGGCTCCTAAAGCTTTTTGATCCTGCCCTACTAACATGATTTGGGAGATGAAAGGGCTACGCAAACAAGCATCTTCGATCGGTTGCGGTTCGATATTCTCCCCATTACTTAAAACTATGGTATCTTTAGCCCTGCCGGTCAAGACCAGATCATTCATCGGCGTTAGCCAACCTAAATCACCGCTGTCAAACCAGCCTTCAGAGTCTATGGCTTTAGCAGTAGCTGAGGGTTTTTTATAATATCCCTCCATCACTTGAGTACCGCGAATTAAAACCAGTCCTTTTTCTCCCCGGGGTAAGGTTTCTCTCTTTTCGGGGTCAACTATACGAATTTCCGTTTCTGGAATCGGCCGCCCAGAGGAGCCGCGTAAATTCCTGCTGAAAGTGCGGGCGTTGGTGACGGGGGAAGTTTCCGTTAAGCCGTATCCCACCAGTAGGGGAATTCCTACAATTTCATAGAAGGTGTCTAGATACTCCGCCAGGGAGCCACCCCCGCTAACGAGGGTTTTGATATTACCGCCGGTTGCTTTCCGGATCTGCGCGTAAACCAATTTGTCGGCTAGGGCGTGAAGTGGCATTAATGCGATCGCTTTCAATCTAGCTTTCAATCTTTCGGCACCCGAGACGTGGAAATGTTCTAAACTCAGGTTGTCGGCGATACGTTTGGCTAATACATATTTGCGTGAATTTGTCAACAAGAAGTTGACGAGTTTTTGCTTATTGGGGGGTTGCTCCCGCAATTGTTTTTCTATAGCTTCATAGAGCGATTCCCACAGGCGGGGCACTCCTACCATGTGATGAGGTTTGAATTGTTTTAAGTCGTTTTTGAAGGTGCGGATACTGGTGTAGATTTGATGGCATCCCTGGGATAATAGGAAGTATTCGGCGCTGCGTTCGTAGGAGTGCCAGGAGGGGAGTATACTTAAAACTCGATCGCCTGGGTCTGGTTGTAAGATAGCGTCTAGATTTCTCACCTGATGGAGTAAATTCCTATGACTTAACATCACCCCCTTCGGTTGCCCAGTCGTTCCCGATGTATATATTAGGGTGGCTATATCGTCGATGGTCAATCCTGGCGGTTTTAATGTTTGTCCCTTGCCTATCTCTATCAGTTGAGTAAAGTTGAGGATTTTTACCGAACTCGCTTCGTTCCACTCTTCATTGCTGAGGAGAATGATGAATTTAAGGGGGATATTATCTATTTGCGGTTGGAGTTTCTTGAGGGTTTTGATGTTTTCGACTATTAGGCTCTCACTGTCGCTATCGCTGAGAATGTATAGTAATTCGTCTTTATCGGCAAGGGCGGAGCGTACTGCGTTTGTGGCTCCGGCCATTATCGAACCTTGATCGGCGATGAACCATCGAGGGCTATTATCGGCGAAGATGGCGATTTTCTCTCTCGGTTGTACTCCTAAAGTTTGTAACCCGCAGGCGAATTGAGTTAACTGTCGGTAGAGCTGTTGATAAGTGATAATTACTTCGGGTTTACTATGAGGGTCGTGCAATGCTGTTAAATCCCCGAATTTCTGAGCTGTTACCGACCAAATTTCGGGTAAGGACTGAATCTGAGCGTATTTAACGAGAGCGGTCATAGACTATTTCACCCTATCATTCTTTAGTTATTTGTAACATAAAAACTTGCCAAAAAGTAAACCGCCTCTAGTTTATCCCCAATATCGGGCGAGTAGACCCATCGCCTGGTTTGAGGGAATCGATGCCTCTACTACCAGCTCTTGTGCGGAGCGATATTATTTACCGTTACTGTTGATTTACTGGATTATTTAGCGATCACAAATGAGTACTTCTGATTGCTAAAGTAGTTTTTGAAAACAGGATTTAGTATGATTTCTTCTAAGAGTATATCGATCGTCTTGAAAGTCTAGCTCGTTGACATCGACTCCCTATAGAAATCTACGAGATTAGAAAGATTCGCCGTAAGCTACAATAGGCTTAGACTAGCAATACCAATTTTTTTGGTTATCGAGTATGCCGAGAAAAGAACAGGGATGGATTACTTTCCAATCTTCAGAAGAAGAGAGACAAATTCTTGAAAAATATTGCCATCTCAGCCAGAGAACGAAAACGGAAATCCTGCGGCAATTAGTGCGCTCCCTGCCGGAATTCCCCCCAGACTCAGATACTCCTCTAAAATCGCCCGAGGTGACTATTTTTACAGAAGATAGCAACATAAAACCGATGAAGTTGAGCGCTCGTAACATTCTTAAGGGCAAAATTACCCGTATGGTTATGGGCCCCATAGATACGGAAGTCTTTATCGAAATAGCTCCTGATATAGAAATAACCTCGGTCATCAGTACGGCTTCGGCGGAGAATTTAGGCTTGAAGGTGAAAAAAACTGTTTACGCTGTAATCAAATCCACCAGCGTCATGCTCCGTGACGACATAATCGCTATTGAATAAAGCGTTAATATCTACATATAGCACACTCCTCTTTTCTCTCAACTCATTTCTGATCGCTATATATCCCGCTAATAATATCGAAATCGATTAGTAGATAGAAACTTATATTACAGCAATACACTCGATCTCTACCAGCACATCTTTTGGCAGACGAGAAACCTCGACACAAGCCCGAGCGGGTGCCGTTTCTGAGGGGAAATACTGCCCGTAAACTTCATTCATCGCCGCGAAATTTTTCAAGTCGGAGAGAAACACACCTGTTTTTACCACATTAGCCCAACTCGCCCCCGCAGAGGTTAAGATAGCCTCTATATTAGCCATTACCTGCTTAGTTTGGACGGCAATATCATCTCCTCCTACAATTTCCCCGGTAGTGGGATGGAGAGGGATTTGCCCGGCCACGAACAGAAATTCTCCCTTGGCTAGGATGGCTTGATTATAGGGGCCTACCGGCGCGGGCGCTTTATCGGTGCGGATAACTTTAGCGTTGGTCACGAGTTAAACTCCAAAAATATGAACGACGATTTCTCTTTGATGATTCCATTGTCTATGTTCCCACACATAGACACCCTGCCAAGTACCTAATACCAATCTACCGCTAGATATGGGGATTTGCTCGGAAGTGTGGGTTAAAACAGATCGGATATGGGCGGGCATATCGTCGGGCCCTTCGGTAGTATGGTAATATTGGCTCGCGTCTTCCGGTACTAATTTAGCGAAAAAATTAGCTAAATCCGTCAACACATCAGGATCGGCGTTTTCCTGAATAATTAAAGAGGCGGAAGTATGCCGGAGAAATAAAGTACACAAACCCGTAACGATTCCCGAATCCCGTACCGCTCCCTCTATCTGAGAAGTAATCCGGACAAATCCCTTAGGATTGGTCTTCACCTGTAGAACTTTCTGATACTGCTTCATAAGGGTAAACGCTGAATATCCTTATTAGAACCGATTACCACCATCGCCGAACCCTTATATAATCTTTCTTGAGGGTCGGGGTTAATTTTAAACTTAGCAGGATTGCCGACGGCGACGATATTTAAACCGTATTTATTCCTGATTTCTAACTCCGCCAGCGTCTTACCGTGAAAAACTTCAGGTACGGTTAATTCTACGATACTATGTTCTGGGTCTAGATCTAATCTCTCTAAAATAGAGGGTTTCGTTAAACGATTGGCTAACTCACAACCCGCGTCATATTCTGGGTATACTACTAAATCGGCACCGACTTTCTTTAATAGTTTACCGTGAATTTCTGTAGAAGCCTTTGCCGCAACGTAACTAACGCCAGCCTCCTTAACGTTTAAAGTAGTGACGATGCTTTCTTCTACATACTTACCGATAGCCACGATAACCGTATCGATTTCAAATATGCCTGCCTCTTTTAAAGCGTTGGGTTTGGTAGAATCTAGTTGAACCGCATTAACAACTATTTTTTCTGTTAATGCCTGAGCTACTAAACCTTCATCAATATCTGTGCCTAATACCTGATAACCTTGCTTCTGTAATACTTCACAAACGGCACGTCCGAAACGTCCCAACCCGATGACGGCAAATTGGCGATTATTAGAACGAATATTATTGAGGAATTTAAAAGTTTGCATGGGTTTAATTTTATTAGCCTACTAATAAGTTTTCTTCAGGGTAATTAATTACGCTAGGTTTAGGATCACCGACTATGGCGGCCATTAATAATATAACCCCAACCCGACCAGTATACATCGTGAGAATAATTACTAATTTAGACAGCGCCGATAAATTGGCAGTAATTCCCATCGATAATCCTACAGTACCGAAAGCGGAAACTACTTCAAAAAATAATTCAATCATTTTAAAGTCAGTTTCCAAAAAAGAAATTATTAAAGTATAAATTATAACGGTTAAGGCAGAACCAAATAAAACAGCAACGGCCTTGAGAATTAAATTTAAAGGTACTTTACGATTGTAAAGGATTACTTCTTCTTGTCCTCTTAACACCGAACGAGTACAAATCATCAAAATTCTAAAAGTAGTGGTTTTAATACCCCCTCCAGTTCCGCTAGGACTAGCACCGATAAACATTAAAGCGATCGTGAATAGTAGTCCCTCGACTGACATTTTACCAATATCTATACTGTTAAATCCTGCGGTTCTAGTCGTTACCGACTGCATCCAGGCCGTTAATAGTTTATTCTTAAAAGATAAGTCGGCTAAAGTATCGGGATTTTTAGCTTCGGTGTAGAGAAAAGCTAAAGTACCCAGTATCAATAAAACAATGGTCGTGCTGACGACAACTTTAAAATTGAGAGAAAAGAGAAATCCTTGTCTTTTATACCGGAATCTTTCATTAAGCCAGGCATAAAATTCGATGATTACTTGATAACCTATGCCCCCAAAAATAATCAATCCCGTAATAGTTAAAGTAATAACGATCGACGATTGATAACCTATTAAATTATCTTTAAATAAACTAAAGCCCGCGTTATTCCATGCACTAACACTGTGAAATATAGCCAGCCAGAGGGCGTAGATGGGGTTATATTTCTGAGCGAAAACCGGATACATGAAGATAACCGCTGTGAACTCAAAAATCAACGTAGTCGCCAGAATAGATTTAATTAAGCTCTGGCTACCCTGGAGGAAGGGCCGATCAAAAGATTCCTGAATCGCTAATTTCTGACTAAAATCGAACTTCCTACCTATTAACAACATCAAAAAAGTAGTCACTGTCATATAACCCAAACCGCCAATCTGGGCTAACAGAGCGATAAATAACTGACCCCAGAAAGTAAAATAAGTACCGGGGTCAACTACCGATAAACCTGTCACGCATACCGCAGAAGTAGAAGTAAACAGGGCTACTAAAAGATTATCGGGTTGAGGGTTTACGGTGGAAAAAGGCAGAGCCAGTAATAAAGTCCCGATAAGTATGACTGCTATAAACCCCAAACAAATCGTCCTAGAAATAGTCATATTTTCAACGATAATGATAGCCAGTTAAAGGATAACGCTTGTTCGCTAGAACCTCTTGATAAACTACCTCTAACTGATTAATATTCTCAGAAAGAGTATACTTTTCTAAGGCTCTTTCCCGGGCTTTCTTACCCAGTATATCAGTAAGTTCGGGATGATCCCGCAAAACCGGTAAGAGAGTCTTTAACTGAGTCGTCACGCCTTGGGTGTTGAGAACAATGCCCGCCCCCTCCAATACTTCCCCGTCAGCCCCAGCATCGGTGGCGACGCACGCGGTGCCGCAGGCCATGGCTTCTAATAGGGAAATCGATAACCCTTCCACTAGAGAAGGTAGGATAAAGGCATCGGATCCGCGCAAAATATCGATTCTCTTTTGCTCATCTGCTATGCTTCCCAACCAGAGTATATTATATTCTGCGCCGTAAAAAGGTTGTAAAGAAGAAGTGAGGGGCCCGTTACCGACGATTAACAACTTACTACCTTCACCCAAATTAGAATATTTCCACGCTTTAAGCAGTGCCTCGACGTTTTTTTCCGTGGCGATACGCCCTAAATAAACGAAGAGTCTCTCGGCTTTGTAATAATTTTTCACCGGAGACGAGCCGGGAGAATATTTATCAGTATCGACTCCGTTGGGGATGACGGCTAATTTATTACTCGGCACGCCTAATTTTACTAATAAATCTCTTTGGGCGGTAGAGAAAATAATTACTTTATCGTAATTAGCCAGAAAAGGGGCGTGTAGTTGATAGGTAAGTAATTGGGTGCTGGATTTGAAATTCCTCATTTTGCTATCGAAAGGAGGATGAAAGGTAGCCACCAACGGTATATTTAGGGCCTCACAAATTTCTGGTAAACGGAAATCCAAGGGAGACAGGGTTAAGGAAGCGTGAACTAAATCGGGTTTTAATTCTTTCAGTGCCTCTACCAGTACCTTACTCGATTTTAAAGTAGGAAGTATGTAAGCCTGCGATCGATAAATATAGGGAAGGAATACTTCGGGGCACTCGGGCCAATTATCGGGGTTCGTATCTTCAGAGGCGAAATGGAGAAAACTGACTTGATAATTGCGATCGAGCAGAGAATTGGTTACTTCCCTGCCGTAAGTCACATTACCGCAAAAAGGGCTTTTCTTACCTAACCAAGCGATGTGCATTTAAAAAATTATTATTAACAGTTAATAGATAGTATTTGACAATCAGAAGCCCGATTTGTCAACTTTTATCTACCATGTTACGACTGACGGTATACCAGCTCAAGACTCCTCCCGCGAGGGCGAAACTAGCCAGAGCCATTAACACTGGTTGCAAGCCAAATTGAGTCTCGGCGACACCAGCCACCGCCAGGGGTAGGGAGAGAGCGATATTAACCGCATTATTCTCCAGTCCGAATACTTTACCGCGCATTTCCTGAGGCGTATCGGCCTGTAAAGTAGTTTGCATCGGCACACCCACCAATCCAGCGAATAGCCCCAGTAGAGTAGCCAGGATAAAAGTCATCACTAGATTCGTCGTCGATATAGACAAACCTATCAGGGCTGCTGCCATGCCCATCGCCCCCCAAAAACCAAGACTGGTGTTCGAGAATTTTTCCCCCGCATATCCGAGGCTGATAGCGCTAACCGCCATACCCACACCGCAGGCGGCTAGTAAAAAACCGAATTGAGAAGCTTTTAAACCTGGAAGGATTTCCGCCATTCTCACCGCCAGCACCGATAGGGCGGCGAAGATGCTGAAGAGAATGATTAACTGAATCATGGCGTTTCTGACAGGATGATTCTCCTGTAGATAACGGATACCGTCTTTAATATCGTCTAAAACCCGGGGAGATTGGCTATCGGAGGTTGCTAATCTCTCTCTCGTTTGTAATGCCATCAAAATTATCCCCGCGATAATATAAAATCCGCCCACTACTAACACCTTACCTAAATCCCAAGTGCCCAGCTTCGTACCCACCACACTGTCAACAAAACCTAAAAGCGGTTCACCGATGGCGAAACCGACGATCAAAACCGCCATCGTCGTCAGGGTATTAAGGGAATTAGCCGGTAATAAATGACGGCGTTTGACGATGAGAGGCAGAGTCGATTGTTCCGCTGGGGCGAAGAATTGGGTTAGGGTAGATACCAGAAAGGTGACTATCAGTAAAATTACGAACCCTAAAGGTAGATTAAAAACTTCTTGTGAGCGCGAATACCACTGTCTGAGAAACGTAGGCAACCACCCCAGGGGGATTGAGATTGTCCAGTTGCGAAATGCCCATATCAGGGGCGGTAAACTCAAAACTAATAAACCCCTGAAAATATTGGACACCACCAATACCTCTTTTTTGGGCCATCTGTCCACGTATACCCCCGCGAGTGAACCTACTAACACAGCAGGTATGGTATTGGCGATCATGATAGCTGATACCCAACCGCTAATGGATTGATTGGCACCTTGGTAGTGATTGGCTATCAGCGCTATCATCAACACCAGATAAAATTTGTCTGCTAGTTGGGAGAATATTTGACCTCCCCACAGGACTAAGAAGCGGGTATTGCGTAACACCGGGCCGAAACCTTGACCCGATGAGTATTGGCGATTTCGAGGCTGACGTTTCATAGAGAGGCTATGAGAAGATGGGCTATCGAGAGATTGAGCGGGTTTGGGTTCAGACGATAATTGCATACGGTGGCAAAATCTACACTTTTAAAATTCTAAGGGAGATAAGTCATCTACTAAAGCCGAGCTACGAAAAGAATGACCCACATGATATTGAGTGTAGTCCCTCAAGAGTCGCTCTATGTTGATCCAGGCGAGAGAGTTTTCCTCATCTCGGGTTTGACTTAACTCTTTCTCTCCTAGTTGTTGCAATAGTTTAACTTCCCGGCCATTTAGTTTACCGTCTATCTTGGGTAAATGGGTATCTTCTAAATTCAGGTTGATGACTCCCCCTCCATCGAAGCTGAAACCTACTTTCCCTCCGACATCAATCGCTTTCCCGCTCACACAACAGTTATGCACCCTCGGCGCTATCCCCGCTAATACCAGTATGTGAAATACTCCTTGACACAAACAGGCTAATATGCTGTCAATTTCGGTTAATTCTACTCGTCGCAGGTGTTCGCGGAATAATTCATAGAGTTCTTCTTGGGGCTGTTCGCTTAAAGCCACCGCGAGAACTAATTCGGCCAGATAATGGGCCGCCGTCAATTTACTTAAATCCTGACTTAATTTAGGATAGGATTCGATCGTTTCCGCTTGAATAATTTTATCGAGCGATCGCCCAGTAACGAGCAGGAAATTATTGACCACGAATAGTTCACATCTACCCCGCAATCTCGATTTATATTTTCTCGCCCCGGGAGCCACCGCCCGAACCAATCCGTATCCCGATGTTAGTATGGTGACTAATCGATCGGCCTCTCCGAGAGGCATTCCTTTCAAAATTATTCCACTGGTTTGATAAGTTCCTGACATATTCGCTTCCCGCAGTGCCGCCTACTCCGCCGGAATTTCTACCCCCTGGCTACGTTGTTGTTTAACTAAATCCACCCCCCGGGAAGTACCGAGTCTCGTAGCCCCGGCTGAGAGAAACGCGATCGCATCCTGCAGATTCCGAATTCCTCCAGAGGCTTTAATTCCCACTCTCCCCTTACTCACCTCCCGTAAAAACTTCACATCCTCCACCGTCGCCCCGCCGAACCAGCCGGTACTCGTTTTTAGGAAACTCACCCCCGCATCGAGGCAGATTTCCGCCGCTAGGCGTTTTTCCGTCTGTGTTAACTTACTCGTTTCTAAAATCGCTTTCACCGCCAAACTGGTTTCATCGCAAATCTGTGCTATCTCCCGATAGAATTCCTCGGAGTGCCCAGACTTCAACCAACCCAGATTAATCATTACATCCAATTCCGTCGCCCCGTTTTCCCTAGCCTCTAACGCTTCGTAGAGTTTGACACCCTTGGTAGTCGCCCCAGAGGGGAAACCGATAACCGCACAGACTCCTGGTTTCTTCCCGTGTAATAATTCCGCCGCCGTTTTCACCGCCGAGGGATAGACGCAAACCGTAGCGAATCCCAATTGCTCCGCCTGGGCGCAAACGGTGTTTAATTGTTCTAGGGTAGCTGTAGGATCGAGGAGGGCATGATCGATATAGGGCGCTATATCTACGCTAAGATCTGTCAGAGCCATCTTGTATTCTCCATCGGCACATCTTTTTTCTATTATGGCATTTTCCCCCGTAAATATACCCAATTAAACACTATTTTATTTTACAAATAATCAAGATAATTATGGTATTAAAAGCGCTGATTTTTGATTTTAATGGGGTAATTATTAACGACGAAAGAATCCATCAAGAGTTAATCGATGAATTGTTATTAGGTGAAAATCTAAGGATAGCCCCAGCAGATTTTATCAAGATATGTTTGGGCAGGAGCGATCGCGCAGGGTTAAGAGATTTGTTAGCCAGCAAAGGGCGTATCGTAAGCGAAGAATATTTAACCAGATTAATCATTAAGAAAGCCGAGATGTACGAGGAGAAAATTCAAAACATCGACCCCTTACCAGTGTATCCCGATTTGAAAGAATTTTTAGAAAAAGTCCAGGGGAAAGGGACAGCGATAGGAATAGTAACGGGGGCACTGCGATCGGAAGTAGATTTAATCCTTCAACGTGCCAACCTGAGCCAATACTTTGATATAATCGTCGCCGGGGACGATGTTAACAAAAGCAAACCTCAGCCCGATGGCTACTTATTAGCGGTAGAAAGATTCAACCGGTGGAACTTCAACTTACAACTAAACCCGGGAGAATGTTTAGCCATAGAAGACACTCCCGCCGGTATTACCGCTGCCAAAACTGCTGGTATACCCGTCGTCGGTATTGCCCATACCTACCCCTTCCACTTCATGCAGAGATTATCTAATTGGGCGGTGGATAATTTCAACCAATTAGACCTAAGCTATGTAGAAAAGGTATTCTCTCAAAAATAATTTATGCGGATAGTTTTCTTTGGTACACCAGATTTCGCCGTACCCACCCTGAATTTATTATTACAACAACCCGATATACAAGTTATCGCCGTCGTCACCCAACCAGATAAACGGCGGGGGAGAGGAAATCAGCTTACTCCTTCTCCTGTTAAAAAAATCGCTTTAGACCATAACCTCACTGTTTGGCAACCGAAAAGAGTCAAGAAAGATACCGCTACCCTCACAACCTTAAAAAGTTATGATGCTGATGCTTTCGTTGTAACTGCATACGGGCAGATTTTATCGAAAGAAATCCTAGAAATGCCCCGTTTTGGATGTATCAACGTACACGGATCAATACTGCCGAAATATCGGGGAGCGGCACCGATTCAATGGTGTATTTATAACGGCGAGACAGAAACGGGAATTACCACCATGTTGATGAATGAGGGGATGGATACCGGGGCGATGTTATTGAAAGCCTATACCCCTATTTCTATTACGGATAACGCCCATGATATAGCAGAGAAACTATCTCATCAGGGAGCGGAATTATTAATCGAAACCATATATAAATTAAATCGAGGGGAAATTAATCCCATCCCACAAGATGACGCAGAAGCAACCTACGCCCCCTTAATTCAAAAAATAGATTTTGAAATCGATTGGAGCAGGAAAGCGATAGAAATACACAATCAGGTGAGGGCATTTTACCCCAATGCCGTGACAAATTTTCGCCGTCAGGCTTTAAAAGTTATGGCGACTATGCCCTTAGAATCTGGTGATATAACCGAGTCGAACAGTCCTGGCGAGATTAGGGGAGGAATTAAAAATCAAGGCCCCGTAATTCAAACGGGAGAGGGATTATTGTTACTCAAACAGGTACAGTTAGCTGGGAAAAAAGCTCAATCGGGAGCCGATTTCGTTAATGGTTTGCGAGTTAATATAGGTGAAAGTTTAGCTGAGGATCTGTAGTTTCCGAGGCGATAATTTCTGCCTACTCGGGGGTTAATAGCTCGAACAAACGACAACCCTGACAGGGCCCCTCGGGATTGACGGCGCAACGGATAAGTTCTGAACGTGCGTTAAAACGACACTTAGCGTCGCCTACCACCCAACGCCCATCGATGAGGGTTTTCTCGTTGGGTATCTGGGCAACTTGGACGTAAAGGGAAATTTTCTGTAAGCAATAGCCACCGATTTTGTATTGATAGTGATGGTGGCGCTCTAAAACCGTGTAGGTTTTACCTTTTAAAGCTAAATGATTTCCAGGCTGGGGAACCCAATCTAGTTGAACCTTCCCTAAATTTTCCTGGGGAGAGGTAACGATTACCTCCGTCGGTAATAAATCTTGCTCCATGTTGTGTGTGTTTCAGGTTACCTATCTCCTTACTTTAGCGTAGATTTAATTTTCTCTCACTCAACGAGGAATCAGGGGTGAGCAGTAATTAACGGGAGCGCGATGAACTTAGAAAAATTTTTTTCTACTCCCTATTAAACCCAGAGCCAATAACCCTAAAGCCATAACGTTACCTGGTTCAGGTATGCTACTCAATAATTGTCCTTCTATTTGTCCCTCATAATTTATGGTTCCAGTTTGTAAGCTATCTTGACCTGGAATGGCGAGAGTACCGATCGAAAAGTAATCATTACCGTCACTAAAATTTACCAACCAAGAATCGGACCAGAACATATTGATCGAGTTACCGATGCTAAAATTCAACCCTTGGTCAAGGGTACTAGCGATAGATAGGGTTGAGAAATTAAACTCATTTATATTGATTGGTTGTATGTCTGAGTCTATGATTCGGGTTGTCTTATTGCCATCAGCATCTAATACTGTCACCACTCCCTTAAATAGACCTAGCTCTTTTCCCGTTATAAAGCCGTCTCCATTGAGATCTCTCCCTGCAAACTCTCCCGCGAGGAAAGAGGCTTGTTGACTTTGAGGAATGCCGAACTCATCAGGAGGAATATATTCATACTGACGCGAGAAAGAATATCGCTCGAGTGTAATACTCCAAGCTCCCTGAGTTAGGCCGATCATGCCTCCCCAGGTCAAGGTTAACATAAGGCCGAGTTGATGTAATTTCATAGTTTTATATATCGCTGAATTAATGTTGAGATTACATTAATAATGCAATCTTTTGGTTAATGATTAAATTTGATACTTTAATTTTTATAGCATAGCTGGGTGATTATGGACAACTTAATCAATAATTTTAAACTTTACTTATCGAATGAAAAAATATTAATGATACTAAATCCGCGAACAATAGTACCCTTTTATGAAAGAGGCAGCAGAGAATCGTGAATCAAAATAAATATTGCTGATTCCCTACTCCCAGCAAACTAGGGTATCTTCAGAAATAGTGTTCGTGAAGCCAAAAAGGAGCGCAGAAACCTATCGAGATCGAGATTTAGGATCGATCGCATCCCGCAACCCATCACCGATATAATTAATGCTCATCACAGTCAAGAAAATCGCCAACCCGGGAAAGATAGCCATGTGGGGGGCGGTGGAGAGAAAATCCTTAGCCTTGTATAACATCTGTCCCCAGGTAGGCACATCGGGAGGAAAACCCAGACCCAAAAAACTCAGGGTAGATTCGGTGATGATGGCATTACCCACCGCCAGAGTCGCCGCCACGATTATCAACCCGAAAATATTCGGTAATAGGTGAGTTCTGATTATTCTTACCGGAGTCGCTCCCAATGCCCGCGCCGCCGATACGAATTCCATCTCGCGCAACTTTAATAAATCACCCCGCACGAGCCGAGCCACCGACATCCAATTCAGACAGCCTATCACCAGCACCACGAGGATGAATATACCGCCCTCGGGCCCGGCTACAGCTTTAATCTTTTCTCGGAACAGATAGACTACTAATAGTAATAGAGGTAATTGGGGCAGGGATAAAAATACATCCGTCAGGCGCATCAATAAAGAATCTACCAGCCCCCCATAAAAACCCGCGATCGCTCCGATAATAGTACCCAAAAATATAGACACCAACATCGCCGCCAAACCGACGGTTAAGGAGATCCGGCCGCCTATCAACACCCGGGCCAGTTGATCCTGTCCCAGATCGTTAGTACCGAAGAGATGAGCCAGACTCGGAGGTAAAGAAGATTGAGAGAAATCGATGCGATCACCTGGGACAGTATAAACTAAAGGTAAGAACCAGACGGCGAAAGTAATTAAGCCTAAGATGATCAAGCCGAGTAAAGCCGTGCGATCGTAACAGAAACGCCGCCAAATATCCTTAATCATCCCCGTACCCCGTATTTTTTCAGTTCTTACAATTCGTTAATATAACAGAGGTCTAAAAGAAACTATCCCGACCATAAGGAGATTTAATTTAGAAAGATGTCTTTACAAAGTCAAACGATCGACGCGCTACAACTGCCCGGTTTACCCTATCGACGCCCCCTCTTACTGATCGGTCATGGTACAAGAGACGATGAAGGTCGTCAAACCTTTCTTGACTTTGCCGAAGTGTATCAAAAATTGGACACTTCACGCCCCGTGATTCCCTGCTTTTTAGAATTAACGGCCCCGACGATATTAGAAGGTGTGGAAACTTGTATAAAACAAGGATATACAGAAATATCGGCCCTGCCCCTATTACTGTTCGCAGCCCGTCACAATAAATTTGATGTGACGAACGAACTCGATCGCACCCGCTTCCTCTATCCCGAGATAAAATTCCACTACGGCCGTCACCTGGGTATCACTCCCGGCTTGATAGAACTGTGGCGGAGACGGTTGGAAGAATTAGACGGGCCCGAACATAACCCAGAGGGGATCGATCGCAGTGAAACTATCTTACTATTTGTCGGTAGAGGTTCGAGCGATCCAGATGCTAACGGCGATGTCTGTAAACTGGCGCGGATTCTCTGGGAAGGGAGCGGCTATCAAAGCGTAGAAACCTGTTTCATAGGTATCACGCACCCCCGCTTAGAAGACGGTTTCCGTCGAGCTTACCTGCATCAACCGAAACGAATAATAGTTCTACCCTATTTCCTGTTTACCGGGGCGCTGGTTAAGAAAATTTACACAATTACGGAAGCGCAACGGCAGGAAACTCCGCACATCACCATGAGTAACCTACCGGAGATGGGTATAGCGCCGGAGATACTGCAAATAGTGCGGGAGAGGGAGATAGAAACCCACCTCGGTCAAGTACAGATGAATTGTGAAATGTGTAAATTCAGATTGGCTGCCAAGAGTGAAGGACACGGGCATCACCATCACCATCATGACCACGATCACGGGCATCATCATCATCACCACGATAGTCACGAAATTATCGATCCCTATGCTAAGTTAGACAATTATCACGATCGCATCTGGCAAATTCCATGACAGAGATCCAGCTTGGTTGCAAAGTCCGTTTAGTTTCCCGTCCGCCCTACCTGAAAACGGCGGAGCCGATGCCGATGCTACGCCCCGCCGACATTCTAGCCATAGGAGATGAAGGAACAGTGGTCGATCGTCGTCCTGGCGGCTATTGGGGAATCAAATTCGGGCGGGGTGCTTTCCTGCTAGAGTCCAAATATGTAGAGATCAGCTCTTAACCGCCTCTTCTTGTTTCAATTTATCGGTGACACGTCTCAACACGCCATTGATGAAGCGATAGCCATCCTCGTCCGAATAACGTTTGGCCAATTCGATCGCTTCGTTGATGGCGATTTTCTTATCTATTTCCAGATATAGTATTTCCGCCAGGGCGATGCGGAGAATATCCTGATCCACTTTGATCAGACGGCGCAATTGCCAATCGATGAGCGCATCGTTCAAGTACTGTTCGATTTGCTGAGAGCGTCTGTGGACGGTGCCGATTAATTCAATAGCGTAACTTCTCACCTCGTACTGACTTGATAGCTGCACTGTTTCCGGTAATTCCATCGCCGCGCCGAGGCGATTGATAGCGGTTTGAGCTAATTCTAGGGCTTCTTTTACCATCGCTTGAGCACTCCGGAGATTGGTAGTTCTGGTTTCACTCGCCAGTAAGCGCTCGTTGCTGCGGGTGACTTCACCCGCTGCGGTTTCCAAGCTTTCCTGAACTTCAGCGGTGAGGGTGCGGATAGCCGCGAGGACGAGAGAATTTATATCCTGTTGTTCTAGGGTTTCGGGATTGCCCTTGATCTGGCTGAGACTGAGGAGCGCGAGTTCACGGGCGATTCTACGGGGTTGCTGACGGGGAGGCATAAATTATCAAAGTGTGGAGTAGAGCTTTATTAGTGTAGCTCAAATTTCCTCTGTAAAGTCTTGTAAAAACCTATTTCCTCGGAAGCCGATCATCTAGCAAAGTAATGTGTAAACAACTTTAATTTTTTGGAGTTAATCTGCAATGCTATCTGATACTCAAGTTTTAATCGCTTTAGTAGTGGCTTTACTTCCGGGGATTCTAGCTTTCCGCTTAGCTACGGAACTTTATAAGTAAAACCGAGTTCTTTAACCCTGACGGGTCAATCATCGACGGATGAGCTGTCAGGGTTCAGTCCGGGTGATGGACTTGTTAATGTAGTTATATGCCCGGCCTTTGTTATGACAGTACCATCGACGACCCACTCCACACCCAGAACTCGAAAAAACTGGAAAGCTCGCCGTTTAGCCCACAAATCCCAACAATTATTGACCCTGGAAGTTTCTATCAAACTACTGAGCCAGATTTTACTCTCGGTAGCCGCTATCTCCGCTATTGTCAGATTATTACCTTATCAACAAGTACAGGAGGCTAAGTTAGAAGAAATACGTCTCGCTACCGAGGAAAAAGAAATGCGGGTAAATCAATTGCGCCGCGAGTTTAACCGCAATTTCGACCCAACCCAGAGTAAACAGGTGATGCAAGAACAAAGCCCTCGCCGCGATCCCAATCAAAGGCAGATATTCATCACCGAACCAGACAAAAAAGCCCTCTAATTATTAGCGGATGACTCCCGGTGTAGGTTGAGTAAATAAAACGGGCTATACTTTATTAGCCATTACCGCATAGAATGGGTCTGCGCCATTCATACCCAGCATCTGTAAGAAACCGGGTAGAGCGGGGGATGTGTGGATTACGGCTTGAGGCTCCGAAAATCCAGTGACGGATTTAAAATAGGATTTTACTAATTCTACCCTGCCGAGATCGGTATTATCGCGCCAGACGGCGATCGCTTTCTGATAGAACATTCTATTAGAGAATGATACGATCGTGATCCCGCCTGGTGTTAAGATACGGGCAATCTCCGAGAATATGGCTTCGGGGTATTGGAGATACTGCACCGACACCGCTATTAATACCGCGTCGAAGGAGGCATCTTCTAAGGGGAATTTCGGGTCTTTGTTGAGATTTTGGACGAAATAGCGATCGAGACGGGGGTTTTTCTTTAATTCTTCCTCGTTCATCCCCTGTCCCTCTACGTGGGCGAATTCCACATCGTCGGGGAGATGAGACACCCAACTACTCATGAGATCTAAAATGCGACTGCCGGAGCGTACTTTCTCCCTGTAAAGTTGGGTTAATCGATCGATAAATCCCTCGTCTACGTGAGTGACGAAACGGGGAAAAGCATAAAAATCTCTATCTTCCGTTTCGTCTAGTTTAGTTCTTTCTTGAGGTCTTAACACCATAGATTTACTATCGATAATCCTTTCTGTCCGTACCGGGAACACTAAAAGCATATTATAGTTAAAAGCCTGCTTTAGTGCCGGAATCAGTAATCGATCATCGAGAAACGAAAGGCGGGATGAGAACCGCCGAGGGTCATACTAACTATCGGCTCGCAAATTTTCAAACCGTTAGCACTATTGGTTAGAATAACGATTGCGGTTTTTTTATTCCTGCTCCCCAGGGTGAAACTTTTAAAAATTCCGCTATCGCCCCAATGCCAGAAGTATTGCTCCGCTTGACTTGATTCTAAACCCCAACCTAACCCCCAACCCAAAGAGGAACTAATTCGCACTTGGGGGCGCAACATTTCCGTAAGCTCAGTTTGAGTTAATTTATAGCTATCATTACTTTCATCGTCGATCATTGCTAATAGAAATTGGGCATAATCGATCGCGTTAGTTCGCAGACTCCCGGCAGAAATCCCCGTTATCGGTTTAGCCATAGGAAAGGATTTCCCCTGACGGTTATGACCGTAACTAGCTACCGATTCATAGTCTGGCTTCCAAATATAACTACTATTATTCATTCCTAAAGGTAAGAGTAAATTTTCTTCTATATATGGTGCTAGGGGAGTACCCGTAATTTTCTCTACTACTTTTTGTAAATAGAGAAAGCCCTCGCTCGAATAGCCGAATTTTTTCCCAGGATTGTTATTAAACCAAACTGGTGCGTTACCGCTCCAATTAGGAAAGCCTGCTGTATGAGATAAAACTTGTCTTGTAGTTACTAACTTGATTCTCTGGTCTTTAATATAAGGTTTATCCGTATATTGTGTTAAGGGAGTATCCAGATCTAATTGCCCAAGTTCTACTAATTTCAATACCGCATAAGCAAATAGGGGTTTACTTAAAGATGCGGCGGCAAATATAGTTTTTGCGGTAACAGGGTCAGAGTTTTGCTTGCTTTTTACTCCGAAGCCATTGCTATAAATTAATTGTCCATTTTCAATAAAGCCTAGAGATAATCCAGGAATTAAATACTTATTCATCAAAATAATAATACGCCGTTCTATATCATCCCAATCCCTTTCGACGGCAAAACTATTTTGAGCGAAAGACACTAAATGAAACCCTGCTAAACCCATTAAGCTATATTGTAAGAATTTACGTCGTTTGAGCATGATTGATTGAAGTGAGTAAAAGTGTTGCTATTAAGATAAATTTGTGTTTTGATGGGTTAGAACTACATTAATACTATGGATTGGTCTACCTTACTACAGCAACTATTAAACAAACAATCCCTATCTCAAGAGCAAGCAGAGCAGTTAATGCGGGGATGGTTAGATGAAGAGATACCGCCAGTGTTATCGGGAGCTATTTTAGCGGCCCTCGATGCTAAAGGAGTTTGCGCCGACGAATTAGCAGGTATGGCGAAAATTTTACAGTCTCAATCCCTGTCTCAAAATTCGCCTTCTCATCAGGGGCCGGTTATCGATACCTGTGGCACTGGGGGGGATGGCGCGTCTACTTTTAATATATCTACCGCCGTAGCTTTTATAGCCTCAGCGGGAGGGGTGAAGGTGGCAAAACATGGCAATCGCTCGGCATCAAGTAAGGTAGGCTCTGCCGATGTGTTAGAGTATCTGGGAGTCAATCTCAATAGTCACCCAGATAAAGTGGCTGCGGCCCTGTCGGAAGTAGGTGTAACTTTCCTCTTCGCCCCTGGTTGGCATCCCGCCTTAAAAAGTGTCGCCACCTTGCGTAAAACCCTCAAGGTACGCACCGTTTTCAATTTATTGGGGCCTTTAGTCAATCCCCTACGGCCTACCGGGCAAATCATCGGGGTATACAATAGCAAATTTTTAAATCCCGTAGCTGGTGCTTTGCAGAAATTGGGCATTTCTAAAGGTATAGTTCTACACGGACGGGAAGGTTTAGACGAAGTGGGCTTAGGAGATATAACGGATTTAGCTTTATTAGAAGGTGATACTCTGAATATGGCCGAGTTCGATCCCCAAAGTTTGGAAGTGGCGAGAACATCTATCACCGCCTTAAAAGGTGGAGAAGTAGAAGAAAACGCCCAGATTCTTAGCGATATTCTCCAGGGTAAGGGAACACAAGCTCAGCATTATGCAGTAGCTTTAAACGCGGGGTTAGCCCTACAGGTTGGTGAGGTGGTGCCCTTCGGCAATCATCAACTCGGTTTTGAAAAGGCTATGTATATTATAAAAAGCGGTGCGGGCTGGGATAAGTTACAGAGTTTGATCGGGTTTTTAAATTCTTAACGCCAGCCTAGATCAAGCTATTAGCCAGAGCGACGGCGGAAGTCATCGCCCCTTCTAAAGGGGCAAGATGGGCACAACAAAAGTCTCCACAAGCATATATTTTTAGCTCTTTATCGGCTAGATATTCATCACTTGAGCGGATGAGCGGCAGGGCATAACGCCACCGATGCACCTGTAACCAATCGGGGTTAGGAAATCCAGCCCGCGCCAGCAACACTGGGGCTAAATATTCCAAGGGAGAAACATCAAAGTTAGTGGCGGCGTAATCGGCGCTACTGTGAACAACTAACACCGACTGGGGCGAATTCTCCCGTTTACTACTATCGAGTCCGAGCCAACGTATATCCAGGCCGACAGAGGTGGTAAATTTGGGTAAATCATCGACTAAAGAACGATCGTAACCCGCCATGATGGTAATACAAGGCTCGTAGCTTAAGTCAGCCAGAGCGGTGCGGAAACTATTGTCAGGAAAGTCAGAATTCTCCAGTAGAGATAGGGCTTGAGGTGCCGGAATGGCGACGATTAAAGATTTCGCCACTACTTCTAAACCATCTTCACTTTTAATCCGCCAAATACCCTCGTAGGCGAGGGAGGTAACTAAAAAATTACGCCGGATATTCAACCCTTCACTTAGATATTTAGCGATGGTGTTCATTCCCTCCGGGTGGATATACGTGGGTGGCGTGCTAGTCCAGGGGCGACACAAAGAGATCAGATTTTGGGTATACTGACCATCAGGAGTAATATAGGGCAAACCGTGATCGACTCTCAAAGAATTGATACGACGGGTGGCAATACGTCCCCCCACACCCCTAGATTTATCCAGGACGATCGTGCTAAAGCCTTGAGCTTGTAAACGTTCAGCACAGGTTAACCCCGCTATGCCCGCGCCAATGATCCCGAAATCAAAAGAAAAATTATCTACACTCATCCCTATAGTGATCAAAGATTAAGTTAATATTAGGATGAGCAGCCCAATCAACTCAAGTATAAGCTGTGGAGGAGAAGATCAGTGGATGAATTGCGAAGTGCGTTAGAGTTAGCCAGTGAGGATGAGTTACAACAGATCACGCAAATCCTCTTTACCAGGCGATTTAATCCTCTCGATTACCTGCAAGCTCCAGATCCGATCGAAGTCCAGAGTCAAGATTGGGATAGCTGGTTAGATAGCATAGAATATCGTTTTCGTTATCTTGCGGCAGATGGTATCACCGTCCTCAAAGGGAAAACACAGGGCGTAACCTACCGACAGATACTAATCCGCGTTTGCCATTTCCTCAAGGTTCCTTACTCTAATAAAATGCCCACGACGGATATAGAAGCGGAAATCTATCTTCATCTAGTTAGTAAAGCATGGAAACGCTTACCCCCCTCAGAACAAAAATCCCTATCGATTAGGATTCAAAAAGCCCTAGCGGCGACTAAAACCCCCGAACCATTGCCAGCTCACCTACAGAATAATCCCCTCGCTATAGTTTTAAAAGGTAGTAGCGCTTTCGCGGTTAATTCCATCATCAAACCTTTAATTTTAAAAAATATCGCCCAACAATTCGCCATCCACTGCGCCACCTATCAGGCGGCGAAAGCGGCTTTAGTGGAAGGCGGCTCGGCGATAGCCAATCAGGTAATCTTACAAACCGCCAAACGGGGCATGACTAGCACGGCGGTGAGATACGGAGCGGTGCGGGCTACCCTCGGTGTAGTCGGGCCAGCTCTCTGGGGCTGGTTCATCGCTGATTTGGGCTGGAAAACCATCGCCACCGATTACGGCCGCATTATCCCGGCTATCTTCGCTCTCGCACAAATTCGCCTCACGCGGGATGAATGCTGGAATCCTATCTAAAACCCTGGCAATGGTATCTGATTCAGGGTTCCGTCTTGATCTTTCCCCTACAGTCAGAGTTGGGGGCGTTGGGCCTATTCATCGCCTGTATCGGCATCTGTCGCCGTCATTGGCGCCATATTCTGCGTAACCCCTTCACCCAGGGCCTGGGCGTTATTACCCTCTGGTTATCCCTCATTACCATTCTCTCTCCCCGCCCAGTCGATTCCTTCTTGGGGATGATGAATTTTCTGCCCTTCTTCTTCATGTTTATCAATATGGGTTGGGCGATCGATCGGCCTTCCCAATTACGGCGGCTAGCATGGCTCTTGATTATTCCTTCCCCAGTGGTTGTACTCATGGGTTTAGGACAATTATTCCTCGGTTGGAGTAAACCCGGATTTCTCAATTATCTATTTCTCTGGCCTCTGGTAGCTGGCGGTAATCCCCCAGGGCGGATGTCTTCCGTATTCATGTACGCGAATATCCTCGGTGCCTATCTGCTGGTGATATTCATCCTCGCTCTCGGTTTATGGATAGATACCTACAGGGAGAAACAATTACCGAAAGACAGGTTGGCATTTTTGAGCCTTACTATCATTATGAACGCGATCGGTCTTTATTTAACCAATTCCCGTAACGCCTGGATACTGGCTTTTGCCGCCTGTCTAAGTTTCGCCTTTTATCTAGGTTGGCGGGCTTTGGTTGCGAGTTTCGTGTTTTTAGGTGCTACCGTCGTCGTTTCCGCCTGGGGGCCCTCACCTTTTAAAGAGATACTGCGGCGAATCATCCCCCGACAGATTTGGGCGAGATTATCCGATGAGATGTTTCAGAATCGCCCCCTCGCCACTCTGAGAGTGACACAGTGGCGGTTTACACTCGATATGACAAGGCAAAGGCCGCTCACAGGCTGGGGCCTGCGAAATTTTACCCCCATGTATCAACAGACTTGGGGCGAGTGGTTGGGCCATCCCCATAGTCTCTACTTAATGCTGATGGCGGAAACCGGTATCATCGGCCTGCTTCTATTTTCGGGTTGGGTGGGCTGGATATACTTTCGCGGGGTTAAGTTATTACGCCTTTTAAAACTGGGTGAGGGGCAATTACTACTGTTTACCTATATGGTGGCATTCGCCGGCTGTATTCTCTTCAATACGGTGGATGTGACGATTTCTGACGGTAAGATGAATACTATTAACTGGTTACTGCTGTCTTTAATCGGGGGCATGGTGACGGCAGGTGAAAGGGGGGAAGCGAAGGCTAAGCTTTCACCCGCAACGGGCATTCATTCCTCATCGTCTTGAGCCGCACCGATTTTCATTTGTTGTTTGCTCGATCTTAACTCACTCCAGAGATGCTCGATTTTGGCATAAGCTTCCGTGCTGGAGATTTTGCCGCCGGTGTGTAAACCCGCTATGAAAGAAATTCGGGTGGCGAATTCTTGTAAATTAGCGTTAAAAGTTAAGTTTTCTGGGGTAAAATTCCCGTGATACCGGCTAACGGGTAGTAAGAACTCGTTTTTCCCAATTCTATCTGAACGGTTCATAGTGATAACTCCCTTTTCTTGCTATTTTTATTGTAACTTTTAATCTATTATTAACTTATGCTTAACCTAATAATGGTACAGAAAGTTACAAGATGTGCAAAATTGGTACTTTAGTTAGAGTCCTCTATCCTGACTACGCGGCGGGTAAACTTGCTTACATAGAGGCGCAAGAAGTATCAGGTAGATGGATTGTGCGTCTTGTCTCGGAGGGAGAAGATGAGGAGGAATTATTTTTATCTCTGGAAGAATCGGACTTTGAGGCGGTGGGACATCAAGATGAAGTCTAACGCGAAATAAGACTCTTTATCTCCCGCCACAAGGCAGATTGTCCGGGATTGGATGCTCTCTGGGTGAATACTCCTTGACTAGGGCTGAATAAAAAGGCGAGGAGGAAAAAGGCGAAAGCGATAAGTACGATCGCTGGCCCCGAAGGTAAGTTATAAAAGTAACTGAGATACATTCCCGCAATACTGGCCAAAACACCTAAAACTACTCCGAGGCCCATCACCTGATGTAAACGCGGCACGAGTAAGTAAGCGGTAGCGGCGGGGGTAATTAATAAAGCCAGCACTAAAATCACTCCCACGGCCTTGAGACTGGCGACTATTGTTAAGCCGATGAGAATCATCAAACCCATATCGAGGAGATTAACCGGTAAGCCAGCAGCCTGCGCCCCCAATTTATCGAAGGTGTAGAATAATAGTTCTTTATAGAGCAGGAAAACCGCTAAAAGCACTACGGCGGCGATGATGAGAGTGTCACGAATATCGTCGCCCGTCACCCCTAAGATATTCCCGAAGAGATAATGATTGAGATCGATCTTATTATCTTTCTGGACGATCGTGATCAAAGTGATTCCGAAAGCAAAAAAAGCCGAAAATACTATACCCATAGCCGCATCTTCCTTAATCTGCGAGCGGGTGCGGATGAGATTGATCAAGATAGTGCTGAGGATACCAGCTATAAACGCGCCGATGAAAAGATTAATTTCTAATAGGAAGGCTATGGCTAATCCTGGTAAAACCGAATGACTGATGGCATCTCCCAGTAAAGCCAGACGTTGTACCATCAGGTAGCTACCGACTACCGCACAGATTACCCCCACTATTATCGCCTCGATCAGAGATCTTTGCATGAAAGCGTATTGTAAGGGTTCTAGAAGAAGTTGTAACATTTTCGGTCAGTTTTCCGTAGGTAGAAATGAAGTGCGACGAAAGAATTGCTCTGCCATCGAGGCAGAAACAGGGGGAGAGAAGAGAAAACCTTGCCCCGCCCGACAACCTAACGCCTTTAACTTTTCTAATTGTAGGGGTGTTTCAATTCCTTCCGCCACCACATCCATGCCGAGGGTATGAGCTAGGGTGAGAATCGTCTGCACGATGGCTGTATGATCCGATTCTAAACGGGAAGTAAACGCTCGATCGATCTTCAGGGTATGTATGGGAAATTCGTGTAGTCTGCTGAAAGATGAATAGCCTGTGCCGAAATCATCTATACAAAATTGTACACCCAAAGATTCTAATTCTTGAATTACCGAGGATTGAGTATTTATGGTTTCTAAAAATCCACTCTCGGTAATTTCTAGTTTTAATTGTTTATATTGCAAACCGGTTCTTTTAATAATTTTAGTTATCTCTTTTACCAATTGACTTTGTTTGAACTGATAGGGAGACAGATTAACGTTCACGACTAAATCTTTGGAATCTGGATAGAGTTTATTCCAGATAGTTAACTGTTGGCAAGCTTGCTGTAGTACCCATAGTCCCAGAGAATGAATGAATCCTGTCTCTTCGGCTATGGGGATGAATTCTTGCGGCGATACCCATCCTCTTTCTAGATTGTACCACCGCAGTAAAGCTTCAAACCCGATTAAGTGACCAGTATCCAGATTGATGATCGGTTGATAATACATCAATAGTTGCTTATTCTTAATAGCGTGCCGCAGGTCGTTTTCTAATTGTAACTTGCTCAGTACCTTAGAATACATCTGCGTATTAAATACCATATAGCTATTTTTCCCTTGAGCTTTAGCTTGATACATGGCTATATCAGCATCTCTTAATAGATCTTCCGATTTTTCATAATTTTTATTACTCAAAGCTATCCCAATACTAGCACTACTGAATATAGATTTCTCTTTGAGTTGAAAGGGTAGTTGAAAACACTTTTGTATTCTTCTTACTACTTTAAAAATATCTTCTTCATCTTTAATATTATCGATAAGTATAACAAATTCATCTCCTCCGAAACGTGCTATTTTATCTTGTTCTCTGATAGCATCTTTTAATCTAATACAAACTTTTTTTAATAATTCATCCCCCAACAAATGACCGAAACTATCATTAACCACTTTAAATTGATCTAAATCTATGAACAATACCGCATATTTAGTCTTATTTTCAAGATAGTTTTCTTGAATTTTAAGCTGTAATTGATTGGTAAACCAAGCCCGGTTATAGATTTGGGTTAGATTATCATGTAAGGCATCGTAGATTAATTTCGCTTCTGTTTGACGGCGATAAGTAATATCCTCCACTGTTCCCTCATAATAAAGAAAATTACCCAAGGGATCGCAAACTTTTCTGGTATTTTCAGAGATCCAGATAATGCTGCCATCTTTCCGATATACTTCACACTCGAAATTTCTTACTAAACCCTCTTTATCTAATAATTCTATGAGTTTATTCCTATCGTTATTATTCACATACAATTGTTCGGGGATATTCCTTAATTTTTCTATTAATTCTTCCGCCGAATCATAACCGTAAATTTGCGCTAAAGCAGGGTTTACTTTGAGATAATATCCTGACTGGGTTGATTGAAACACTCCCTGGGTTATGTGTTCAAATATACCCCTGTATTGCTCTTCTGCTTGTTTTAGAGCTTCTTCTATCTGCATACGTTTAGTAATGTTGCGAGATACTGCGATAAATTCTTCTATTATTTTGGTTCTCGGGTTAATAATTAATTTAACGCAGGTTTCGACCCAGATGTAATAACCGTCATGGTGTAACATTCGGTAAATTAACGGCTCTATTATTTCCTGTCTCAACTCGATCTGATGATATAAATTATTAATCGTCGTCAGGTCTTCAGGATGACAGAAGCGGGAGAGGAAAGAACAGAGGAATTCTTCTGATTTATAGCCTAATAAACTTTGACCGCCGGAAGAAGCATAAATGCAGGTGCCGTTAGGTAGGTGACGGGAGATTAAATCTGTAGTATTCTCTGCTAATAATCTGTATCTGGCTTCGCTTTCTCGTAAAGCCTCCTCCGTCTTTTTTAATTGGGTAATATCGTTTATAAATCCTTCTACTTCCCTAACGTTACCTTCTCGATCTAAAACCATATGACCCTTTTCCCAAACCCATTTGATTAATCCTGATTTAGTCCTTATTCTGTACTCTACTTCATAAGATTGCTTTTTGTCTCTAGCTTTATCAATAGTTTGATTAACTAAATAAAAATCTTCTTTTAGGATTATACTGTTGTACGAATATCCGTTATTATTCATAAGTTCTTCTACCTCAAACTCAGTTATATTCAGGCAACCCTGACTTAAATATTTCATGGGATAATAAGGCTCAATGCTACTTTTAAATACGATGCCTGGCAAAGAATTTATCACTAATTTTGTTTCTTTTTGTTGTTGCCGTAAAATACTTTCTCTTTCTTTTCTGTTAATAGCATTACCTAGTGTTTTCGCCAATATTTTTAATAGCAAAATACTATTTTTATTCCAACTTTTATGTATAACTACTGAATCAAAACCGACAAAACCTATAAGTTCTCCGTGATGGATGATGGCAACGCTCAATAATGACTTGATGTTTTGTGCCTCTAACAATTCTCTTTCCACCGCCGAGGTCATTTTACCAACGTCAGCAATATAAATAACCCGATCGTGTTTTAATTTATTCATGAACCAGGTAATCGAACTCGTCGGGATCTTCTGTAAATTGTCGATTTCTGGCTCTATTCCTTCCCGACACCATTCATAATTATTACTGACGGTGGTTTCGCTTTCATCGTCGAATGTGAAGACATAGGAGCGATCGATCTCCTCGTATTCGCCTACAATTTTTAGAGCGTGATTTATGCCCTTATCTATGTCCGTGACGGGCAGACTGATAAAATCTAGTAGAAGCTGACTAATTAACTCTTCCAATTGTTTTTTTTCTCTCAGGGATTTTGCTAGTTTATGTCCGTAAGTTTGTATCCCCTCCACCAGGATCAGTCTATTGTTATGACCTAGCGTTATCGCCGAACATATGCCCCAAAGGGGAGAGAATTTTTCATCGAGAAAATTCCACTTTTTAATAATTGATTTTTTTATATTTAGCTCTCTTATATCGTCCCGAGTGAAAATTATTTCAGCCTGACCATCATTGGTAAAATTGTTTTGATTAAATAAATTAAATAGCTGTAAAGCCTCTGTATTCGCCCAAACCACTTGATTAAGCTCAACACTGAAAAGCCAAATGGGATGTTGCAAACACTTCATCATCCCGTTTGTGGATAAGATGCAACTTAAGTCACAGGCGTTAGAGAACATAATACAGATAACTTATAAAATCTGGCTCGTAATAATACTTATATATTTGTATATATAGTAGTATTACTCTTTGCTTTAAGCATAACCTGAAATCCCCATATTGGCTAATTATTTAACTTGTGATTGATAATTGCTAGTAGCCAAGAAAGTAAATCAGAAAAAAAATAATAAATAAGTATAATATTTAACAAAATTACCATTTGCATCGATATAAATACATCATAACGATTGATTTTTTGCATATCACGAGACAAATTCAACCCACTGGTCAACTATTGACGGTGAGCCATACCAGAGATTTTTAGAGACAGGAGAATGATTGACATCCGGGAAAGTTAGATTAGTAGCTCCTTCGAGATGAGCGGCGGAGACGGGGGTAATGCCGTCTCCCCAAGTATTACCGCAACCACAAGTAATTAGATAACTGTTATAAGCGAGCCAAGCGCCAAGACGTTTCTCTCCGTAGATAGATTTTCCCGCGATACAAACATAATTAACATCCTCATAGAAAGCTCCGGGATAATTATTCCTGACGAAATCGAGATTGAGTCTCGTCCATCTTTCCTGACTGATATGAGGAGTGCCGAGAGTTATCAGGGTAGAAACCTGACTGCGGGCATTCCAGAGAATTTCTTTCACATCGCCGTGAATATCATAGGGCTTTTCTCCGAGGTAAATACGGGCAATCCATCCCCCCGCCGAATGACCGATTAAGTTGACACGGGAGCCGCCATATTGCCGTAAGGTTTCTTTGACGGTACGATCGATACTACGCAATATGGGCATCATCGACCTTCCCCCGAGGGTGGGCAACCAATCACTCTTTTTAATCGGTACGATGACGGATTTTAAACCCTTTTGCCAAAGATAGTTCGATAGGGGTTCATACTCGCGGTAACTGGCGAAATAGCCGGGAATGATCACGATGGGTAAGGACATAATGGGGCGACGAAATAGGACGATAAATATTTTAATACTTAGGGTATTGTCCGGCGGAGAGTAATGACGCTCATCGGGAGTAACTTAAACCGCTACTGTATAATAGGAGAGCAACAGGAGTAACAAAATTCAGATGACGGGAAGAATTAGTAAACTTCAGCAAGAATTGAAAAAAATAGAACAGTCAACCACAGAACTAGCGGTCAAACTCAAATCTCTGTACGCAGTTTACCTTGACAAGATAAGTCAATCTTTCTATAAACAATTCATCCTGGCTACTTATCAAATTTGTACACAAAAATATCCCCAAGCTTTTTTAAATTTAACTTATAATCAGCGAGAGAAACTACAACAGGATCTAATAAATATCGCCAAAGAGGGGCAAAGATTATTATTAGAATTAAAAGAAATTAAATTTACCGAATCGTCTCCCGTATCATTGCATTTATCTACCCTACCGTCACCCTTATTAACCCCAGAGAATTTAAGCATAGATATAGTAGGGATCAAATCACCTCATACCTTATTGGAGTGGAGTAAATCAGTAGAAAAAGGAATCGCTGAAGTATTACAGACAATATCTAAAGAAGCGAACCAAAAACTACAGCAGTCAGCCATTCTGCCCATACAATTACCTCCGCAGGTACTGGATATGGCCATACAAGCACAACAGGAAGGGCAACCCATCAGCGGCGGTAATAATTTATTGAACGTATTAGTAGAAGCAGAAAATAAAAAAGCTGACCCTGAAAACCCCTTAGAAGAAATGCTGATGAAGGGAAGCATAACGCAAATAACAGCTATCTATTTACGAGTAGCCGAGATAGAATTTGCTGATCCAGCTATCGGTGTAGAAAGGAATCAAATTAGGGGGACGATCGAACAAATACATCAACTAGGAAGACAGTACAATAAAACAGAGCATGAATATTCCATAGCCCAAGCCGAATCAGCTTGGCGTACTAGTTGGTACGACTCCTAAAAGATCATGAACAACTCCTCCCCCGATTGGATAAGATTACAAAAAGCCCTAGCGATAGAAGCAGAGAAAGGCTATATCAATCTACAGGGAAATCAACATCAATTCAATGACTTCTTACACATTCATTTTTCCCAAAGCCCTCCTCAAGGCACACCGGAGGCGGAGGGAAGACGCTGGCTCGAATTCGCCCGACTTTATGCCGACTACGAACAACTAACTCCAGGCCAGAGACAGGAATTAGTAACCCAAACCCGTAATTTCTTGCACAAGCTCCGTCAAACCCTTGAATCTCCACCCGAAAAAGAAACAGAGAAAGTAGTTGTCACCGCTCCCATCACCGGGGGAAGACGCGAGGTAAGTCTCAACCAAGCCCTGAAAGAATTGCCATCGGTGGGCTATAGAAAAGCTGAGTTACTGGAGAAACTCCGATTATATACAGTAGAGGACTTACTATTTTATTATCCCCGTGATCACATAGATTATAGCCGTCAGGTCAATATAGCCCGTCTCGTGGCGGGAGAAACCGTTACTCTAGTGGGTAACGTGAAAAAGGTTAACTGTTTCACCAGTCCGAAAAATCCGAAACTGTCTATCTTTGAATTAATCCTACAAGATAAAACCGGACAGATAAAGCTTAATCGTTTTTTTGCCGGCACTCGTTTTACTAATCGAGGTTGGCAGGAGCAACAGAAAAATTTTTACAGCGTCGGTTCCATAGTAGCCGCCTCAGGTTTGGTAAAACAAAGTAAATATGGGGTAAGTTTAGAAAATCCTGAGTTTGAAGTGTTAGATAGTAGCGGTGCCAGTATCGAATCGATAAAAATCGGCCGTATCATCCCGGTTTATCCCCTGACGGAGGGAGTGCCTGCCGATTTAATCAGAAAGGCTGTGGTAGATGCTATCGGGGCAACGGAACAATTAAAAGACCCTTTACCAGTAGGATTAAAAGAACAATACGGATTGATGTCTTTAAAAGAGGCCATCTCTAACCTACACTTCCCAGAAAACAGCGATAAGTTGAGTCAGGCGAGGAGGAGATTAGTCTTCGATGAATTTTTCTATCTACAATTGGGATTCTTACGCCGCCGTCATCTCTATAGACAGACGCAACAAAGCGGTACTTTTAACCCTAGGGGTAAAATTATCGATAAATTCAATGAGATTGTACCCTTTACCCTGACTAATGCTCAAAAAAGAGTTATCGGGGAAATACTCGAAGACTTAACCTCATCTACTCCGATGAATCGATTAGTGCAGGGAGATGTAGGCTCGGGCAAAACTATAGTAGCGGTTTACGCTCTTTTGGCGGCGATTCAATCCGGTTATCAGGCGGCTCTGATGGCACCTACGGAAGTGCTGGCGGAGCAACACTATCGTAAGTTGGTGAGTTGGTTCAATCTCCTTCATCTACCGCTAGAGTTATTAACCGGCTCGACTAAAACGGCTAAAAGACGAGAGATTCACGCTCTATTAGAATCGGGAGAGCTTCCTTTATTAATTGGTACACACGCATTAATTCAAGATCCGGTTAACTTTAGAAAATTAGGATTAGTAGTTATCGATGAACAGCATCGCTTCGGGGTACAGCAGAGGGCTAAACTTCTCAGTAAGGGCCAATCTCCCCATGTGTTAACGATGACGGCGACACCCATACCCCGCACTCTCGCCCTCACTCTACACGGCGATTTAGATGTGAGTCAGATTGATGAATTGCCGCCAGGGAGGCAGCCGATTCAAACTAAAGCTCTCACGAGTAAGCAGCGCGTAGAGGCTTACGATTTAATCCGCCGGGAAGTGGCCCAGGGTAGACAGGCTTATGTGATTTTTCCGGTAATTGAAGAGTCAGAGAAATTAGATGTCAGGGCTGCCGTTGAAGAATACGAAAAATTATCTAGTAACGTCTTTCCCAATTTTCAAATCGGGTTGTTACACGGGCGGATGAGTTCGGCAGAGAAGGAAACGGCTCTGAAACAATTTCGGGATAATGAAACACAAATAATCGTCTCGACTACGGTGATAGAGGTGGGCGTAGATGTGCCTAACGCGACGGTGATGTTAATCGAAAACGCGGAGAGATTCGGGTTATCTCAGTTGCACCAATTACGGGGGCGAGTCGGGCGCGGCTCTCATCAATCCTATTGTTTATTATTGAGCGGTAGCAATACGGTAAATGCGAAGCAGCGTTTAAATGTGTTGGAGCAATCTCAAGACGGCTTTTTTATCTCAGAAATGGATATGCGTTTTCGAGGGCCGGGTGAGGTTTTGGGGATGCGGCAGTCGGGTTTACCAGATTTTGCTTTAGCTAGTTTAGTTGAGGATCAAGAAGTGTTGGAATTAGCTCGGGATGCGGCAGAGAAAATTATGTTAGATGATCCTTCTCTAACTAGTTTACCGGGTTTGAAAAAGGCATTAGATGCGAAATACGATCGCATGTTAGGAGCCGATATTCTAACTTGATATTTAATATGAACCACAGAGACACAGAGGACACGAAGAGGGTTATCCTGTCCGTGTCTGAAGTTTTTGGAGAGTTAGGATTAGAGTTTGAGGAGTGAATCGTTTTGAATGTATGTAGGTAAGATGATGGGCACGGCGGGAGCTTTCCAAATCTCATCGCAGTACTCGCGGATAGAGCGATCGCTAGAGAAGTAACCCATACGTGCTACATTAAGGATGGACATACGGGACCAATACTCTTGATCTTTGTAAGCATTCCCCACTCTTTGCTGACAGTCGATATAACTTTGGTAATCCGCCATTAACATATAGGGATCGTTTTCTAGTAAATTATCGACGATAGGCCGGAATAGATTAGTATCACCGTTAGAGAAAGCACCGTTAATGATTAAATCCATTACCGCTTTTAACTCGGGGTTGTTATTGTAATAATCCCAAGCTCTATAACCTTGACGTTTCTTCTCGTAGACTTCTTCTGTAGTCAAACCGAAAAGGAAGAAATTATCAGCGCCGACTCGATCGCGTATTTCGATATTAGCACCGTCGAGAGTACCGATCGTTAAAGCCCCATTGAGGGAGAATTTCATATTACCAGTACCGGAAGCTTCTTTACCCGCCGTCGAAATTTGTTCCGATAAATCGGCAGCCGGATATACTCTCTGACCGAAGGTAACGTTATAGTCGGGTAAGAAGACGACTTTCAAACGTTGGCTAACTACTGGATCATTATCCACCACTGCAGCGACAGAATTAATCAACTTAATGATTAACTTAGCCATAAAATAACCCGGCGCTGCCTTACCACCGAAAATAAAAGTGCGCGGGGTAATATCGAGATTGGGGTTATTTTTAAGACGGTTATAGAGGGTAATGATATGTAAAACGTTGAGGTGCTGACGCTTATACTCGTGAATCCGTTTTACCTGTACGTCGAATAAACTAGAAGGATCGACCACAATATCGGTTTTCTTCTGAATATACTCGGCTAAATCCTGTTTAATCTCCCGTTTAATCTGCCGCCAGTAATAACGGAAACCGCTATCGTCTACATATTTTTCTAAACCGGTTAATTGTTCCAGATGTTTAGGCCATTCGCCGCCAATTTTTTCCGAGATAGCGAAAGATAGACGGGGGTTACTCTCTAACATCCAACGGCGGGGAGTCACACCGTTAGTTTTATTGCTGAATTTCTCGGGCCATAACTCGTAAAATTCTCTCAATACATCTTTTTTCAGCAATTCCGTATGTAGCGCCGCCACACCGTTAATAGCATGGGAGCCAACACAGGCGAGGTGAGCCATCCGCACGAATTTACCCCCTACTTCATCGATGATAGAGAGGCGAGATAGCTTACCAGAATCTCCGGGGTAACGCTCTTGAATCATCGCTAAAAAGCGGGCGTTGATTTCGTAGATGATTTCTAGAAGGCGGGGCAATCTGCGGGCGAATAAATCTAAGGGCCACTTCTCTAGAGCTTCTGGTAAGAGGGTGTGATTGGTGTAAGCGAAGGTGTGACTCGTAATCTCCCAGGCTTTATCCCAGTCGTACCCATGTACGTCCAACAACAAGCGCATCAATTCAGCCACACCTACGGAGGGGTGAGTATCGTTTAATTGCACCGCCCATTGACTGGCAAAGTTATCTAGATTAGGGTTTTCTTGCAGGTGAATCCGGATCATATCCTGTAGAGAACAGGAAACGAAAAAGTACTGCTGTTCTAAACGTAGCTCTTTCCCTTGAATCTGTTCGTCGTTAGGATAGAGAACTTTACTAAGATTTTCGGAAACGATTTTATCGTTAACGGCACCGTAGTAGTCGCCCCTATTAAAACGCTCGAAATCGAAAGACTCCGTCGCCGCCGATTGCCAGAGACGCAATGTGTTAGCCGTATTGACTCGATAGCCGAGGATAGGAGTGTCGTAGGGAATTCCCTTGATAACATAATCCGGGTGCCACTCTACGCGATAGTTACCGTCTGCGTCGGTGTAACCCTGGCTGTAGCCGCCGAATTTTACTTCTACTGCTTCTTCCGGACGGGCAATTTCCCAGGGATTACCGTACTGTAACCATTTATCGGTTATTTCTACCTGCCAACCGTCGCGGATTTCCTGATCAAAAATGCCGTATTCGTAGCGGATTCCGTAACCGATCGCCGGAACCTCTAAACTAGATAAAGAATCCATATAACAGGCGGCTAATCTTCCTAAGCCACCGTTACCTAAGCCCGGTTCTTCTTCTTGTGCTACCAATTCTTTTAAGTTTAGTCCCGATTCTTCTACGGCTTGGCGAATCTGATCGTAGATATTGAGATTGATTAGATTATTTACTAGATGGGGGCCGAGAAGAAATTCTGCTGATAGATAACAGACAACTTTAACATCTTTTTTACGGTAAGTTTCTTGGGTAGCCAACCAGCGCTGTAATAAACGATCCCTTACCGTATAAGCTAATGCCATGTAAAGGTCATTCTTGGTAGCTAATTGGGGTGATTTACCCTGAACGTAAAATAAGTTATCTTGTAAGGCTCGTCTGAGGGTTTCGATTCCTAATCCTGTACGATCGTCCTCTATCTGTATTTGGGGATTGAGAGAGGACTCAATGGGTGGGTTCATAATTGTTCAGTAACTATAGGATTCTGGTGTTAGTGTAAGACGAATATGGATTAAGTAATCTCAAGAAAATCTTAAATATTTTATTGATTTAAGATATAGTAAAGAACAGTTTAAAAGAATAAACTATGAAAATTTTTGTTACGGGAGCCACAGGATTTATCGGGGCGAATTTAGTGAGGCTGTTATTAAATGAAGGTCATTCTGTTAGAGTTTTAGTGAGATCGAATAGTAATCTTAATAATCTCACTGGCTTAGATGTAGAAATTGTTAGCGGCAATCTTAATGATCCTGATTTATATAAACTTATGGGAGGTTGTGAGGTTTTATTTCATGCAGCGGCTCATTATTCACTCTGGCAGAAAGACCAGAATTTATTACATCAGTACAATGTTTTGGGTACTCGCAATGTTTTAGAAGCGGCGAGAAAGGCGGGTATACAAAGGACAGTTTATACTAGTTCGGTGGCGGCGATCGGTACTGGCAAAAATGGCGAGGTAGTAGACGAAACTCATCAGAGTCCAGTAGAGGAATTAGTGGGTTATTATAAAAAATCTAAATACTGGGCCGAGAGAGAGGCTTTAGCTGCAGTGAAAGCCGGGCAGGATGTGGTTATCGTGAATCCTAGCACACCGATCGGCCCCTACGATGTCAAACCGACTCCCACCGGAGATATTATTCTGAGATTCCTACGCCGCCAAATGCCTGCTTATGTGGATACGGGCTTAAATCTCATCGATGTTAGGGATGTGGCCTGGGGGCATCTATTAGCTTTAACCAAAGGGAAAACAGGAGAGAGATATATTTTAGGTAATCAGAATCTCTCCTTGAAATCTTTACTGGAAAAGTTAGGGGGAATAACCGGGCTACCCGCGCCGACACAAACCGTACCCCTCTGGCTACCTCTAGCGGTGGCTTGGATTGATGAGAAGGTGTTACCGAAATTCGGTAAGGCTCCCGGCATCCCTATAGATGGGGTGAAGATGTCCGCACAAGCGATGTATTATTCCCCCGAAAAGGCGGTGAAATATTTGGGACTACCTCAGTCGAGTTTGGAAACCGCTTTAAGAGATGCGGTGGCTTGGTTTGAGGATAATTTTACCCTCGATTCTAACTGACGAAAATATCCTCGAAAGTTAAACTTAACCCAGGGTTGAGAGTGGCTAGAGCTACAGCAGGGGCGACTCCGTTGCCGTCTCTATCGAAAGATAACAGCCCGGTGGTAGAGTTATAGACGAAACGTTGAAGGGTACTAGTGGCGGCAGAGCCGATAAAAAATTGCTCGGGATTGATAGCGTCTCCGGAAACCAAGCCCCCAGCGAAACCGCCTGCCCGCACGACGATCGTATCATCGCCTGGAACGAAATCGGTAATGCGATCATTCCCCTCACTACTATTTTGGAAAGTAAATAAATCGCCACCTGCGCCCCCAGTCAAGCTGTCACTACCAGAGCGGCCGATAATTATATCGCTTCTAGCAGTACCGAGAATCACATCTGCGCCGACAGTGCCAACCTGCCGCCGGGTGCCATCGTCGTTGAGTATCGTTGCGGTGAATGCCCGTGTAGTACCAATGGTATAACCTGTCCCTGCGGTTAGCTGTAGTGATAGGGCTTCATTAGGTTCAACGATAGTATCCTCCGTAGGATCGATAACTACCGATGCTGTGGCGGCACCCGCCGCGAAAGTTACCTGGCCCGTAGTGGGGCTGAGGATAGTCGCTCCGGTTTGTGTATAGTCGGCAGTGTTGGCACTACCGGCGATGCTAAAATTAACCGACAGGGTAGCATTTAAGAAACCGTTACGGGTGAAAGTATAAGTAAATTTGCCCGGGCTGTTTTCGCTAATGCCGGAGTAGTCAAGAGTGAGATTAATCGCGGCATCGTCGTTAAGTATCGTACCCGTCACTGGTGTTTTCGTACCGATAGAGTAGTTAGGGTTGTCCGCAAGAGTTAATAGGACGGTTTCATCGAGTTCTAAGGTAGTGTCACCTCTAGGATCGATAGTTAAGGTTTTAGTAGCTACATTGGGTTGAAAGGAGATGCTCCCGGTTGTGGCGTTAAAGCTTGCCGCACCGATTTGAGTATAGTCGCTGTTGAAGGTGGCACTACCCCCAACTGTGAAGTTAACCGTGAGGGAGGTTGCGAGGGAGCCGATACGGGTAAAGGTGTAAATTAAATTTGGAGTGCCGTTTTCGAGGACACTACTCGGGCTTAGAGTAAGAGTGACCTCGGGTAGAGAATTTGAAGTTATGGGTACGCCAGTATCTGTCAAAATGGCGACATCGAGGTTTGAAATGTTATACCGGATGCCTCGATTGTATACTATGCCGTTCATTAAATCAGGAATGAGATTGGAGCCCGGGCGGGGGGAATTGTTGCCTAAGTGAAAGGGATTACCGTAGGTTATGGGCACTGGCGAACCGTAAATACTGATGGCTTTAGCGCCGTCGAAGAAAAAATTGGTGCCGTCAAAGGAAACTTTCTCATCGAAGGGGGATTGATAATCTCCAGGCATCGTTCCCGTAATGCCGTCCATCCAGCCGTTAAAAGCGAAGGCGTGGCCTAATTCGTGCAGGAATACAGAAACCGCATCGGTTTTATTAGTAGGTACGAGCGCGGTTCTCGTAGATGGATTAGGGTCAAACCACAGTTCATTAATTAAATAATCGGGGTTGAAATTAAGCTCTATATCCGGTTGATCTTCGTTAGGATCGATTCCGGTTCTTATCTCTGCTGCCGCTCCCTGCTCGAATATATTATAAATACCATTATTTCTCACAAAAGAGGAGGTAACGCTTCTTCCTGTAGCTCTCGGAATATCACTATCAAAATTAACAACCACTTCTAAATTAGTGTTGAGTCCCCCGATATGAATATCCCATAAGGCTCCGGCAGCTTGTATGTGAGAGCGTATGGCAGAGTAATAGGCTGAATAGCTGTTTAGGGGATCGTTGATGCTGATATTAAAAAATAAGTTGCTAGTCATAAGTCATTCTTTATGGACAATTAAGAATATAGTGGCTAGTTAAGTTTTTTCCCGCCTATATTACCGCAATTGTAGTTAAAAAAACAAGAAAGCTTTTTAACTGCCCTTATTATTCCCCATTTCAAAAAAATACTTATCTCAAACCTCTAAAAGACTATGGAAAAACCCAGGGTTAATAGCAAATCGTTAATTATCGATACAGACGGGAAAACCCAACGGACAGATCACGGCGCATCCGTGTCCTCCTCTGTGTCCTCTGTGCCTAGTAGCTAATAATTCTCAATTATCTGCCAAAGTCGATCGCCGTCAAAAAATAGTTTTATTCTCGCTCGCGTTAAACTGAATAATCGAATGGGTAATCTATAGATATGTAAAGTATTCTTAAGTCAATGCTCAATAGATTATCAGCCCTGGAAGATCGTTACTGTGTACCATCCTACGGCGGAGGAGTAATCCTCGCCATAGCTATATGTTTTTTCGGTGCGGCTACGAATACGATGGCGGGATGGCTATACGTTCTCTGCGGCACGATGATGGCTTTATTGGCGATGGGTGCGATTTTACCCGGGCGTATTTTGCGGCCCTTAAAAGTCGAGCGTCTACCCATCGGAGCGGTTCACGCCGAGGATGATCTAGTCGTACAGTTAGATATACGCAATACTGGTAAACAGGCGGCGAGCCTATTAGAATGTTGGGACTTAATACCCTCGGTGTTAGCCGGGCCCCAGAGAGAGAGTATAGAAATTATCGAAGCCAACGGACATTATCGCTGGACTTATGTGATTCCTACCAAGATAAGAGGGGTTTATCGCTGGCAGGAAGTGCAATTAAGGACAGGGGCCCCCTTGGGGCTATTTTGGAGCCGGAGAAATCGCACTGCGCCGGGAAAGGCGATCGTTTATCCCCAGGTGTATAATTTATCTAGTTGCCCCATAGTCGATACGATCGGCAGGGACGAGAATATAAACTTGCAAAGTAACACCAACTATCAAAACGCCAGTGAAGGAGTGACTCGTACCCTCAGGCCTTACCGTTACGGCGATCCCACCCGTTTGATCCACTGGCGCAGTAGCGCCCGTCTAGGAGAATTTAGGGTCAGAGAATTAGAGGTGATTACCGGCGGACAGGAAATAATCATCTGTTTAGATACTCAATCGCCTTGGGATAGAGAAGAATTTGAACGGGCTGTAATCGCCGCCGCTTCCCTTTATTTTTACGCTAGTCGCTCACAATTAAACGTACAGCTATGGACGGCGGAAACGGGTTTGATACACGGTAACGGAGCAGTTTTAGAGACTCTAGCCGAGATAGAACCGTTAGAAGTTTCTAATCCCCTTCCCCTACCGACATTACCCGTTATTTGGCTGACTCAGAATCTCTCTTCTCTAGAGGAGTTACCCGATGGTAGCAGGTGGTTATTCTTCACCGATACCGGGGCAAAATCAGTGACTTTTTTAAAAACCCGTCACCTATTAGGATTGATGATCGATCGGGAGGAATCCTTACAGTCTCAACTTCAAAAACCGATTAATTAAATATGAATCTATCCAGAAATTTTACCCTATTTTTTAAATTAATAGGGTAAAATTTGCCCTATCACCAATTTACAGGAAAAAAATTATGCCTAAATACGTTATGTGGGGTAGTTACTGCGACGACGTACTGCAAAAGCGCTCGCCCTATAGAGACGCGCATTTACAGGGCTTGAAAACGCAAAAAGAGCGAGGAATATTGATAACGATCGGCCCCACCGCCGATATTACTAAAGTTTTCGCTATTTATGAGGCTGAAAAGGAAGACGAGGTGAGAAACTTAATCGAATCAGATCCCTATTGGGTTAACGGAATCTGGACAGAGTACGAGGTTAAAGAATGGATACAGGCAATCTGAGTTAAGTTACTTACCCATTCCCACCTCAAACCTCTTCTTAGCGAAATAAGCCGTGTTAAGTCTATATTGGCTCGATAGTATTCAATCTTCCGAACTTCCTTTAGTGGGACGAAAAGCCCTGGCTTTGAGCCAATTAAAACAGCGTGATTTCCCAATTTTGCCAGGTTTTGTCATCGGTGCTAACACCTTTAATAACTTCATTAATAGCTTAGATAATACCGAATCATTGCTCGCAGATTTTCCTCAATCATCGCTTTACTTAAATATAGAAAATTATCAAGCATTACAATTAGTAGCCCGACAAATATCGCGCAGTATACTATCGGCTGAAATTTCCCGCGATTGGTTGGAGCAAATAAACGAAGCCGCTCAACAATTGTTTTCAAAATCTCTAATCTTAAGAACTTCTTTAGTAGAATATAACGGAGTATCGTCAAGAATAGCTGGTTTATTTCCTTCAGAAATTATCGGGAACGACTTAGTATCTATAGATAGGGGTATTAAAAAAGTTTGGGCTGGTCTGTTCAGTGCCAAAAGCCTATTCTACTGGCGTAAATCCGGAATCGGGCTGGAAAAAGTACAAATGGCCATCATCGTTCAACCGGCTAAGGATGCTGATATTTCAGGTTCGATCGCCCGCTCTAATAACGAGTTACTGATAGAATCTACCCTCGGTTTAGGTCAGAGTATCTTAAAAGGTGAAGTATTGTCGGATCTATACGAGATAATTCCCCAGACTTGGGAAATAAAAAAACGGTCTTTAGGTAATAAAACTTTACTATATTTCTTAAGAGATGAAGACGGTTGTTTAAACTTTAAATTTCTTGATAATAAAGAACAAGAGACTTATAGTTTAGATGAGGAGCATTTGCACCAGTTATTAGAACTGTGGCGCGGCGTAGAAAAACAATTCCCAGAGATCCGATCGCTAAAATGGTCATTCACGAAAGAAAATCCTTCTCAACCTTATATTGTCAGTTGCGACGCTTCATCGAAGAATCCCGCTAATCAACAGATTCTCAAGGGGATGATAGCCGTAGGGGGTATGGTGGAGGGCACCGTGCGAGTATTGGAAGCGAATATTGAGTTAACGGAAAACTTTCCCCCCGAGACTATTTTAGTGACGACGGAGATCGATCCCTATTGGCTGCCCCGATTGAGAGGGTTAAGGGGAATCATTACCGAGCGGGGTGGAATGACGAGTCACGCGGCTATTTTAGCTCGTGAATTAGGTATCGTCTGCCTAGTGGGGGTAACTTCAGCCACTAAAGAGCTTTATTCGGGAGAGAGAATCATCATCGATGCTTACAAAGGCCTTATCTTACCAGTTTCATCTTCTCCAGTATCCGTAACCCCCCCCGTCAAGGAAGAGTTTACATCTTATACTCTCGGCACGAAGTTAATGGTTAATTTAAGCCAGTGGCAGAGTATAGAAGTGGCGGTTAATTTACCAATTAACGGCGTAGGGTTGTTGAGAGGAGAATGGATGATTTTAGAATTACTAGCCCGAAAACCGTTAACGGGATGGCTAGAAATTTCCCAGCGCCAAGATTTGATCGAAGAGTTAACGCAATTGCTATTGAAATTCGCCCGCGCCTTTACTCCCCGCCCTGTATTCTATCGCTCTTGGGATTGGTCGGTGACGCGAGGGGAAGAGGGGGGGCACCCGAGAGGCACCTACGGTTACACCCTAGATTCATCAATACTGGAAATACAACTTCAGGCGTTGCGGCGGGTACAGTTAGCCGGTTACGGTAACGTGAATTTGATCTTGCCTTTCGTGCGCGGTGTGGAGGAGTTCATCTTCTGTAAAAATCTCGTTAGCGAGTGCCAATTATTTCAAATGCCGGGTTTTCAGCTCTGGATCATGGCGGAAGTTCCCTCCGTATTATTTTTGATTTCCGAGTTAGTTACGGCCGGAGTTCAGGGTATCGCCATAGGTAGTAACGATTTAACAGAATTAATTTTAGGAGTCCCAAGAGAAGATTCGTTATCTAACAACTATTTTAATCTGCAACATCGGGCTTTGTTAGCCGCCATCAAACAGTTAATCACGGGGGCTAACAGTTTAAATATTCCCTGTTCCTTATGCGGTCAAGGAATAAACCACTACCCCGAAATTATCGATAATTTGGTGAAGTGGGGAATTACTGCTATTTCGGTAGAACCTGAAGCGGTAAGGGATATACATACAGCGATCGCTCGGGCGGAAAAGCGCTTACTTTTAGAAAGAACCCGTAATCTAACTGGCCAGTAGTTCCGACTCTTGATAACTCGGCAGTACCATCCTAAAGTATCGAACCAGAATACTTCTTATTATTGATGAATATATTAATTATTTATGGGATTTTTAAAACAGTTATACTCAAGGAGGAATTATTTATGTCTGGGACTCAACAACTACAACCGCCTCAACAACAAGAATCTCAACCAGGTTTAGAATCGGAAATGTCGCCCCGTCCTCAGTTTAAAGGATCTAACCCAGGTAGTGAAAAATTAAAAGGAAAAGTCGCACTCATTACCGGCGGGGATAGCGGTATCGGTAGAGCCGTAGCCGTTGCCTACGCTAAAGAAGGTGCCGATATAGCCATCGTCTACCTCGATGAACATAAAGACGCAGAAAAAACTAAACAAGTGGTTGAGGAAATCGGCAGAAGTTGCTTGTTAATTTCCGGTGATATAGGTGAAGAAAGTTTCTGTCAGGAAGCAGTTAAAAAAACGGTAGAAGAATTGGGAAACTTGGATATTTTAGTTAATAATGCCGCCGAACAACATCCTCAAAAAAGTATCGAAGATATTACTAAAGAGCAATTAGAAAAAACTTTCCGCACGAATATTTTTTCTATGTTCTATTTAACAAAAGCCGCTCTACCTCACCTGAAAGAGGGGAGTAGTATCATCAATACCACCTCCGTCACCGCCTATAAGGGGAATCCCCAGTTACTAGATTATTCCTCTACGAAAGGGGCTATAGTGGCCTTTACTCGTTCCCTATCCCAATCTTTAGTGAAAAAAGGAATCAGGGTTAACGGCGTGGCTCCGGGGCCGATTTGGACTCCTTTAATTCCCTCTACATTTCCCGAGGAAAAAGTAGAATCTTTCGGGGCACAAGTACCCATGCAGAGAGCTGGACAACCGGAAGAAGTGGCTCCGAGTTTCGTGTTTTTAGCTTCCTCTGACGGTAGCTATTTCTCTGGTCAAATATTACACCCCAATGGTGGTGAAATGGTAAACAGTTAATATCGGGTAAATCATGCAAGAAATATTAGGACGATCGAAATTTTTGAAACAATCTCTGAGAGATTTCGTTATGGATGCAGAGGGTGATTTAGCGGTAGCCCTAGAGCGATTCTGCGCGGAGGGGATGCGCTTTAAATCCCAGGATAATATGAGTCAACAGGAGATGCTGGTCGATCGATTTCTAATAGAAGGTAAGCTAGGAGATAGGAGCGTCATCGAACTATTTTTAGATGATCCGCTATCTTCTAATTTCAGCACCGCAGACAGGGAATTAGTCAGGAACTGGCACCGTAGTTTTATCGGCTTGTTCATGATTCAAGAAATTCTTGAAGATGGCTTTAAGTTGATGAATATGACCACCGCTAAAACTTATTTTGTCAGCCCCAATGATGAGGCTACATCATCCGCTATGAAGCGCTATAAACCCGGGGAAATTCTGCTTGTACAGATTGCCCCAGTTACTCAAGACTTATGGATGTTTTCCAGCCCCTGTACCACATTGGGTAAGTTGGGTAAACCTAAGTTAGCAGTTGCCATAGGTAACTTTAAACACAATTACCCAGAGTATCTCTATAGTGACGCGAATGAGCTGTTAGAAGAAGCCTGGCGCTCAGTAGAAAAATATTATCGAGAGTTTGTGGACTTTTTCGGTGCAGACGAAGTTACTTTATCCGGCTACGAGTTGGGTAAGAAATTAGAGGAATTTCAAAAACTTAGCAGTGAGAAACAATTTCAACAATCCGGGATCGACCCGAATAAATCATTAGAAGAATTAGCTCGGGAAGCTGGACTATCGCAGGAAGAATTAGAGGAAGTTGTCGAGGCGATAGGGGGCGGAGTTAAGGCTTTAAATAATAAAGTGATGACGCAAATGGTACAGCCACAGATCGAGTTGCCACCTCACCTGAAAAAAGCCGAGAGTGTGACTATTTTAGCTCATCCCCGCTGGGGACAGGTTTTTCTGACGACTTATCGACAATTAGAAAACATACTTCAATCCTCAGAATCGGCAAGCTCGCTGGCGGCGGAAAAATTAATCAAACAGTATCTTGAATCACCAGAAATTAATACTTTTGTCTGGCAACACCTGGCGGCAAAATATTCACAACAATTAGAAAATCTCTTACGAACTTTTTTAAAACGTCTCGATTTTAATATTGAGAAAGATTTAACAAGTTTATTAGGACAATATAACAAACAAAGCGAGCCGAACTTACCAGAAATAGCAAACGTACCCATCCATTTACATAACCTTTTCCAAGATGCGGTTTTAGAGGTGAATAAAACTAAAGTTAAGGAGAAGAATGCGAAGAGTAAGACGGTAAAGGGTTTCAAAGGTGATTAGATATTTCTTTAGACTCGGGGCCGTTCCCACTTACGAAAGACGCTATAGCTTGGTTTTTCGGAGATTATAGAAACAGGATAAAACAAAACATTTTGGAGAAAAATATAATGAATATCATTGCATGGGCTATTTTAGGACTTTTGGCGGGAGCGATCGCTAAAGCGATTTATCCAGGGGCACAAGGAGGCGGTATCATCGCTACCATTATCTTAGGTATTATCGGTGCTTTCATCGGCGGTACACTCTATACCCTCTTAACGGCAGGGACGTTACAACTAACGGCCACTACCTTAAGTATTCCCGGCTTATTCGTCGCCGTCATCGGTGCGATGATCGCGATCTTTCTCTGGGGCCTTATCGCCAGAAACAATGTGTAAGATTTCATGTGTTTAGCAGTCATAGTTGTAGGCTAATATTTCGTTTGTGTTCTCTTATAGACTCTCTTGGCTTTTTAAAGAGAGGAGAGTCTATTACTTAATATAAAAAGAGGTTTTAAATTATGGAAAGCAATTTTTTTGAATTATCTTTAGAGCAGGAATTTCAGATGCGTTTAATCCAGCAATCAGCGCAACAGATGGAAAAAGAACAAATTATGGATTTATTAATCCAAACTTCTCGTTTATTAATGATGAAAGATAATGCTATTAAAAACTTAATTAAACAAGGGATGTTAGCCTGAATGAAGGCGGATAAACTAAAGAAAAAAACTGGTAAAACCCATTCCTCTTGGCGAAAAGAAGTCAATGACTTAATCCGAGGTGCGAGTGGGGGTTTTTTATTTGGGATTCCTTTAATTTATACGATGGAAGTATGGTGGATAGGTTCCTATACGGAGCCACAGGTAATGTTATTAGTTCTCGGCATTACTTTCGCTATTTTATTTCTCCTTAACCGAACCGATGGTTTTCGTCAGGTCAGTCCCGATAATCCTAAAGAAGCGTTAGCTGATAGTGTAGAAGAATTGGCGATCGGGATCGTATGTACGACTTTAATTTTGATTTTGCTGAGAGAAATTACTTTAGAAACTTCCCTAAAAGAAGCGCTGGGAAAAATTATTTTCGAGACGGTGCCCTTCGCCCTCGGTGTCTCTCTTGCAAATTCGATCTTACAAGGAAATCGCAACGGCAATAATAATGATTCAACAGATAAAAAAGGTTCCACAACCACTGACATAGGTGCCACATTAATCGGCTCGATTATCATCGCTTTAAACATCGCCCCCACCGACGAAGTGAGATTATTAACCGCAGCCATTCCCACCCTTTGGTTATTAGGAATTATCGCCACATCCTTAATCGTATCCTACGGGATCGTCTTCGCCGCCGGATTCACGAGTCAGAGTGAGCGGCAGCAACATCGGGGACTGTTTCAAAAACCTCTACAAGAAACGGTATTCTGTTATTTAGTATCCCTGGCTTCATCGGCAGCGATGTTATGGTTTTTTCACCGTTTAAGCTTCGATGATCCCCCTTCCTTATGGCTGAGTCAGACTTTAATATTAGGATTACCGGCAACCGTGGGCGGGGCGGCGGGGAGGTTGGCTATATGACATGGAATCAAAATTTAAAAGCCGAGTCGGTAACTTTCCTCGTCTCCCTGATTATCGTCGCCTCACTCGTCGGACTCGTAATACATAGCCAGATGACGCAAAGCGATCGACCCCCGATCGTGGAAATAACCCCTAATGGTAGCATAGAAAAAATTAACGGTAAGTTTTACGTCCCCTTTACCGTTACCAATAGAGGGGGAGAAACCGCCGAAAGCGTTCAGGTGATAGGAGAAATAGAAAATCGGGGCGTAGTAGAAGAATCGGGGGAGCAAATCATCGACTTTTTAGCTCCAGGGGAGAAGGAAAAAGGAGCCTTTATTTTTATTAAAGATCCGGTTAAGGGAGGACTAAGTCTTCGGGTTGCGGGTTATAAATTGCCATAGGGATAAAATTAGCTTATGTTGATTATTTTTAAACTTCTATACTCAGGTTTACAACGTTTATCTAAAATAAATATGTGGGGTTGAAACTAGTGAGGTAATCCCTAAACAACAATACCTTGCTCATAAAACAGGTCTCCACATTTTGCGGCCAATAAAATTATGCTTGAATCCAATCTTTACGAATCCCTTCCCGTCGAGCCCCTGTTAAGTGCCGAACTACCCAATCAATCCCCTCTTATCGATAGCTTAACCAGAGAATCTCTTTCGAGTTTAACAGTTGGGTTCGAGAGGCTAGACTTAGATGAGATCGCTACAAATATACAAGCTCAGAGTTTAGCTACCAACCCTGATTTAGTAATCAGTAATATTAGGACTTCGACCAGCAACATAGCGTCAGGGGCTACATTCAGTTTTACTTATGGCATCAAAAATCAAGGTAGCGCCGCGGTGATGGGTAGCACCACAAGATTTTATCTATCGAGAAATAGAGTGTGGGATAGCAGCGATACTCTATTGAGCAAGAATACGGTGGGGGGGATAAATCCATCGGAAACTCGTCAGGAAACCGCTTCGATAACCATTAACAATAACGTGGCGGCGGGTGCTTATTATCTTTTAGCTCAAGCTGATGGCGATGGCAAAATAACCGAGAGCAATGAAAATAATAACGTATTGAGCCTCCTGCTCATCGTCACCCGTCCAGACTTAAAAATCACCTCTCTTAATTCCCCAGCAAACGGTGTGGCTGGAAATTCTGTAAATTTTAATTACACCATTCGCAATCACGGTAACAGTAGCACGAATGTAGGAACTCAAACATATTTCTACCTGTCGCCCAATCGTACCCTAGACAGTAAGGCTCGCTTAATCGGCCAAGACAGGGTTCCCATCCTAGGAAGTAATACGAGCCGTCTAGAATTAGCAACCCTAACCTTACCGGCGGACATCGTCACAGGAAATTATTATCTGTTAGCCTCCGTCGATGGTACCAGAATCGTCAATGAAACTAGCGAAAGGAATAATAGCATCGCCAAACCTATCACTATAACGGGCGTGAATCCGAGTCTGCCGGATTTAGTTATTACCGGCGTGGCATCTCCTGCTAAGCTAGCCGCCGGAAGTAATTTCTATGTAGATTATACGATCGCTAATCGTGGCGGTGGCCAGGCAGAGCGGAGGGGAAGTCAAACCAAGTTCTATCTTTCCACCGATAACCGTTTAGATCCAAAAGATACATATTTGGGTGAGGATCATTTTGACTCTCTAGCCGCCGGCGTCTCCCGAACCGATAGTGCTTACCTATCTTTCCATACTAATCTAGTAGCGGGTGATTATTATCTATTCGCTAAAGCTGACGCGGATAATACGGTTTTAGAAAGTAACGAGAACAATAACCTAATTTCCAAACTCATCATCGTCACCAAACCGGATTTATTGATCAGCAATCTAACCATTCCCGCATCGGCTGTAGGGGGCGAGGGTTTTTATTTGGATTACACTCTAACCAACGAGGGCAGTACGGGGGCTGACTGGTACTGTAGTACGACTAAATTCTATCTTTCTACAGACAAGACCTTAGATGCTAATGATACTTACCTGACTAACGAGTACACCCTGTCTCTAGGGGGGGGAGAATCCCAGACATCTTCGGTTTATATACCACTGAGCGATAATTTGAAACCGGACACCTACTATATCATCGTGCAAGCCGACTCGGAAAATGAGGTAGAAGAAAGCAACGAAAACAATAATATAGTCTCTCAAGCCATCACCCTTACTCCGCCTCTCCAATCGGATTTAACTATCACCGACTTGGTGGCACCGGATTCGGTTAATACCGGAAGCTCCCTGAACATTTCATACACATTGCGTAATCAAGGAAGATCTGGCACGGGATGGCCTTTCAATTTTACTAAATTTTACCTATCGAAGGATGACACCCTCGATAGTGCAGATGTGGAAATCGGTTCCGATAGCGCTGAGGAGATTAACCCCGGCACGGCTCAAACTAGAAACATTTCTCTAGAGATACCGGTTAAATTCAGGGGCGATACCTATTACCTGTTTGCTAAAGTAGACCCAGGAGAATATATCGTCGAATCCAATGAAAATAACAATACAGCCTCTAAAATCATTAAGATAGTCCCTTCCGTGGATGGCTACAGTAGCAGTAACGGTTTCGGGCTCGTCAACGCCGCCTCTGCGGTTGCCAGAGTTTTAAATCAAAATTCTTTCCCCGCAGTGGCCGATCTCGGGGGTAACAATTGGGGTGCTGATCTAATCAACGCTCCCGAAGTCTGGGCCAGAGGTTATACTGGTCAGGGTGTGGTAGTTGCCGTGTTAGATACCGGGGTCGATCGCAACCATGCCGATTTAAGCGGTAATATCTGGAAAAATATCAGAGAAATAGAAGACAACGGTATAGACGACGATAAGAACGGTTATGTAGATGACGTTTGGGGCTGGAATACCGTAGATAACAATAACAATACGATCGATCGTCACGGTCACGGCAGCCACGTTTCAGGGACGATCGCCGGTCTGAGAAACGGTTTCGGAGTCACGGGCATAGCTTACAACGCCAAGATCATGCCCGTTAAGGTACTCAGCGATCAGGGGAGCGGTTCCGATGAGGGTGTAGCCAGAGGTATACGCTACGCAGCCGATAACGGTGCCAAGGTGATCAATCTGAGTTTAGGCGGTGATGAATTCAACCAGGAATTAAAAGACGCGGTGCAGTACGCATCTAGTAAAGGGGCGATCGTAGTTATGGCGGCAGGTAATAAGGGAGACTTTACCACGATAGATAGTTATCCCGCCGCCTATGCGACGAATTGGGGTATCGCGGTAGGAGCGGTGGATAGATATAATCAACAGGCGTACTTCTCTAACCGCGCTGGTAGTAATAAGCTCGCCTACGTCACCGCCCCTGGAGTCGGGGTTTACTCTACCGTCCCCAATAACGGTTATGATTCCTACGAGGGTACATCGATGGCGACACCCCACGTAGCCGGTGTAATCGCTCTGATGTTAAGTGCGAAACCTAGTTTAACAGACGCACAGGTGCGCCGGATTCTCACCTCTACTGCTGAAAATAGCCCCGGCCCTAACGGTGGTATTCAGTCGATGGCTAATGTTAAAGGTAAAAACACATCGGTTAATGTCCGGTTCGACTTCGCCGCCGATTTATCGGAGTCTCATCACATCAACTCCAAAGTTATAAACTTCAATGAACAGAAGTTCGTTGAAAGAGCAACAAACGCGCCCGCGCCCGCCCGTTCTATCACACCAGACAGAGAAACCTCTGAGTTATCCGCCTACGATGAACTGACGGGACTTTATTTCGGTGAATCGATTGTCGTCATGTAATAGCTTAAAATAGAGTGCATCCCTCTCATCGAGGGACACATAGGGCTGCTTATCATCAGAAACGATAAACAAAAAGTATAAGCTTTTTATAAGAATAGATAAACTCCTGACATGAGTTCAGGAGTTTTGCTTTTTAACGTCTGTTCGGCTTAATTAACCTGAATTCGGGATAAGGAATCTTTATATAGGTTGGGGAGGCGCGGGGTTAGGAAGCGCGGAGTTAGGGAGGGTGAATATTATCCCGAACTGACGTTATTTTAAGCGAACGCATCTTTTAAAGAATAATAAGTTTTATACTAAATCCTGTTCTCAAAGGCTACTTATAAAAATCGGTCTTCGGTCTTCGGGAGTCGGGAGTCGATGCTATTTATCCCGACTGGCTACTCCCTACTCCATACTCCCCTTTTCGTAAAAGGGGGCCATGAAAAACGGATTTGGTATTACTCGTTATCCTACCAGAATATTCTCGTTAGTCAGACTCAGCCCCTGGCTAAGCTTGGCGAAGTCGATCGCAGCCGCCACGCCGCTACCATCTCGATCGAACCGCAGAAATCCTGTAGCCGAATCGTAGACGAAACGCTGATTGGCATTGGTAGCGGTAGCACCGATAACGAATTGGGATGGAGAAAGTGTATTGCCGGCGACTAATCCAGCACCAGTAAAACTCGATGCGGACACGAGGATAGTATCATCGGCCACGACAAAATCGGTAATGGTATCGATTCCTTGGTTAGGAGAAGAAAAGGCAAAAGTATCTGGATTGGCTCCACCGGTTAAGGTATCGCTGCCAAAATCACCGTTGAGAATATCGGCCCTGTTGGTTCCCAGGAGAACATCGTCGCCACTGCTTCCCCGTTGGTTCCTGGTGTTATCATCATTGATTATAGTAGCCAGTACAGCCGTTGTAGTTTCTCTGGCATAGTTATTACTGGGAGCCAGTGTTATACTAATCGTTTCCGATCCCTCAACGGTAGTATCTGCCACTGGGTCGATAATGAGGGTGGTGGTGGTGACATTGGGAGCGAAGGTAACGCTACCAGTAGTTGCGTTGAAAGCAGTATTGGGACTCATGACGGTGTAATCGCTGCCGAATGTGGCCGTACCGCTGACGCTGAAATTAACCGTTAAGGCGTTAGCGCTGAATCCGGTGCGGGTAAGAGTGTAGGTGAAGTTACCTGGACTATTCTCGCTCATACCAGTCGGATTAAGGCTTAGGCTCACTCTGGTTATCTCAGAATTATTATTGCGAAAAAAAGTCGATCGTGCCGATACTTCTGCCCCACTCAACACGCCCCCATACAAGCCGATAAAATCTACCGCTCCCGCAGATTGCTCGTTTCCGCCAGTAACAGTATCGTCGATAAATAGAGCTAAATCTCCGCCAGGACTTAAATCCGCGAGTCCGGTAGAGTCGTTAAAGGAAATAACCTGAGTGCCGTTGAGAAAGACGGTGGTAGCGTTATTAGAGGCGCGAGTTAGTACCAGATGATTGTATCCAGTTGCCAATGTTCCCCCGCCAAAATTTGTTCCGTAAAATCGCAACGAATTATTTAATACATACAATCCTGTGTCGGAGGTACGATCGGAAAAATCGATCAGCTTTCTGTAACCTGTAGTTAGATCGAGGCTAAAAACCAATTCAATAGAATAGTTATTAACTGGTACAACTGGATTATTCAGTATAAGCCCCGATTTATTAGCAAATCTATAAACCGATTTATTGGACTGTCCTAGAACTGTAGCACTAGTATCTGTCCCTAAAGTCCCGATCGTATCCAATACGGGCGAGGAATTGATATTACTGATAAAATTAGTGTCCCAAGAGTAGCTAGGGCTAGAGGTGTTAGATATGGCAATTCTTTTAGAGTTATATCCAGCTCTGCCTATAGAGTCAAAGTTACTGAAGGGAAAGAGTTGGGGATACAGTCTATTATTGGTTGCTTGCTGGTATTTAAACATTATTGTCCACTTTTTTGAAGATTTAATTAGAGATAGAAACGGGTGTTGAATTTAAAAAAGAAGCGTAAGTATCAAACTGCATGAAGTTTTGATATTTACCCATCATTTCTGGGGTAATCAGCTCTACTAATAGATTGTTTTCTATCCATAATTCCATCACTTCAAAGGGTCCGCGATCGCAAAATCTTACTAGCCATCCTTCCCGCATACCGATTTCTTCGATCGTTTCCAGACTGACAGGAACGGAAAGAGCCGCATGAAAAGGATAGTATTGATGTCGCGCCGATTCTATTTCCCTGGTTTCCACTTCCGATTCACCCGGAATCATGACTGTATTTTGGGGGAGAATTTCGATCGCCGTCCCCGATTCATCCCCAGCGATAACTATATAAGCACCTGGATGAATTGGAAAATCGAAGAAACGCCCCCCCATCAAGCGAGCGAAAACCTTAGCAACGCGAA
>CAZUVR010000001.1:0-131439 GCA_964623815.1 uncultured bacterium | reverse complement strand
GGAAAATCGAAGAAACGCCCCCCCATCAAGCGAGCGAAAACCTTAGCAACGCGAATAGGTTCGGCAACGGCGATCGACAGATGATGTAACATGGTTATAACCTCCAAAATTCTTATCTTGAGAGAAGATTGCATACTTAAAAGTATCGAATTATCTTCGGAGATACTCAAGGGAAAATAAGTTAACTTAACCGGTAACTTAAGGGAAAAGTTAGCGCGACTTAACTAATATTCATGGATAACAAACCTAAAAGCCGCCAAAGAGGTGTGATCCTAACCGCCACCGGAGAGCAAAAATTACAAAGCGCTAGAATCGGCGCAGAAATTAAAGATAATAACGGCGATCGCTATACATTAGAAGAATTGAGCGATCGCACTGGGTTGTCGGTAAAAACGATCTCTAAAGTCCTAGACAGCGGTTCCCCAGTAGATAAACCGACTTTAGAGACTTTTTTCGCCGCCTTCGGTTTGTTATTAGAGCGTCAGGATTACCGTTATCGCAGCGATGAGCCAGAGGCAGAAGTTGGTAAGGGGAGTGTTGTCGATTGGGGAGAAGCACCGGACATAGCGATGTTTTACGGGCGCGAAGAAGAATTAGTCAGGCTCGAAGAATGGATTGCTCCCGAAACAGGGGAGCAAAAACGCTTAATCGGTATACTGGGCATGGGCGGCATCGGTAAAACATCCCTCGTGACCAAACTACTGCATCGGGTTTTAGAATCTTCCTCCGGGAAGGCTTTCGATTACGTTATCTGGCGATCGTTGCGTAACGCCCCGACTCGGGAAATGATCGTCGAGCAATGGATAGGCCTTTTATCTCAAAACACTGAAATTAAGCCCGATTTCAGCAGATTAATATATTATTTGCATAAATATCGTTGTTTGCTCGTTTTGGATAATTTAGAAACCATTTTAAACGGATTATCCGGGGACTACCGTAGCGGTTATGAAAACTTCGGGGAGTTACTGAATTTAATCGGTGAAACTCCCCATCAAAGCACTTTAATCATCACTAGTAGGGAAAAAACGATCGAATTAAACACTTTAGCCGGGGATAATCTGCCAGTCAGTTGCCTCTCTGTTAAAGGTTCCCCTGAAGCTAGTATATATTTGATGGAAACCAGGGGGTTAAAGGGAACCTTTGCGGAGAAACAGCAACTTTGCCATCGCTACAGTAATAATCCTCTGGCGATTAAAGTTATGGCGGCGACAATAGGGGAGTTATTCGACGGGGATATTGCCGGGTTTTTGCGAGAGCAGACGATCGTATTTCCCGGTATTCGCCGCCTCTTAGAGCAACAGTTCGATCGTCTCTCACCCGAGGAACAGGCGCTGATGTTCTGGTTGGCTATCAACCGCGAACCCGTCTCTTTACAGGAACTGAACAAGGATCTAGCTCTGCCCCGAGCTAAAATTCTCGTGGCGATAGAAAATCTGCACTGGCGCAGTTCGATCGAGAAGAACGGCGCTCTCTATACTCAACAACCCTTAGTTATGGAATACGTGACGGAACGTTTAACCGAAGGTATCAGCCGAGAACTCCTGAATATGCTATCAACACCTCCGTCTCTACTCCATCGCTACGCCATCCTGAAAACCACCGCCCCGGACTATATCCGCGAAAGCCAAACTCGCTTGATAGTGGCAGCTATAGTTGAAGAATTAGTAGCCTGCTTCGGTTCCCCGAGTGCGATCGCCGAGCATCTGCGCTCGTGCTTATCGGTTTTACGACTCGAAGGAGGATTACAATGCGGTTACGCCGCCGGGAATATCCTCAATTTACTCTGTCATCTGGAAATCGATCTAACTGGGTGGGACTTTTCAGGTCTGGCTATCTGGCAGGCTTATTTACCGAATATTCCCCTAGTACGCACGAATTTTAACCGTACCGACTGGAAAAACAGCAAGTTAAGCCATACTTTCGGGGCGGTTTTCAGCGTCGATTTTCGGGGCGACGGCGAGTATTTTGCTAGCGGTGAATTGAGCGGTTATCTGCGTCTGTGGCGGGTTAGGGATGGGGAAAACCTTTGGGCGGTTAAAACTTGTGATAGCTGGATTCGCTCTGTCGCCTTCAGTGGAGATGGTAAGCTGATAGCCGTCGGTAGTGGGGATCACTCCTTACAATTGTGGGACTTTAGCCGGGGTGAGTTAGTTGGTTCCCTGCGAGGACACAGCGATCAGGTTCATTGCGTCGCCTTTCATCCCCTCGATCGTCTACTCGCTTCCGGGGGCGGCGATCGTAGCCTACGCCTTTGGGATAGATACACGGGAAAATGCTTACAAGTATTCTGCGGTCATACGGATCAGGTGCAGTCCCTTTGTTTTACCCCAGACGGGGACTATCTTATCAGTGGGGGTAGCGATCGATCTATCAAACTCTGGGATGTGAAAACGGGAGATTTAGTGAGAACTTTCACCGGCCACGAGGATCAAATCTATGCTGTTCAGGTTCATCCCTCGGGAAAACTTCTGGCTAGCGGGTCTGCCGATGGTACGATCAAACTGTGGACGCTGGACGGAGCGCTATTACAAACTCTCACAGGTCATACCGGTCATATATATTCTTTGCGATGGAGTCCGGACGGTTCTCGTTTAGCCAGTAGCGGCACCGATCGAATTATCTGCCTCTGGGATAGGGAGACGGGACAGCTATTGAGAATCTTATCTGGTCATAATAATTGGGTGCGCGGTGTAGATTTTAGCCCGGATGGTCGTACTCTTCTTTCGGGCGGTAGCGATTATTGCCTAAAACTATGGGAGGTGGAGACAGGGCAGCTATTAAGGAGTTGGTCGGGATACAGTAACTGGATCTGGTCAGCTCGATTCAGCGGTGATAGCAGAACGATCGTCAGCGGTGGGGGCGATCAAAACGTTAGAGTTTGGGATAGCTTGACCGGTCAGTGTCTGCGGACGATGCGCGGTCATCGTAATTGGATACTTGCCACCGCAGTCGATCACGATTGTAGTGTCGTAGCGAGCGGCGGCGGAGATAATTCGATTATACTTTGGCAACCCGATCGCGGGCGGGTACTGAAAACCTTAACGGGACACGATAGCCAAGTTCTCTGTCTTCAATTCGGTAGGGAAGGAAAAATTCTCGCCAGTAGCAGTAGCGACTATTCTATTCGCCTCTGGTCGGTTCCTGACGGCAAGCCACTAGGGTTATTACAAGGACATCAGGATTGGATCAGAGCGATCGCTTTCCGGGCTGATGGTAAATTACTCGCCAGCGCGGGACAGGATGGAACGGTTAAAGTCTGGGATGTGGATACAGGTAGATGCGTACTGAGTTTAGAAGATTTCGATACTTGGGTATGGGGAGTTACTTTTCTGCCCGATGGCAAACATTTACTCTCCGCTTCGGGAAATAGGGTTAAACTATGGGATTTAAGCAGCGCGAGAATCTTAAAAACCTATGAAAGCCAGAGCAAATGGATTCGCAGTATCGATGTTAGTCCGGACGGTAAATGCTTCGTCTCTGGGGATCAAGATCATCTGGTTCAGTTGTGGGATATAGTTACAGGCGAGATTTTACAAAGTTTTAGGGGACATCGGGATCAGGTTCTCTCGGTAGCTTTTAGCCCTGATGGTCGTTATATAATTAGTGGCAGCGCCGATGAAACTATTAAACTCTGGCATCTGGCTACGGGGGAGTTATGCAAAACTCTCATACCGGATAGATTATATGAAGAGATGAGCATTAGAGAGATTACGGGGTTAAATTCCGAGACTATTTCGCTGTTGGTAAGTTTGGGGGCGGAACTTTAGAGATGGTTAGTGTTTTTTCTATCATCATCCGCCCGCTTCTGACCAGATACAAGGTAATGGTAGAAGTGTTTTAAAAATTAATTATTTTTATTGATTTATCTGAAGTAAAATTAGATATAATTCCAATTTTATAAACAAAAAAAGCAAAAAATATTTTTATAAAACCGATATATATAAAATATAAATAGGAAGGATTTTTATAGTCAAAAAATCTCCCTAAAGAGAGAATTTATGAGAATACAACATCATGGAAATCGATTAACGGTACTGGGATTAACGGCGAATATAGGCAGATGGTTACTGATTCCTTTAGGGATGACCGTTTTACTCTGTTTGGGCACGGTGTACTCTTGGAGTATTTTTAGAAAACCATTAGAAAGTGAACTGAATATTAATGCAACCCAAAGTTTATTACCCTTCACGGTTGCCCTGGTTTTTTACGCGGCGTTTATGCCAATCGCCGGTTTTTACATACCGAAATTGGGAGCGAGATTGATGACGGCCCTCGGCGGTGTAGTAGTAGGACTGGGGTATATTCTCTCTAGCTTTGCCAATAACATCGGCACGATCGTCATCACTTACGGCATCATCGCCGGGGTGGGCGTTGGCATTACCTACGGTGTACCGATGGCAGTGGTTGCCCGCTGGTTCCCGGATAAAAAGGGTTTAGCGGTGGGATTGACGATCGTAGGTTTTGGGCTTTCTCCCTTAATTACCGCTCCTGTGGCGAATCAGTTAATCACCACCTATTCGGTTAGACCGACCTTAAGGCTGTTGGGTATAGTCTTCACCCTAATCATCCTCGCGGTGGCGGCTACTTTAAAATTTCCCCCCGAAGATTGGCAACCGCCGGTAAATTTAAAAAATTCCGCCTTTAAACTTTCGCCCGTCTATCCGGTCAATCTTTTCAAGAGCCGGGCATTTTACGGGCTATGGATTTGCTACTTTCTAGGTACTTTGATCGGCTTGAGCGCGATTGGTATCTCCAGCCCCGTCGCCCAGGAGATAATTAAAATCGAACCGGGATTAGCGGCGAGTTGTGTGGCCCTATTCGCTTTTTTTAACGGCTTCAGTCGCCCCTTATTCGGCTGGTTGAGCGATCGCTTCAAACCCCATTACGTAGCGATCGCCGCTTATACTCTGATTCTCATCGCCTGTTTGTTAATGGTTAGTGCGAGCGAGGGGCAGGTATTCACATACTTGGCGGCCTTCGGCTTATTTTGGTTCTGTTTGGGTGGTTGGTTAGCTATGGCACCGACGATGACGCTGAGTTTTTTTAACCCAGATAGCTACGCGCAGAATTACGGCATCGTTTTCACCGCCTACGGGGTGGGAGCGCTGATCGGAACTCTGGCGGTGGGGAGTATTCGGGATTGGTTCGGCACCTATACCTATGCTTTTTACCCGATGGCGGGACTCGCTATCATCGGCATCATAGTAGCAAGTTTGATGCTGAAACAAGACGGGTTGAGGACGGAGATTTGAGAATGTTCCAGCGAGCAAATTTTTTCACCCGACAATGTATCGCTTCCTAGCTAATTGCTGGCTATTATAGGTACGCTCTTCGTTTTCTAGGTAGTCGGTCAGATATTTTAAATCCTCTGCCCCCCACTTGGGTTTCGCTCCCCGTCCGGGGGCTTTCCACAAAGCTCCTAATCCTCTTTCGAGCTGCGCCCGGTTTCTGGTTCTCTTGGCGGTGGCTCCGTCGCGGGGGATATGGGCATATTTAAAGTTAGACCTTTTCTTGTCGCTCCCGATGAATTAATCGCCGTGGTTAATGATGTGAATAATTTTTTAAGGTTGACTAATACCACTCAATTTAATTTTGTTTAAATCCTCTCTTAAACCCGCGTCTAGAATTAATTCTCTCACCTTTTAGCTTAATTCGTCTTAAGACGAATTAAGCTATTATAGCCGTACTTAACTACGGGTCGGGCTTATAATCCTATCAGTCTACTTTGTCCGATACCCGATTTAATTGGTTTGATGATATGAAAAGCAGAAATGTAAGAAAGTTCTAAAGTATTTCCATGCAATTTTAAGATATTCTGCAATTGGGCGAACAAAGCTTGTTTTTGTGATTCTTCTAACTTTAAATAAGGTGAGTAGGTATTTAAGAGCAGAAGATACTCATCGACAGAATAGGTGACTTTTACCTCTACATGGCCCGATCTCATATCCTGAAAATAACCGGAATCGATCGTCATCTCTCCCAATTGATTTAAAATGGCGATCGCATCGGCCACCTCTTCATAAGGACGGATAATAGAAGGAGCGTGTTTTTGATAAACCTCTAGTAGTCGTTGATAAACCTCAGGCTTCGGTTGTAGTTCTTTATTCCAAAGCAATTAGCCTAAATCGGGGGAAACCCAGTGAAAAGAACTCGCCGCTAATACCGCATCAAACTTATAGCCCCTTGATTCCCACTCTTCAAAAGAGCAATTAATTAACTCTATCCGGGGGTAAACTTGACAGCTTTGTTGAGCCAGATGATAAAAATCGGGATTAGGTTCGATACATACCATGTGGCAACCTAATTCGGCGAAGGTAGGAGTAGCAATAGCCGGGCCACAGCCGATTTCTACTATGGATGAGCGATCGCATAACCCCGTAATTTCCATAACCTGGTCTATAATAGCCTGCGGATAACGGGGTCTAACCTGTTGATAAGCCCGAGCGGCGGGTGAGTACCAGTGTCGGCGTTCCTCTATATCTCTGCCATACCAATTAGTTTTCAGGCTTTCTTTAAAATTTTCCATATAATAAAAATAGGGGAAGTTTTATCAGCGTAATCTTCTAATTTAGCCCGGTAGCTAAAATCAATTATGGCCAAGGTCAACAGAAGAAAATTTATTTTCTTGGGCACGGCGGGCACGATCGCAACATTAGGCGCTAATTGGTGCATCAGTAAAAGTAGAGCTAGTTCGGGCAGGGATATATCTTCAGTTTCCCGAGTTCTTTACAGTAAAGATGGATTACTGGAAACCCGATTAGAAGCAGGTTTAAATTTAATCAATTTAGGTAACGAGCAAACTCAAAGAATGACTTATAACGGGCAAATACCCGCCCCGCGTCTCGAAGTAAGACCAGGAGACACTCTTAAAATAGAGTTGACTAACAACCTCGATCGACCTACTAACTTACATTATCACGGTTTACACGTTGACCCTACCGCTAATGGGGATAATCCCTTCTTGCATATCCCGCCTCAAGAACGATTTATTTATGAAGTGAACATTCCTAAAAACCACACATCCGGCACATTTTGGTATCATCCGCACCATCACCATCATGCGGCAGAACAATTATTCGGTGGTTTGGCGGGATTATTGATTGTCCGGGGAGAATTAGACGAAATTCCGGAAATAAAGAGAGCCCGGGAAGAATTTTTAGTCCTGCAAGATTTTAACCTCGATTCCAGGGGTGTTAATCACATGGAATTAATGCGAGGGCGAGAGGGCAATATATTAACGGTTAATGGGGAGAGTCAACCTAATTTCTATATTGCTAAGAACGGCTTATTAAGATTAAGACTCCTCAACGCTTCTGTGTCCCGTTTCTATCGTCTCTCCCTAGAAAACCATCCTTTCTATCTTATCGCTACCGATGGAGGAGCGATCGCGGAACCGGTGGAATTAAATGAACTTTTACTCGCCCCCGGAGAGCGAGCCGAATTATTGATCAAGGGCGATAGAAAAGAAGGACAATACCGTTTATTCAATTTACCTTACGATCGCGGTTCGATGGGTATGATGGGTATGATGGGCATGATGAGAGGGAATAATTCATCTGGTGGGAATTATCCTCGCCCTCTAGCAACCCTAACCTATAAGGACAAGGATAAAGATGTACCTTTACCTACAAAATTAATATCTCTTGAGCCTTTACCGGCACCTATAACCGAGCGCACGATCAAACTATCAGGGGGAATGATGGCAGGAAGCAGCATGGAATTTTTATTCAACGGTCAAACTTTTGACCCCGAGCGCATAGATAGTCAAGTTCAACTAAACACCGTCGAGGATTGGGAATTAGTGAATATGAATGCCCCTCGGATGGATCATCCTTTTCATCTCCACACCAATTCCTTTCAAATTATCGCTCGTAACGGACAACCAGAACCCTACCGAGCTTGGAAAGATACCGTATTGGTAAAACGCGGCGAAAGTGTAAAAATTCGAGTGCCTTTTCGGGATTTTATCGGTAAAACCGTTTATCATTGCCATATTTCCGATCACGAAGATTTAGGCATGATGGGAGTGATTCAAATAATACTAAGTAGGAAGGCAAAATTAAATATAAGATAGAAAAGTCGTTCAAAAGAAACCTTAATGCCAGCCCCTCTACGGATCAGGCTTACCCCAGAAGAAGACGAGACATTAAGTGAACTCCGACAAGCCCAAAGTGTTCCTGAACGAACCAGAGACCGTGCCCATATTTTACGATTAAATGCCCAGGGATGGAATGTAGTAGCGATTGCGGAGATATTCAATTGCCACCAGCATACCGTCAGAACAACCCTGTGACGATGGCAAGAAAAAGGGTTAAGAGGGTTGTGGGAAGCACCTGGCATTGGGAGCTAAACCTAAATGCTCTGAATCAGACTTGGACTATGTTATAGATTGTATCGAGAATGAGCCACGAACCTATAATAGTGAGCAATTAGCCAAGAAACTCTTGCCATCTTGAGACGATTGCTCAAAAAAAAAACTATCGTTGCAAACGAACGAGAAAGAGCCATAAACAAAAGCAAGACTCCTTAAAAAAAGCAATTAAGCAAGCAGACTTGCAGATGCTGATATGAGGGGCAGAAGACGAACAGATTGAGTTGAAGTATTTAGATGAAGCCCGATTTTGCCTTGAAAGTCCGGTCAGCTACAGTTACAGCCAAGTGGGACACCAAAAGCGGATGGAACAACACCGTCTTTCCTATGATTTGGCAAAGGCTGTGATGAATGGCATGAGGAAAGCGTAGCGAAGCAGGAGGATATAAGCTCGAACGTTTTATATTTAATTGTGCCTAGCTACTTATAAATTTGGTTGAGGTATGGTAAACGAAAGTTATAGAGCGGTTTATATATTTCGTTGATTTGAGTTTCTAACATTGTCTAGAAGAGAAAAATTTTAATTAATTCTAATATGAAATTGTTGAACAAATCAAGCACATCTTAACAATTTAAGGAGCAAAAATTATGTCTATTATTAACGGAGACGCTTTCAATAACGGTATCATCGGTACTCTGGTAGCAGATACGATCAATGGGCTTGAAGGTAATGATACGATCGTCGGCGGCAAGGGTAACGATACTATGTTCGGCGAGACTGGCAACGATACATTTAACTGGATTGAAGGGGACGGTAGCGACGATATTTTCGGCGGTATAGGAATCGATGACTTTTCCTTCTCTGGGTCATCGAGGTCGGGGGATAGGTTTTCTCTTTCTTTCTCTAACGAACTTGTTCTTAATAGAACCGATACCTCTCCCACTCCTTTAATTAGTAATATCACTATCAAAATGTCGAGTATAGAGAAAATTTTTATAGCCGGAGTTGAAGGTAACGATCAATTTATCGTCGGCAATATAACCGGTAGTGGTTTACAGCAATTAAGTTTTTCAGGTGGGGCGGGAAATGATTTTATCGATGCTCGTACTTCTGGGGTCAAGGTTATAGGCGAGGGAGATTTCGGTAATGATACTCTCCTCGGTGGTCGTGCTGGCGATTCTTTAACCGGCGGTACGGGTGATGATAATTTATTCGGGGGTGACGGTAGTGATACTCTCCTCGGTGCATCAACCGGGAGCGTTAACCCCGGCCGCGGTGAGAGGGATATACTCATCGGTGGTGGCGGTTTCGATACTTTTATCCTCGGCGATCGCAACGGCGTTAATAATGCGGCGCGGGTTTATTATGATGATGGTGATAATACCTTCGACGGCGGTAATAATATCTTCACCGGTATGGATGGAGTGAACGACTTCGCCCGTATATTCGATTTTACCTCCGGACAAGACCGCATCCGGTTAGTGGGTAGAGCTGATGATTATGTACTACGCCCGGTTTCTGGTTCTCTTAGCGGTGGCGGTACTGCTCAGGATATGGGGATATTTAGAGAGCGGTCGTTTATCTTCTTCCCTGATGAGTTGATAGCAGTGGTTAATGATGTGGGTAATTCTTTGAGCTTGAATAATTCTTCTCAATTCAATTTTGTTTAAATGGTCTCTTAAACCCGCGCCTAGAATTAATTCTCGCACCTTTTAGCTTAAGTCGTCTTAAGACGACGTAAGCCTGGTTTTCAGGATTTATTTAATATTTTCCATATTTCACCTAGATTCATCGCTTTGATTAATTAAATTCGTAAGCTTCTATAAATTTAGGGATAGAAGCTATCAATTTTTTAGTATATTCGCTCTGAGGATAATTGATAATTTGTTCCGCGCTGCCGATTTCTTCTATATTCCCCCGATTCATTACCATAATACGATCGCTCATGAACCTGACCACGCTCAAATCATGGGATATAAAAATATAAGTCAGATTAAACTCTTGCCGTAACTCTTTTAATAGGTTTAAAACCCCCGCCTGCACCGACACATCTAGAGCCGATACCGACTCATCACAAATGATAAAACGGGGATTTAAAGCCAACGCCCTAGCGATACAGACTCTTTGTCTCTGTCCACCGGATAGCTGATAGGGATAACGATTCCCCCAGCTCGGATCTAATTTCACCCTATCCAATAAATAGGCTACTCGTTCCTTTCTTTTCTGCTGAGTCCCTGCGGTATTATGAATCACCATCGGCTCTAAAATAGCGTCTCCGATAGTCAAACGCGGATTGAGAGAATTATAAGGATTCTGGAAAACTATCTGCAGATCACGGCGCAATAATCTCAGTTTCTTATCGCCCATTTTCAAACTTGTTAGATTTTGACCCTCAAAATAAATCTCACCTTTAGTAGCAGGAATTAAACGCAAAATCGTCCGCGCTAGAGTAGATTTACCACATCCAGATTCACCCACCAATCCTAAAGTTTCTCCCTCTTTCACCTCAAAACTAATATTATTAATCGCCTTAAAATAAGCTTTGGTTTGTCCGAAGCCGCCCTTAACGGGAAACTGTACTAAAAGATTTCTAACCTCTAAAATATTATTTTGAGTCTCTAAGTGTTGCCATCGTTGAGCCTCTTCTTGAGATGTGATCAATCTCACGGCCGGGGGAGTAATACCAGTGAGAGAAATAATTTGACCGTAACTATCTTTTTCTATGGCTAAAAAGTCAGCGACGGTGGGTAATTTTTCGGGTAAAGAATTAAGGCGGGGGCGACAGGCTAATAAACCTTTTGTATAGGGATGAGTCGGATTATTTAATAACTTTTGCTTACTATTTTGCTCCACTATCTTACCTTGATACATCACCACGACTGAATCGGCTATCTGATTGATAACTCCCAAATCGTGAGAGATGAAAATCATCGACATCTCCCGCCCAGATTTACATAATTCCCGCAATAGATTTAAAATTTCTGCCTGTACGGTAACATCTAGGGCGGTGGTGGGTTCATCAGCAATCAGGATGGTGGGATTACAAGAAATAGCCATCGCAATCATCACCCTCTGCAATTGCCCCCCGGAAAGTTCATGGGGATAACGCTTGAGGAAAATTTCTTTTTTCTGAGCTATGTGGGATCTGATCTGTTCCGTAACTCGTCCGTTACTTTCGGGGGATGTCTGTAGGTATTCGGCTTCTAATTCTTGGTCGCTCGGTAATAATTTAACTTCCTGCAGCAGAGAGATAGCTTGATTCTCCGCCTGTTTCGGGCTGACGCTCTGATGTAGTTCGATCGCTTCCTTCAGTTGAAAGCCAATATTATACACAGGATTGAGCGAACTCATCGGCTCTTGGAAAATCATGGCAATTTCCCCGCCGCGATATTGCCGCAGATGTTCGCGGGAGATGCTTAATAAATTAATCGGGTTGTCACTATGAGCTTTAGCGGGATGAAACCAAATTTCTCCGCCCGTCACTTTTCCAGGAGAATTGAGTAAACCCATAATAGCCAGAGAGGTAACGGACTTGCCCGAACCAGACTCGCCCACGATACCTAAAATCTCTCCTCCTTTAAGGGTAAAGCTGATTTCATCTACCGCCACAGTAGTTTTTTTATCGCCCGAAAATTCTACTTTAAGATTGCGAACTTCTAAAACCTTGTCGCTCATAGTGTCTGACTGTATTGTATTTTAAACGATCTTACTCGATCGCCTCCCGACCGGGGACAAACTAAAAAATAGGTCTAAATACTTTCTTAAGAATCTCCATGTGTAACAATAATTGAAGATAAACCAAATAATAGGAAAATATAAAGTAGGTCTTAGATAATGGACTCTCTGTATCAATACGCCTGGCTAGTTCCCGTCTTACCCCTAATCGGGGCAATGATAGTCGGCTCGGGATTAATCTCTTTCAATAAAGCTACTAACCGTCTCCGTCAGCTCAACGCGGTTTTCATTATCTCCCTGCTCGGCGCTTCGATGGTGCTTTCCTTCGCTCTCCTGTGGAGCCAGATACAAGGGCACCCCACCTATACCAATATGTTCGACTGGGCATCGGCGGGTAATTTCCATCTTCAGATGGGATACACGATCGATCATCTCAGCGCTCTGATGTGCGTTATCGTCACCACCGTTGCCTTTTTGGTGATGATTTACACCGATGGCTATATGGCCCATGACCCTGGTTATGTACGCTTTTATTCTTATTTGAGCATTTTTAGCTCGTCGATGCTCGGTTTAGTTATCAGCCCTAACTTAGTACAAGTATATATATTCTGGGAATTAGTGGGGATGTGTTCCTACTTACTGGTAGGTTTCTGGTTCTATAGGAAAGCTGCCGCCGATGCTTGTCAGAAAGCTTTCGTAACTAACCGCGTCGGTGACTTCGGTTTACTATTGGGTATCCTGGGTCTATACTGGGCTACTGGCAGTTTCGATTTCAGCATCATGGGTGAGCGCTTAGAGGGTTTGGTTTCTTCCGGTAATATCGCCGGTTGGCTAGCCGCCTTATTAGCCATCTTAGTCTTTCTCGGGCCGGTGGCTAAATCGGCTCAATTCCCCCTACACGTTTGGCTACCCGACGCGATGGAAGGCCCTACCCCTATCTCCGCGTTGATTCACGCGGCGACAATGGTAGCCGCCGGTGTATTCCTCATCGCCCGGATGTACCCCGTATTTGAACCCATACCCGTCGCTATGGACACCATAGCCTGGACAGGTGCTTTTACTGCTTTCCTCGGTGCCAGTATCGCTTTAACTCAAAACGATATTAAAAAGGGTTTAGCTTACTCCACTATCTCCCAATTGGGTTACATGGTCATGGCTATGGGTATCGGTGCCTACAGCGCCGGGTTATTCCACCTCATGACTCACGCCTATTTTAAAGCCATGTTATTCCTCGGCTCCGGTTCTGTTATTCACGGTATGGAGGAAGTAGTGGGACATAATCCGGTTTTAGCTCAGGATATGAGAATGATGGGGGGTTTAAGAAAGTATATGCCCATCACCGCGATTACTTTCTTAGTGGGCACCCTCGCCATCTGCGGTATTCCTCCCTTCGCCGGATTCTGGTCAAAAGATGAGATTTTAGGACTGGCTTTCAACGCTAACCCCGCTTTATGGCTCATAGGGTGGGGTACAGCGGGCTTAACGGCATTCTATATGTTTAGAATGTACTTCATGACTTTTGAGGGCAAATTTAGGGGCACCGATAAAGGAATTGAGAAACGTCTTCTCTCCGCTTCCGGTTTAATCCCCGCTTTTGGCCCCGGAGCGATGAACGTGAAACAATTGGAGTCGGAAGCCAATCAAGACGATCACGGACATCACGCCGAATCCCCCCACGAGTCACCGATTACCATGACTCTTCCTTTAGTTATCCTGGCGGTGCCTTCTCTGTTAATCGGTTTGGTAGGTAAACCTTGGGCTAATAGTTTCGAGGAATTCATCCACGCTCCGGGTGAGGTGGTGGAAGTAGCTACGGAATTCGATTGGACTGAGTTTTATGTCATGGCGGGTAATTCTGTTGGTATCGCTTTAATCGGTATTACCCTCGCTTCTTTCATGTACCTGCAACATAAAATTGACCCAGCTTCCATCGCTGCTAAATTCCCGGCTTTATATAAATTCTCCCTCAATAAGTGGTACATAGACGAGCTATACGATCGCGTTTTCGTTCAGGGTTCTCGTCGTATCGCCCGTCAAATCATGGAGGTGGATTATCGCGTCATCGATGGGGCGGTTAATCTTACTGGTTTAGCTACTCTCATCAGTGGTGAGGGTTTGAAATACATTCAGAGCGGCCGCGGTCAATTCTATACTCTCATCATCTTCGCCGCAGTTTTAGGTTTGGCTGTTTTGTTCAGCGTTGTCTGAACTTAGCAGGTCGATTGAACTATATGGAGGGGCTTTCTGCCCCTTTTTTCTTGTCTTTCTCGGCAGATGGTTTTCTCCTCATTTAAGATTATTAAATTTTTACTTACATTTTTAAGAATCTTAAGTATGATGTTCTTAACTTTGTTCAACAATCACGTACATTTCATGAAAGCGATTAATTTGGGCTTTCTCTCCACTTTAATAGGAGGAGCTATATTTAGTTTTACTCAGCCTGCTTTAAGTAGCGAATTGACTTCATTTTCATTCGTCCGCGAATATGACAGTATTCCAGACGACAGTATCCTTCAAATAAAATTGGTCGCGGCAGAATTTACTGGCGCGGATATTAATGAAGATGGCGTAATTAGAGAAGATGAAATCGATTGGTTTAAAGGTACTTTAGTATTTAATCAGGACTTCGACGATAGCATAGATTCAACTCAAGAACAAGTTAACATAAGTTCTTGGCAATATAACCTGGAGACAGAGCAACTAGCTTTTAATCTGGCTACCCTCTATCGCCCTGGGCGCGGTGGCTTTACCGGTAACAGCGTCTGGTCTGTAGATTCTACCAACCCGATCGACTCTTTCCTGCTGGCGGATATGTCATTTTCAGCCATTGATTCATCTTTTATCCAAACGATTAATGAAAAGGGGCTAACCCCCGCTCTTACTCCCGAATCGAGTCCAGTCCTAACCTTAGCTTTTTTAAGCATCTATTGGTTATGGACACGGAAACAAGCTCTGTAGAACATATATTATTCACTCAATAAAATCTAAATAAACTTATGAAATTAACAAAACTGGCCGTATTTCTCAGCTTCGGTCTCGGGGGAATAGTTAATTTTACAGCCCCTAGTTTTAGCGCAACCTTCGATGTATATTCTTTTTCCCGTGAATATCAAGACGGAAATATCAGTTCCTTGACGGGAGAGTTTGCAGGTAAGGATATTAATAACGATGGTGTTATCAGTGGGAATGAAGTAGCTCAATTTCAAGCATTTTTATCTGATGGGTATTCTGTAAACTCCGCTGCCGAAAAGATTAGAATAAATGACTTTGCCTACTCTCTAGGCTCTAATCATTTAGCATTTGATGTACAAACTCGCCGTCCACCGGTTGATTTTTTCCCATTTGATATTAATAATTATTTCTTTGTAGATTTCGCTAACTTAAAAGATGGTTTTATTGTGCAGGGTGATATGGTATTCCTCGGGGAGGACGCTTTATCGACTGGAACTGTAACTCCGACGGGAGACACGATCGAAGCTGATATACCGGAGTCGAGTAATATCGTCGCCTTAGCTATATTGGGACTCAGCTTATTAGGGAAAGGTAAAAAACCTTTGTAATTTAATATTGAGTGGGTTAGATTAAAAGAGTTCATCGGCTACCGATGTAAGGGGATGAGTTCTTTACTATTGACCTATTAGAAAATCATGAATGGTTTGCACCACAAAGGACAGCTTTTTAAGAGCGCTCTCTTATCGGTTGATGATTATCATAGGGTTATCGCTACCGGTATTTTCGCCAACCGCCAGGTTGAGTTAATTGAGGGAATGATTATCGAAATGGCTCCCGAAAGCAGCGAACATACTTACTTTGGTGAGAATATCGCGGTTTTATTGGGTAGGCTAACGGCGGGGCGGGCTTGGGTGAGAGAAAATAAACCGGTCACTTTAACTACTTCCGAACCCGAGCCGGATATTGTTTTAGTACAATTACCCCGCTCCCGTTATCGTTCCCATCATCCTTACCCCGAAGATATATTTCTGTTAATAGAAGTGTCTAAATCCACTTTAACCTTCGACAGGTCCGAGAAAAAGGCTATCTACGCCGAAGCGGAAATTGTCGAATATTGGGTGATAGATATAAATAAAAAGCAATTGATAGTTCATCGATCGCCCTTAAATAAAGAATACCAAATAATCTTCACTTTAACCGTACAAGACTCTATCTCTCCCCTAGCGTTTCCCGATACTGTCATAGATGTTAATAGAATTTTTGCCGACTTTGAGCTAGAGTGATATAAGTTCCCATAATTGATTTAATTTCTCATGACTATTTGGGTCAATGAACAGCTAGATCCAGGCGGTATAGTTTATTCGTGCATCGCTTGTTCTGATGAGTCAGCCGCCAGAGACTGTCACCAAACATGGTTAAATAATCTCACCGATGAGCAGAAACAACAAGGGTGGCAGGCAGTTTTAAGAACAGTAGAATCTTGGGACGAAGTACCCGTTAACGCATTGAAATTAAGTTATTAAATATAAAAAGAGACGTTAATGATAACGTCTCGATCGGTAATTGGTAACGCCTATTTATTGGGTAATAAATCTAGAATTCGCTGTTTCACTTCCGTCTCTTTTTGAGCTGCGTTTGCGCCCGCTTCTGCAGCTTTAGTATCCCATTTAGCTTGAGTTTCGTCTACGGGGTTAGCTTTACCGTTTTTAACTTTGGTCATTTCTTCTTCGTACCAAGTTTTCAAACTTTGTAGGGTCTGTTTAACTTTGGCATAACGATCGCCGTGTTTTTCAGATAACTCACCATCTACTCTATCCCACTTAGTTTTAATAAATTCATAGGCTTCGTGGAGGAAAGGTAAAACTTTTTCTTCGTTGAGGGCGCTGACAAACTCTAACCAAGCTGCTTTAAGACGGCTTTCTTTTTCGGAATTGGTGGGAGTGGTGTCGATCACTTCTACGGTTGTTTCTGGTAAATTTTCAGACATAATATACCTCTTTATCATTAAAATAAAACTTATTTAGTAACGGGAACTGCTTTCACGTCTATTACTGAAGGATCTGCTTTTTCTTCGGATTTAACTACCTTATACCCTTTATTTTGATTTTTGAAGTTTTCTCTTAACACTTGAGAAACTTCGGTGACGAGTAAGGTAGCTACTAATCCATCATCTAGCCAACCTATTATAGGAAATACATCGGGAGATATATCGATCGGCCCTACCAGATATAAAATACTTCCGAGAATTACCAACCAGGAGTATTTAGGATGTCTGAGTAGTTTACGATACCAATCAAAAACAAAAGGTTTAAGGAATTTCATCTTTTTTTCTCTAACCACTAAATTTATAATCACAAATTTCTGAGTTAAATACAGGACAAGAAAACCGCCACATTTTGTGGGGTTTATCCCACCGCCCCCCTTAAAGGCTTATAATTAGCAGGGAAATAATATATTCACCTACCTCTATGACCACCCATTTTATCGCCGCAGAAATCGACCTCAAAGAAAATCCCCTTGAATTACAACAAGAGATAGAAAAAGAATTATCTAAACGGGGTGAACCTCTACGCTGGGCGATTACTGAAGTAAATCAGGACGAAAATACGGTTAAGGTTGAAGCTATCGTTACTACTGAAGAATAGTGTCCCAACGCCCCTATACAACGCTTTTAATTATCCCCACCGGTATCGGTGCCCGTATCGGAGGTTACGCTGGGGATGGGCTTCCGGTAGCCCGCGCTATGGCGGAGATTTGCGATCGCCTGATTACCCATCCCAACGTACTCAACGGCGCGAGTCTGTATTGGCCCCTCGATAATACCTATTATGTGGAAGGATACGCGCTCGATCGATTCGCTCGGGGGGATTGGGGATTACAACCAGTACATCATAATCGTATCGGATTGCTATTCGATCGGTCGATCGAACCGGATTTACTAACCCGGCACCTACAAGCGGCGGAGGCGACGCGGGCGACTCTCGGTTTATCCCTCACCGATTACGTCATTACCGATGCCCCCCTCAACATAGAATTGCGTCAATCGCTCTCGGGTGCTAGTTGGGGTACTATCGGTAATTCTGGTTCATTATTACGGGCCGCCCAAAAATTAAAAGATGTATGTAGGGCGGAGGCGATAGCTATCGTCGCCAGATTTCCCGATGATCCGGATAGTTTAACCCTACACCAATACCGACACGGCAGCGGGGTAGATCCTTTAGCAGGAGCCGAGGCTGTAATATCTCACCTAGTCGTGCGTCATCTGAGAATCCCAGCGGCTCACGCCCCCGCGCTCTCTCCCTTACCATTGGATGCCAGTATCTCACCCCGGGCCGCAGCCGAGGAAATCGGTTATACCTTCCTACCCTGCGTGTTAGCTGGGTTGAGTCGCGCCCCTCAATTCGTATCCCGGGGCGGAAACAGCAGCGTTTGGGCCGACGAGGTATCGGCTCTGGTTATTCCCGCCTCAGCTTGTGGTAGTCCGGCGGTACTGGCTTTAAGCGCCCGCTCGACTTTAATTGTCGCGGTGGGTAACAATCAAACCCGGATGAGAGTATATCCCGAACCTCTAGGTATCAAGGCAATTAGGGTAAACTCGTATATAGAGGCTCTCGGCATCCTCGTCAGCGATCGAGCCGGGGTTAATCTCGATGTCTACGAGCCTGATTTTTCCCCTTTGCGTCCTAATTCCTAAATTTTTGTGACTAATTATCCGAATCCCGATTCTGAATCTCTCACTCGCAATCAAATATTAATTTTTATGGGAGTGACGGCAGTAATTCTACTAGCCATCGCCAAGCTCTCCCTCTACTTTACCGGAGCTAATTTAATTCCTGTAGTTTTTAACTTGCCGGCGCTGCTTATCGCTTTCGGCTTAGCTACGGGAATTAGTACCGTCAGCGGCCTACTATATCGTCTTTGGCCTACTTACCGAGCTAGCGCCGATTCCTATCTGAAATTAGTGATTAATCCTTTAGCCTGGCCTGACTTAATCTGGGTGGGTTTGTTACCTGGTTTGAGCGAAGAGTTATTATTTCGGGGCGTTATGTTACCTATATTGGGTTTGAATCTCCAAGGGTTAATCATATCTAGTTTCATTTTCGGGATTCTGCACTTCAGTAGTTTGAAACAATGGCCCTATGTGCTTTGGGCTACTATAGTCGGTTTCGTCCTCGGTTATACGGCTTTGGCTACCAATAATCTCTTAATTCCGATCATCGCCCACACTATCACCAATATCGTCTCTAGTTGCGTTTGGAAATTTAAAAACTCTCTTACCTCCCCCACTTCTTAGTTTATGAAAATAGAATTTCGTGAGTTCAATCCTTTCGACCTCTGGCTCTGGATAGAGTTCCCTACCGTACCCTCAGGGATGGAACAACAATATTTAGAAGAGTTGTTAGATTCTTGGTTTTATATCGGCAAATTGGGCGGTTTTAACGCTGAAAATCTGCAAATTCAAGAAACTGGTATCGATATTAGCTATATGGAATACGATGAAGATATGGCGCAAAATTCTCTTATGTCCCCGATGCACAATATGAGCGACGTTGAATATCTGGGAACTTGGGCCCGCTGCTGGTTCGACCTCGGTACTAGCGATCTACTCGCCCTCGATATTCTCCTTAACTGTCTCCGCCGTATGAGCGAGGAATATTTTGAGATGAAACGGGTCATCATCGGCGGTGAAAATGCCGATTGGCCTGTCGATGGGAGAAGTGGCGATCGCTTTGCTGAATAGTTTCATTTTTTAACTATTCTTAACCAATCCCTAATGCTTGTGCCGTCAGGATCGGAGATTAAATAAGAAATTGTAATGAACTATACAGCAAAAAATCTATTTTCTATTTTTAGGCGTTACACTATAGTTAATTAATAAGACTTATTTGTTGATCTAGGATATTTCCTATGAGTTCTATAACCCTCCCCACCCAGCCCATCATTAACTACTCGATCAAAATGATCAAAGACGAAGTACGTCAAATGGTGGAGCAGGGCGTAGTCAGTCGCCACCAACCCATTTATACCCTCTGCCAGTACATACCTGCTAGAGAATGGGTCTGTGTCGAGTGCGAATTAGAAAGATGTGATTATTTATTGAGAGACCAAATCGGTGATTTGATAGCAAACGAGAGCTGGGACAACGATTAGACAACCCTTTGTAATAACTCTGCAGAGTCAGAGAACTAGTGAACTAGATTAACAAAATCAGTAACAGCTTGAAAACATCCGCCCTAGGTAAAACTAGGGCTTAATCCTAAGAAGGTTAAGAAAAAATGTAATTTCGTAATAATAGTACAACTTTAGTGAAATAGTGTAACTATCTATACGGCAAAAAATTCCCTTTTTAGTAGGCGATTAGACTACTATAAGTAAAGAGCCTCATTAGTAAAAAAGTTGGTTGCATATGAGTAGCAAAACCCTGTCTTCCCCTTTCTCCGCTCACTATTCCGTAGATATGTTACAGCAGGAGGCTCGACAATTAATAGAAAAAGGCGCTATCAGTCGTCAACAACCCATTTATATTCTCTGTCAGTTCATACCGCCGCGAGAGTGGATGTGTATAGAAACGGAATTGGAGAAAGAGGATTATCTCTTGAGAGATCCGATCGCGGATTTACTGGGATCGGAGATCTGGCACGACGATTAGGAGAGATATTGCTCTAAATCATCGAGCAAGCGCATCAATTCAGCCTCGCTGGTAAGACGGATACGATCGTCTCGAACGGTCAAAAGGACTTTAGCGGCGAAGGGACTGGGATAGATATTAGGATTACAGAATACCTCGAAAAAAACCTCTCCGGTGTGGGTATACTCCATATTTTTCTGAGGTTTGGGCTTACCGCCCGAGGAGGAGTTAGCGGCGATGATCTTCAAGCTATCCATGAGGAGATTAATCTCTTGTTTGAGTGATGCAGCAGCCTCGGGGGTGAAGCGGAAAGAGACAGAGCCTTGTAATAGGTTGAGGGTGAGGGGATTCATAGCCGACTAGGGAAAGCGATTAATAAAAGATAATAGTAGTCGATCGGGCCTCGGTGATAAAATCCAACTAAGAAACCTTAAGAAAAATTTATGAAAACCGAGCAAATGACCGACACAAATCTCATTCTACGTCAAGAGGTAACAGGCTCTCGACGCTTCAGTAACTACTGGTGGGCGATAGTGGTTTCTATTGGTGGTATCGGCTTTCTCTTAGGCGGACTTTCCAGTTATTTAAAAACTAACCTACTGCTTGTAAGCAACACTACGGACTTACAATTCATCCCCCAAGGTATAGCCCTACTCTTCTACGGTACGGCGGGCACGTTACTGGCTATCTATCTCTGGCTGGTTATCCTATGGGATGTGGGGGGCGGTTATAACGAATTCAATAAGAAGACAGGGGTGATCAAAATTTTCCGCTGGGGCTATCCCGGCAAGAATCGCCGTATCGATTTAGATTGGCCCATCAAAGATGTGCAGGCGGTGAAAGCGGAAGTCAGAGAAGGTTTGAATCCGAAACGAGAATTATATTTGAAGATCAAACAGCGTCGGGATATTCCCCTCACCCGTGTCGGTCGTCCCCTTTCTCTGTCAGAATTAGAAAATCAGGCGGCCGAGTTGGCCCGCTTTTTGGAAGTGCCTTTAGAAGGACTGTAAGAAGAATCTATAAGCATGATTTGGCTCAAGCATCGTTTATTATCCCTGTGCTGCCTAGTTTTAATCAGCACTATCACTCTGTTTGGTTGTTCTTCCAACCAGGCTATCTCAGAAACTACATCGGAGTCCGCTCCTACCCCTATTGCTCAAAGTACCGCACTCAGTATGACAAGTTATAAGCCTCGTTTAGATGGAAAAGCTACCGTAGAAATGATCATCAATGGTTCACCCGTTACTATTGAAATCGATGGCGATAATGCCCCGATAACTGCAGGTAATTTCGTTGATTTGGTACAGAGGGGCTTTTACGATGGGCTAACCTTCCACCGCGTCGTTAAAACTCCCCAGCCCTTCGTCGCTCAAGGGGGTGATCCCAATGGTACTGGAACGGGCGGCTTTATCGATCCGACGACGAAAAGACCTCGCAATATACCTTTAGAGATTAAGTTAAAGGATCAGCCGGAGCCGATTTATAGTAAATCGATCGGCCAACAAGCGGGTTTTTCCGAGCCTCCGGTAGTATTGAATCATAAAAAAGGCGCGATCGCTATGGCTCGCTCTCAAGCTCCCGATTCTGCCTCTTCACAGTTCTATTTCGCCCTATCGGACATCGGTTTCCTCGATGGTGATTATGCTGTGTTCGGTTACGTGACAGAGGGTATGAACGTAGTAGAAGGCATCAAGCAGGGGGATAAAATTCAATCGGCTAAAGTAGTCTCGGGAATAGAAAACCTGAAAAACTAAATTGGTTGTAGTAACTGGTATCGGTTTACGGTGTTGTTTAGGCCCTTTGCAACCGGCTTGGCAGAGATTATTGAAGGGGGAGACGGGAATAGGTTTACATCAGCCCTTCTCTATCTTTTCTCCCCTGCCGATGGGGCTAACCAGCGATAAACCAACCGGTTTACTAGAATTGACTCGCTCGATCCTACAAGATACCCTCACCGATTCCGGCTTGGACGGAGATTTATCGGCTTGCGGGGTGGTTGTGGGATCGAGTCGTTCTTTTCAGGGAGTTTGGGAAGGATTAAGCAGCGAATTACAAGGTTTTATCCCCCTCCATCCTTACCCCTTAGAAAATTGGCTCTTAACTTTACCTCATGGCCCTGCTCTGGAAGTGGCCCGGATTATCGGCAGTCAGGGGCCTGTGTCAGCACCGATGGCGGCTTGCGTGACGGGTATGTGGGCGATCGCGCAGGGTGTAGAATTGATTGAATCGGGTCAATGCGAGCGGGTTATTGCTGGGGCGGTGGAAACGCCGATAACTCCCCTAACTATCGCGGGGTTCGATCGTATGGGAGCTTTAGCGCGTACTGGCTGTTATCCCTTCGATGTAGCGAGAGAGGGATTAGTTTTAGCCGAAGGAGGAGCGCTGTTCGTTCTAGAGTCGTCGGAGGCGGCACGCTTACGAGGGGCGAGAATTTACGGGCGTATAAAGGGGTTCGCCTTTACCTGTGATGGAGATCATGTCAGCGCACCTTCCGGGGATTCGGGAAGCGGAATTAGGGCTATCAGGCAGTGTTTAAAAAGAAGCCGCATTGAATACGAAGATATAGACTATATACACTGTCACGGTACGAGTACCCGGTTAAACGATCTTCGGGAGGCGGAGTTAATCGGGGGTTTATTCCCTGAAACGGTGGCGGTGAGTTCCACTAAGGGAGCCAGTGGGCATACTCTGGGAGCTTCGGGGGTTTTAGGATTGGCGTGGAGTTTGTTGGGGCTGAAAGAGCAAATTTTGCCGCCTTGCGTCGGTTTGAGAGAGCCAGCCTTTGAATTGAATCTATTAAGGAGCGCCACCCCCAAAAAGGTGCGTAATGTTCTTAATTTCGGTTTCGGTTTCGGGGGACAGAACGCGGTTATTGCTCTGAGCGATGCTATGTTAGAGAGTTTCGTCGTCGATTATCTCCGCGTGAATTAAATCTTCTGTTTGAGGGCGGCGCAGGGGTTTAACGGTTTTTTCCAACTCCGGCAAAGCCACCAATTCCCTTTGTTTTTCTCTCACCGTATTCGGTAATAACATCGGTAAAGGTTCCTGCTCATCTATCCAATAACTCGCCACTGGTAGGGTATGTTCTAAATCTTCTAGTAGTCTCGGGATGATCATCACAGCGTGTAGTTCGCCGATTCTTTCGGCTTCCTGCATACCCACGTCTATAGCTACGGCCACATTCGCCACCGAACCCCTAACTATCACGGTACATAGGCCGTCGCCAATTTTTTCGTAGGAAGCTAACTGCACGTCAGCGGATTTTAACATCGCATCGGCCGCACCTACCATAGCGGGAAAGCCCCGGGTTTCTAAAAGTCCGATCGATTTATTGCTCAGGCGGCTATAACCCCGGCGATTCTGAGCCAATTCTACTAAACGACTGCCGATCGGAAATATGGCCTCTAAATTGGGCATCGGTCGCGCTATAACTAGTTTAGAAACCAACTGCCCGAACTGAGCCGCCGTTTTCGCGCCTTCTTCCACTGCTAATCTGACATCGGCGATATTGCCTCGGACGATCGCCGTACAGTGGCCCCCGCCGATTTTTTCGTACCCCACCAGGGTTACTTCCGCCGATTTGAGCATCATGTCCGCCGTGCCGACGATGGCGGGAAAACTCAGGGTGGATACTAGCCCGAGGGCGCTATCTTTGAGGTTTCGCTTGTCCCGTCGGGGCGGTTGTCGATACTGACTCGGTTTAGAGGTCGGGGGAATGCGTCCGTTTATTGGTAATCTAGACATTGAAGGTAAGTCAACCCTATTAGTTACGAGGGAGGGTATGATATTAGTGTATCCTGTAAACCTTAACTCCTACTTAAGAATTCTCGGAGTTATTATAATTTTTTGTTATCAAGAATAGGATTATGATAGAACAGCCCCAAGGAACAGCTCACCAATTATCGGAGGAAACTGCTCGGGAAATATTTCGATCGCTCCTCCACAAAGAAGGGAATTGGGTTGACTGGGGGAAAAAATGCCAAACACTACAAAAAGCCGGCTATGACTGCCAATACATCTTCGAGCAAACGGGATTTCAGGCGGTTCAACAGAATATGATCGTCGTCGCCTCTCAAGTGTTTGAAAGCTTGGTCAAATCCGGCGGTACGAAAGAATTATTAGATTACTATCGCGGCCCCCGGAGCGATGTTCTCTATGAATTCCGTATCCTCAACAACGAACAACGTCTGGCGGCTGCCGTCTTAGCAAAAGATAAACGCCTCGAATTAGAAGAAGCACACGAAGCCGCAAAAGCTATTCAAGAGGTTTCCCGCCTCGCTCAAATGCCCTCGGAATTCACCCGGGATGCGGGGGATGCGGTGGCTTATCTGTGCTGGAAACGGGCCAAGCAAAAGCGGGATTTACAGGAGCGGGCTCGTCTCATCGCCAAGGGGTTAAGGTTCGTCGCCTCCGAGAGCGGCAGGAGGGCGATAGAAGCTCTGCTCAGCGATTTTAGTGCCGCGCCCGCTAAGAGCGCCCCTTTACTGCCGGTGCATCGTCTTGAAGATGAAGACCAATTAGCCCGAGTTATTCCTCTCGTGGGTGCCTATCCGATCAGGGCGGAGGAAATCGCTAATACTTCGCCCCTGATAGTAGAGGAGCCTTTCCAAATTGTTCAAACTCAGACGGGGGGGAAAGTCGTACCCCTACCTGGTTGGCAAAGTGTATTAAAGGCTACAGACCCAGTAGCAATTTTATGGAAAAGCGAGCATTTACCGCGATCGATCTCTGGAAAAACGGAACAGGTATTAGTGGTAATCGATCGCGCTGCCACTACCTGGGACGATAACAGCTATTTTCTAGCTCAACAAGATGATAATCTGTCCCTACAGTGGTACGCCGAAGAACCAAAAGCGACTTTAATCGGTCAGCTAGTAGTAATTCTGAGGGCGAAAAATATTCTCGACGAGAATAACCTCACCGAACCCTGGCAAATGGACGATTAAGGAAGAAGTTGAATGAAAGCGGTCATCTGTGGTTATTACGGCAAAGGCAACGGCGGCGATGAAGCCCTGTTAGTAACTCTATTGCAAATGTTACCCGAAGAGATGACCCCGATCGTCCTCTCCAATAATCCCGACATAACCTCTCGAACCTACGGGGTGCAAACCTGCCCGACTCGTGATTGGCCCAGAGTTTGGAATACTCTTAAGGATGCCGATGTATTTATTTGGGGGGGAGGAAGTCTGATGCAAGATGTGACGAGCCGCCTCAGCCCCTTTTATTACGGGGGATTGATGGCTTTAGCGCAATTTTTGGGACTGAAAACGATCGCCTGGGCGCAGGGTATCGGGCCCCTACAATCCGATCTCACCCGTTGGCTGACGAAAAGCGTTCTGCAAAAATGCACCGCCGTCAGCGTCAGAGATTACGCCTCAGCCCAATTGGTCACGGATTGGAATATTAAACCCATAATCGCCCCCGATCCAGTGTGGGCGTTAGAATCTAAACCCATAGCGGGATTGTGGGACTTACCCGCGCCGAGAATCGCCGTCAACCTTCGCCCCCATTCCTCCCTAACTCCCGCCCGTCTGGAGGCGATAAGTCAAGCCCTGCGTGATTTACAAAAGGCTACCGGCGCGTTTATCTTATTAGTCCCCTTTCAACTATCTCAAGATTTATCCTTAGCTGAAACCCTATCTCACGATTTACCATTTGGCACTTATGAGATTATCAAATTAGAAGACCCGAGACAGTTAAAAGGGTTGTTTCGGGGGGTCGAGATGACGATCGGGATGCGTTACCATAGTCTGATCATGGCTGCGGCCGAAGACTGTCGCTGTTTTGCCATCAGCTACGATCCGAAAGTGAGCCGATTGATGTCGGAAGTGGGCCTCACTGGTTGGGAGATGGCAGAAATTCCCGATGATCCTCACGCGATCGGTCGAGCCTGGATAGATTTTTACGCTAACGGTGAACCTCTCGCACCAGAGAGAAAACAATCATTGATCGATCGGGCTTTCATGCACCGGGATATTCTCAGAGTTAGAATATGAGAAGGAATATTAAGAAATGTAACAATGACACGGATTATCGTCATCGGTGCGGGGATAGGTGGCTTAACGGCGGGGGCTTTACTGGCGCGGCGCGGTTATGATGTCACGGTATACGAGCAGGCTTTAGTAGCAGGGGGTTGCGCCTCTACTTTCCGACGCAAGGGCTTCACCTTCGATGTGGGGGCGACGCAGGTGGCGGGTTTAGAACCTGGGGGTATCCATCACCGTATTTTTAAAGAATTAGATATAGAGTTACCCCCCTCTACCCCCTGCGATCCAGCCTGTGCGGTATTCTTACCTGGTGAAACGAGTCCGATTTCCGTCTGGCGCGATCCGGATAAATGGCGATGGGAGAGAGAGAGACAGTTTCCAGGTAGTGAGCCTTTCTGGGGATTATTACAGAAACTCTTTGCCGTCAGTTGGGAGTTTCAAAATCGTGATCCAGTATTACCTCCCCGTAACCTCTGGGATCTGTGGCAGTTGGTAAGCGCCTTACGCCCGGAGACGATGATCACTGTGCCTTTTACTTTGATGACGGTGGGGGATGCTCTGCGTCTTTACGGACTGGAGGACGATCGACGTTTGAAAACGTTCCTAGATATGCAGTTAAAATTATATTCTCAGGTGGGAGCGGATGAAACGGCCCTACTATACGCGGCTACGGCTCTGGCGGTATCCCAGTCACCTCAAGGATTGTCCCATTTAGAACCGAGTATGCAGGTATTGAGCGATCGTTTGCAATCGGCTTTAGAGAAGTACGGCGGTAAATTACATCTGCGCCACAGCGTAGAGAGAATCATCACCGAAAACGGTAAAGCTACGGGTGTGATGGTGCGGAATCAAAAAACCGGAGAAGTAATTACGCAAAGGGCGGATCATGTAGTGGCTAACGTACCGATACAGAATATTCCAGGGTTATTAGATAGGGAAGTTATTCCGGCGCTATATAAGTTGAGAATCGATAAATTACCTCAGCCGTCAGGGGCTTTCGTTTTGTATTTGGGGGTAGATAGAAGCGCCATCCCCGGCGATTGTCCGCCTCACCTGCAATTTCTTTATGATTATGAGGGGCCGGTAGGAGAGAATAATTCTCTGTTTGTCTCCGTTAGTAAGCCGGGAGATGGACGGGCAGAGGAAGGTAAGGCCACTATCATCGCCTCATCCTTCACCGATGTCAGGGCTTGGGGACACTCAGACGAAGCCAAGTATAAAGCTATTAAGGAAGAGTATACCCGCGTGGCGATCGATCGTTTGAGGGGTTATTTCAATTTAACGCCCGAGACGATACTGCATCAGGAAGCAGCTACCCCCCGCACTTTCGCCCATTTCACCGCCCGGGATAGGGGAATCGTGGGGGGTGTGGGCCAGAGGGTATCTACTTTTGGCCCCTTCGGTATCGCCACCCGTACCCCCATACCTCATCTATGGTTGGTGGGCGACTCTACCCATCCAGGCGAGGGTACGGCGGGGGTGAGTTATTCGGCTTTAACGCTGGTACGGCAGATAATGCAAAGTTAAAATTTGTTGTAGTTGCACGAGAACCATTATTTTTTAACCCCCTGCCTCAACTCCAGATAGATTAACAGGGCGTTTATATCGGCTGGATTTACCCCCCCGATACGGGAAGCCTGTCCCACCGTAGCCGGTTTGATCTTATTCAGTTTCTCCCTCGCTTCCATCGATAGGGTTTCTATCTTCATATATTCTAGCTCTGGCGACAGACTGCGGTTACTCAAACGGGCTATCTGGTCGATCTGAAGCTGTTGGCGTTTGAGATAGCCGGAATATTTAATATCTATCTCCACCACTTCCCTTTCTTCACGGGAAACATCCAGATTACCGAGAGAATAACGATCGAGATCGGCGTAATGGAATCCCGGCCGCCGCAATAAATCCGCCAGAGACAACGAGCCTTTAATTTTCTGCCCGGTGTCTTCAACTATGGCGATTCCCACCTCATCCCTTTCTTTCACCTTGGTTTCGTAGAGGCGCTCTTTCTCCGCGATGATATGAGCTTGTTTATCTTGGAATAATTGCCATCTGCGATCGTCAATCAAGCCGATTTCTCGCCCTAGGGGTGTTAAACGTTGGTCAGCGTTATCGGAGCGCAGTACGAGACGGTATTCCGAGCGACTGGTTAACATTCTATAGGGTTCGCGCAGGTCTTTAGTACATAGATCGTCTATTAAAGTGCCGATATAACTATCCTCGCGGGGAAAAACGATCGTTTCTTTGCCCCGTACAAAACGAGCCGCGTTAATCCCGGCTACTATTCCCTGCGCCGCCGCCTCTTCGTAACCGGTAGTACCGTTAACCTGCCCCGCGCAGAATAGGCCCTCGATTTTCTTAGTCATCAGGGTAGGATAGCACTGGGTAGCCGGTATATAGTCGTACTCCACCGCGTAGGCTGGGCGTAACATGGTGCAGTTTTCCAAACCCGGCAGGGTGCGTAACATAGCCAGTTGTACACTTTCTGGTAAGCCGGTGGAGAAACCCTGAATATAAAGCTCTGGTATATCCCGCCCCTCTGGTTCGATGAAAATCTGATGACTTTCCTTATCGGCGAATCTAACAATCTTATCTTCTATAGACGGGCAGTAACGGGGGCCTTTCGAGTCGATAAAGCCGCCGTAAATTGGAGATAGGTGAAGATTATCCCGGATTAATTTATGAGTTTCGCTTGTGGTGCGGGTGAGATAGCAGTTCATTTGTTCGCGCACGATATGGGCCTCGGGATCGAAGCTAAACCAGCGAATTTCCTTGTCAGGGGGTTGGGGTTCGAGACGGGAATAATCTACGGAGCGTTTATCGACGCGGGCGGGGGTACCGGTTTTTAGCCTTCCTGTTTCAAAACCCAATCTATTAAGGGTTGTGGACAGGCCGACAGCGGCGAATTCTCCCGCTCTACCCGCCGACATGGATTTCCCCCCAATCCAGATTTTCCCCTCCATAAAGGTGCCGGTGGTGAGTATAACGGCTTTAGCGGCGAAACAAGCACCAAAATAGGTTTCTATGCCGAGAACTTCCTCATTCTTACCGAGGATTAGATCCGTCACCATACCCTCGCGGATAACTAGGTTAGGTTGATTTTCAACAATATCTTTCATCACCGCTGCGTATTCCCGTTTGTCGGTTTGGGCCCGCAACGCCCACACCGCCGGCCCCCGAGAAATATTGAGAACACGTTTCTGTAAATAGGTGCGATCGGCCATCTTCCCTATCTCGCCGCCGAGGGCATCTACTTCGTGGGTTAACTGGGATTTCGCCGGGCCTCCTACTGCGGGGTTACAAGGTTGCCAGGCGATTTTATCCAGGTTGAGGGTTAACATCAGGGTACGACAACCGAGACGAGCAGAAGCTAGCGCCGCTTCACAACCAGAGTGCCCTGCTCCTACCACGATTACATCGAAAGCGTCTTGAAAATCTACCATAGGGGTTTAAGTAAGACCGATAGCAAATTTTATTGTAACAATTACTGCGAAAGGTTTTGATAGTAGTTTATGCAACGGTATAAGCGCTGGGAAACCGTTTCAGTAGCGCCCCGATGACGGGCGAAGGGGTTTTATCTTGTAATTGACTAGAATTATCGTCACGGGCTAGATTCCAACGATAGAATCCTTGTTTTTCTGCCGACATCCATAACAATCGTTTCGCCCTCGTCATCGCTACATAAAACAGACGATATTCTTCCGCTATTTTTAACTGCTCGGCTGCTTGCCAAGCTTCTAAGGGCGAAGGAATATCGAGGGCGTTATCGCCGTTAAAATGACCTGAGTGCAGGCTTGTTCTTATCTGTAATCTTGCCACCTCTGCGAGGGTATAATCCCCTAAAAATTGCGCTCCTCTCGGTGCCCTTAGATTTCCTGGCATAATATCATCGTGCAAGAAGGGAATAAAGACATAATCCCAATCTAATCCCTTGGCTTTGTGCATGGTAATGATTGTTAATTGCCCTTTTCTCGTATACTGGTCGTCGTTGTCCTCCTCTACCCCTTCAAAACGTTCGGAAACTATCAGATTATTGAGAGCCTCTATGGTATTTTTCAACCCTCCATTACTTTTCGTCTCTCGATCAAGTCTGGCGGCTAGTTTCTGTACCGTGGCCAGTTCTGAACCGGTATATCTTAAAGTCATGGCCAGAAAAGGCATCAAATGATAATGGGGTAACTCGATCTTAGCTTTTAACAAACGACAGCAATAGCGTCTCGTCGTCTCTATCGCTGGTTTTTGCGCCCCTTGCCCTGTTTGTAGTATGCCTGGGTAGAGAAACTGTTCCGGATAGGTGGATAGGGGGTTCAAGTCCATCACCGGGATCAATTCTCTCCTCTGTAATATCTCTAGGGCGGCTTTGAGATTGTCTGGGGAATGGGGTCGATCGAGGAATACTAATAATTTATACATATCTTCCGGGATCTGGGAAAAGCGATCGATCTCGTTAGCCTCGAATACTTTTATCCCGTAATTCTTGCTTAAATGCCCCAGTTTCTGAGCGAGAAACCTCCCTTGTTTATTCTCCCTTACCAATACCGCCGCGTTATGCTCCGGGTTGCTAGTCAATAACTCGATCACTCGCTTCTCGATTAACTCCACCGTCTCGTAAATATCTCGCGGTTGATAAATCTCCACCCCCTTACCTTCGGCTGGCGGATTGGGTTGTATATCATCTTCGCCCACCGGTTCTATATCCTGGGGTCGAAAAGGGCTTTCGCTCTCTTGTTTATCTTTATTCGTCTGCCGCCATTGTTGATAAGCCCAGCGCAGAATAAAGTTAGCGGCTTCTATAATTATCGGGTTACTGCGTCCTGCTTGAGCCATAGTAGCCAGATTACCTTTCTCTTCGCACAGGAGACAGAACCAATTAAAATAAATGGGATCGGCGGGCGTGAAAGTGGAATTGATCGCCTGATTAGGATCGCCGACGCGGATTAAATTGGGTTCAGACGCTCCTTCTTTTTCGGCTAGTAAGGTGATTAATTTTTCTTGCAGGGGGCTGGAATCTTGGGCCTCATCCTCGAAGACGGCGAAGTACTGACTCTGTAATTGTCCCCGGATGGTGTCATCTTCTAAAACTCGTAGCGCCGATAGGATCATATCGTCGTAGTCGATGAAGTTTTTCCCCCTCATTAATTCTTCGTAGTTCTGATATAAACCCGCCGAGATGCCCAGGATGTTATAACTGTCCTGATTCTGTTGGCTCCACTCCCAAATCTGCTCGGGCTTCAATCCGGAACTTTTGGCGGCTCGGATCACTGTATGGGCTAGTTCTGGTAGTATTTCTGTTCTTAATATGGACTGTCGCCGTAATCTTTCACTCTCTTCGCCGTCGAAACCTTTGCCTTCTATTAAACTCGCGTAAGTTATGGCGTTATCGTTGATCCATCTTTCTACACTCATCCTGATGATCCTGTGGGCGGCATTGGGTACGATCAGGTTAGATTCTTCCAGGTTCAATCCTGACTGATTCGGGTAACGCCCCGCTATATTTAAAGCTAATCCGTGTAAAGTTTGCACCGTGAAACTGTTGGCGGGTAATTGTAGGCGTTTTAACTCTGCTTTTACCTTGGCTTTAATACTGGATGCGGCTGAACGGGTATAGGTGACGATAACTAACTGTTTACGTGCGTGTAGTTGATATTTGGCGATCGCTGTCACCGCCGCGATCGCTAGACTGTGGGATTTACCCGCCCCCGGCACCGCCGAAATCGCCATTCTGCCCCCCTGCCACTCCGCTAATCTCTTCTGTCCCGGACGTAGGGATTGATATAATTCCCGCAGTAGGGCAGCGCGGGCGCGTAGCGTGCTTTCAGCATCGAACTCAACGGACGGGGTCATAATTTATCAGTGCAAAAGTATTGTTATTTAGTTTACCCCGTTTGCGAAAAATATCTTTATTTGACAGTAGAGATAAATAAATGATATGGTTATAGATTGTGCTAAATTTTTCCATAGGAGGGGATATTATGGCAGGAAGTGAACTAAAAGCGGATTTGTGGGTTAACGAGTATATAACACCCTGGGACATTTACAGTCACGGAGTAACGACCATATTAGCCTACTGTAAAACCGAGTTTCAGGAGATGTATATAGTCGAATCTGGGGCTTACGGTAAAGGGTTGGTACTCGATGGTAAGTGGCAATCCTGTACGGGGGATGAATTCATCTACCACGAAGCTTTAGTGCAACCCGGTATGATAACCCACGGAGCGGCTAAGACGGCTTTAATTTTGGGCGGTGGCGAAGGCGCTACTACGAGGGAATTACTGCGCTGGAAAGAAATCGAAAGGGTGATGATGATCGATATTGACGGTGAAGTAGTGGAAGCGTGTAAACAACACCTATCAGAAATGCACCAGGGCAGTTTTGATGATCCTCGCTTTGAATTGGTGGTAGCCGATGCGTTACAAGTGCTAGATACTACTGAGGATAAATGGGATATTATCATCTCCGACTTGGTAGATCCGATCGGTGACGGGCCTTCCTTCCCCCTCTTCACTAAAGAATATTTCGAGAAACTGCAAAGAGTATTAGCGGAGAAAGGTTTGGTAATCGTTCAATCTGGCCCCGTTTCCCCTCCATCGGTAATGTATCACGCCCGCTTGGTGAACACCTTAAAAGCTGTATTTCCCTACGTTCATTCTTACTGCGCCCCGACTCCGAGTTATGGTTCGCCCTGGGGATTCACCCTCTGTAGTAATGAGCCTTTAGATACTCGCCCCGAGCCCGATACGGTGGATAAAATTCTCGCCGAAAAAACTACCGGCGGCTTAAAGTTAATCGATGGCATGACCCTACTGGGGATGTTACAGACACCTAAATATATTAGGACGGCGATCGAAGAAAATAAAGAGATTTATACCCTCGCCGCACCACCTAAATTCTTCGGTCAGGGAGTGATCAAAGAATAATAAAAGTGAAAAGTGAGTTAACACTCACTTTTCCTTACTTATAAGGAACAAAAATTCCATCTACTACGTTCCATCGGAGAATATTACCTTCCGGACTGACGCGAAAACGATCAACAATGGGAGAAGTATTCGGATCGCCCGGACAACCATCGCCGTGTTTTTCCTCGATCGCCACCTCAAAATAATCTGGGGTCTGACTTTCCTCCAGAAATAATAAACAGGTTAAATTCGGATAGATTTTATCCTGCTTGATTCTGCTTATTAAAATTTGTAAAGCCGCTTCAAAGTTATTAATTTTCTTCTTAGGAGTTTCCGCTATTACATTACTTTTTAGTAGCAGTGATGTGCAGAGTATTAATCCAGAATATTTAATTATTTTCATCTTTAGTTTCATCTTCACTATCTACGGGCATAACTAATATTTTATCCACTCTATTCCCATCCATATCCATTACTTCAAAACGGAGATGTTGCCATTGAAAATAGTCAGCCGCACTGGGAATTCTTCCGAGATGAGTGATAATAAAACCGCCGAGAGTATGATAATTACCTTGTTTTTCTCCAGGTAATTCTTCTATATGAAAAATATCTTTAAAGTCTTCAATGGAGAGAATCCCATCGAGAAGCCAGGAACCATCTTCCCTTTGATTCATCTGCGCATCATCCATATCATCTAAGCGGGGTAAATCACCGACTATCGCTTCTAAAATATCTTTACGAGTCACCAAACCCTGAATCACACCGTATTCATCCACCACCAGAGCCACATGATGACCGCTCTGTTGAAAAAGTTTCAACACCTTTAATCCCCGGGTACTTTCGGGAACGAATAAGGGCTGTTGTAGGGAGTTGGCGAGTTCAAAACCCTTGCCATCGAAACAATCTGAGAGTAAATCTGTAACTTCCACCACACCCAAGACTTCATCGAGACTACCCTGACAGACGGGGAAACGGGTATGTTTGCTCTCGGTGATTTTTTGCCGATTAATCTCGGAAGAATCTTCGAGATCGAGCCACACTATTTCTGGGCGGGTAGTCATGATGGCGCTAACTTTGCGATCGCTCAATTCTAAAACTCTCTCCACCATATCCTGCTCGGCCACTTCAAACATTCCCGCTTCCGTGCCCTGTCTGAGCATCACCTTCAATTCTTCTTCCGTAATCGGTGGATCTGTATCGTTAATACTTATACCCAGTAAGCGCAACATTAAATTAGTCGATTGGCTGAGGAGATGAACAATAGGAGAAGCGATTTTAGATAACCACTTTAAAGGTGTGGCGACGAGTATGGCTATTTTTTCTGAATTACTCAAACCGAGACGCTTCGGGACTAATTCACCTACCACCAGAGAGAAATAGGTGATACATAGGACTACTATCCCGAGGGATAGGGGGCGGCTGTACGGTTCTAACCATGAGATTCCTTTGAGTAAACCTTCGACGTGGCTGGCGACATTAGCACCACCGTAGGCACCCGCGAAAATCCCCACTAAGGTGATACCGATTTGGGCGGTGGAGAGGATCTGATTGGGATTGTTGGCAAGCTCAAGAGCTACGAGGGCGCGACGATCATCCCGGGCTAATTGTTCTAGACGGGTTTTCCTGGCGGACACTACAGCGATTTCCGATAGGGCGAAGACTCCGTTAATGAGAATCAGGATGAAAATGATCAGGATTTCGCGGGTTGCCGAGAGCATGGTAGAAAATAATGAAATACTAACACTGTTCTTGTATCATAGCTCTCCTTGGGATTACAACCGACTTCTTAGGGGGCAATGGGGAGTCGGGACTCGGGAGTCGGGGCTAGAACAGGCTATCTATGAAAGATTTATTTTTCTCTATTGATTAACTGCCAGTGTTTTTAATATTTGTCGGGCCTTTATTTGCCTGAAGGAATCGAAACTAGATTACAGGCTACCATTCTTTGAGCGAGGGTGCTGTACTCGAAACGATTACCCGAGATTTGATATTCGGAACGTAGACTTGGTAAATGACCCATAGGAGAATCTAAGGAATAACCGAGATTTTCTTTAAAGATAATCCAGTCGCTATTTCTTCTCCAACCTACCTGATCGCCGAATTCCTGATAATTTTCAATAGCCACCAAACGCCCTGGTTTATTGCCGGTGGCTATAAAAATGGGAAACTGAACGCTAAAACCGAAATGTCCCTTAGAATATTCCTTCCAGAGTCGATCGATCGTCCCTAAATCCCAACAGGACATTTTCTTCAAATCTTCGACGGACATCCAGCCAACTACATCTCTGCCTACGGATTTAAGAACTAATTCGGTAGTAATGTCATTAGCTTTGCGCCAATCCCCGGCGGCGAGCAAATCCCTGAGGGTGCTATAGTCCACGCCCGTATCAGGAGAAACCAAACCGGCGTTAGGAGTATTTGCTGAAGTTTCGGAAACACTAGCGAGGGGAAACGATAAACTCAGTGTCAGGGATACGATCAAGCCCAATTTCTTAAGTAAACTTCTTTTCATTTCAGGATTGTTAAATGATCTGGCTACAAAAATTTTAGAATAGCAAAGGCGCAATTGGTTTTTTAACCCGGGTGAGATTATGGCTTTTACTTGGACTAGACATCATATTTTAGGGCTGGAGGATTGGCAACCAGAAGAATACGAAATTTTGCTACAAACCGCTTCTAGTTTTCGAGAGGTGTTATCCCGGCGCACCAAAAAAGTACCTGCCCTACAGGGGCAAGTGGTTACTAATCTCTTTTTCGAGCCTTCCACCCGTACCCGCAGTAGTTTTGAACTGGCGGCGAAAAGGCTCTCGGCAGATGTATTGAATTTCGCCCCAGGCAGCTCCTCCCTAACTAAAGGCGAAACGATTCTCGACACGGCTTTAACCTATGTGGCGATGGGTACGGATATTTTCGTCATCCGTCACGAACAGGCAGGAGTACCACAGACGATCGCGGCTGAGATGGATCGTTTAGAATCGGGTGTGAGTATCCTCAACGCCGGCGATGGTCAACACGAGCATCCATCCCAAGCCCTGCTCGATCTTTTTACCCTCTGTTGTGTTCTCGATGATGAGCGCCCGCGCTTAGAGTTATTAGAAGGTAAAAAAATTGCCATCGTCGGGGATATTCTACATTCACGGGTAGCGCGATCGAACATTTGCAGTCTCACCGCCTCCGGTGCCGAAGTTCATTTAGTCGCGCCGCCTACCCTCCTACCGACATTTTTCAGCGATTTAATGCCGCCATCCAATAGCGGTAAATTATTCTTACACTGGGATATAGAACCCGCCCTGAGTGATGCGGATTTCGTCATGACCCTGCGCCTACAGAAAGAGAGAATGAGTGCTTATTTACTGCCCAGCCTCCGGGAGTATCATCAACGCTATGGGATTACTAGAGAGCGTTTGAAACAATGTCGTGAGGGGGTGAAAGTTCTGCATCCAGGCCCGGTAAATAGAGGTGTAGAAATTAGTTCCGATTTAATGGATGATCCCGATTTCAGCCTCATCTCCCAACAGGTAACGAGCGGCGTGGCGGTAAGAATGGCCCTACTCTATCTGATTGGCAACCTCAAGGATAACGGTGGGGCTGCGGGATTGTAACCTAAGTGTCACAAAAATAACACCCGTATGTCATCGCCTTAAAGTAAGGTGAAATTGAGATGGAAAAAGCGGCGATGGCAGAAGACTTATTACAGGGGCAATTAATTAATTTAAGAGGTAACATACACCTCCAGGTATGTCATCAGGAGGGGGATAAACCAGCTCTCGTATTTCTTCACGGCGGCCTAGGTAATCGTTTTAATTGGCGTTATCAGTACGAGTTTTTTGCTCGCCGGGGGCGGGAAGTATTAGTCTACGATTTAGCGGGGCATGGAGATTCTTCCCCCTATTCGCGCTATTCTCTCGGAAGGCACCGGCGGGACTTTAAACGATTATTATCGGCGTTAAATATAAAATGTCCGATTCTCTGCTGCCATAGTTACGGCGTACCCTTAGGTTTGGAGTGGGCGCAGAAACACCCCGTTAAAGGCATGATTCTCGTAGCCGGCGGCACTCACAATCTAGATCCTTGGTGGGAAATACCCGCGATGAAATTATTAAAATGGGTCGGGCGGCATTTATTACATTTACAACCAGTACAAACCATCTCTAATAATTTGACCAGTTCCCATACTACGGAAACTATGCAGCGATTTTTTGCCGAAAGCCCTACACCAAAAAAAATACATCCTTATCATGCTCTAGAAATTTTTTGGGGTTACAATTTCTTTGAACGCTATCAACATCAAAGAGCTTTTGAAGTACCCGCCTTAATATTCAGCGGCGGACAAGACTCCTGTTTTACCCAAGAGATGGGGGAAGAATTAACGAGTCATTTTCATCACGGTCAACACCTACATTTCCCCGAGGCGGGTCATGTATTGATGGCCGAATACAGTCAAGAATTTAATCGGGCGATCGAACAATGGATACGAAGTTTATGAGATTAACTTGGAAATCCACTTTGGGAATAGGTGCCCTCGCCTTCGCCTGTTTGGGGAGTGTCGGTTATTGGTATGTATTTATGCAGGGTGCGCCACAATTTGACCCGCCCCCGATTATCGCCCAGGGTTCGGGTATGACCTTTCAAGCCAAGAGTTTTTACAGTTCGGCGGTGAAGAAAAATAAACCCTACGGCGTTATCCTCCCCCCCGGCTACAATGACAATCCCAATCAACGCTATCCCGTTATCTTCCTCCTTCACGGCGGACACGATGATTCTCGCGCCTGGTACGATAAATACGGCATAGTCCCGGTATTAAATGACCTTTACAAGCAAGGTAAATTACCGCCTTCGATTATCATCACTCCCGACGGCAACGATAATCGTGGTTCTAGCCCCCTATTCGATCCAGACTATTACGACGGGCCTAACGGCAAGATAGCCACGCTCATCGCCTCGGATCTGGTTAAAGAAATTAAGTCTAAATATAGAACCTACGATGATCCTAGATTATGGGCTTTAGGCGGCTTATCTTCCGGGGGCTGGGGTGCCGTTAATATCGGCCTGCGTAATACGGATAAATTCTGTGTTCTCTTCAGCCATCTGGGTTATTTTACCGACGGTAGCGGCCCCACTAATAGCCCCCAAGCTGTAGTTCAAACCCTGCCGAAAGCGAAATTACCGTGTGTAAGAATTTATTTCGATGCGGGTACTACGGATTTCGATACGATGGGAGATAATCAACGTTTCGCTCAGACTTTAAAGAGTCTAGGGGTACCATATAGTTTTAATGCTTTCCCCGGCGGCCACGGGGTAACGGGGCCAGATTACGGATGGAACTATATCCATAAACATTCCTACGATTCCCTCACCTATGTCGGTCAACAGTTTAAGAAAGCTCTAGAAAAATATAATGATAAAAAATAAACCCCTCTTGATGAAAATAGAGTAAAAAAATTTTGTGCTAGCCAATAAAACGAGAATAGGAATAGGGATTACGGCGATTTTTACCGCTATCACGGGGGTAATAAATTTACTTTCGGCCGTGACTCCCGGCTTAGAAGATCGGGTGCAGTGGTTAGAAAATATTTACCCGATCGATATAGCTCGATACGGTCATTTCATCACCGCCATCAGCGGCTTTTTTTTATTAATTCTGGCCCTGAATTTATGGCGGCGGAAACGGGTAGCCTGGCTGGTAACAGTAATTTTATTGGTGGTATCAATTATTTTTAACCTGTTGAAAGGTCTGGATATTGAAGAGAGTATCGTCTCTTTCGTCTTGCTCCTGCAATTGATCTTCTTGCGTAAAGACTTCACCGCCCAATCTGACCGGCCTTCAGTAGCCCAGGGATTTAAGGTCTTAATAGCCGCCCTATTATTTACTCTAGCCTACGGTACGGCGGGATTTTATCTATTAGATACCCATTACCACATTAATTTCAACTTTCGCCAGGCGGTCTTACAAACTCTGGCTATGTTTTTCACCGACGATAATAACGGGTTACAGCCACAAACGCCTTTCGGGCAATTTTTCGCGGACTCTATTTATGGAGTAGGGGCCGTAACCGTTAGCTACGCTCTTTTTATGTTATTGCGCCCTGTTTTGCTCCGGGGTTCACCAGCGACGGAAACCGAAAAGCAGAAAGCAAAAGAAATCGTGGAAAAGTATGGCTGTACGGCATTAGCCCACTTTACCCTCTTTGATGACAAGTCTTATTATTTCAGTCCGTCGGGGAAGAGTATGGTCGCCTATGTACCTAAGGGTCGGGGTGCGATCGCTCTCGGTGATCCTATTGGGCCGATGGAAGACTTGACGGAAGCTATTCGAGGCTTTCAAATCTTCTGTCAGGAAAATGATTGGTATCCTGGATTTTATCAAACTTTACCCAACTATTTAGAAACCTACAGACAGCTAGGATTTAAATCTCTAAAGATAGGCGAAGACGCGATTATAGATCTGAAAGCTTTTAGCATACAAGGGAAGTCCAATAAAAATCTCCGTAACGCCATCAATAAATTTACCAAGATGGGTTACAAAATAGTTTTTTATAAGCCTCCAGTCAGTGATGAAGTTTATAACAAATTGAAAGAAGTCAGCGATGAATGGCTCAAACACACTCAAGGCTCGGAAAAAAAATTCTCTCTCGGCTGGTTTAATGAGGGCTATATTAAAGACTGTGAAATTATCACGGTAGAGACGGATAAAGGTGAAGTGACTGCTTTTGCCAATGTGGTGCCGGAATATCAGAGTAATGAAATTACTATTGATTTAATGAGGAAAAAAAATGAAATAGAAAGCGGTACGATGGATTTTTTATTCCTCTCCATGTTCGATAACTTTAAATCGAGGGGTTTTGACGGCTTTAACATGGGCTTGGCGGCTCTATCTGGAGTCGGTCAAGACGCTTCCTCACCCCGTTTGGAAAAAGTTCTATCTTATCTGTATAAGCATTTAAATCAGTTTTACAATTTTCAGGGACTACATTTTTATAAAGAGAAATTTAAGCCCCGTTGGGAGCCCCGCTACTTAATCTATCCTAATAACCGGGTTTTACCTAATATAGTGGTAGCGTTAATTCGTGCCGATTCCGGCGATAGAATCCTCGACTACTTTAAACCCGAAACTTAACCGCCGATAATCGGGAGAGGAAGGTACTATCTTTAAGCTATAATGTAGTATTTGGGCTATATAAATTACCGCTCGCCTCGCGCCGAAATCAGGGAGTAATAAGATAGTGGTTATACAAATCGACTCGAATCAAAGCTACGAAACTAAAACGCAGGAAATCGCCAGACAACTGATAGCGGAAACGAGAGATAAAAAATCCCTCTGGGCGCAGTTACAGGATCAAATGCGCTGGGATGATAAGTTATTGGCTTGGGCTATGGCAAACCCCGGCCTGCGGGTGCAATTATTCCGCTTTATCGATTCTTTACCGGCCCTGCGGAGTAACGGCGAAATTGCCAATCACCTGCAACAGTATCTGGGAGATAAATCGGTAGAGTTGCCGGGTGCGCTTAAGGGGATTTTGAATTTTACCGATCCTAATTCCCCCCCTGCCGTTCTAGCCGCTGCAACTATCAGTAAGGCTGTGGAAACCCTCGCTAGAAAATATATCGCTGGCGAAGACGAAGCGCAAGTTACCAAAACCGTCGAACGTCTCAGAAAAGAGAAGATGGCTTTTACGATCGATCTCTTGGGAGAGGCAGTAATCACCGAGTCGGAAACCCAAGTCTACTTACAGAAGTATCTAGATTTAATGGCTCACCTGACCAACGCGGCTAAATCCTGGTCTAAGGTTCCAGAAATCGATCTCGCCGACTCCGAATACATACCACAAGTGCAGGTTTCTGTCAAGTTAACCGCGTTTTACTCCCAATTCGACGCTTTCGACCCGGAAGGAAGTAGGGTAAAAGTGTGCGATCGCATCCGTACCCTATTGAGAAGGGCGAAGGAATTAGGGGCGGCGGTACACTTCGATATGGAGCAGTACGTTTATAAAAACCTCACCCTGGCGATCCTCAAAGAATTATTACTAGAAGAAGAATTCCGTAGCCGTACCGATATAGGCATTACCTTACAGGCTTACTTAAAAGATTCGGAGGCGGACTTAAAAGATTTAATACAGTGGGCGAAAGGGCGCGGTTATCCAGTCACCGTGAGACTCGTAAAAGGGGCTTACTGGGATCAGGAAACGATTAAATCCTTACAGTATCACTGGCCGCAACCGGTATATAACGAGAAGTCTGCGACAGATGCGAACTTTGAGCGGATGACGCGGTTATTGCTAGAAAATCATGAATATTTATACGGGGCGATCGGTTCCCATAACGTCAGATCCCAAGCCCTCGCCTGTGCGATCGCAGAAACTTTAAAAATACCGCGCCGCCGTTTCGAGATGCAGGTACTGTACGGTATGGGGGATCAACTCGCCAAAGCCTTAGTAAAAAGAGGTCATCGGGTGCGGGTTTATTCTCCCTACGGCGAACTACTCCCGGGCATGGCTTATCTTATCCGCCGTCTGTTAGAAAACACGGCTAACAGTTCTTTCCTCCGCCAGAATATGGAAGAAAGACCGATAGAAGAATTAATCGCACCGCCGAAAGTTCTAGACAAAGAGCCGCCGGTAGCTAAAGGCTTCCCTAACGCCCCGGATACGGATTATGCCAACGAAGACTTGAGAGATAAAGCGGAGAAAGCCTTAGCTCTGGTGAAAAACAGCCTCGGTAAAACCTATCTCCCCCTGATTAACGGGGAATACGTGCCCACCGACGTAACCATAGATTCGGTCAACCCTTCCAAATCCGAGGAGATAGTGGGTAAGGTGGGCTTAATCTCCGTAGCTCAAGCCAAGGAAGCGATGGCGGCGGCGAAAGCGGCCTTCCCGGGTTGGAAGCGCACCCCTGCCAAACAGAGAGCCGAGATACTGAGAAAGGCGGCTCAGATTATGGAGGAGCGTCGCCACGAATTATCTGCCTGGATATGCGTAGAAGTGGGTAAGGTTATCCCACAAGCCGACGCGGAAGTATCGGAGGCGATAGACTTCTGTAACTACTACGCTTCGGAGATGGAACGTTTGGACGGCGGACATAACTTCGACATCGCTGGGGAGACTAACCGTTATATGTATCAACCCCGGGGGATAGCTCTAGTTATTTCGCCTTGGAATTTCCCCTTTGCGATCGCTACCGGTATGACTGTCGCCGCGTTAGTAGCTGGTAACTGTACCATGTTAAAACCCGCAGAAACCTCTACGGTTATCGCCGCCAAGATAGCCGATATTTTAGTCGCTGCCGGGATACCTAAAGGAGTGTTCCAACTTATCCCGGGTAAAGGCTCGGAGGTAGGTGCCCACTTAGTAAAACATCCCGATGTCCATCTCATCGCCTTTACCGGTTCAAGAGAGGTGGGTTGTCGCATCTATACCGAGGCTTCTATCGTCCAACCCGGACAGAAACACCTGAAAAGGGTTATCGCCGAACTAGGGGGCAAGAATGCCATTATCGTCGATGAGAGCGCTGATTTAGATCAGGCCGTTGTAGGTGTGGTTAAATCCGCTTTCGGTTATAGCGGTCAGAAGTGTTCCGCCTGCTCCAGAGTTATCGTATTAGATAAGGTTTATGATGCTTTCGTGGAAAGGTTTGTCGAAGCTACTAAATCCCTCAATCTCGGCCCTACGGATTTACCCGGTACGGAAGTCGGCCCGGTAATTGACGCAGCCGCGCAGAAACGGATTCGTGAGTATATCGAGAAGGGTAAGCAGGAAGCGCAACTAGCTTTAGAGATGCCGAGTCTCGAAGGTGGCTATTATGTAGGGCCGACGATTTTTAAAGATGTGCCCGCTAATGGTGCGATCGCTCAGGAAGAAATCTTCGGCCCGGTAGTGGCGGTGATTCGGGTTAAGAATTTCGATGAGGCTCTGGAGGTGGCTAACGGTACGGATTACGCCCTCACCGGAGGTTTATTCTCGCGCACTCCCGAACATATCGATCGCGCTACCGCTGAATTCGAGGTGGGCAACCTCTATATTAACAGGACGATTACGGGGGCGATCGTATCCCGTCAGCCCTTCGGCGGTTTTAAATTATCCGGGGTAGGTTCCAAAGCCGGCGGCCCCGATTATTTATTACAATTCCTCGAACCCCGCCACGTTACGGAAAATATCCAGCGTCAGGGCTTCGCGCCTATCGAAGGGGCGGAGTAATTGTCAGACAAGGTTAATTTAATTCTAGTGGGGGGAGGTCACAGTCACGCGATCGTTTTACGGTTGTGGGCTGAGTCTCCCCTACCTCACGTAAATTTGACCCTCGTTAGTGATGTTATTTTTACCCCCTACTCGGGGATGCTGCCGGGTTATGTAGCGGGTTTTTATAGTTATGAGGAAACCCATATTAATTTGGAGTATTTAGCACGAAAAGCGGGGGCGGAACTATATATCGATCGAGCCGTAGGATTAGATTTAAGCCGTAATCTGCTCTTATGCGCTAACGGTTCTTCTGTGAGCTTTGATTACATCTCTTTTGACATCGGTAGCACCCCAGCTATCGATAATATCCCTGGTGCCGGAGATTATGCTATTAAAGCCAAACCGGTGCCTATTTTTTTAGAGGCTTGGGAGAAAATCAAAGCGGAATCACTCCTTAAACCTTTGACGGTTTCAATTGTGGGGGGTGGTGCCGGGGGCGTGGAGTTAGCTTTAAATATGCTCAGCCGTTTACCGGGTTTAAGGATCAATATTATTCATCGCGGTGAGAGCTTGTTAACCGGTCATAACGCTTGGGTGAGCCGGCGTTTAACCCGAATATGCGAGCGAAGGGGTATGAGGCTTTATTTAAGAGAAAAGCCGGTAGAAGTAAAAGAGGATGGGGTAATCTGTGAGTCGGGCTTATATTTAGAGTCCGATTATGTGATTTGGGTAACGCAGGCCTCTCCCGCCCCCTGGATTAAAACTTCGGGATTGGCTACAGATGAGCGGGGGTTTATAGCGGTTACGGATACTCTACAATCGGTGTCCCATCCCCATATTTTCGCAGCCGGGGATATTGCCACGATGGTAAATCACCCACGTCCGAAGGCGGGTGTGTTCGCGGTGCGTCAGGGACAACCCCTATGGGACAATTTAACTCGTATTATTAAGGGACAGGAGCTAAAACCCTATATCCCCCAAAAGCTTTATTTAGGTTTGATCGGTACGGGGGATAGAAAAGCGATTGCATCTTGGGGTAATTTCGGCTTTTCCTCCTCTCTATTGTGGTGGTGGAAAGATAGGATCGATCGGGCTTTTATGGGGCGATTCAATAATAGCCAGAAGTGAGAAACAAGCCTGGCATTACCCCAAGTATGGTAGATTTTTAGTGATAAACACCAAATTTATAATTTCATAGGCAAATGATTCTCAATGGGACAAATTACCTTTGATACCTGGGAATATGCTCAAAGTTTGGGGCATATTGGCCAACCTTTACAAATTCCGTCCCATCCGTGGCCTTTCTTGGTCAGAAGAATCCCAAATACAGACTATTTTGACGTGGTTTCTCCGTGGCCCTATGTCAGCTATTGTAATCCTGTAATGATGGCACATACCTTAGAGATCCTTAAAAAACATTTATTTATTAGCCTAACCGTATTTTTTAGTCCTGAAAGTTATTTTTGTTTGGATGATTGGAGTAATGTTGACATTTGCTTAGATATTTTAAAGCCTCATTTTGTCTTACCGAAAGGGGAAAATCCCCCCGATTGGAGTAAAAAAACACGTGCCAATATTTATCGAGCCAGACGACATTGGCAGATTCGAGAAATTAGTTTAAAAACTTTCGGACTGACTATCGGCGAGTGGTACGAAAAAAATGCCTTAAAACGTCAATTTAGCCCGATGAGTCACGTTCATCCAGACCATTTTATTTCTCTGGCTAACGCTCCGAACATAACTGCGTTAGGCGCATTTGATAAAGATGGGCTTGGCGCGGCTTTAGTCGTGAGTCAAGAGGTAAAATCCGTTCATTTCCATGCAATAGTCGGTCACGAAAGAGCAAAAAAATATGGAGGAGCTTACGCACTATACGATCAAGCGATTAGTCTGTGGGGGCCCACTCATAACCTCTATATGGGAGGTCAGCCCGGTCAAAATGGTGAAGGGGTAGCCCGCTTTAAAAAACGTTTTTCTACCCGAGAAGCTCCTGTTTGGATGGGAAAAGCTATTTTAAATCAAGATATTTATCAATCACTGACTAAGGAACGTAAAGGTAACAGTAATTTTTTTCCAGCTTATCGTTATCCTTGCTAATTTTAATCAAAACTTAACAGATTAGGTGCAATAATTTGAGATGACTGATTTAACTGTTATTTTACCGGCATTCCGTCAAGCGACCTTTATAGAATCAGCAGTTCAATCCCTACTTAACCAAACCGAGATTAAAGCGCAACTCATTCTTTCTGACGATGCTTCGGAAGATGACACTTTTGCTCATATGCAAAAGGTAGTTCAAGGATATCACGGCCCTCATGAAATTTTACTCAATCGCAATCCTCGTAATCTCGGGCGAGATCATATTGCCCATCTTGTAGATTTAGCACGCCATGATATTATTGTCATGGCCCACGGTGATGATATTGCAGAACCCCATCGTTGCCAAAAAATATTAGAAACTTTCCAGAATACGACGGCTAAAGTCGTTACATCGAATGCCTCAATAATTGATGTAAACGGAGAGCAACTTCAGGAATATCTGACAACAAAGAAATCCCATTGGATTACTACATCGGAAATAATTAAAGACGGTATGCAAAATACTATGTTAGGTGCTGTTATTGCATGGCATCGTACTGTTTATACTACATTTCCGCCATTATTATCTGCCGATTATCCTTTCGCCCATGATTTACATATAGCGTTTCGAGGAGCGTTACTTGGTGGGACGCGGTTTCTTGCAGAGCCGTTATTAAAGCGTCGAATTCATGCGGGGCAATGGACGCATCGGTTATTTAATAATCGCACAGCAGATATTCGTAAAGAATATAGTCAGGGAGGGAAAGTGACTGCATTGGTAACGTTGAGACGGGATTTCAACCATTGGCGATCGCAAATCGCTCCATCTCTAGAACTGAGTAACGACACTGATTGGATCATAATTTTAGATAAATTATTTGAGGAGGCCCTATTAGCCAACTTAACACCTTGGATAGAGACTCGGATTGCTTTAGAGGCGGAAGGCTTAATAGCAGATTGGACGCTCAAAAGCCTCCAGCCCGGTGCCGAATGGTCCTATGCCGATCGACTGGCCCAGAAAATACAAAATATGCGTTTGCAATTAGGTATATGGCGTCGTCGTTGGTTGGGGCGTTGACGACTTGGCATTTAGGGGGATGAGGAACGAGCGTGCGCGAAACAACGCTCAACAGAAGCAAGTTTATGGCTGTGTCGTGGGATTGATGTGTTTCACCGTGGGTTCTTGAGAAGATATTTAACAACTTGACTAGAATTTTTATGACGCATACAGTTCTACCTGGAACTATTCAAGGTGTTCTCGATAAATACAGCGAAGCGGACGCTCTATTTTCTGCTTTACTGCCAATACTCGGGCAAGTGTTAAAGTGCGATCGCTGTTTTCTCTACCTACGCCATCCCGAGACTAAATTGGGTAAAATTACTCACATGTGGCGACGTAATCCCGATATTCCCGATGTCGGTAATCTGGAATGGGAATTAGAACCCCCATCATTACCAGACGAAGATCCGATGTTTGCGGCTGCGTTGCGAACAGCCCCCTCTATTTACGTTGAGGATGTGGAAACCGCAGACCCTACCGTACTGAACAAACATTTTGAACGCCGTAGCTTCGGTCATCGAGCGCTGATTCACGCTCATCTCTGCCACAAGGGTCAACTATGGGGAGTTTTACAGCCCTGTGTGTTCGGTCAAAGTCGTGTTTGGTCGGAATCAGACCGATGTATCATAAGTCAGTTAGAAAATCAACTAGTACCTGCGGTTGTGGAATACGTGAAAAAGTCTTCACCCTCTCCTACTGAGCCTTAAGGCAGGGAATGAATTCCCCGCCACAGGTATTTTCTTTAAGCCGTTACACCCTGCATTGAGAGCGTTTGGAAGCTTAAGCGCTCATCGTTTACATCTACGAAAATTGTTTCACCGGCTTTATACTCGCTCCTAAGAATAGCTTTCGCTATCGGGGTTTCTAAGTATCTCTGAACAGCGCGTTTTAAAGGTCGCGCACCGTATACCGGATCGTAACCAATATCGGCAATGTAATCTAAAGCGGCATCCGATAGCTTGAGGGATAATTTCTGTTCCGCCAGGCGATCGCCCAAATTCTTCACCTGTAAGCTGACAATCTGACGTAACTGAGATTTATCCAAGCTGTGGAAGATTATAATCTCATCGATACGGTTGAGGAATTCCGGACGGAAACTATTCCGCATCGCTTCCATAACCCGGGACTGCATCTCTTCATAACGAGAATCGTCACCAGCTACATCTAAGATGTATTGAGAACCGATATTACTAGTCATGATGATGATCGTATTCTTAAAGTCCACTACGTGACCTTGAGAATCGGTGACGCGCCCATCATCGAGAATTTGCAACATGACGTTAAACACATCCGGATGCGCTTTCTCGATTTCATCGAAGAGAATGACGGAATAGGGGCGGCGACGGATAGCCTCGGTTAATTGTCCGCCTTCGTCATAACCCACGTATCCCGGAGGTGCGCCGAGTAAACGGGAAACCGTATGTTTCTCCATATATTCCGACATATCGATCCTCACCATCGCCTCTTCTGTATCGAAGAGACTTTGAGCTAAAGCTTTCGCTAACTCGGTTTTACCTACCCCAGTGGGGCCGAGGAAGATAAAGCTGGCGGTGGGGCGGTTGGGATCGGATAATCCGGCTCTGGAGCGCTGGATCGCTTCGGCTACGGCGGTTACGGCTTCATCCTGACCGATAACGCGATCGTGTAATTCGTCTTCGAGATGTAATAGTTTCTCTTTCTCCGACTCTACGAGTTTACTTAAGGGTATGCCCGTCCATTTGGAGATGATTTCGGCGATGTCGGCTTCGACTACTTCTTCTCTAAGCAGGCTCTTACCGGTTGTCTGTTTATCGGCTAATTGTTCCTCGTACTGGTTGAGCTGAGTCTGTAATTGATTCAACTTGCCATAGCGTAACTCCGCCATTTTGTTGAGGTCGTAGTCGGTTTCTGCCTGTTGAATTTCTAGGTTAACCTGATCGATCTCTTCTTTGACTTTGCGAAGTTTATCGATGACTTCTTTTTCTCCCTGCCACTGGGCGTTAAACCGGCTTTGTTCTTCTTTAAGATTGGCCAGTTCGAGATCTAGTTTCTCTAAACGTTCGCGGGAAGCTGGATCGTTTTCTCTCTGTAAAGATAAACGTTCCATCTCCAATTGCAGGATCTTACGATCGATCTCGTCTAATTCTTCCGGCTTAGAGGTAATTTCCATCTTTAACTTAGCGGCAGCTTCATCGACTAAATCGATCGCTTTATCCGGTAAGAATCGATCGCTGATATAACGGTTAGATAATACCGCCGCCGCTACTAATGCGTTATCAGCTATCTTCACCCCGTGATGCACTTCGTATCTCTCTTTTAAACCTCTGAGGATGGAGATAGTATCGATTACATTAGGTTCATCGACTAATACTTCCTGGAAGCGTCTTTCTAAGGCTGCGTCTTTCTCAATATATTTACGATATTCATCGAGGGTAGTAGCACCGATACAGCGCAGCTCACCCCGGGCTAACATCGGTTTCAGGAGGTTACTGGCATCCATCGCCCCTTGAGTGGCCCCGGCACCTACAACGGTATGAATTTCATCGATGAACATGATGATCTTACCTTGGGAGTCGGTGACTTCTTTGAGGACGGCTTTTAGTCTCTCCTCAAATTCACCCCGGTATTTAGCCCCGGCGATTAAACCGCCTAAGTCTAAAGCGATCAGTTGACGATCGAGCAGAGATTCTGGTACGTCTCTTTTAATAATACGCTGGGCCAATCCTTCTACAATTGCGGTTTTACCTACACCCGGTTCACCGATTAAAACGGGGTTGTTTTTGGTACGGCGGGAGAGGATTTGAATGGTTCTGCGGATTTCGTCGTCACGCCCAATAACGGGATCTAATTTACCTTCTCTAGCTAGTTGAGTTAAATCTCTCCCGTATTTTTCGAGCGCTTCATATTTGCCTTCGGGATTTTGATCTGTCACTTTCTGAGAGCCTCTAATTTGTTTAATGATTTCTTTGAGTCTATTTTCGGTCAAGCCGAATTCCTGATAAAGAGCTTTACCGAGGCGATCGTCTTTACAGTACCCTAAAAGGAGGTGTTCGATCGAGATGAAGTCATCACCGAACTCTTTGCGATAACTCTCAGCTCGATCGAGTAAGCTATCTAGATTCCTGCCTAAATATATGGAGTCTCCGGCGTTCGATACTTTGGGCTGAGTGCGGATAAAATCTTCTACCTTCTGACGCAGACGGGTCACGCTGACGTTAGCTTTATTGAAAACGCTGTTAGCCAAGCCATCCTCATCAAGGAGAGCTTTCAGGAGATGATCTGTCTCAATTTGTTGGTGTTTATTTTCTTTGGCGATGTCAGCCGTTTTAGCGATCGCTGACCAGGCTTTTTCTGTAAATTGATTAGGATTACTGGGTTGCATTTGTATATATAGCTACTTTTACTCTTAAAATCTATTTTAAATACTCTGCCTGTATTCGGATGGCTGGTATACCGTATATGTTATGTCGTAATTAACCTAAACGGAGCGGTGAAAGTCCCCGCTTAACTTTTTTCCACTCTATAAACTCCCTTATTCTTTTTTAACCTATATTAAACCTGAGAAAAACTTTGTTTGAGAATTACCAGGTTTTAGCTTCAGGCATTGTAAATATTAATATTTAGTAATTTTTTAAACTTCTAAGACAAAATCTGTTAATATGACTTAGATATTTTAAATAATCTTCCCTAACTAATTAATTTTTAACCCATCTTTTAAGTTAGTACAAAATTACAACAGCAGAATAAAAAACTATGAGCAAGAAACTTCTAGCTTTAACTGCGGTGGGCCTGACCGTTGCGGTTACGCCTATTCTAAGTATCGTGGATATAGCAGGTGCTGGTACTTATGGCTATACTGCTATTACTGGACCAAGTTTATTAACGATGGATTTGAATAATACACCAGTAGATTTTATCACCCCACTACCCAAATACAATCCCACTATGTATGGGTTCGAGAAATTAGAGCAAGTAGATATTACTTTTAAGGGTGAGATGCTCTCACGAAATCTGGCGATTATCAATATATCTACAGACTCAATTACTATTCCTGAGTATACGGAAGAAGCTAATATGTCTGTTAGTAGCAGTATACCCTTTCTGAATATAAATAGTACAGACTTCAGCGGGCTAAAAATCACGGAAAATAATATTGTAGTTCCGTCATTAAATATCGTAAGTTTTTCTGACCTATCAGCAACGGATACGATTTCACTCACTTTTGACCAGCCAGGTCAATTAAATGCTTTTATCGGCTCAGGCAACGTTGATTTGTTAGTCAATACAGCCCTTTTTACAAATCTGCCTAAAAACGACTTTAGTGGGACTGATTTATTGATTACGGGTAATACTTTAGCCGGGCTAGAGGCAACTATTACTTACCGGACAATAGGTAGATTGACAACCGATCCCGAACCTTCCACCGTTGTAGCTTTAGGTGTTTTAGGTCTGGGAATGAGTGGATTTTTGAAAAAGAGAGGTTAATTGCTTCGATCTTTATTAAATAACCGAGTGGGGGATTTATTCCCTGCTTTGTTAACCAGGCTTGTTTATCGTATATTTAAAATGTGATTAAGATAAATAAAAAGGAAAATCATATTTGTCAGCGCCCCGTAAATTGCTAAAAAAGTTCAGACATTGGCTACAGGTAGATACTACCCCGGAGCATTTAGAAAGTATCTATCACTCCTTAATCGAAGAATCATCTCTCGATCTTAACTTTATCGTTTTAATTCTAGGCTCGGCAATTATCGCCACCCTGGGCCTGTTATCCAATAGCCCCGCCGTCATTATCGGTGCCATGCTCGTCGCTCCTTTAATGTTCCCGATTCGGGGTATCGCTTTCGGTGCCATCGGGGAACATATAGCTCTCTGGCGAGAAGGTTTGATTTCTTTGGTGGTGGGGACTTCCGTGGCCCTGATTCTGGCTTGTGCGATCGGTCTTGTGGTAGGGATACCAGAATTCGGCAGCGAAGTTATCGCCCGTTCCAAACCAAATTTATTAGATTTAGGCATCGCCGTTACCGCTGGGGGTATCAGCGGCTTCGCCAAAGTAGAGCCGAAAATTTCTGGGACTTTAGCAGGTACGGCGATCGCGGTGGCTCTGATGCCACCGGTGTGCGTTATTGGTTTGGGTTTATCCCAGGGTAATTGGGGCTTGAGTTTAGGAGCTACCTTACTCTATCTAACGAATCTCTTTGGTATTACCCTTTCCTGTATGATTGCTTTTCTAGCCACCGGTTGTAGTCCTTTGCGCCGGGCCCGAAAAGCCTTAACTTGGGCTAGTATTTTCACCGCACTATTATTGATTCCTTTAGGGGTGAGTTTCTGGGAACTGGTGCGCCAGGCCCGCTTAGAGGCAAGTTTGAAACGGGCCCTATTAAATCGCACCATTACTTTTCAGAGAGTGGAATTGAGCGGCAGTAATATTGATTGGTTAATCGAACCGCCAATAGTCTATCTCAGTGTCAACAGCCCAGAGCCTCTAACCCCTAGACAGGTGACTCTTTTAGAGGAATTCGTTCGCCAAGAAATGGGGCAACCTTTCACTTTGATCTTTAAAGTTAATAGATTTGAAGAAGTCCGCCGCCAGAAATCTTGATCATCGAGACGTGAATTCAACCGCGAACTGTCCTTCTTGTAATACCGTCTCGCCAAAATCTGGAACCCAGGCTATCCAATCACTGGCAGAGACACGACATAGCAATAAAGCTTCTCTGTATCCGAAATCACTTAAAGGCTGAAGTAGTTGCACCCAATCACTACGATAGAATAAGGGGCAAAAAAGCTCAGGGTGTGACCCGCTCGTCACGGTTGCAGTATTCATGTATTTGCATCCTGTAGAGTATCAATGTTTACTGTGCTTGAATTCCGTTGGTTAAACTTGTAGATAGTCTCTAGTTTATCTTAATTTTTTGTATCTTATGTTACTTATTAGCTAAATTAATGTTAAGGAAGCTACCGAAATAGAGGAAGATCGCCTGTAAGCTTGTCCATCAATCCTGAGAAACGTTAACATAAATTAACAAGCGAAAAAATCTAGCAGAGCAACGCTAGAGATTGAATAAACATAACCCCCTTGGAGGCCAGCAAGCGTGAACAAAAACGGCAATAACAAAAAATGGCGAAACGCAGGACTATACGCACTGTTGCTCATTGTTGTCCTAGCCCTAGCGTCCGCCTTTTTCGATCGACCGCCAACCGTCCAGAAGACTTGGAAGTATAGCGAATTTTTACAGGAAGTAAAAGATAAAAAAGTAGAAGCGGTGAGACTGAGCGCCGATCGTACCAGAGCCATCGTCCCGACTCAAGACGGCTCTCAAGTATTAGTAAATCTGCCTAACGATCCTCAATTGATTAACATACTGGCAGAAAACGGCGTAGACATATCCGTACTACCTCAGAAAGAAGAGGGACTGTGGGTAAGAGCCTTCAGCAGCCTTTTCTTCCCCATCTTATTACTAGCTGGTCTGTTCTTCCTCCTCCGTCGCGCCCAGAGCGGCCCGGGTTCACAAGCGATGAACTTCGGCAAATCGAAAGCGCGGGTACAGATGGAGCCCCAAACTCAAGTCACTTTCGGTGATGTAGCAGGGATCGAAGGAGCGAAACTAGAACTAGCGGAAGTGGTGGACTTCTTGAAAAATGCCGATCGCTTTACCGCAATCGGGGCAAAAATACCTAAAGGCGTTCTCTTAGTAGGGCCTCCAGGAACGGGTAAAACTCTTCTCGCCCGAGCAGTCGCTGGTGAAGCTGGTGTACCTTTCTTCAGCATCTCTGGTTCGGAATTCGTGGAAATGTTCGTCGGTGTCGGTGCTTCCCGCGTCCGGGATCTATTCGAGCAAGCTAAAGCAAACGCTCCCTGTATCGTCTTCATCGATGAGATTGACGCGGTGGGCCGTCAGCGCGGAGCCGGTTTAGGTGGCGGTAACGATGAAAGGGAACAAACCCTCAACCAACTTCTTACCGAGATGGATGGTTTTGAAGGTAACACCGGCATCATCATCATCGCTGCCACTAACCGCCCCGATGTACTCGATGCTGCCTTACTGCGCCCCGGACGATTCGATCGTCAGGTAGTAGTAGATAGACCAGATTACGCGGGTAGAAAGGAAATCCTCCTCGTTCACGCTCGCGGTAAAACCCTGGCTCAAGACGTAGATTTAGATAAAATCGCCCGTCGTACCCCAGGCTTCACCGGTGCGGATCTAGCCAACTTACTCAATGAAGCAGCTATTCTCGCCGCCCGTCGCAACCTCACCGAGATTTCGATGGATGAAATCAACGACGCGATCGATCGCGTTCTCGCCGGCCCCGAGAAGAAAAACCGCGTTATGAGCGAGAAGCGCAAAACTCTAGTAGCGTATCACGAAGCTGGACACGCTCTAGTAGGTGCTTTAATGCCCGATTATGACCCGGTACAGAAAATTAGCATCATCCCCCGTGGCCGTGCCGGTGGTTTAACCTGGTTCACCCCCAGCGAAGATAGAATGGAATCTGGTTTATACTCTCGTTCCTATCTACAGAATCAGATGGCCGTGGCATTAGGCGGACGTTTAGCGGAAGAAATCGTCTTCGGTGAAGAGGAAGTAACCACTGGTGCTTCTAACGACTTGCAACAGGTGGCGAGGGTAGCTCGTCAGATGGTAACTCGTTTTGGTATGAGCGAACGTCTCGGCCCCGTAGCTTTAGGTCGTCAGAGTGGTAACGTTTTCTTAGGAAGAGAAATCGCTTCTGACCGAGATTTCTCCGATGAAACCGCCGCCGCGATCGATGAAGAAGTTCGTAATCTCGTCGAACAGGCTTATCGCAGAGCAAAAGATGTTCTCGTTAATAATCGTATCGTTCTCGATCAATTAGCGCAAATGTTAGTAGAAAAAGAAACGGTAGACGCGGATGAGTTTCAACAGCTTCTGGCTAACAACGATGTCAAGATGGCTGCTCTAGCCTAAATAAAACTCAATAGAATAACAACCGTCTCTGATACGAGGCGGTTTTTTTCTAAAAGTTGAAAAGGAATGAAAATTGATACCAAATCCGTTTATCGTACCCTTCTTTACACCAGAAGTGACGAGTGGCTTTAGTTACTCGTCACTCGCCACTAACCACTATCAACCCTTACTTCTCCATTAATTTAGACACATTTGCGTTACTTTCAAAGCTGGTGCGATCAAGGCTAATTCTTCTGGTTTCACCATTGCTTCTATCACTTTAAACATGACTTGATAAGTAATTTGAGCGGGTTTGTTATCGGCGAATGCTTTAATTATTTTCTGATCCCACATTAAATAATCATTCCGTAAACGATCTAAATCATCAAACAACATCGCTGCCGAGGCACAGCGTAAAGCAGAGGTACGATCTCGCTTACAAATATCGGCTATATTGCGATTACCCCTATAGTATATTTTCGGGTCGATGCTTTGCGCGATCGAACTGATCTGCCCGTCGATTTCGTCTTGTTCATCGCGGATTTTTTCATAAACCGCTATCCGTGCATCCACGCTTTCTAGATAATCATGTAGGAAGCGTAATTCCGATTTTTGAGCGTATCGTCCTTCAGTGGATATACTGAGCTTTTTCAACTGAGTTAACATTAATTATCCCTCGGTTCATAAATTAACATCTTATATTCTTAGAATTCCCTAAAATTATGGATTAGTAACAGGGTTTCTAAGAATGTATGCACACAAAGCAGAAAATATCATCGTACCTAATAGGTATTTGAGAGCATCGGGAAAGACGGGGTTAGGAGAAATAAATCCCTCTATGATCCCGGCGATAATTAACAGCGGTACGATACCGAAAACCAATTGAGCGGCCCGATTACCGTAATATTTCAGCGCGTCTACCCGACGGTAACGCCCCGGAAATAGTAGCGCCCTGCCGATCAATAACCCTGCCCCCCCGGCGATGAAAATAGCCGGCAATTCTAAGGCGCCGTGAGGCAAGACGAAAGCCCAAAAAGGAAAAGCTAAACCATTTTGACCCACTAAGGCGGCGATCGCACCTACTAACAGCCCGTTGTAAACTAACACGATTACGGTGCCGATGCCCCCAGCGATGCCTCCGGCGATGGCGTTAAAAGCCACTTTAATATTATTCTGCATGATACTACTCGAGGCGATCGGTCGGGATTCGTTAATCGAATACATCCATAACTTATGTTCATCCCTGACGGTGTGAATCAAATCTTGCGGTATAATCAATTCCATAAAAGCCTGATCGTGCCAACTGTACCACCAGGCGATGAGACCCGATAGGATGGTTATAGCCGTAGAAATGAATATATAAAACCAATTTTCCCTTAAGGTTAGGGGTAGTCCCGAGAGAAAAAAATCCTTCAAGATGTGCCACTCCTGCCGCCTATCCCCTTGATAGATAATGCTATAACTACGGGACGTGAGTTGTTGTAAATCCCCGATGAGCAAATCCCCCGCCTGATGAGTCTGCGCTCTAGCGAGATCTCCCGATACGGAACGGTATAAACTCGCTAATTCACGTATTTCTGATGATTCTAAGGATTTAATCCCTTTTTTTTCCACCAGTTTCAGTAAATGTTCTAATCGTTTCCAGTCTTTTTCCCGGCGGGAGATCCATCGCTGAATATTCATAAAGATTCAAGATTAGGAGGCTTAATTTTAAAGTAGCCTAAAAATAAGGTAATTAGTTTTATATAAGTTTTTATGTCTACCACTTTCCACCCTACGGGCCCTTTGAGTATTGGTAACGCTATCAACGCAGCTCTCCGCTTGTACAAAGATCATTTTAAAATCTATTGGCCGATCGCCCTAGAAGCTGGATTTTGGTCATTACTACCGACCATAGTTGATTTACTACTCACCTATACAATATTTAAGAATACCGAGTCAAATACTGTCCTCAGACCGATAATACTGCCATTACAGATTTTCTGCGCGGCCAGATTCCTTGCCCTATCTGCCGTCATCGCCCGTCTGGCCTTTAAGCAATTAATGTATAGCCCCGAGACACCAGTGGAAGCCAAAGCACCTGTATTAAAAAAAATGTGGCAATTTCTTCTGATACAAATATTCGTTTTCTTTTTAATATTTTTTGCCGTTTTAGTGCTGGGTTTTTTCGCGGCTTTTATCGTCGCCATTTCGCCAATATTACCCGTTCTCTCAGTCATTTTATTGCTCTTTTTTATAGTATCGATAATCATCTTATTGACCATAATATATGCACGCTTCAGTATTCCCGAAGTTTGTCTGGCTGTAGAGGAGAATATGACGGCAACGGCAGCGATGGGGAGAAGTTGGAAATTAACCAAAAATTTCGCATGGCGTATAGTTGCGATAGTTTCTCTGGCTTTCATGATCACGATTCCCGTTTATATTCTTGCCAGCGTACCTCTTTGGCTAGCTGTGTTACCCTTCCTGGCCGAAAGTGCTACCACTAATGAGATGAATCTGGAAACCAGTTCGATGCAAGGAGTTGTACTGAGCATACTGATTTTTAGCGCCCTTAATATATTAGCAATTCCTTTCTGGCAAGCTATTAAAGGTGTAATTTATTACGACCTGCGAAATCGTAAGGAAGGATTGCAATTAAATGTAAATTAGTAAACCAGTGGCTTCTTAGGATGAGTTCGATCGCCCTTAGGGCCTGCTTTACTAATGTTGGCTTTTCCTGCCCTTTTCAAACCAGTTGGGTACATCGAGGGAAATAAAACCCTTGTCTAATAAGGCAATAGCCCGTACTCCCGACTCCCGATTCCCGACCCCCACTGTAATTGTTTGGGAATTTAGAATTAGAACTATATACCTAGTTTATCAAAGTGAATGAGTTTTCTCAATCAGTTTAATTTTAAGACACCTGAAAATGTTGAGCTATCTTTTACCCTGGCGGGTATAGGTAATAGGGTTATGGCTCTATCTATCGATTATACGATATTAGCCCTGCTACAGATTTTTTATATCTTAAGCCTGATAGCGGTGGGAGATACTTTATACAGTTTACTATCCAAAATCGTCGGAGAAGATAAGATCGCAACCTGGTTATTCGCCATATTTAGCCTCATCTTCTTTTTCATCTACCTGGGCTATTTCATATTTTTTGAAACCGTCTGGCAGGGGCAAACCATCGGTAAACGCTGGGTGAAAATCCGTGTCATCCGTGACGATGGTAGACCAGTAAGGCTGTTACAGTCTACATTGAGATCTATTTTGCGCCCAGTAGATGACATCTTCTGTTTGGGATTATTCCTGATCTTATTCACTAAGGCGGAAAAACGCTTAGGGGATTGGGTAGCAGGGACGATCGTCATCCAGGAAGATTCTCGCGGAGGCAAGATGGATGAGATTAAATTATCACCAGAGGCGGACGATTTAGCGTGGTTACTGCAAAATGAAGGGCAACTTGATCGACTCAGTCCCGATAACTTCGGTGTGATCCGGGAGTACCTGCGCCGCCGCTCAGGAATGTTACCAACAGCGAGAATCGAGTTAAGTAAAACTCTCGCCTATCAAATCAAAGATATTATCCTACTAGAAAACGTTCCCGAAGGTGTTACTCCGAATCTTTTCTTAGAAGCCGTTTATCTGGCATACGGGCAAAAATCTTCAGAATATTAACCGGTTTGACAATTTGACAAATCTTTTACAATAAGTAACAGGTAAGTAAATGTACTAGAGGAAAAATACTCATGAATTCTGGGAAGTTTGAAACACCCGCTTCTCTGTCTGATAGGGAATTGGAAATTTTACAGTTAGTTGCTGCGGGATTGACCAATCAGGAAATCTCGGAAAAGTTAGATATTAGTAAGCGCACTGTAGATAATCATATCAGCAATATCCTCACCAAGACGAAAACCGATAACCGGGTCGAACTCGTCCGCTGGGCTATACAGTGGGGTAAAGTGTGTATAGATGATTTTAATTGCTGTATTCTGCCCTCGTCTGATTCTAAGGATGAGATTCTCTCCTAGTCTTTTTCATCGGCTTTCTCTAGTATTAACTATTTCCTGCCTGTTGAATAGTTGCACTGAGGCGGGTTTAATTACTCCTCCGCAAACTTCTCTAGGTAACGCCCTCAATACCGGGGCGAGTGAGGAAAATCCTCGATTTTCCTACGATGGTCGCTATTTGGTTTACGCATCGGATCGGAATTCCCGGCGAGCGATCTATCTTTACGATACCCGAGAACTTCGTTTAGTCCCCCTACCCGGATTGAATCAACCTGGAACTTTCCCTGATCAGCCGGATATTAGTGCTGACGGTCGTTATATTGTTTATATGGGTGAACGCGGCGGGAAAACAGATATATACGTGTACGATCGCCAAACTTTCAACAGTGAGAATATTACGGAGAGTATTTTCACCCCGGTGCGCCGCCCCTCGATCAGCGGTAATGGGCGCTTTGTTGCTTTTGAAAGTAATCGTTCGGGACAGTGGAATATTGAAATTTTCGATCGGGGTTTGGATACTCCCTTATCCGCCCCAGTCGAAGCAACTTCTCAACCGAAGAAGTCGGGGGAGCCTTAGAAAAGATGTAGATTATACGAAATCCGCTTATCATACCCTTCTTTAGAGAGAAGTGACCAGTGGCTAGTGACTTGTGACTAGTGGCTCTAACTACTGGCCACTCGCCCGCAAGAAAAGTCAGCAAATCTTGATCGAGCTGTAATAATGAGCGCCGAGCCTGAGATAATTGTTCTATTAGTTGGTTTTGTTGTTGAGACAAAACATATTCCTGCCGGTTTAAAATAGCCAGAGAGCTTTTTAAGTCGGCCTTATTTTGGGCAACTTGCTTACCTGAGTTCGCTATTTCGTCCAGTCTGGGTTTGAGGGAAAAAGATTACTTTCGGTTATGATCGGATAAAAGTCTATATGTAAAAATGCCTAAAATTCTGATCGAACCTAGTATTAATAAACGCCCTCGCTCGAAGATAGGGCGATTTTTCCGCTATTGGTTGATTAGATTGATCCGTTTACGGGGACATCCCCACGAAATCGCCCGAGGACTGGCAGTAGGAATGTTCAGCGGCTTCTTTCCCTGGTTCGGCTTACAGATTGTTATAGCCATCTTCCTCGCCGTTATTGCCCGGGGGAATAAAATCGCCGCCGCCGCCGCCACTTGGGTAAGCAATCCGGTTACTTCGATCCCTATTTTCGCTTTTAATTATCAGGTGGGGCTGTGGGTACTGGGTAGGCCCTCGAATTCGATCGATCTAACCAGTTTTAAAACTGATGACTCTTTTCTTTCCTCCCTGGTTAATTTAGGGGGAGATTTTTTATTAGTGATGTTGATCGGTTGTTGCGTCACTGGCTTTATCGCGGCTACCGTCACCTATTTTGTTAGCTTGCGTTTTCTCTATCAATGGCGGGAATCCCGCCGGAGAAAATATTAATCTATTGAGGGAATGAGAAAGGAGAAGTGAGAGTAACTAACAGCCACTCTTTCAACCTGTCCTCACTCCTCACGTCTCTTCACTCACTTCTGATTGCTAAACTACCCGGTTTACCTAAATCACCTGTGAGTGTAACCCCTCTGCCATTAGCCGCCAGGTGACGTACTATTTTATATATGGCTTCTATCTGCTCCGGAGAACCGCACTTGTAAGCTAAGCTCGATAGATTGATAGGTTGTTTTTCTTCCTTCAATACTTTCACTACTGACTGTTGTAGTTCTAGGATGGAAGCAGCCGCTTTTTTACCCGCCTCTACTCCGGGTTGATGGTAAGCGTTGATATTGACTAGACAGGCGTATAAACTCACCGCTCTCTCGTATAGGGCGATCAAAGCTCCGACGAGCTTAGTGTTAACTTTGGGAATCGTAATAGTAATAGAATAACGATCATTATCGTAAAGAGCCTGTCTCGTTCCCTGCAAGAATCCGCTGAGAAAATCCCCGCTCGTTACCCCGGGATCTATCTCTATAGATGTATCCTGACGATCTTCTAACACTTCTATAAAAGTAACGAAAAAGTTAGCTACTCCTTCTCTTAATTGCTGGACGTAGGCGTGTTGATCGGTTGAACCTTTGTTGCCGTAAACGGCGATACCCTGATGGACAGTCTGCCCGTCTAAATCCTTTTCTTTCCCCAAGGATTCCATCACTAACTGTTGTAAATAGCGGCTGAATAAGTAAAGTCTATCTTTATAGGGCAGTACCACCATATCTTTCTCACCCTTGCCGTTACCTACGTAATACCAGGATAGGGCAAGTAAAGCGGCTGGATTGGTTTTTAAATCCTTGACTCTGGTAGCGGAGTCCATCTCTTTCGCCCCTTCTAACATTCCATCTATATCGATGCCCTGTAAGGCCGCCGGTAATAATCCCACCGCCGATAACACGGAAGTCCGACCCCCTACCCAATCTTGCATCGGAAAGCGGGCTAACCAGTCGTGAGCGTATTTGTCCATATTACTGCCGGGCATGGTCACGGCCACCGCTTGCCGGGTGAAATCTAACCCCTGTTCAAGGAAGGCGTGACGCACTTCTAACATTCCGTTACGAGTTTCCGGAGTGCCGCCAGATTTACTGGTGACTATGACTAAGATACTCTGCAAACGGTTTTTCAGACGCTTGAGGATACGATCGATTCCGTCCGGATCGGTATTGTCGATAAAATATATGTCCAGGGGCGGAATATCGGGCGCTAGAGCATCGGCTACGAATTGGGGGCCGAGGGCGGAACCACCTATGCCGATCGATAATACCGTCGTGAATTTCTCCGCTGACGGGGGTTTGATCGCTCCTGAGTGAATTTTATTGACAAAATCTTTTATTTGTGCTAATGGTTCAGTAATTTCTCGACGAAGTTCGGGAGTCGGGGCTAAATCAGGATTTCGCAACCAGTAGTGACCCACCATACGATTTTCATCAGGGTTGGCGATCGAGCCTTTTTCCAGTTCATCTATGTATTGAAAAGCCTTGAACAGGGAAGGCTGTAACTGTTCGATAAAAGGCTCGTGAAAGGGAATTCGGCTCACATCTACATAGATACCCAAGCCCGCATGATAATATAACCACTCTTGGTATCTTTGCCACAGTTCTAATTTGTCCATAGAATAAACGCTTCAATCTTTAAATTGCTCACGCCGGGGTATTTAACATTCTCAAATAATACAGGTACTTATAGCTCATTCACTCAGAGTTAAACTTATAAACATAAACTCTCTATCTTAGAAATTAAAGCGGACTGATCAAAAGTTTGTAAGGCTTGCTCCCTTAACCATGCGGTTTGACAGCGTTGGTCTTGTTTGGCTAACATTTCCACTACGGCACCGGCTACCGCCTCCGGGTCGCGGTGAGGAACACGCCAACCGACCCGACCATCTTGTAAAGGGTCGGCGGAACCATCGGCATCACCGGATAATACTGGCACACCACAGGCCATCGCCTCTAGATAGACGATGCCAAATCCTTCTTGAGAGGGCATGACATAAGCATCAGCGAGACGATAGTGCTCGGCTAAATCTTCTGTGGGGACGAAACCGGCGAAGATAACTTTTTCCGCTACCCCTAATTCTTTAGCCAGGGCCGCTAAACGAGGAGCATCGTCGCCACGACCGATGACTAAATATTTTACATCTGGGGCGATCGATAATATGCGGGGTAAGGCTCGAATAGTCACATCGACACCTTTATATATATCACCCGACCATAATCGGGCTACGGTCATAATCACTCGGGAATTTTCCAGATCATACTTTTGTATTAAATCGGGTGATTTAGGGCCGGGGAAGAATCGATCGCCGTCCACTATACAGGGTAGAATCTCTACAGCCTTGGGATCGATTCCGTTAGCCTCACACAAACGATCTCGGCTATACCTGCTAATCGTCCAGATTTTATCTGCTTTTTCTAGGGCTTGTTTCTGTCTGTTACTTAAGGGTTTCCATACTTCTTTACCGTAGGTCATGATGGTATAGGGAATTTTTAGGTAAGTACAGAATAAACTCACCGCAACTGCCAGTTTAATATGACCGCAGAAAACTTTCTTCGGGCGGCGCAGGATTAAACAACTCAGTAAAGCGGAGAGTAATTTTAATCTACCTACGGGAGCCGATTTACTTTTGAGATAGTGGAAAGTAGCGTTTTTCCCGGCAAAAGGATTATCGCAATCGGGGCCATCCCTAAGAAGGAAAACTTCGGCGCGGTAGTTTTGGGGGAGGGAAAAATAGGCCGAGAGAACATCTTTGACGTAGGATTGAATACCGCCTTCGCCTGAAAAGATTTCTATAAAAACAAAAACATGGTCAGGGGGTTGGTTCATCTGGCTATGCTGGAAAAACTCCCCTTAGTTTATCAATAAGGCTTCTTGCCGATCGCCTGAGGTGGCACTAAAATTTAATTCATAAGGTTGAGTGAGGATGGGAAACCATGTCATCAGGTTTCGGCGATAAGAAAGGGCTGACTTTTCCCCTGGATAAAATATTCTTTATGCTGGCTTGTTTTTACCTGGGTTTGGTGGTGTCCTGGCTATTCTATCAGAGTAAAATTCCCGTCGAGCCTACGAGCGAAAAGGTTAGTCAGCCCCCGGTACTTTCCGCCTCGCAAAAGCAGTTCATCGCTTATCTGCAGCAATCCTTACGACAGATCGATCGTCAGGCGAAAACTCGGGACGTGCAAACGGCGACATTACCACAAGCTACCGTAGCCGTACCGCCACCACCGCCTCAAAGAGCAGCTAGTCCTCAGGAAAAAATCATCGAGAGGATCTATGTCCCAGTCTATCCCGCCGCCACTCCAAAAGTCGGGCCGTCACCGCAGGTAAGAACATCCGTTACCCCGCCAGAGCCGGTAAGAACCGCCGTAGTTATCCCACCTCCGCCCCCGGTTAATATGCCCGCGCCTCAGAGCCTACCTAGCCCGGTATCCGTACCCCCTCTGGTTACAGGCGATAGTACATTGGTGGGGGTGTTGGAATTGGGGGCGCAATCTGCCGCTCTATTTCAAATTCAGGACACGACTAAACGAGTCGTTATCGGCGAGTCTATTAACGGTTGGACTCTTGTGGGAGTACAACAAGAAAAAGTTATTCTCTCTCGCAACGGACAACAACGCAGTTTAGCCGTGGGACAGAGGTTTTAGTTAAGCCCCGACAGACTCTTTAGCTGCGTACATCACCTCTAAGGTAATCTCGGCGAAACCTCTCTCGCGGGCGAATTTCTCCGTATTGCGCTTAACTTTCCCGCGCACGAATCCGGGTACTTTATTTAATTCGGCTTGCGCTTCTTTATTCCAATTGAGGTCAGAATCGGCGGAAATCCCTTTAGTAATGACTTCTTTGGTATCGTGGCCACCGAAGATTTCTAAGAGATGATCTTCCATCCCCAGGGTAAAGGAATTATAGACTAAATCGGCTATCTGGTTAGTGCCTTCGTAGCCCATAAAAGGTTTATAACCGAGGGGGAAATTCTGGATATGGATGGGGGCCGCGATAACTCCACAGGGAATGTTGAGGCGTTTACCTACGTGACGCTCCATTTGGGTGCCGAATATGGCAGCGGGTTCGATGCGGGCGATCGCATCCCCTATAGCTCCATTATCATCACTAATCAGCACTTCGTCACAGTATTCGCTCACCTGTTGCCTAAACCAATCAGCATCGTATTTACAATAGGTGCCGGCTAAGACTACATGAATCCCCATCTCCCGCGCCAGTATCTTCGTCATGGCGGCAGCATGAGTGTTATCTCCGAAGACTACCGCTTTTTTGCCGGTGAGGTTCTGACAGTCAATAGAGCGAGAGAACCAAGCCGCCTGAGATACGTGTAGGGTTTGTTCGTTGATAAAGTCTTCGTAGTCTACCCCCGCGCCCTGATTATTAATCACCTGTTGAATTTTGCGGATACATCGGGCCGTTTCTACTACTCCCATTGGCGTTATATCGACATAGGGCATCCCGAAGGATTCCTCTAAATAGTTGGCACTCGCTAAACCAATTTCTCTATAGGGAATCAGGTTAAACCAAGCGCGGGGGAGATTTTTTAGGCTTTCGACGGATGCAGATTCGGGAACCACCGCGTTTACTTCTATGCCCAAGTCGGCCATCAGGCGTTTTAATTCTGTGCAATCGTGCCCGTTGTGAAAGCCGAGGGTAGTGATACCGATGATATTAACTGAGGGGTTGGGGGTTTTTTGCGTGTTTAATAGTTCTTTTCTTTGGGCTTTTTCTATGTAGTAACGGATGATTTGGTAGAGAGTGCGATCGGCCGCCTGCAATTCGTTGAAGCGATAGTGATTAACGTCTGCGAGGAGTACATCGCCTTTAGCGTCCATCTGCGCCCTCTCTACGAAGTTCTGTAAGTCTTCTTGCAGGATGCTGGAGGTGCAGGTGGGGGTGAGGACGATTAAATCGGGGGTTTCTTCTCTATCTTTTCTGACGATGTTATCGACTACTTTTTCCTGTGAGCCGCGAGCGAGTACGTTTCTATCTACTACACTGGCGGTAACGGGGGTGAAGTCCCTTTCTCTTTCTAACATCGATCGCATGACGTTAAAGTAATCATCACCTAATGGTGCGTGCATGATGGCGTGAACGTTTTTAAAAGAGCTGGCTATCCTTAATGTACCGATATGGGCGGGGCCCGCATACATCCAGTAAGCTAATTTCATATTGCTGAGTTCTCCTAGTATCTCGGTGTAACACCCTGACATCGATTGTCGCAAACTGTTACGCCTCCGATAGCGTTTACTACGGTTCCAGTCATAAAAAGTTAAAAATTTTAACTTTCTTTCGTCTTTTATAAGTAAAAATACTTAAGCACTTTTGTTGTGAGTTATTTTACTTATGTAAAAGCGTATTTTTATTTAAAAACCAATTAATACATAAAGAAATACATAAAGAAATACATAAAGAAATACGCAAAAGTACTGAAAATATACGTAAAAAGAAATACGGAGCCACTAAGATTATTTTAACAGCTTAAAACTTTTAGTTTTTGAATGAGAGAAACTTATGATTACAAAAAAACAATGTCTATATCTATCAGTTTTTAGCTTAGTAGGTTTTAGCTCATTGTTATTAGCTTCGGAAGCTGGTGCCGTTACCTTTAAACATCTCTCTAGTAGCTTCAACGACAACGATTTTAACAATGCAAAAACGCAGCCACTGAATGGGATTTTCGCTCAAGGTTGGGAGGAAGATTGGGTAGCCGAAGCCCGAGGCGCAAATAATACTCTAAGTGGCGATCCCGAATTATTCATCAACAATTGGGTCGTGAATAATAGCTCCCCTGGCTCTCCTAATGTAACGAGCGCACAATATATTCATACGAAAAGTGAAAATGTGAATTTTTCAGTAACTTATAATGGTGGGAATACTGTTTTCGTTTGGGGTACGAATTTGCCAGCTAATAGACAAAGGACATTACAACGGAATAACGTGACCGAAGCGAATCGTTTTCCCAATGGATTGGACAGTATTTTCATCCGTCTGAGATCGGAAACTCAAAACCCCAGCACCTCGAATAGTTTTGAAATTTCTAATTTGGTGGTTGACGGTAAAGCTTACAATGGCACCATGAAAGCCAATAATTTGGATAGCATAGATTATTTACTCATCACTGGCATTACCAGTAATTTTACTCTCACCGGAACCGCTACTCTTTTTTGGACGGGGACTAACCCACCAACAGGTTCTAGATTGGATATGACCATTAAGATGGGCTATGGTAAGGCCGTGCCTGAGCCTTTAAGTATCTTAGGTGCCGGTACTGCCTTGGGTTTCGGTTATCTGTTCAAAAAGCGGATCAAGGGCGGGATCTAAATTTCATTAAGGCACTTCTCGGGAGTTCATATTGCTTCCCCCTCAACTTTCTTGATCCCACCAGCAATTACAGCTATTAGTTCTGAACCTTGATTAGCCGGATTATTAACCTGTTTACTCACCGGAAATAACTCCATTTCGCCACCGTCATAAGTTTGTAAACAGGTCATTAAATCCTCGCCAGCTAAGTTAGGATCGAGCCAGCGATCGTAATCTTCTGGTGATAGAATTATCGGCCTCCTGTGATGTATCGGCCTCATGATCTCGTTAGCCTCACCCGTGATGATAGTGCAACTGATCAAGGTTCCGTTTGGTGATTGCCACCGCTCCCACAAACCCGCGAAGGCGAAGGGATGGCGGTTTTTTCTGCGGAAGTAATAGGGCTGTTTGCTCTTCCCCTCGGTTTTCCACTCATAGAAACCGTCGGCTGGTATCAAACAACGACGGTGCTTAAAGGCATTACGAAAAGAAGGTTTTTCCGTCAGGGTTTCCGCCCTGGCGTTGATAAGTTTCGAGGCGTTCTTATCATCTTTCGCCCAGCTCGGAATCAACCCCCATTTCATGGATTGAAAGCGTCTATCCGCCCCTGAGCCTTCCCCTACGATCGTCCCTATCATCGTAGAAGGGGCGATGTTGTAGCGAGGGGAAATCTCGGGTACATCAGCAACCCCGAAGGTTTCAGCGATGATTTCTGAGTTACAGGTAAGGGTGAATCTGCCGCACATAAAGGTACAATTGTACGTTTATTCTATTTTAGCTTACCCGTTTATGTTGATGTTCCCCTAACCCACCCCCATCACAATAGCGGTTCTCTCTACAATTGAGTTCGGTAATCCAAGGATTTATACTCTTGAATCCATCGAGAAAGAAAAGGATAATCATATTATGAATCGAGAGGGAAACCTAAATGTTTAAGATGTTTAAACCTATCAGTTTTTTCTATAATTGGTATCGTCAATCTTTACGCCATCCTACCAGTCGTTGGTGGCTCTTAGGTGGTACTCTCCTCTGGTTATTAAACCCCATCAACACTATTCCCATTCTCGGTGAAATAGATGAAGCGATCGTTATCGGCATACTAGTTACAGAAGTTTCTCAAGTGTTAATCGAAGCGTTTAAAAATAAACGTTCTGGAACCGAAGTAGCCGAGCTTAAAGCCGAACCTTCAGCTAACTAAATATAATTAAGGAAAACTTCTTAGAAAAATTTAAGAAGTTTTTAATTTTATCCAGATTGTATTGATTTTTTACTTTAACTTTTATCTTATTTGAATACTGGGCTGCATCTTCTACCTGAAGAATGATTTTTATTAAATAAATCTAATTTTTCCGCCACTGCACTAGACCCAACATTATGATAAAAATGGGAGATCATAGGTTACAGGTTAAGATTCATGGTCGTCCCTACTACGGCTGGAGAAAAGCCCAAGGTTAGAGAAAAACACAAGTTCAACCCGCGCCTATTATTTGTGCCCTTGCTTGTCGCCGTCTCCGGTTACGCCGCGTGGCGATACTTTAACCCGCCTTCACCGCCCGATGTGTTAACCGTGAGCGGCAGGATCGAAGCGGATGAAACCGATGTGGGGGCGAAAACCGGGGGACGGGTTACGGAAATCCGGGTTAGAGAAGGAGACACGGTAAAAACTGGGCAGGTAATAGCCGTGATCGAAGATGAAGAAGTGAATCAGCAATTACAAGCGGCGATCGCTCAAGTACAATCAGCGCGACAGGAAGAATCCCAAGCCCTCCCAGATATAACCGTAGCCGATAGCCGTATTCAAGAGGCGGAGGCGAATTTAGCGCAGGCGAAAGAAGACTCTCAGGATAGGGTGAGTCAGGCACAATCGACAATCTCGGTCAATGAGGCTCAAGTCTCCCAGGCTCAAGCTCAATTGGTACAAGAGCAGGTATTCGGCGTGAAATTAACCATCGATCAACCCGAAAGCTATGCTAAACCAGGAATGCCCGCTGATGCCGAAATCGATCTAAAATCAAAGTCATAACGAGCCATTCCCTTTCTAACTCCGGTACGAGAATAAAGATCAAGGCAAGATACAGAACTTTTTAAACGGGTTGAGTACATTGATGGAAACAAACCCCTCATATAATACTAAATCCTGTTGTCAAAGGCTACTTATAAAAATCGGTCTTCGGGAGTCGGAAGTCGGGAGTCGATGGTATTTATCCCGACTGCCTACTCCCTACTCATACTAAATCCTGTTGTCAAAGACTACTTATAGAGAGAGTGGTTAGTGGCGAGTGACGAGTGAACAACCGCTAGCCACTCGCCACTGGTCACTAGTCACTTCTTTGTAAAGAAGGCTATGATAAGCGGATTTGGTATGAATCACTTGGCAAGCGTCAATATCCTTAAACCATAAAAGCTCTTTTGGAAAAGCACGACCTTTTAGCCGCTTCGGGCTGAAAAACTAACATTTACTAGATGTGCGCCGGGAGACGACGGTAATTATAATTAAACAAATAGGAGGTTGCAAGAATTAACGGCTCTGGTTTTTCCATCTATGAGTATTAGCGGCTTTTGGGAAATATTCAACGACGAGACAGGGTGGCTGAAGACTTTTCAAGAGGAAAGTTGGTCATCCTACGAAAATGAAACTCCCCTTCCATCCGATGATGAGGTCAGCGATGAGCTTGATTTGAGTATCAGTGATCGTTCGGCAGCAGTTAGAGGGGAAATTCAAAGTATAAGAAAGATTTGGCGGGAAGGATACGATGTGGAAACAGGGAAAATTTATAAACTTGAACCTATAATTGAAGCTCTAAATTTATTTTATATTTTTATCAAAAAATATTGGCATGAGTTTAATGTAAGCACAAAGTTAAAATTAATTGAGCAGGCTTATAAAACCAAACTGGTTAACCCTAGCCAATTATTCGTGAGGGATAATTTGTTTAAAAACTTGCAAATATTAACGATAACTTTTAGATATTATTTTAATAATACTAAGCGAGTCAGTACAAAAAAAAGTTTATTTCAATTACAAAAAACAACACAAAAAATACTTGAAATAATTTTAACAATGCATGAAAAAGATTTGCAAGATTATGAAAATTTAAAAAAAGAGTACGATTCTTTAGAAGAAACAGCTTATTTACTGAGAAGTCCTGTTAACGCAAATCGGCTTTTGAATTCACTGAAAGAAATTAAAGCAGGCAAAGGAATAGATCGAGAATTAATTGAATGAAATTAATTTTTTCGGAAGCGGCTTGGGAAGATTATTTATACTGGCAGGAAACCGATAAGAAAATACTCAAAAAAATTAATGGACTTATCAAAGAGATTACCAGAACTCCTTTTGATGGAACTGGTAAACCAGAGCCTCTTAAGTACGAACTTTCTAATTGCTGGTCAAGAAGAATAAATGAAGAACATAGGATTGTTTATCTCGTAGAAGATGAAGCAATATCTATATTACAAATGAGATACCATTATTCTGATTAACTAACTATTACGGCACTTTGCGTGTCAATTAAGGACTTGTTTTGGGGGATGGGAGTTAGGAGTCTGGAATTGGCGGAAAACTACTCAATTCCTAACCTCCAATTCCTAACTCCCCGTATCTCGACGATTTGAAAAGTGCTGTAAATAAAGTATTAATATCATCAGGATTCGTTAATATTATGGAGATAATCGTTTCAGCCACCACAGCGATTTCATGAAGCGAATCATTTCCCAATGCGTTAAATAATTAGCCCAGTTCAGAAGGGAGCGCCTGACCCTGGCCCTGGCTCTCGTCTTACCGATGCTCACGAGAACTTTACCGAAAAACCCGAGCCGGGTAGCGTCGTTTATGTAAGCCATCAAGCAGGAACTCCCGCTCTTTCGTCGGCAGTACAGTTCACCAGTTTAGCTACCTTTGGCGATTGTACTAAATTCCTTGTCACTAGCGAACAAAACAATATTCCGCCTAAAGTTTTACCTAGCTCATCTTATTTAAAAGAGCTTCGGAGACAAGAAGCGAAAACTTTACTCGATCGCTATGACTATTCTGGTGTTAAGGCATTGATTGAGCCTTACTTACAAAATCAGGATACGAAAGTTTTATTAGTCTCTGCCATTCAGTGGAACTTGGCAAACTTTGAGGAATTTAAGGATAAGTTACTAGAGCTATCTAGTAATATATGCCATAATGTTTGTAGATTCGGGCAAAATCGGAATAATTCCACATCCCAATCAGGAGTATAACAAATCATGACGGAGGAAATACATCTAGTTACTCGATCGCTCTACGAAGAAGATTTTAACCTCTGGCTACAGGCAACCGCAGAACGATTGAAAGCGGGTAAATTCGATGAGCTGGATATAGAGAACTTGGTCGAGGAAATAGAATCGATGGGGAAAAGCGATCGCAGAGCTTTACGCAGTTATCTGGAGGGGATTATCGAACACCTGCTTAAGCTTGCCTATTGGGATTCGGAGAGGGAGAGAAATCGAAACCATTGGATAAACGAGATCATAACCTTTCGCCGGAATTTGGAAATGATTCTCGACGATAGCCCTTCTTTAGTGCCCTATCTAGAGGAGATTTTTGCCTCCTCCTATGCTGCTACCGTCAAACAGGTGAGAAAAAGCTTTAAATTGGACGTTCCGAGCCAATGCCCCTTTACTCTCTCTCAAATCATAGATATAGATTGGTTTCCCATAGAAACCGAGGAAGACTGACGCGAGAATCCCTGATGAGTCCCCTAATAGGTCAGGTTCATCACCATAAAATTTGATACAGTTATGGAGAGCGAACACATTAACCTTGTCGAAGCATCCAAACGAAAAAAGCGAGAATCTGCCCTACCGGTGGTAAGGGATAATCATTAAGATCGATCGTCACTACAGAACCCTTTAGCTGTAGGAAACGCCATTGAGAACCATTACTGACGCTACCGTATATAGTGGGAATGCTCCTTTGTTTAGATTGATTAAAGCGCCCGGCAGCGCTCATCGAAGCTATACACTGCCCCAAACCCGATTTAAGATCGGCTTTTTTTGCCTCAATAATAACCACTGCGGGAGCCTCTATATCTAATTGTTCCGGTGAACGGGAAAGGAGAAAATCGCAGATTCCGTTTAAACCCAAGCTTTCATCAACGGTAAAATCTTCACCGGAAAAGAGACTGATCTGACGACCGAGTAAGCGACGCACTTCTAAGAGAGTTGGGTACACTATACCCTCGCTACGGGCTTTTTCGCTTCCCGTAGCGACGGCGACGGGCAGACTTTCAGCCAAAAAGTTCGAGAGCGTTTCGGAAGGGGTAATCGGTTCAAGTTCCGGTAAAAAACGAATACACTCTACGGTGGAGATTCCAAAAGTTTCCTTAACTTTACCCACACTCGTAAACTGGCTATAAGGCATAAAAATCGACCCTGGAAAATTTTTCTATATCCTAAGCTAAAAACCTAAATCCGCCTTGGCTATCTGCGCCGCCGTCAACACCGCCTCATCTGGCAAGCCCTGCCAATCCGTAACGCCGATTTCCGCATAGAATTGCTGGTCATAGGCGCGGGTACGGATGACCACCGGCATCGGCACCGCATGACCTAAAACTAAAGCCTGTTGTTTCGAGTCTAACTTGGCTAAAACCGATCGCAAACTCCCCCCACCCGATACCCCGGTAAATATCGCGTCAATATCCTTCTCATCGTTGAGTAAACAAGTAATCCTCGTACCCACCTGAGACATCACTTCATTATCTATGCCCGAAGGCCTCTGATCTACGATTAACAGGGTAACGAAGTATTTCCGCATCTCCCGGGCGATAGTGCCGAAAATAGTTTGATGAACGATTTTAGAGTCGAGAAATCTATGGGCCTCCTCGATGGTTATTACCAACTGTCGCGGTTTATCTAAAGGATTTTTCGTCTGCAAAAAATGCTCGGCTTTCTTGACATAATTGCCGTGAATACGACGGGTGATCATATTAGTCGCCAGCATATAGGAGAGCATATTACTTTGAGAGCCGAACTCTACTACTATATTTTTACCCGCATCCAGTCCCTGGATTAATTCATCAATATAATTGTGGGCGCTGACTCCTCCTTGTAAATACTTGAGGCTCTCTAACCGCATCAGTTTCCTCTGTAGGGACATGATCGAGCCCGCGTGCCCTTGCTTTTCCTGACAGAAGATTTTAATATCCTCGTTGGTCATCTCGAGCAATCTGCTGATCCAATATTTGCCATACTCACCGTAAAGTATATTGGCGTTATCCATACTCGCCTCGGAAATACCTAACTCTTGCCCGACGAGGCGAATATCTTCGATTTCGATCTGATCGTAACTTAGATATAATTCCCTCGCTCCCCTGACACCTCGGCGATTGGTGGAATCGGGATCGAGAGTATATATTTCTACCTGCCCTGGGAATAATTGGGCTAAACCTTTTACCGTAGAAACTTCCTTGCCCTCTTTCATTGCTTCCCAGCCATATTCCGAGTGCATATCGAACATCAGGTTAACAGCAGCGTTTTTGCGGATGATGCCGGAGATTAACAGACGAGTGAGGAATGATTTACCAGTACCGGATTTACCAAATACTCCGTTACTGCGTTCCACAAAGCGATCGAGATTGATACATATTGGTACATCCATATCTAACGGTTTACCGATGGCGAAATTGCGACGCGTGGGATCATCCTCCCAACCGAAAACCATGCGGAAATCTTCCTCACAAGCGTCATAAACCTGACTAAAGTGGGCGGGAATGGTTTTGACGGGTAATAATTCTAACTCGGCGTTGGTTTGGGGTTCAAAAGAGGCTAAAGATGTGTCATCGGTGCTGCGGGGGTTGGCACTCGGGGTGAACATCAACATCGGGGCGAGTTCTATGGTGCCGTAGGTGCCGCTACCGGCAAGAACATCCCGCATGAAATCATCGTCCGGGTGGGGCGGGTTGGCGAGGATTCGGGGCGTGGCCGTACCCAGGGTAACATCGGTAAGCAGACAGAAAAAACGGGATCTCACCCCGCGCACCACTAAGAATTTCCCGACGCGCATATCTTCTACAGACATATCGGGATACAGACGGATTTCTAACCCTTCGCTCAATGATCCCTGTATTACCGTTCCCAATGGTTGCTCTGTCATGCTGGCATACTTTATCGTACTTTCATACTACATTGTGTCATTCTTCCACTCATAGTGCAATGTTGCTTTTAATAGTCTTCCCACATCGATTTTGTCACTAGATTGACATACAGTTGTTATTGCAATGACAAATGATCACCCTATATTAATAATTAATCCAGCAAAGGAATGAACGGTTTCCCCTAATAAAAGTAAAGGTAGCAGCTTCTCACACTTTTATTTAGGGGAATTCTAAAAAACAAAGCCTTGTATTGAGAGTGTAATCATAACTCTGATGTAAAGTTTTCACCACTACATGATAAGCGTCACAAGGGTAGAAGGTATCGAAAATACCTTCTACTTCTTTTTCTGGTCACTTTTTATAATGACGTTATCAAAATATACGGTTGTGGATTTGCCCTTACCCCGCATAGAAAATAATCCCACCGCCCCAGCTTTATAACTATCGTCTCGAAAACTTCCCACGCGATCGCCGTTAACGTAACCGATGATTAAATTATCTTTCACCACCAGACGGAGACGATTTTTCTTATTCCCTTTATTAATTTGTGAATCGCCCTGCCAACCTACTTTATGCACCCAGCCCTCGGCCGTATTCTTACCCATGATAAATTCACCACTGCCATCGATGAACAGGTAATAAAAATTCTCTGCGTTTTTTCCGCCTACTCTAGCTATCAACCCGTATGGTACATCGTCAGGCCCGCGAGTTTTCACCACATCGGCAGAGAAGTCGAGGTTGGCTAATTTTTGTCCCTGCCATAGGGAAGCACCGTAGTGATTACGTTTGTTCTGAAACTGATAGAGTCTATTTTGTTGTATCGCCCCCCCATCAGTAAAATACCAGCCCGAGGGTTGTCCGAATTTTTCCTGGAGGATGAGGTTTTTGATTTTATCGGTGTTGAATTGAGCTTCCCAAGATATATGAAATATTAAGCCTCCCACCGCTAGGGCTAAGGGTAGGAACCACTTATTATTTATAATCTTAATTGGCGATCGCTTGGCCTTAAGTGGTTTGGGCGAGGTTTTTTGAGTCGAGATCGGTTCTCCAGTAATGGAGTTTAATGAGGAAGAAGATATAAGTGAAGATGGTAGATCTTCCTCGTTAAAAGGCCCGGTTATCGGTTCGGTTTTGGCTGCCGTCATACTGGTGATTTGAGTTTTACCAGTATACACTGGCAACTTACTCGGGCGTTGGTCGGCTAGTTTAAATTGAGTGCTACCACAGGATTCACAGATGCCGGGCCTGGTGGATAGATTCAGCGTTTTCTTACAATTTCTACACTGGTAAAGGGGCATAGTTATGCCTTGCAATTTTTTGTTGTGTGAGGGGAGAGATAATTTCTCTCCTGAGCGAGATATTTTTACACTTTAAACTTGATGACGGGCGTAATCATCCTGAAAACGGACGATGTCATCCTCTCCTAGATATTCCCCGTTCTGCACTTCGATGAGAATCAGTTTGATCACTCCAGGATTTTCTAAGCGGTGAGGCGTACATTGAGGCACGTAGGTAGATTGATTGGCACCCAAAACCTCTTCTCGATCTCCGCAGGTGACTTTAGCCGTGCCCGATACCACTATCCAGTGTTCACTTCTATGATAGTGCATCTGCAAACTGAGACGGTGCCCTGGATTTACTTCTATACGCTTTATCTTGTAGCCTGGCCCTTCTTCTAAAGTGGTAAATGTACCCCAGGGTCTTGTTTCGGTGGGCGCGGCTTCAAGAGCTGAAAAAGAGGTTAATAGGGACATCGATAATAACTCCTAAAATTTAAACTTAATTATGACTTTGCAGCAATCTTAGTCCAAGATAACAGTTAAATTTGTTTCAGTCATTACCTAGTAATTACAAATGAGAAAAGAGGAGTGAGCATGTACTATTAACCGCTCACTCCTAATTCCTCTCTCCTCTACTTAGCGTAGGCTCCGAAATAGGATTCTTTCCAGATTTGATAGAGGAAGGCTTCGGCCCGCTCGCTCAACACCGTTACGAAAATACCTTCTTCGCTTTCGGGATTGCCGGTGATCCAGGTTCCTTCTAAAGTAATCTCAATCGCTTCTCCATCGCAATAGGACACCTCTAATACTTCTTGATTTTCCCCTTCGGCTAATTTCTCCAATTGAGCGATGTAGGAAATATCTTGAGGTAATAAAAACGCCGCCGTGCTGGGTTCGATACCTAAGTTAGTTCCAGAACGTAAGGCTAATATTACTCTGTTCGTTACCCAACTTTCTAAGGTGTCGGCAATATATTCTAAGTGGAACCCGTTTTCAGTATAAGTTAATTTCAACATTGATAGTCTGCTCCTAATTCGCTTTGATGCCGCCAGAATTCTTCTGCAAAAACTAAACCCGGATGCGTAGGGGGTTGGGGTAATTTTTTTAAAACCATCCCCGCCTGTATGGGTGTTCTATCCCCTTTAAAACCGTTACATTTTTCACAGGCTGTAACTACGTTATCCCAAGAGTGTTTACCACCTTTGGCTCTAGGTATTACATGGTCTAAGGTGAGTTTTTCCCCGCTACCGCAGTATTGACATTGGTATTTATCCCGTTTTAAAACTTCCCGACGGTTAACGGGGGGCACTTTCCACACCCTTTCTCTCGACATGGTTTTTAAGCGGATATGGGCGGGCACTTGCAGGATAAAATTAACCGAGCGTACTTCCCGATAATCGCCAGCGAGGCCAGTTAAGGGTTCGGCTTTTCCCGTAACTAAAAGAACTATGGCACGACGGATATTGATCCGACTGATAGGTAAATAATTTTGCGAGAATACCGTGACGTTTTTATTTAAGGTTTCTGTGGGATAACTCACTGGTTTTTAACTCCTTCCCTTGAGTTTATTTAATAAAAGACCCCCGCTTTCTTTAGGTAAGAAGCGGGGGTAAACTGAATCGGATGTCTTTTAGTTTATTTGGGTACAGTTATTCGTTTCCTGTCCCTCCCGCTTATGTGTGAGCCTACCGGTTGTAGTCTGCCTAGGTAACCATAATCTCGGCCTAGATGATTTTTATTTTCAAATCTTGTTTCTCCTATACTAAACCCTTTGATTGCCATACCCAAATTACACCACCCTTGAGGGAGGTTATTTTCGATGGCGGGGTTAAGGGAGAATAGCGATCGCATGGCTGTATTTACCAATTCTTGTTTAACTTATCTTTTTAATACTACACTTGTAATACTAATCTGTCTACTATTTGGAGCAAAAAATGCGTACCATCAATCGTACTGTTACAACGGAAATGGAAGTCACTAGCATCCGTCTTGAGAAAGATCTTAAAGACAATCTCAAGAAGCTATCGGGCACTCAAGGTTATCAAGCCCTGATCCGGGATATACTCTGGAATTACGTTCATCAGAAATCAGGCGACTATCGCCCTCATTTTAACCGCGCCGATATTCGCGCCATTTTTAACGCTACAGCTAGAAAAGATGAGAGTTGTGTCCTCACGGGCAGGTTAATCGAGGCTAATCAACCCATATTATTAGGCTTGACGATTCACGGGGACTTAGTGCCCATATCACCGGATGTAGATATTTAGATCTTAGATATTTCCTTTCCCGTATCTCGGCCTTGGGGGCGAGATACGTTTAACGTTTTTGTTTTAAATAATTCTCGAAAGTTTGAGAGAATTGTTCTACCGTCATCACCTTTAAGTTATATAAACTAGATAGATTTTCAGTAGATTCGGGGCCCGAGACTAAAATTAAATAAACATGATCTCGATCTAATTTCAATAAGGAGGCGAGATGATGATATTTGTGTATGTGCGCCTGATAGTCTTTCGTCTTGGCTTCAAACCAGAATAATTCCTTCTCTGTTTTAAAGATTATGTCTATCTCTCGATTTTCACCGTTGGATAGCGTGATTTTGCCATTAAACAGATAAGCATATTTTGATTGCGGGCGTGCCCGGCGCAAACAAAGGATCATCTGTTTCCTCAAATATAATTCTAACCATTGTCCAGAGAGGAAATTAATAGCTTTGGGGTTTTGACTCGGTTTCGCTTTCAAAATACGCTTTTCATAGTGATACTCCTCTAAAAATTTAAGCTGATGTAATTGGCTACATAGTTGAGTTATAGTACCGATTTTTTGCCCGGAATCATCGTTTAGCTCGAGCGTAAACTCTTTGCCGCTACTAAGATTGATTTTGATGGATTCGTGCAATTTTTTTATCACTTGATAATGATTCCCCATCAAGTTAGCTATTGTTTGTAACTTCGGATCGATCTTTTGCTCTGATGATGTAGAGTTTACAACCATTCCATTTCTAGCAAAAAAGTCTATTATCTCCTGATACAATAAGGGATTATTATCTTTAGCAAGTTTCTGATTATTCTTGGTGTTTGCTTTATTGTTAAGGTTTTCAACACCATCTTTTTCTAATTTTATTATTTGAGGTATTATTATTCGCTCTATTTGATTTTCAATTGACTCTAAAGAACCAGCTATCTTCTCTAAAATTTGAGCTATGTCTCCTAAACTAGTTTCTTTTTCTTTATAAATAAGTTTGACTGCATTATTGCATTTAGGACAGGATATAGTGTTATTAGAAAGTCTTTTCTCTATTTCTTTTGCTCTATTTAGACCACATCGATCGCACTTAAAAATAACAGTTAGCATCGGTTGATATTTTCCTGGAGATTGCCTAGATATTGACGTAGGATTGTAACATATAAATAGCTAACTGTTAAACACTTTATACCCTTATCTTAGTCGTTCCATCCAAAGTAGGCATTTTTCTAACTCTCGTTGCATGATAGGGACAGAATCAGCACGATAACGTCTACCATGACCCGGTAAAACCCACTGAAATTGATATTGAGTTAATTTATGGGTTGATTTTACTAACTCATTCCAGGAATACCAGCAATAATCTTTAAAAGCGTAGAGCTGTTGAAGGTAGTTTGACCAAGCCAGATGATCGCCGGTAAATAAAAACTTATTCTTATAAAGTAAAACGGTATGACCTTTACTGTGGCCCGGTACGGGAATGACCAAAACATCTTCTGTCAATATTACAGGCTCGGTGCCAGTTAATTTAATCTCTACCTCTTGTGTATCCGGAGTAATATCATCTAGGTGCAATATACGATCGCAATGAAAATGTTGCCGATATTTAGCATGATCCGCTACATCGTCTCGATGAGTCAAATACATCCAACGCACACCACCTAAAGCTTCTAATCTCTCGACTAAAGGCCCAGTAAATCGGGGTGAATCGATTAATATATTTCCTCTCAGATGTTGGATGAAATAACTGGTAGCACCATAAGAAGAAGCCGCATGATAACCGCAATCATAGACGTTATCCTCTATTAAAAGAGGAAATTGTCGCTGTATTTTCTTTATATCAATCGGTTTATTTAAAGTGCCGATCGAACCGGTAGGACAGGATAATAGAGCTTGTAGGGCCGAGGCTCTTTCTCTTTCGTTATCGGGTTGATGGTAAACTGCAGATTGTTCTCCTATCTCCTGAAATACTTGCGGACACATCCATCGACAGGTATCGCAGTCGATACAAGTGGAATCTACGTAGAAATTACCCTCGATATTTTCAGGCCTGCGGTTTACTAGCTTAGCCATAATAGATTATCACTATAGAAATGATACTATTGTAATTATTTTTTTTTCATTTCAAAGCAGAGAGTTTTGAATGCAATTATTTTTAATATTTTTATTGATCTCGGCCTGTTCGGTAGCCGTATATAGTTCGACTCCCATCAAGCAAGCTTTACCTCTAGCTAACAATTCAAGATCTTCATCTATGTTAAATTTAAAAGTCGGCTGGAATAAAAATCTAAAAATAGATGATGTAGCTTACGACATCTATTATCCTTCTAATTATAGAGTTACCCCTGCTTTACCCTGTGTTCTCGTGCTTCCCGGTTGGAATTTCTCCCGTACCAGTTGGATAAAAAATACGAACTTGGTGAGTTACGCCGATCGCTATAGTTATATACTGATCTTGCCGGAGATGGGAAAAACTCTCTATGAAAGCCAATACTATCCCGAAACCTCTATGAGGTGGAATAAAATTCCCGGAGGGCAATTTATACGCAGTCGTTTCATACCAGAAATACAACGAAGACACAACTTATTAAAAACTGGTCAATATAATACTTTATTAGGATTATCTACGGGGGGTAGGGGAGTGGCATTAATCTCTCTGGAAAATCCCGATATATTCGTGGCTGGTGCCAGCCTTTCGGGAGATTTCAGTCAGGAAAATATGAAAGGGGACAGACTGATGAAATCCCTATATGGAGATTATAATAAATTCCCCCAACGCTGGTTAGGTAGAGATAACCCCGGGCTAAGGGTAAATGAGTGGAAAATGCCTTTATATCTCTCTCACGGTATGGAAGATAAGGTTGTTCCGGAATCTCAAAGCCGTCTATTCTATAACCGACTCCTAGCCCGGTTCGGTAATACTCCCCTTATTAAATATAATCCCGTCCGAGAAGCCGCTCATAATTATCAATATTGGTCATCTCAATTGCCTTATGTATTCCAATTTTTTCAGAGCATTCTTAACTATTAAAATCGTTTTGTTCTCGCTATCCCGTAAATAATACCCGTGACGAGCGACATGGCTATAAGCACTAACAGGATTCCTCCTGGCAGGAAGCTTAGATAACCTAGCCCCCTGAGTACGTAGAATATTAGGGTGAAACCTAGAATGCCACCGAATGTATAACCTAAGTAGGATAAGTTATTCATGAAACCAATACTTTCTCTTTGAGATGGTTTAGGTGTTTCTTTACGGCTTGAAGAATTTGTTGTTCCTGTCTGCCCAGGGTTACAGCCTCTATCAATCGGGCGTTAAGAGTTAGCTTTTCTCCGTTAGTCAGCATTATTTTAATCCGATGGTATGTAACTCCAAACCTATCCTTTTCTTGTTCGATAAATACGTCTTTTATTCTTTCTAGGATGTAATCGTTTTCTTGAGAGAGGAAGAATACTTTCGTTTTGCAGTTGAGGATTCCGCTTTGAGCGTTAATCTTATACACTCGTGAATAGCCAGAATCATATATTAGTATAGATCCCAGCAACAGTGCTAATAAAGTCCAGAGATAAAAATGATAATATTTGGGATTTTTAGCGAGTAAAGTTAAGCTATCTAAATAACTCTGTCTCATCACTTTTGAGTTATGAAGTTTGAGACGAAAAGCTTCTATTTCTTTTTTAAAGGCGAGAGCCGATTTTTCATCTCGAAAATTATCGATATATACATAGGTATTATCTGCTAGAGCTAATACATAGTAGTCAACGATTCTCTCTCCATCGAGAAAAACGTAAATTTCTTGATAAACCGCCGTTTTTTTGAGGTTATCTAATTTTATCGTTTCACTATCGAAAAAAGGCAAGGCGTTGGGGCGGATATAATTGCAATTTATCCCGCTAGGAGAACGATCGCACTTAACTATTCGTCTCTGACTGAGTACGCTATATACCGCCACTATCATCGGAAACATCGCCAGAAAAACCCCCAGCCATAAACGATATTTCGGGGCTTTGTTACATAAAGTTAAGGAGTGAGGTGCCTGCTCGGTAATCTGCATCGAAAAGCTCGGTAAATTTCCTTAGATTCTACTACATTTTTATTTATAAGCTTTTCGGAATTCTCTGACATCTTTTGGCGCTGATTTTAATCAGGCTGTTCTAAACCTCATAGATGATATTTATGGATAAATTGTAATTATTATTCATAAAAAATTTTTTCTTTAATAGTTCAAAAGAACTAAGATTACGCTTTATAAGGGTTTCACACAGATACAATTAAGGGTTTGTAAATCCTTAAACCCTATTCAGATAAGGATTATAGTCACAGACGGCAATTATTTGTTTATTGTTTTTATTTAAAATAAATAAAAATATAAAATTTGATAAAAACTTATTTACAAATAAAAATGATAATTTATAGATTAAAAGTAATTCATAAATCATCTTTATAGTTAAAGCAACTGATTACGCTAGAAAGCAAAAAAGGGGGTACTTTGCAGAGAAAGGGAAATGAATAATAATGACGATCGAGAGCCAAACCTCTCTTAATAGTAGGAGACTTAAAAAATGACTTTAACACTGGCAGTATATGGAAAAGGCGGCATAGGCAAATCGACGACTAGCTGTAACATATCGGCAGCCCTAGCCAAAAGAGGTAAAAAGGTGTTACAGATCGGATGTGATCCTAAACACGACAGTACATTTACCCTCACTGGCTTTCTCATCCCCACTATCATCGACACGTTACAAGAAAAAGATTTTCACTACGAAGATATTTGGCCAGAAGATGTCATCTATGACGGTTACGCGGGTGTTAAATGTGTGGAAGCGGGAGGCCCTCCTGCGGGTGCCGGTTGCGGCGGTTATGTAGTGGGAGAGACGGTTAAACTCTTAAAAGAGTTAAACGCTTTTGATGAATTCGATATAATCCTCTTCGATGTATTGGGTGATGTAGTCTGTGGAGGCTTCGCGGCTCCCCTTAATTATGCCGATTATTGTCTCATCGTCACCGATAACGGTTTTGATGCTCTATTCGCGGCTAATAGAATCGCAGCCTCGGTGAGGGAGAAAGCCCGCACCCATCCCCTACGTCTGGCGGGTTTAATCGGTAATCGCACTTCTAAGCGAGACTTAATTAATAAGTATGTGTCTCATGTACCGATGCCGGTGTTAGAGGTTTTACCCCTGATTGAAGATATACGGGTGTCTCGGGTTAAGGGGAAAACTCTTTTCGAGATGGCGGAAAAAGACCCTTCTCTGAGTTACGTCTGTGATTTCTATCTCAATATAGCAGATCAGATTCTCGCCATGCCCGAAGGTGTCGTACCGAAAGAATCCCCGGATAGGGAGTTATTCAATCTCCTCTCTGACTTCTATCTCAATCCCGAAAAGCCCAAGGCTAACGCCGAAGAAGAATTAGATTTAATGATGGTTTAATATTTCCACCCCTAGTAATGGTGATTTTCTCGGGTAGTGAGGGAATTTTATACAAAGGAATTATCCGATCTACATATCACCATTATTGCAACAAGGGAATCTTATGACTTCATTAAATGAATCACAGAAGATTATTAAAGACAAATGGTTAGCTTACTATCAAAGTAATCGAGAATGGTTACAAATCATGATGGATGAAACAGGCTCTGGTTACGTATCCACTGATAATGGCCGGCGTCCTAATTCATTTCTCATTTTAGGAGTAATTCTTGCTTTATACCCTGAAGCTAATGAGATATTACTGACTTTTTGTAAGCTTAATACCGACGAAGACAAACTTGTTGAGGTATTAGGACTAGATTTCGATCCAGAAAAAGAGCTAAAAAAATAAGTTAAATAACTTATAACCTAATATAAATTTCAAAAAACAAGGAGAACAAAAATCATGACCGCTATGCAAGAACCGACGGCGTTACAATTCGATTGTGAGACGGGGAATTATCATACATTTTGCCCAATTAGTTGTGTTGCCTGGCTATATCAGAAAATAGAAGATAGTTTCTTCCTCGTAATCGGTACGAAAACCTGCGGGTACTTCCTACAAAATGCGATGGGAGTCATGATTTTTGCCGAGCCTCGTTATGCGATGGCGGAGTTAGAAGAAGGTGACATCTCCGCCCAGCTAAACGATTACAACGAATTGAAAAGATTGTGTTTGCAGATAAAACGCGATCGTAATCCCAGCGTAATAGTTTGGATAGGCACCTGTACGACGGAAATCATCAAGATGGACTTAGAGGGATTGGCACCGAAATTAGAAGCCGAAATCGGTATCCCCATAGTTACCGCTCGGGCTAATGGATTAGATTACGCCTTCACCCAGGGAGAGGATACAGTCTTAGCCTCGATGGTTCATAAATGTCCAGAGGCGGCGAAACAGGAAGAAGAGAAAGAAGAGAGAAACGCTATTTCTAAACTGCTCAACTTCGGGCGCAAGAAAGAGGAAATCAAACACGAAGAATCAGAATATCACGATCATAAACCTTTAGTCCTCTTCGGCTCCCTGCCAGACCCGGTAGTTACCAATCTAACCCTAGAATTGAAAAAGCAGGGAGTGAAAATATCCGGCTGGTTGCCCGCGAAACGTTTCACCGAATTACCTGTTATCGGTGAGGATTATTATGTAGCCGGAGTAAACCCTTTCCTGTCCCGCACCGCTACAACTTTAATGCGCCGCCGTAAGTGTAAACTCATCGGCGCACCCTTCCCCATCGGCCCAGATGGCACGAGAGCCTGGATAGAAAAAATTTGCTCTGTCTTAGGAATTGAGCCGCAGGGATTAGCAGAGAGAGAGGCGCAAATCTGGGAAAGTTTAGAAGATTACATCAAACTGATTCGCGGTAAATCGGTGTTTTTTATGGGAGATAATCTATTAGAGATTTCTTTAGCCCGGTTTCTGATTCGTTGCGGTATGACTTGCCCGGAAATCGGGATTCCTTATATGGATAAACGTTATCAAGCTGCCGAGTTAGCCTTATTAGAAAAAACCTGTAATGAGATGGGTGTGCCGCTGCCGAAGATTATCGAAAAGCCGGATAACTATAATCAGATACAGCGTATTTATGAGTTACAGCCCGATTTAGTTATCACGGGAATGGCTCATGCTAATCCCTTAGAAGCGCGGGGAATTAATACTAAATGGTCAGTAGAATTTACCTTCGCTCAAATTCACGGTTTTACTAACGCCCGTGACATTCTAGAGCTAGCTACTCGCCCCCTGCGCCGTAATAATAATCTCAAAGAATTGGGCTGGGATAAGTTAGTTAAGGAGGCAACGGTTTAATTATTTAATTGTTTCTAACCTTTTCACCGCCCGGGTAAAATCTGCGGCGGTATATTTTTTTATTAACCCACAGTCACGGATGGCACAGAGGAGGTTACGGGCACAAAACCACAAAAGATAGTCCCTCTCCTATAAAATTGAAAAGATGTCTACTGAAAGTTAGATGATTGAAGTCGAACATCTCAGCAAAATTTACGGTTCAACCACGGCTATTAGCGATGTGGATTTTTCCGTAGAGAAAGGGGAAATCCTCGGTTTTTTAGGCCCTAACGGCGCGGGGAAAACTACGACGATGCGTATCCTCACTGGATATATCCCCGCTACTTCCGGCACCGCCCGCATCGCGGGTTATGATGTGCATGAACAGTCTATGGATGTGCGGCGTTGTATCGGCTACCTGCCAGAAAACCCCCCTTTGTATCCAGAAATGACCGTAGAGGCTTTCTTACACTTCGTCGCCAGTATTAAGGGGGTGCCGGGGGGCGATAGACGCAAAAGAGTCGATTTCGTTTTAGAAAGATGTCAGCTCCTCGATAAACGCAAAGTCATCATCCGCAAGCTATCCAAAGGGTATAAACAGAGAGTCGGGATAGCACAAGCGATCGTTCATGATCCACCTGTAATTATTCTAGATGAACCTACCGTAGGTTTAGACCCGAAACAGATCATTGAAGTGCGTAACTTGATTAAGAGTCTAGCGGGGGAACATACTATTATCCTCTCTACTCATATTCTGCCGGAAGTGAGTATTACTTGCGATCGGGCTACGATCATTAATCGGGGGCGGGTAGTAGCAACTAATGTCCCCGCTAATCCCGCTTATTCCGCCGCCCAAAACTACGCCTACGAATTAGAAATCACTGGCGACTTTACCCCTATTATCCCTCAATTAAGAGCGATCGAGGGAGTTGTGAATATAGATAGTAACCCAGATAAAGATTATGTAAAAATTACTTGCACCCCGCAAACGAATATCGGCGCACATATCGCAGCCATCGTCGTCAATGCCAACCTCGGTTTACAAGAAATGCGCCGCACCCGCCCAACTTTAGAAGACGTATTCTTAGAAGTAATCGGCAACGAACAAATAGAAACTAGCCAAGAGACGAGTGAACATGATCAATAGTATTCTCGCCATCTTCCGTAAGGAATTCCAGAGCTATTTCAGCTCCCCTACTGCCTATATAATCATGGGATTATTCTGGCTCATCGGTGGCTTTTTCTTTAATTCACTCCTCTATGGATTGATACTCGACATCGCTCAGCAAGAACAGTCAGGATTTATGATTTCTAGAGATGTGGTTTATGAATTCGTCACCGCTTTTTTCGGCATGATTCTCTCATCTTTACTACTGGTCATATTACCCGCCCTAACTATGGGGTTATATAGCGAAGAAAGGAAGCAGGGAACTTTAGAATTACTCGCCACTTCTCCTCTTACTAATTGGGGTGTGGCTGTGGGTAAGTTTTTGGGCGTTATGACCTTCTTCACCGTGATGATGTTGCCATTTTGGATCTATGAAATAATTATCTTTAGCGTCGCTAATCCACCAGTGCAATTACCGGCGATTCTTTTAGCTCATTTTGGGCTACTCCTACTAGCGGGAGCTGTTTTTTCTTTGGGAATGTTCATTTCTTCCTTAACTCAAAGTTCTATTCTTGCTTATATTATCACTTTTATTCTCGTGGTTTTTATCTGGTTACTCGATGTAGTGGGTACTAATATTCAAAGCTTCTTTACCGAAAGAATGCCTGGAGGATTGGGAGAACAAATAGGCTTTTTCTTTAAACAAACTTTTTCCCATCTATCCTGGTACTCAAACTACTCCAATTTAGTTCAAGGTATCTTTGATAGTGGGAGCGTGATCATGTTTTTAACCTATATCGTCTTGGGTATATTTCTTACCGCTCAATCTATTGAAGCTCTACGCTTTCAACGCAATTAAATATGAAACCTCAAATTCTCTCTAAATATCTTTATATACCTGGGTTGATGCTCGTCACCGCTTCTCTAGTAGCCGGATTGCTCTCTGGGCAGTGGACGGGTTTATATTTAGCTTTATTACTAACCGGTGTAATTTGTTGTATTGCATGGCTAATTTTCTCCTTTGAAGGTGTAGCTAAATTCTGGCAGAGACGTTCGACTAAAGCGAGTACCGAGGCCCTGATAGCCACTACCGCCGTTTTAGCAATTCTGGCTCTGATTAACTTTATGTCGGTGCAGTATCCCTATCGAGTTGACTATACGGAAAATCAGTTATTTACCCTGTCTCCGCAAACGGACAGATTGTTAACAAATTTAAAACAACCGGTTAAGGCGATCGTATTTTCTAGAGAGGGCAATATTAACCCAATCGACCAAGAAATTCTCGATAAATATCGCCGCCAAACCCCCAACTTTACCTATCAAATTATTGACCAGGATAAACAAGTGGGGCTAGTGAATGACTTTAAAGAAAAGTCGCAGGGAAAATTATATAGGGTTTACCTGCAACAGGGGGATAAAACTCAAGCGATAACCACTCTAGGCGAGCAGGAAGCTTTAACAGAAGCTAAATTAACTAACTCCATAGCCACCCTGCAAAATGACCGCGTAATGAGCGCTTATTTCCTTCAAGGTCACGGCGAGCATTCCTTACAATCAACTCAGGGGGGTATGGTGCAAGCGGTTAATAGTCTAACCGAAAAAGGTTATAAAGTTGAGCCGCTCAATTTAGTAGAAACATCTACGATTCCCGCCGATGCTGCCAGTATTATTATCGCCGGCCCGAAGCGGAAATTATTCCCTCAAGAAGTAGCCGCGTTGAAAAAATATTCGCAAGAGGGAGGTAATTTATTATTAATGATTGATCCAGAAACCGATGTAGGTTTGGAGCCTTTACTAAACGATTGGGGGGTAAAGTTAGATAAGCGGTTAGTAATAGATGCTTCTGGCGCAGGAGATTTAATCGGTTTGGGGCCTGCAACTCCTATTATTACTAATTACGGTCAACATCCTATCACTCAAGATTTCGGTAACGGGATTTCTCTCTATCCCTACACCCGCCCTATAGGTACTTCTAAAGTTACAGATATTGAGGCGGTTTCTCTATTGATTGCCAGCGATAAAATGTGGGCTGAGAGTAATATTACTGGCCAAAGTGTGGAATTCGATCCGAAAACTGACTTACCTGGGCCTTTCGATATAGGAGTGGCCTTGACTCGTAAGTTACCGTCGGATAAAAACTCTAAGTTAGTAGTTATCGGTAATTCTTCTTTCGCTACCGATGGCTTATTCGAGCAGCAATTAAACGGGGATGTATTTCTCAATTCGGTGCAATGGTTATCCACCGGGGGTGAACAAACTTTATCGATTCGCCCCAAGGAAGCTCAAAACCGCCGTCTCAATATCAATTCTTTCCAGGCTAATTCTCTATTCTGGTTATCCGTGGCGATTATGCCCCTACTGAGTTTCATTTTAGCGGGTGTTACTTGGTGGCGGAGGCGATAGGAGAGATAGACGATGAAGTTAAAGAATAGCACCTGGATATTAGTCATTGTAGCGATCGTACTGGGGACTGGTGTTTATATCTACGAAACTTACACCAAGCCGCTACAATCGGCCCAACAGCAACAGCAGAAACGTCTCTTCTCTTTCTCCTCCGATGATATTCAAACTCTGACGATAGAGAGTAAAGGAAAGACGCTAGAGTTTGAGCGCACCGGGGATTCTAATACTCCCTGGCGCATGACTGAGCCTGAGAATGTCATCGCTTCCGATGCGGCGGTGTCTTTTCTGACGGATTTACTGGAAAATGGAAGCGCCGAGCGTACTTTTTCTGTCGCGTCAACGCAAAAAGGTGAATATGGTTTGGATAATCCTCAAGGTGTCGTGAAGCTGACGCTGAAAAACGGGCAGAGTCATCAAATTATCCTCGGTAAACCTAACTTTGAAGATAGGTTTCTCTACGCCCTGATCGATCCAGCCCAGAATACCGGGCAGATTAATATTAGTTTAGTGGATAAGAGTTTCGGGTACGCGATCGATCGATCTTTATCGGAATGGAAGCAATCACCCGAAGCTAAATAAACTTAGCCACGTTAAATTTTTAAATAAATCATACAAAATAATTGGGAGCGGTTAAAATGTCTGAGGCTCTACTAGCTATTATCAAAAACGGGAAAATAGAACTTGTCGATAAGCTAAATATCCCTGAGGGAACGAGGGTATTAGTCACTCCTATACCCTCTACAAATCTTGATGAAGATAGAAGTGAATGGGAGCATGTATCTTTACAGGGGCTTTCTAAATGTTATGGGGATGATGAACCAGAGTACGGCTTAGAATTAGTGAAGGAAATGAATCCTGAATATGAAGGAAGCTGATATTATCTTAACTCCGATCGCTCAGCGAGACGGACATATGAAAAATCGCCCGGCTCTAGTTTTGCGGGAGATGCCCAAATATAAGGATTTCCTGGTTTGTGGAATTAGCAGTCAATTAAAACAATACGTTGACAATTTTGATGAAATCATAGAGCCTCAAGATCCCGACTTTGCCGGCAGTGGTTTAATTACAAAATCACTCATCAGGTTGAGTTTCTTAGCCGTTATTCCTCGTACTAATATCATCGGTTCAATTGGCTCAATCTCCTCAGAACGTCATCAACGTTTACTAAAAAATTTGAGTGGCTATTTGATTAAAGATTTATCCTGATGATCAATTCAGCGCAGTGGTTATCTACCGGGCAGATGAATGTTAGCTTGATGGATAAGAGTTTCGGGTACGCGATCGATCTACTTCCGATTTTTCTCCCTTTGTCAACCCCTCCACCTGAATCCTTACAATAAACTTAACTACGTTAATCATTCTATGTGATTTTATGGTAATAAAAAATATAGATAAATTTACTTATTTTAAAACCTCTAAATATTGACAATTGCTCAAACTTTGTCCACTCTCTTAGCATTAACAAAAATAGCCAATTCTGCGCGGTTACGCAATTCTAAACGATTGAGTAAATGATTGACGTGAGTTTTAACCGTTCCCTCACTAATATATAATTCCTTGCCAATCTCCTTATTAGTAAAACCCTGTCCTATTAACAATAGAACCTCTTGCTCTCTCGGTGTCAAACCCAAATTTTCTAGCCTATCATTCTCAGCATTTCCATTACTGGGCGAGAGCGTCACCGTCATTAATTTTTCCATCACCCCCGGGGCCAACTGTGTATAACCGTGATGAACTAAACGGATGGCTTGGGCTAATTCCTCTGACGGCATATCTTTTAATAAATAACCCTTCGCGCCTGCTCGCATAGCATCTAAAATATATTGGTCATCATCAAAAGTAGTAAGAATGAGAACGCTAATACCTTTATGGGATTGGCAGATAAGGCGGGTTGCTTCTCTGCCATCCATAACTGGCATCTTCACATCCATTAACACCACATCGGGTTTTAGAGATTCCACTTGTTCGAGGGCAACCTGTCCGTTATGGGCGATGCCGACTACCTCTAAATCCGGTTCCAGGCTTAACATCGCTTTCAAGCCCTGACAGATCAAAACTTGATCATCCACCAAAAGGATACGAATCATAGGGGTACAATTGAATACTTAATCAAGTATCAATCGATTTAGGGGTTTGGTCAATCCTTCTTGTAAAGGGATGGTGACGGTGATACGACAGCCCCGATTCGGTGCCGTATCTATCTCCAATTCTCCGCACAAAGCCGCTACCCTTTCTTTCATCCCCCGCAATCCGAAACCGCTTTTCTGTTGCTCTGGGTCGAAACCGATGCCGTTATCTTCTATGGTGAGATAGACTTCTTCTTCCCCAACTCGTAGGTTAAGTTTGACCTCGCTGGCCGAAGCGTATTTACAGATATTCGTCAGGGATTCTTGGACAATGCGATAGATGGTTTTGACGGTTTGAGGGGGTAGTACTTTCTCTATTTGTATACTGTGTGAAATAGGTACTCCTGTCCCACTGCGAAAATCTTCCAGTAGTTGCACGATTGCTCTCTCTAGAGATGTTTCCTCTTCCGCGTCGGCCCTTAGGGAATGCACAGATTGCCTCACTTCCTGCATAGCCACTTTACCCAATTTCTGCGCCTGCTCTAAGAAAGTTCGCGCAGTGTCTTGATCGTGTTGCCAGAGTTTACCTACCGTTTGTAATTGAATGTTCAGATTAGTTAGGGCATGGCCTAAAGAATCGTGAATTTCTCGGGCGATGCGATTTCTTTCCTGCACTGCGGCTAAATCTTCGATTTGTAGAGCATACTGTCTTAATTGTTCGTGAGCCTGAACCAATTGCTGTTTTGTTTTGCGCTCGTTTAACAGGGTATTGACCAATTGGGAAACCAGGAAGAGGACTAAACCGAACATGAGAAACTCCGCCAACAAGTGCATCCAAATCTGTTGGAAGTTAATATCGGGCAACATCATGGGAAGGAGGTTCTTGAGATATTGAATCTGGTGTAGGGAGAAGAGGATGAAAGAGATACCCGCCACTATCCATCGCCCCGGATGATCGAACATGAAACAACTGCGGATCATGACGATCACGTAGAGAGTGGGTAATATATGCAAATACCCTAACACCGTCCCGAAAAAGATCAGCCCTATCTCTAAACTAGTATAAATGTATTTCCAGATACGATCGCTCTTGGGCAAATTCAAACCCATCAGGGCGAGTAAAGCGAGGATGAGGATATGTTGCACGGGAATGGCTTTCTCCTGCCAAGCTTCAAAAACCGCAAGAGAGGCACAACTACCGAGCATTACCCATTCGGTATAGAGGAGGAAAGGAAAGGGGTTAGGCTGAGTTTTCGGCAGTAGCATAGGGGTTAGAGATAAATAATGATTCCTATTCTAATTAATACTATAAATTTAGTTGGGGTGGGGTAAACGAAAGTTGTAGATCGGTTTATATATTTCGTTGATTTAGGTTTCTAACATTATCTAGAAGATAAATAATCTGGATAAGCCTAATATGAAATTGTTGACCAAATAAAACACCTAAAAACAATTTCAGGAGGAACAATTATGGCTATTATTAATGGAGATGCTTTCAATAACGGTATTAAAGGCACAGCTTTCGCAGATACGATCGATGGATTAGAAGGGAATGATACGATCGTTGGTGGCAAAGGTAACGATACCATGTTTGGCGGCAGCGGTAACGATACATTTAACTGGATTGAAGGGGACGGTAGCGACGATATTTTCGGCGGCATAGGAATCGATGACTTTTCCTTCTCTGGGTCATCGAGGTCAGGGGATAAGTTTTCTCTCTCTTTCTCTAACGAACTTATCCTTAATAGAACCGATACATCTCCAACTCCTTTAATTAGTAATATCACTATCAAGATGTCAAGTATAGAGAAAATTTTTGTAGCGGGAGTAGAAGGTAACGATCAATTTATCGTCGACAATATATTCGGTAGTGGTTTACAACAAATAAGCTTTTCAGGTGGGTCAGGAAACGATCTGCTCGATGCTCGTAATACTTTCGCAAAAATTATCGGTGAGGGTGATTTCGGGAACGATACTCTTTTAGGCGGCAATTTCTCCGACTCTTTAACCGGCGGTACGGGCATCGATGTTTTATTCGGTTTCGACGGCAATGATACCTTACTTGGAGCATCCACGGGATCTGTTGCTCCCGGACGAGGCGAGGCCGATGTTCTCTTCGGGGGCAATGGTACGGATACTTTTATCCTCGGCGATCGTCGCGGTGTTAATAATGCGGTGCGGGTTTATTATGATGATGGCGATAATACCTTCGACGGTGGCAACAATATTTTCACGGGTATGGATGGAGTGAGTGACTTCGCTCGGATTATGGATTTTAGATTGGGAGAAGACCGCATTCGTTTAGCCGGTCAAGCTTCCGATTACGTGCTGCGCCCGGTTTCTGGTTCTCTCGGTGGTGGCTCTGCGGCGGGGGATATGGGCATATTTAAAGCTAGATCCTTCCTGTTCGCTCCCGATGAATTGATCGCAGTGGTTAATGATGTAGATAATTCCTTGCGTTTGAGTAACACCACTCAATTTAATTTTGTTTAAATCCTCTCTTAAACCCGCGTCTAGAATTAATTCTCTCACCTTTTAGCTTAAGTCGTCTTAAGACGACTTAAGCTATTATAGTCGTAGTTAACTGCAGGTCGGGCTTATAATCCCATAACTGTACGGGAGCATCCCTATTAAAAATCCTTGGTGGTCTAATATCTCGGCGGCTTTCCGATACGCACTTCATCAATCATTTAACTACATTAATAATCTCCAAACCTTTAGTAATCCTATTCGATTTTTTGTCCCTCATCGGCTGCCCCTCTCCCTCAGGGATAGGGGTCGATGGTGAGGGAGTTTGTACAACTGATTTAGTATCGATATTTATTTATCAAGATTTTTAGCCCCAATTCCCGACTCCCAACTCCCGATTTAAGGTTGATTGGGGTGGGGTAAACGAAAGTTGTAGATCGGTTTATATATTTCGTTGATTTAGGTTTCTAACATTGTCTAGAAGATAAAAATACTTGGCAATATTAGTATTAAATTGTTGAACGAATTCAAACAAACCAACAACAACAATTATCGAATTAAGGAGTAAAACTCATGGCTATTCTCACCGGCAACTCTTTTAATAATTCTATTAACGGCACCAAAGAAGCAGACACGATCGATGCCTTAGAAGGCAATGATGCCATCACAGGCGGGAAGGGTAATGATACTATGTTCGGCGGTATCGGTAATGATCTATTCTTTTGGAATGAAGGGGATGGAAGCGATGATATTTTCGGTGGTGCTGGAATAGATACGGTTTCCGTAGCGGGGTCATCAATTGCGAGCGAGAGATTTTTTATCTCTTTTTCTAACGATCTTTTTCTCACCAGAACCGATACTGCCGCGATTCCTTCGGTCAATAATATTACTCTCAGGATGTCGAGTATAGAAAAAATTTTCGTTGCTGGAGTTGAAGGTAACGATCAATTCGTCATCGGCAATTTAACAGGTAGTAATTTACAGGAATTAAGTTTTTCAGGTGGGGCGGGCAATGATTTTATCGATGCTCGTACTTCCAATGTAAAAATTATCGGTGAGGGTGACTCGGGTAATGATATTATTTTGGGCGGTTCTGCCTTCGATTCTTTAACAGGGGGTACCGGCAACGATACTTTATCTGGTGGAGGAGGTAATGATACTTTACTCGGCGTGGGGACAGGCTCTAGTTCTCCCGGACGTGGTGAAATCGATGCGCTTATTGGTGGTGCGGGTGCGGATACTTTTATCTTAGGCGATCGTCGGGGTGTTAATAATGCGGCGCGGGTTTATTATGATGATGGCGATAACACTTTCGACGGCGGTAATAATATCTTCACGGGTATGGACGGAGTTAGTGACTTTGCCCGGATTTTTGATTTCACACCCGGACAAGACCGTATCAGTTTAGTCGGTAGAGCTTCTGATTACGTGTTGCGCCCCGTTTCGGGTTCTCTTGGCGGTGGTAATGCGGCAGGAGATACGGGAATATTTAAAGCTAGATCTTTCATCTTCTTCCCCGATGAATTAATCGCCGTAGTTAATGATGTAAATAATTCCTTAAATTTGAATAATTCTTCTCAATTTAATTTTGTTTAAATACTCTTTTAAACCCGCGCCTAAAATGTATTCTCCCATCTAATAGCAGAAGTCGTCTTAAGAGGACTTCCGCTATGGCTGATGTGTAAGCGTATTATTAGACAATTAATTACTTTTTGTTTAAATTCCTAGGAGGAATATCCAGCCCCTCATAGAAACGCTTTTCTAACCGCCCCAAAACTAACCAAAATATCCCGGTAATAGCCGTTAACCCCGTCAAGCTACCTATCAGAGTTACCGATGAACCTTGATAAACCGTAGCAAGTAAAGGTACGATCGTCCAAAGTACCGCCGTAATTATCCCCATCGCCAGACGAAACCTTTGAATATTCCGCAAAGCCGGGCGGCAACAGGCGCAGTTTGCGGTGTGGGAGTGATAGCGCTCTAAAAGAATTTCTTTCGATACGGGAGGGGGATAATCTCCATCGGGGAAAGGCTCCGCCCGATATTGTTGTAACCAGGTGCGATATTGAAACACGTATAAATCCGCTTTCGTGGGCAGGTAAAAAGCCTTAGCAAAATTTTCACCCCCGCCTTTTTCGGCTAAATATCTTTCCTGAAAATATAAGAAAATTTGGTCATCTTCTAAAATCGCCATCTGGTTAAGGTGCGAATACCAACGCGGAGTAATTTTAAGGAAAATCCCTGGCAATTTAGAAGTAAACTTAAACGGGAAACGGGCAAACAGACGACACTTCCCTTTACTGATGGGAGTGGCGTAAACTACGGTTAAAGTCCGCCCGAATTTCTTTGAAGTGAGGTCATGCCACATTAAACAGGGAGCGACAAAGGTGGTGTATTGTGTCCCTAGGGCACCCTTACGCGGGCCCTCCGCCCATACACCGGTAAATCTTTCGCGGGAATAATCCACTATCTCCAATTCTACCGGCGCAGCGTTCGCTCGATTTCCTATAGTCTTATGATGGGTGTAGGGCACATGACTGGAATCAATAACATTTTCGATTAAGGTAGTAGCATCATAGGGTAAATCTCTAAATGTATTCAAACATATCCACCCCTCCGGATCTTCCTCCATCGGCTCTATAATCGGTACGGGTATATATTCCGCATTCGCCGCCTCTCCCGCGTAAACGAATAACATTCCCTGACGGATTGTTGCCGGTAAAATTTTCGCGCAGGCTCGGGCTGAAGTTTCCGCCTTCTGTGCCTCGGTTTGTTGCGGGATTATTTCACATCGCCCCCCGCCGGAAAAAGCCCAGCCATGATAGGGACATTCTAACTGCCCCGCCTCATTAATTCTTCCTTCCGAGAGGGGTACGAGACGATGAGGGCATTTATCTTCAAATACTCGCCATTGTTTGGTTTTCTCTTCCCACCAGATTACCAGACGTTGATCTAAAAGTGTGAAAGAGTTAGGTTTAGACTTGTCCAGGTCTTCCACGAAGTATACAGGATACCAGGCTTCCCGACAATCGAAGCGATCGATCTCATTTCCCCCCAGTACTGGGGTTGTTATTGTAGCTGCGTTAGACATGGTGATGTGAGTAGATATATTAAGCAATGTAACAATTTTTATCTTCTCTTCGCACTATAATATTGATGCAATTGAAATTCAATCCTATTTCAAGTCTATTGCAGAGAAACTGTACTAACTTCAGATAGAAGAGACAAAGTCTAGCTACAGCTTACAATCAAGGGAAACTATAAACGATGAAATACTATAAATTACTGGGATTACTTTTCGGAGGGGTATATTTGCCGTTATTAATATTTTTCCTATTAGCAGTAGTCATCTGGTATAACCCGACTGGACTAGACTGGGAAGTAAATTTATTAGAAGCAATTCACAAAACCACGACTCCAGAATTAAATAAATTAGCGGGCACCGCCACTAATTTAGGCACCTATTTAGGAGTGGCACCAGCAACAGCGATTTTATCCTTAATACTCCTGGTAAAGAGAAACTGGTACAGAATGACTTATGTATTGATAAGCCTATGGGGATGCTGGGGAATCAGTTACACCATGAAGATACTATTCCATCGAGTGCGCCCCCATTTGTGGGAGTTATTTTATCCCCTGCCGCTCGATTATGCCTTTCCGAGCGGCCACGCTATTTCTAGTATGACTCTCGCCGCCACCCTCGTGATTCTCGCTTGGGGTAGCCGGTGGTTTATCCCCGCATTAATCGGCGGCGGGCTATTTACCCTGTTGATTGCTTGGACGAGACTTTATCTAGGAGTACACTTTCCCACTGATATTATAGCCGGTTGGATGCTGGCGATCAGTTGGGCGATCGGTATTCATATCATTCTACGCGGTATCTTCCGCGTCGATTACGGTTTAGAAAATCGGCCTGCACTATAAGCCCAACTCCCAACTCCCGACTCCTAATTCCCAATTCCCTTACCTATCACGATTGGCAGGGAGTTTACAGATAATTTTACCTGTGGAGTCTAGAGGCAATCGGGAGCCATCGAGGCCTATTTTCTTCTTCGATCGACAATTGTAAACTACGATCGCTTGCTTGACACCATCTACAGCCATCTCCGTCTGATATTGCCAATAGTTTTTAGCACTGCGCTTGATATTCACTATACAAACCTGGTGAGTGTCTTCTTGGTGACAAAAAGCGGCTAAGACTGGGGGAGTGTGGAGCCATGACATAACAAGAATTAGAATAATCGGGCAGTATTTAAACATGATTACAGCTTCGTCGATAGTGTTGGCTTAACATATTACACTGAGTTTTGTCTAGCTCTAAAATGAGAGGTTGGTTGTTTTTTATCAGGAATTTCTTACTCGTAAAGATTTTGACTAAGATTATTTTTGCCTGTTCCTCAAAACTTTATAGCACTTTTGTATTGTTTTAATTTTCAATAGAGTTTTTAAATAAGACTTTAGATATATTACTAAAGAAACATAAAAATATAAAATGTCCATAAAATCAGCTCAGGTTGATTTCAAACTCTCAAAACTTCTGTCTATGAAATCTAAACTTTTTTTAAACTCTGTTCTATTAACTGGCACGATAGCTACAGCGGCCCTTGTGCCTGTCAGCTCTGTTTTCGCCGCTTCTCTAGAGCTAGCTTTAGTCATCGATGGTTCGGGAAGTGTTTCTTCTGCCGATTTCGCTCTCCAAAAGAATGCCTACGTTAATATCTTTAGTAACAATTTTGCCACTAACTTTCTGTCTGGGGATGTAGATACGGTATATGCGTCTTTCTGGCAATTTGCTAGTAACGTTGTAGAAGAAGTTGGTGTCACCACCATTAATAGCGATGCTACTGCACAAGCTTTCGCTGATCTGATTAATGCCAATACTTCCCAGCTTGGAGGTAGTACTAATACAGCAGGAGCAATTAATGCAGCCGCCAATTCAATCCTCAATAATGGAATTACTGCAGATAGACAAGTGATCGATCTTTCTTCGGATGGTATTCCTGATAGTCAATCGGCCGCTTTAACAGCCGCGACAAATGCTTTGAACCAGGGAATCAGAACTAATACACTTTTCGTGGGAACCAGTACAACAGGACAGGCTAATCTAGCCGCTATTGCCACCGCCGGCGGTGGTACCGCTTTTGTCGCTAACAACTTCGCTCAGTACGAAGCTGCATTAAGAGAAAAACTTCGGGTTGAAATTATCGACCCAGAAGCAACTCCCGAACCTGCTTCTATTGTCGGTTTGTTGACTTTTGGCGTAGTAGGTTTAAGCTTTAAAAGGTTGAAAAAAGGCTAGGATTTTAGCTGAGTAAAAGCTTAGGCAGTATTAATTTCTAAAATTAATACTGCCTCTTGTCAACTGACAAGAACTATCCTACCACCCTATATCTGTGTCTAAAAACTTTTCAAATCCCTTTCTCGGTGTCCAAATAATCGCCCCATCTCTTCCCGTCACCTTAATATCAATATCCTCTCGTGCTAACCTCTGATGGGTTTTATCCGTTATCGATTTACTTACCGCTATAGCCACTCGGGGATTAACCCTATCTAGCCAATGAGAAGGCAGACTTCTCCCCGCCCATAAGATAACCTCGGCATTCAGAGAGGAGATATTCTCTCTCGTCTTTTTATCCTCTATCAATAACCAGGATGAATCATGTAATTGCCACTTGAGTAAGCCATTCCCGAATGACTCCATAAATAGCGCTCCTATCCTGATATTCTGCCTGTCATTAGTAGATAAGGTTTGATTGATCCTTAAATATTTCTCTAAAGATGACACATCTCCCTCCCTCACCATCGCCACATCGATAGTGTTAATCCCCTGCTGTTGTAGGAATGGTAAAACGCTGTACTTAAAACTATTACTATCATTGCCGTTAACTAGCACTACTGCCCCCCTATCCTGAATTACCACCACCGGCCGACGGCTATCAAAAACAATTACCTGCACCCAAGTGAGACGATTATAAACAATCGGCAGGCAAATTAAACTGATAATTAACAAGCCCACTAAATACCATCTCTTTTGCAAAGACTTTAACCAACAAGTTAATCCTAGCAACCCATAAATTAAAACCATCGCCCCTAGAGATAATTTCCCCACGGCGTAAAAACTTGCCGGTAGATTAGCAAACCAGGAGACGATAGCCAATAAAAATTTTATCGGGTAGTAAAGAAAAGAAGCGCTCAAACTACCCAGAGGCGGATAGATGAGAGCCAAAGCAGCGCTAATTACGCCCCCAAGACTGATAAGGCTGATTAGGGGAGTGGTAATAATATTTACGGGAAGACTATAAACGGCGAAGGAACTAAAACTGTAAAGTAGTAAGGGTAATGTCCACAGAGAAGCGGCTAGAGTAATCGCCACTGGCTCGGCAATAAGAGAGGGAAGATAATTCAACCTCTCCTCTATAGGTTTAACACTGATTATTAATCCCAGCGTCGCTAGAAAGCTCAACGCGAAACCTAAATCGAAAATCCATAAGGGATTAAATAATAAGAGGATAGTAGCCGCGACGATTAGGGCACCGTAGGAATTAACTTTCCGGTTGTAGATTAAGCCGATTAAGCCTGCGACTCCCATCAACGCAGCCCGCATAATCGAGGGTTGTATTCCCGTTAATCCCACATAAAAAATTAACACCCCCATACCGATGAAAAACTGTTGACGGGGGGATAAATTGCGAGTCAGTTTCAGTGTAACTCCCAGCAATAGGGCTATGTGGAATCCAGAAACTGCTAAAACGTGAGTTAGCCCTGTTTGTACGAATAAATCTTCAATCTCTGGCGATAAATCCGCCGCCTGTCTCCCCAAGGTAATCGAACTCAGCAGAGATCCGTATTCAGAGTTTAATCCTTCTGTCAAAGATTCGACTATTCTCCTTCTAAGTTGCCACAGCCCCCGAGAGGGAGAAGTTTTATCGATGATTTCCATCCCTCTCAATCGGGCGAAACAACCCCGGGCGGCTAGATAGGATTTAAAATCGAAAGTGCCCGGATTGGTTGCGGCTTTGAGTCGGGAGATAGAGCCTTTTACCCTAATCTCTTGCCCAGGATAAACCCGATTCTCTTCCGAGTCGGGTAGGGTTACATATAGTTTGCCCGTATTCGATCGAGTTTCACCATCACTCTCACTTTCTTTAACTTCTAACCACATCTGCCATTTTTGCCCCCGAGTCAATCGGCTTTCGGTAAGCACCTTACCCGTCACCGTCACCGTTTCCCCTGCCGATAACCAGCTAATATCATTAACTGCGGGCCTCGGTAAACGCATCTGTAAATGTATCGCTCCTAAAAGAGCTATCACGCCGGCGATTAAGAAAACTTTCAGCCCCAAACTTCTCCGCCACGAGGGAATCGCCATCATCGCGCCAATAGATAGGATTATTAAAACTATTACCCCTAACCATTGCTGCCATGATGGATTAGGGTTAGGAAAACCGAAAAAACCAGTTAATAATAATCCGAATCCATAGGATAAACAAAACATTATCCCTGTATTACGTTTCATTATCTTTAGTCTTTAATCAATAGAGATTGATTAAAATTTTTGGATTTTGCTTGACAAAAAAGCAACCGTATTTATACGAAATTAATAAATTTTCCAATTAAAGGGAAGACGGGTATATACACCATTAGGATCATTCAAACTTCGTAAGTTTACTAACTCTTTCTGGAATTTTTCCCATTGAGTATGAAGAGGATTAGGAGATTTAGCTATTTGCGTATTGAGGAATCTCTCGATTATCTCTTCCTCAAAAGTGCGCTTGGTGGGATATTCTTCTAGGGAAAAATCCTTACCTAATTTCGCGGTTTGTATCGCGTATGCCAGAGCTTTCTCCAAGCCGCCAATTTCATCGACTAAACCTATGTCTAAAGCCGCCCTACCCGACCAAACTCGACCTTGAGCAATAGTTTTGACTTTTTCTAGGGGCAGATTGCGCCCCTTAGCAACCTTGTCTAAAAACAGATTATAAACCCGATCGACCGATTGTTGATATATGGCCAATTCTGCTGGTGTCTTTGGGCGGGTAGGGGTATTAATATCGGCGAATGTTCCGGTTTTAACGCTATCCCAGGTAATCCCGTTATCGTTGGCTATCTTCTCAAAATTCAATAGTAAACCGAAAACACCGATCGATCCTGTAATCGTATTATTCTCCGCGAATACCCTCCTGCCTCCGCTAGAAATCCAATAACCCCCCGATGCAGCCACATCACCCATCGAAACGATTACCGGTTTTTGCTGATTCAGTAGATTAACTTCCCGCCCGATGACTTCTGAAGCCGTCGCGCTACCGCCGGGGCTATTAATACGCAAGATTACCGCCTTTACATTTTTATTCTGCCGTAACTTACGCAGGATAGACGCATATCGATCGCCCCCCACCTCATTAGCCGCACCTTGCCCATCTACGATCGTACCTTCTGCGTATACGATCGCAACCCTATTAGTAGAATCTTTATTTTCTCGCAGAGATTTTATACCCGTATAGGTACTTAAAGATACCTGTCGGAATGAAGGTTTATCCTCATCTATGTCATCGGCGGTTTCTTCGGTAAAACCCCTCATCTTTTCTATTACTTGATCTAAATAACCCACCTTATCGACCAAACCAGCTTTTTGTGCTTCTTCTGCCGAGAGAATGCCTTTACTATTGCTAAGTTCTCGTAATTTCTGCACCGGTATATGTCTATTTTCAGAAATTACGGTTAAGTAATTATCCCAAACATTACCCAAGAGAGCTTGTAATTGCTCTTTATTTTCGGGGCTAAAATTCTTACGAAGAAAAGGCTCCACCGCTCCTTTAAATTTACCGACTCTAATAACCTGCGCTCCTATACCGTACTTTTCCAGAGCGCCGGTGAAAAAGGTTTGTTGTGAGCTTAAGCCGTTAATTTCTATTTGCCCCATCGAGTTAAGCACCACCTCATCGGCGATAGAAGCCAGATAATATTCTTTCTCGCTGAAACCAGTATCGTAGGCGATAATCTTCTTACCCGAAGCTCGAAAACGCTTCAGAGCCTGACGCACTTCTTCTAAAGTGGCATAACCGTAATCACCCCCGCCGCCTTTACCGTAGAGTAACAGGGCCTTGATATTGTCGTCTTTAGTCGCCGCCTCGATCGCTCCTAACACTTGTCGTAGAGTTAAAGTATTACTATTAGTCTCCGTGAGAGCTTGACTTAATGTAGAGGCTGGTTCGGTATCGCTGATAGAAGTGGATAAATCAAAAATTAGCACCGACTTCGGAGAAACTTTCGTGCTGTTGTCTCGCAGTAATAGGGAGGCTAGTATAATGCTCAATCCTCCCCCCGCTAAGGTTAAAAACAGGATCAAGCCCATCAATGTGCCGAGACAACCAGCACTAACTTGTTTCCAAAACTGCCCCATGAGAATCCTAAATATTTATCGTGTCGTATTTTGATCTTAGGCTGAAGTTTCCGATAACGCTACTTATTGAATGTCGCTTGTAGTGCGCCCTCTAACTTGAGAGACTCTATAGACTTGTTACCCGTACAGAATAAAGCAGTTTTCAACTCCGCTATCAATAACTCGATTAAATCTTTTACCGCCTCATCCGACTCATCCGCCGCCTTCAAGAAAGGAAAAGCCAGCCCCGCTAAATCCGCGCCCAAAGCCAGCGCCTTCGCCACTTCTAACCCGTTACGTAATCCACCGGAAGCGATGAGGGGAATCGTCGGAGATAGAGCGCGAATTTCCTTTATACAATCGGCGGTAGATAAACCCCAATCGGCGAAAGTTTGCCCCAATTTCCTCTGCAGGTCATTATTAGCCCTTTGACTCTCTACTTTAGCCCAAGAAGTACCACCAGCACCAGCCACATCGATCGCACTCACCCCCGCCTCTATCAATTTCTTCGCCATCTCGCCTGAAATACCATTACCCACCTCCTTCGCTATCACTGGCACCGATAATTTACTGCAAACCCCGTGTATCTTGTCGAGCAAACCCTTAAAGTTTCTGTCTCCGTTACCCTGAATACACTCCTGCAGGGGATTGATATGTAATATCAGCGCGTCGGCATCTATTGAGTCTACCGCCATCTGACATTGTTCTAATCCGTAACCATAATTTAATTGCACCGCTCCCAGATTAGCCATCATTAAAGCAGAAGGAGCGATCGATCTGATAGCGAAAGTCTCCGTCACCTCCGGCTTCTCTATCGCCACCCTCTGGGAGCCGACTCCCATAGCCAGCCCAAATTCTTCGGCAAATCTGGCGAGACGATAATTAATCTTCCGCGCCTTCTCGGTGCCCCCCGTCATCGAAGAAATTAATAAGGGTGCAGCGAGAGTTTTCCCCAGAAAACTCGTGCTAATATCTATCTCCGAGTAATCTAATTCTGGTAAGCAGATATGACGGAAACGATAAGACTCTAATCCGTTAGTGTTTTCTTTAAATTGTACGTTTTCTTCTAAGCAGATTCTGATGTGGTCATCCTTACGAGTCTGGGTTTCACTCATATTTAATCGGGAGTCGGGAGTCGGGAGTCGGGAAAAGAACTACTTCCATAATTCTACTGCGTCTCTACCGTCTACATCTTGTAAATAGACTTTCACCTTTTCCTCTTTCGCCGTCGGGAGCATTTTCCCGGTAAAATCTGGATGAATCGGTAACTCTCGATGCCCTCGATCGACCAGCGTTAACAGTCGGATATGTTCGGGCCTGCCGTACTCTATCACCGCGTTTAATGCCGCTCTGATTGTCCTCCCCTTATAGATTACGTCATCGACTAAAATTACTCTTTTACCCGACAAATCTAGCGGTATTTTCGTCTTCGCGGGGGTGCGGGTTTTAATGCGATCGAGGTCATCCCTATAAAAAGTTACGTCGATCGCACCCACTGGCGGTAATACCCCTTCTAAATTTTCTATCTGGCTCGCTAAAATCTGAGCTAGTGGTACACCTCTTGTATATATACCTACTAGTATTAACTTGGATAGATCATCGTTTTTTTCGATGATTTCCGAAGCCAAACGGTTGATCGTGCGGCGTATCTCGTCAGAGGAGAGAATTTCTATTACCTGTTGCGACATTGGCGGCCTGATCCTGATAGAGAGAAAAAGTCGGCTAAGGTAGCCGACCCTTAAAAAATTTTAGCCAATCTTGCAGGAATCTCGATAACACCAAGCCAATAACTTTCCTATCAAGAGAACTTTAACAACTTCTAAGAACCAGTAGAGTTGATGTAAAGAAAGCATCCCGGTGGACATCGTTTTCAGGGATTGAAGAGGATCGCTCATCCCTAAACTACTCATATTAGGTGTTAAGAAATAGGTGTAAGTAAGGGTGATGACTAATAAGAGCAGGGCGAAAATTATGGAACGATGTTCTGGTAAATGAAGTAAACTATGATTGCGGGAGAAGATAAGCAAACAGGAAAGAACGGCGGCGGCACATAATAATTCGATGCGGTTGAAAATTCCAAATAATAAATATCCCGCACTGGCGAAACCATCGCTCACCATCATTCCGGTAGCCGATAAACTAGGTATAACTACTAAATCGACCACAGCGGTGGCGCTGAGCCAAAAAGCTAGAACACCCATGATTAAAGCGATCGGGTTGATTGACTTTTGATAAGAATCAGGAAATGTATTCATAAAGCAACATCTTTTTTTCTCGGTCCTTAGTTGTATTGTAAACCCGATATTGGGCTTTTCAATAGTAAAAACCCTTCCTTAACTTAACTTTTATTGTTAAATTTTATGGAGGAGAAAATGTCAATGATATTTGCAAAAGTTTATAATTACTGAGCCGAAACAAAATAGAGAAAATGATCGAACTAACAGAAAGAGCCGCCAAGGAAGTGAGAAGGTGGGCCAGGAGTCACGGACAGAAAGGGGGGTATTTCCGCATCGGGGTAAAAAAGGGAGGTTGTGCTGGGTTGTACTACGATCTGAGCATAACCGAAACCTTGGGGGAAAACGATCGCGTATTTGAGAGTCATGGTATAGCGATAGCGGTAGCGAGCGACAGTTACCCATACCTGCACAGTTTAAAACTCGACTACGCCGAGGATTTAATGGGAGGAGGATTCCGTTTTCAAAACCCCGGTGTTCATAAGTCTTGCGGCTGCGGCCTGTCTTTTAGTAGTGAGGATTGAGAAAAGAGAGCTATTTACTATCGATCAATTCTCACTTCTTGACATAGAAGAGATATACTTGGTATCATGGCCATTTGTCAACGATTTTGACCCAAGTTTCCAGGAGTTTGCAAAACCCTAAAAATATTACCCATGCCCACCATCCAGCAACTAATACGCGCAGAGCGTTCTAAAGCGAAAAGAAAAACCAAATCACCTGCCTTGAAACAATGTCCCCAGAGACGGGGGGTATGTACCAGGGTATTCACCACCACACCGAAAAAGCCAAACTCGGCTCTGAGAAAAGTAGCCAGGGTGAGATTGACCTCGGGATTTGAAGTAACCGCCTACATTCCAGGAATCGGTCACAACCTACAAGAACACTCAGTAGTGTTAATTAGGGGCGGAAGGGTAAAAGACTTACCTGGGGTGAGATACCACATCATCCGGGGCACACTAGACGCGACTGGTGTGAAAGACCGCAAACAAGGGCGTTCCAAGTACGGAACTAAGCGTCCTAAACCCGCTGCAGCTAAATAGATTTCATAGACGAGCAAGAATGAAAAAATCTTGACCTGAGAAAAATAGTTAAAACTATGAAATCAATAAGGTCAATTTTTATCTGTATAGATTGGCACAAACAATAAGGAAAAACCTATGTCACGTCGTAAAAACATCAAAAAACGCCCTGTTCCGTCCGATCCAGTTTACAACAGTATACTGGTCAACATGACCATCCGCCGAGTGATGAAGTCCGGAAAAAAATCTCTCGCCTCAGGCATAGTGTATGAAGCGCTGACCACAGTAGGAGAGAGAACCGGTCAAGATGCGTTAGAAGTATTCGAGAAAGCGGTTAAGAACGCTACTCCTCTAGTAGAAGTAAAAGCGAGACGGGTGGGTGGTGCCACCTATCAGGTGCCGATGGAAGTGCGTTCCGGCAGGGGCACGACCTTAGCGCTAAGATGGTTAGTACATTACGCTAGAGCCAGAGGAGGAAAAACTATGGCGGGGAAACTGGCTAATGAAATAATGGACGCGGCTAACGAAACTGGCGCGACCATTAAGAAAAGAGAGGAAACTCACCGGATGGCAGAAGCGAACAAAGCCTTCGCCCACTACCGTTACTAAAAGCCGCCCTGGTTGGGTGGGTAAACCCTTTTCGGAAAAATCTAATTTTCGCAAAGAAAAGTATAGAATTGTAAATAGTGTAAAGAAAAAACCAAGATTACATTCGACAAATTCACTGGCAAGACAAAGGAGGTTGCTGTGGCACGTACTATCCCTCTGGAGAGAGTGCGGAATATCGGTATCGCGGCGCATATAGACGCGGGCAAAACAACGACAACTGAGCGAATTCTCTTTTATACGGGAGTTGCCCACAAACTCGGTGAAGTTCACGAAGGAACGGCTGTTACCGACTGGATGGAACAAGAAAGAGAAAGAGGAATCACCATTACTGCGGCAGCGATTAGCACCAGTTGGTTAGACCATCGTATCAACATCATCGATACCCCTGGTCACGTAGACTTTACCATCGAAGTAGAGCGCTCTATGCGCGTATTAGATGGGGTGGTAGCCGTATTCTGTTCAGTGGGAGGTGTGCAACCGCAATCAGAAACCGTTTGGAGACAAGCGGATAGATATTCGGTACCCCGAATCGTGTTCGTTAACAAAATGGACAGAACCGGAGCGAACTTCTATAAAGTATACGAACAGATAACCGATCGCTTAAGAGCGAATGCGGTACCCATCCAGTTACCCATCGGTAGCGAGAGCAACTTTGAAGGCATCGTAGACCTGGTGAGGATGCGGGCTAAAATCTATAAAGACGACCTCGGTAAAGAGATCGAAGATACAGAAATACCAGCAGACTTATTAGATAAAGCGGAAGAATTTCGCACCAGATTAGTAGAAGCGGTAGCGGAAGCCGATGAGGAACTATTAGAAAAATATTTAGAAGGTGAAGAACTAACCGAGGAAGAAATCCGTAAAGGATTAAGATCCGGTACCATTAGTGGGACGATAGTTCCCATGTTATGCGGTTCAGCCTTCAAGAACAAAGGCGTACAAACCCTATTAGACGCGGTAGTAGATTATTTACCCTCACCCTTAGACATCGCCGCTGTTAAAGGTCAACTCCCCGACGGCACGGAAGAGATTAGGGAAGCTAAAGACGACGCGCCCTTCTCCGCCCTGGCTTTCAAAATCATGGCGGACTCATTCGGTCGTCTTACCTTCTTACGAGTTTACTCCGGCGTACTGGCTAAAGGTAGCTACGTACTTAACTCCACCAAAGGCAAGAAAGAGCGGATTTCCCGTCTGATCGTGCTTAAATCGAACGAACGTATCGACGTAGACGAACTGAGAGCCGGTGACTTAGGCGCGGCTATCGGTCTAAAAGACACTATCACCGGGGACACCCTCTGTGACGATGCCAACCCGATTATCTTGGAATCGCTATTCATCCCCGAACCCGTTATCTCGGTAGCGGTAGAACCGAAGACGAAACAGGATATGGAGAAACTCGGCAAAGCCCTACAGGCCCTGTCCGATGAAGATCCCACCTTCCGCGTCAGAGTCGATCCCGAAACCAACCAGACTGTAATCGCAGGGATGGGAGAATTGCACCTGGAAATCCTGGTCGATCGTATGTTACGGGAATACAAAGTAGAAGCTACTGTGGGTGCGCCTCAGGTAGCCTACCGCGAAACCATCCGTAAATCCGTCCGCGCCGAAGGTAAATTCATCCGTCAGAGCGGTGGTAAAGGTCAATACGGTCACGTAGTTATCGAACTAGAGCCGAGCGAACCAGGAAGCGGTTTTGAATTCGTTTCCAAAATCGTCGGCGGTACCGTACCGAAAGAATATATCGGCCCCTCGGAACAAGGGATGAAGGAAGCTTGCGAATCAGGCATCATCGCTGGCTATCCCGTAATCGACCTCAAAGCTACCCTAGTAGACGGTTCATATCACGATGTAGACTCATCGGAGATGGCCTTCAAAATCGCTGGGTCAATGGCTATTAAAGAGGCCGTATCGAAAGCTTCTCCTGTTATCTTAGAACCGATGATGAAAGTCGAAGTAGAAGTTCCGGAGGACTTCATCGGCACCGTCATCGGGGATCTCAACTCCCGCCGAGGACAAATCGAAGGGCAAGAGACGGAACAGGGAATAGCCAAAGTTGCTGCGAAAGTACCTCTCGCAGAAATGTTTGGTTACGCGACCGATATTCGGTCAAAAACTCAAGGACGGGGTATATTCACGATGGAATTCAGCCATTATGACGAAGTACCCCGTAACATTGCCGAAGGCATCATCGCCAAAAGCAAAGGGAACGCATAATAACAGTTAATCTGTGAAGCTCGACTTCAGTTACCAGTTTTAAAACAAGCTGGTAACTGATAAGCTGAAACAGAAACTGTAAAGAAGAAAGTAAAAATAAAGGAAAAAATAAATACATGGCACGCGCAAAATTTGAACGGACTAAACCACACGTAAACATCGGTACTATCGGTCACGTTGACCACGGTAAAACCACCCTAACCGCAGCTATCACTATGACATTAGCTGCATTAGGTAACGCCCAAGCCAAGAAGTACGATGAAATCGATGCAGCCCCCGAAGAAAAAGCGCGGGGTATCACCATCAACACCGCTCACGTAGAATACGAGACCAAAGATAGACACTACGCTCACGTAGACTGTCCCGGACACGCTGACTATGTAAAAAACATGATCACTGGTGCGGCTCAGATGGACGGTGCTATCCTCGTAGTATCTGCTGCTGATGGGCCGATGCCTCAAACCCGTGAACACATCCTCTTAGCCCGTCAGGTAGGTGTACCTAACCTAGTAGTCTTCCTCAATAAAAAAGACATGGTAGACGACGAAGAGTTATTAGAACTCGTAGAGTTAGAAGTACGTGAATTACTCAGCACCTACGATTTCCCGGGTGACGACATTCCCATCGTCGCAGGGTCCGCTAAAGAAGCCCTCGACGCGATGACCGCCGATCCCAAGTTACAACAAGGTAAAAACGAGTGGGTAGATGCTATTTACAAACTCATGGAAGCCGTAGACAGCTATATTCCTACCCCGGAAAGAGACGTTGACAAACCCTTCCTAATGGCGGTAGAAGACGTATTCTCTATCTCTGGTCGTGGTACCGTCGCTACCGGTCGTATCGAGCGCGGTAAAGTTAAAGTACAAGACGAAATCGAAATCGTCGGCATCAGAGATACCCGTAAAACAACCGTAACCGGGATTGAAATGTTCAAGAAGAGTCTCGATGAAGGTATGGCGGGTGATAACGCCGGTATCCTCCTTCGCGGTATCAAAAAAGAGGACATCGAGCGCGGTATGGTTTTGGCTAAACCCGGTACTATTAAACCCCATACTTTGTTTGAAGGTGAAGTGTACGTCCTAACTCAAGCCGAAGGCGGCCGTCACACTCCTTTCTTTAAAAACTATCGCCCTCAGTTCTACGTGCGGACAACCGATGTAACTGGAACTATCCAAGACTACACCGCTGACGATGGTAGTACCGTAGAAATGGTTATGCCTGGCGATCGCATCAAAATGACAGTAGAATTGATCAGCCCCATCGCTATTGAAGAAGGTATGCGCTTCGCTATCCGCGAAGGCGGCCGCACGATCGGTGCAGGCGTTGTATCGAAAATCCTCAAGTAGTATAATCTACTAATACAACGGAGCAGATACACTCTGCTCCGTTATCTTGTCTCTTATCCACCCCGTACCTTGAAAATAAAAGAATATGGCTACCCTACAACAACAGAAAATTCGCATTCGTCTGAAAGCTTTCGATCGTCGTTTATTGGACACCTCCTGTGAAAAAATAGTAGATACCGCGAATCGGACTAACGCCACAGCGATCGGCCCTATTCCTTTACCCACCAAGCGTAAGATCTATTGTGTACTCAGATCCCCCCACGTTGACAAAGACTCTAGAGAACACTTTGAAACCCGCACCCACCGCAGAATTATCGACATCTATCAACCTTCTTCTAAAACGATCGATGCTCTGATGAAATTAGATTTACCCGCCGGGGTAGATATTGAAGTGAAACTGTAATCTCGGGAATTAGGAGTTAGGGGTTAGGAATTGGAAGTAATTAAACAATAAACCCCAACCCCCAATTCCCAACTCCCAACCCCGTCACACACGGGAACGATTTTCCGGTAAGTTTTAAAGATAGACTCGATCGAGAACAACAGTAATGACCGTACAACCGAAATTAATCATTCACGGTGGAGCCAGTTCTTTAGAAGACAAAGGCGGATTACACGCGGTGCGTGAATCCTTACACAACATAGTAGAAGAAATATACCAATTACTCTTAAACGGGGCTGATGCCACCACAGCAGTAGTGAAAGGATGCGAACTATTAGAAGATGATCCCCGTTTTAACGCCGGTACTGGTTCTGTAGTGCAATCGGACGGGCAGGTAAGAATGAGCGCGGCTTTAATGGACGGGGCGCAACAGAAATTCAGCGGTGTGATCAACGTTTCCCGCGTTAAGAACCCGATTCAACTAGCCAACTTCTTACAGAACGAAGAAGATAGAATTCTCTCCGATTTCGGTTCGGCGGATTTAGCCCGGGAGATGAGCCTGCCGGTTTACGATCCCCTCACCGACTTCCGTATTCTTGAGTGGATGGAAGAGAGAAAAAGTAACTTTCAGCGCAAAATGGCCACCCTCTACGCCGGAGAAGCTAGACGAGGCACGATCGGCGTAGTAGCCCTAGACAACGAAGGGCGTATCTCTGCCGGAACTTCCACAGGGGGTAAAGGATTGGAGAGAATCGGCAGGGTAAGCGATTCCGCCATGCCTGCCGGTAATTACGCCAACAAGCAGGCCGGGGTAAGTTGCACTGGTATCGGCGAGGATATTATTAACGAGTGTCTCGCGGCTAAAATCGTCATCCGTGTCAGCGACGGCTTACCCCTGCCGGTAGCTGTTCATAAATCCATGCAGGAATCGCAGGAAAACGGTAGGGATTTAGCCATGATCGCCCTCGATGCCAACGGAGCGATCGCCTGGGGAAAAACTGCCGAAATCCTTCTCGCCGCCTACCATAACGGCGATAGCATCGGTGATACCCTCGAATGGCATGGAGATAATAACTCTCTAATTGGCTACTGCTAACTCGGGGGTTGCCTGCACTAAAGCCAATAGCGGGCCAGTTTGTTCCGTCCCGTTCACCCCCAATTCGCTACAACACAAATAGATACGCTCGCTTGCCCTTGAGATTAAATCGCATAATAATCTCTGCAAACGGGATCTATCAGCTTCCACTTCTAACTCCGATGTCCATACCTCCGAGAAGTGCCGCCAGAATAGGGGGGCAGCGAATAAAGTAGCTGCCCCTCCTTTCTCCCATAGGGGTGAGGAACAATCGAGCCAGAAATGGTATTTATGTACAGTTCGTAGCGATCGATACTGAAAGATATTCCCCAGCGTTACCGCGTCGGCTCCATAACCGAATTGACGTAGGGGGTAGGGATTAGCCGTAATCGTACCCCGACGCAACAGGGTGATAAACTGGGCTAGAGTCTCGCTTTGTGATTGAAACACGATCTGATTCTGTCGTAAACGTCGATCGACCTCCCAAAAATGTTGTAAACTCTCCATCAGTTCCCGTAAAGCAGCGAGATGGTCGAAGGGTAGATCGCGCCCCTTATTTAACAATAGCTCGATCGTTTTTTCTAACACGGCGGCGGGATAGAGTTTCAATCCTTTAATCTCCTCGATAACCCCACAGATACGCTCATAAGCCACCGTAGCTTGATAACCCAAACGATCCCGACGCGGAAAGGCTGATAGAGGTAATAAACCTGGATTGTCGGGATCACTGCGATAACAATAATCCCCAATTAAACCCGCCCTTACAGGATCTATACGGGAAACAAAAACCTCATCCTCTTTCTCCCTGCTCAAAATAACTAACATCTCGGCGATATTATCGGCAGACGATAAACGACCATTACCAGGCGTTACCAGCGCCAGAAATGTCAGCAGAGCGCGAATTAAGGGGGTGGAGATCAGCGGCCTCTGTTCGTTGAGGGGTTGCACGGGAATTTCTGCCCTAGTGAGGATTTCCATGAGAGTATAACGGGATATTTCATCTAAACCGGGCGCGATAATCGCAATTTCCCCCGGTTTCGCCCCCGCCCTCACTTCTTTGATTATTGCTTCCGCCGTTTGCCTCAACAGTTGAGCGCGGGTGACGGTGGAGAAACAGACAAAGCGAGCGTCTAAATCCGGAATATAACTTTCATCCTCGATCATCGCCTCTATCTCCTCTAAGAGATTATCTTTAGCAGTTAGAGAAACGATTTCGCACCGCCCGCTCAATCTTTGCAGACAATCGGGATCGGCGCTCAATCCGAGCCGGATTTTTCCGTTTGGGTTATAGGTAAAAACAGAGAAAACCCCTTGATCGAGAAAAATATTAAATAGATCGTGGGCGATCGCCGGATAATCATCCACATCATCGGCAAATAGGGCGGAGTAACGTCTTAATAACTGGCTTCTGTAATAGGCATCCGGTAATAAATATCGCCAATATAGTTCGTATATAATCCCGTAACTCAGTAAACCCCTCTCTAAACAAAACTGCCGCCAGTTCAGGAGTAATTGTCCGACTCGCTCAGGTGTATCGATTTCATCTATGGCTAATACTCGCCCTTTCTCTTGATATGACAGTTTAGCGTCTAAGAGACTGACGATCTCTTCTGTGGGAATTCCCGCCGCACCTGCTAACTGTAAAAAATCTAAGGTTTGACGTATGAACCGATACTCGTCTATCTCCTTAAGATTGTAGTGGTTTTTAATTTCCTCTCTCCATAAACAGGTGGCTAATTCTTGTTCCGCTTCCGGGCGTAATCTGATGGGAAATTGAGCTTTTAATTCTAATTGACTGAAGATAAGGGGCCAAAACAAGAATACTTCATCGGTAATGAAGCCTAGAGGGGTTTTACAGTTAATCGGATAGGTTCCTTTGATGGAGAGCGTTAATTTATCCCCTAATACCCGTTTATTTTCATCGTTGGCGGCTAAAACCAATACGGAGCCGGTTAGATTCGATAGGGAAAGTTTCGCCCTTTCTTTTCTTAACCAATTCTGGAATTTTGCTATTAAAAGTTCCGTTTTACCGCTACGCGATACGCCGGTAATCCATAGAGGTGGAGACTGCATCGTTAAGATACCCCAAAATAGGAGGAGTAAGTAATTCGGAGTGAGGACTTTTCTCACTTCTCTTTTCTCACTACTATATTAGAAATAGGTGACAATTGTACTTATTATAGTAGTATATATGGACTTTAAAGCTAAATTATTAGAAGCGGTGGCTGGTAGGAATCGCGGCCTGTTGATGACCGAAACCGATAAGGTGAAAATTCTCTCGGCTGTAGAAAAATTAGAAGACCATAACCCCAATACTAAGCCACTGGAAGTTAAAGAGTTATTAGACGGGGATTGGCGTTTATTATTCACTACCAGCAGGGGTATTTTGGGGATCGATCGTTTCCCCATTTTTCAACTCGGCCAGATTTATCAATGTATCCGGGTTTCTTCCGCTAAACTCTACAATATCGCCGAGATAGTCGGTGTACCTTTCTTAGAGGGTTTCGTCAGCGTGGCCGCTACCTTTGAACCCGTCAGCGATCGCCGCGTTAACGTCAAATTCGAGCGTTATATGGTGGGTTCACAGCGCTTGGTAGGCTATCAAAACCCTAGACAATTTATCGATGCTTTAGAATTAGGTAAAAAAGTGTTACCCGTTGATATAACTCAGGATAATCCTCAATCTGGGGGCTGGTTAGAAATAACCTATTTAGATGCCGATTTACGTATCGGTAGGGGAAATCAAGGCAGTGTCTTTGTTCTCGCCAAGGAAAAATCTGTTTAATGATTATCATAATTACGGGGAGACCCGGAGTTCACGCCTATCGTAAGCATCTCGTATTGCTGCTACTATCACGTCCTGACAAGATTTGAGCGTCACGATCGCATGAGTCCGAGTCAATTCGATCATAACACATGAATATCTACCTTTTGTGATTAGCCGCTTTCTTTACATTTGTTTACAATAATAAATGTAAAGAATAATTAAATTATTCTCAATCGATAATATTCAAAATTGAGTGGAGTAAAAAAGTATGCAATCTCGATCAATAGCGAAAGCTTTAGCCCTTACCGTGGCGGTAGCCGGTTTAGCGCCGATTTTACCCGCTCAAGCCGAGTGTCCCGCGAAAATAAGCAGAGGAGAGAGTCAAGTTGTAGCGCAAAAAGCCAGTACGATCGTTGACATAGCCGCCTCGAATCCTAACTTCAGTATTTTAGTAGAAGCGGTAAAAGCCGCCGGACTCGTAGAAACCTTATCCGGTTCAACCGAACTCACCGTTTTCGCTCCTACCAACGCAGCTTTTGAAGCGTTACCAAAAGGGACTTTAGAAGAGTTACTCAAGCCCGAAAACAAGGAACAATTAAGACAAATTCTTACTTATCACGTAGTACCTGGAGACTTACAATCTAAATCCCTTCGCTCTGGAGAACTGAAAACCGTTGAGGGAAGCCCAGTGGCGATAAGGGTTAAAGACGGTAAGGTGAAAGTCAACAACGCTAATGTCATCGGTGCCGACGTAGACGCTAGTAACGGTGTGATTCACGTGATCGATAAGGTAATCTTGCCCCCGAATCTGTAAGATTAGTGGCTAGTGGTTAGCGATCACTAGTCACTTAAATTTCTGATTATTTCCTTAAGATAGAGCGGTTGAGTCCTGTGATCGTCATTACAATAGACGGGATATATTAGCTTACTCCTGTAGCCATAGACGATCGAACATGACTAGTAACGAACTGCCCATTAAACAAGGACTATACGATCCCCAGTTCGAGCATGACGCTTGTGGTGTTGGATTTATCGTTCATAAACAGGGAACGAAATCACACGCCATAGTAGAACAAGCCCTAACAATTCTCCTCAATTTAGACCATCGGGGTGCCTGTGGATGCGAAGCCAACACCGGAGACGGGGCGGGGATATTAATGCAAATCCCCCATAAATTCTTTAAGAAAGTAACCTCTGGTAAATTCGACCTACCCGATGAGGGACAGTATGGGGTAGGTCATATCTACACCTCACCCGATAGCGAGAGCAGACGGCAAAGTTGTCAGATATTCGAGCAGATCGTCACCGAAGAAGGCTTACAGGTGTTGGGCTGGAGGGATGTACCCACCGATAATAGTTCTTTGGGAAGTATCGCTAAAAACAGTGAGCCTTTCACCCAGCAAGTATTCATTGCTCGCCCCGAAAGTTTGAGCGATGAATTAGCTTTTGAGCGCAAGCTTTATGTAATCAGAAAACGCTCCCATAGTGCCCTGAGAAGCTCGGGAATCAATACCTACTGGTATCCCTGCACCATGTCCGCCCGTACCATATCCTATAAAGGGATGTTAATGCCGGTACAGGTGGGGCAATATTTCCCCGATCTACAAGATCCAGACGTGGAAAGCGCTTTAGGATTAGTTCACTCTCGCTTTAGTACTAATACTTTCCCCAGTTGGGAACGATCGCACCCCTATCGCTACATCGCCCACAACGGTGAGATCAACACTCTCCGGGGTAACATCAACTGGATGCACGCCCGTCAATCTCTCTTTAAATCGGGACTATTCGGGGATGATCTCAAGAAAGTGAATCCCGTAATTAATATAGACGGTAGTGATTCGCTCATCTTCGATAATGCCTTAGAGTTGCTCGTATTAGCAGGTAGATCCTTACCTCATGCGATGATGATGATGGTGCCGGAACCTTGGGCGGGCCACGAGTCCATGAGTCCAGAGAAAAAGGCTTTCTACGAGTACCATTCCTGTTTGATGGAACCTTGGGACGGCCCAGCAGCGATCGCTTTTACCGATGGCACGATGATGGGGGCGGTACTCGATAGAAACGGCTTAAGGCCTTCCCGCTACTACGTCACCAAAGATGATTTAGTAATAATGGCCAGTGAGGCGGGAGTATTACCCATAGAACCGGAGCGCGTCGCCTTTAAAGGGCGTTTACAACCGGGGCGGATGTTCCTCGTCAACACCAAAGAAGGGCGCATCGTAGCGGATGAAGAAATTAAAAACACCATAGCGGGTGCCGAACCCTATCAAAAATGGTTGGATGAGAATTTAGTAGACATCTCTAAGCTACCGGAATCTTCGGAAATACCCGAACCCGAAACTATGAGCCTGATTCAAAGGCAGATGAGCTTCGGCTACACCTTCGAGCAGATTCGTTTACTTATGAGTCCGATGGCGAGGGATGGTGTCGAAGCGGTGGGCGCGATGGGAACGGATACGCCCCTATCGGTGCTTTCTGATAAACCTAAGCTCCTTTACGACTACTTCCAGCAATTATTCGCTCAAGTCACCAACCCGCCGATCGACTCAATCCGGGAAGAAATTATTACTTCGGCGATTACCACTATCGGAGCGGAAAAAAATCTCTTAGAACCCCATCCGGATAGCTGCCATTTAATTAAGCTGAAAACCCCGATTCTCAGTAATGGCGAATTAGCCAAACTGAAAAATATTAACGCTAACGGTTTTCGCTCTATAACCCTGTCTATCCTGTTTAACTCAAAAGATGGGGTAAAAGGTTTAGAAAAAACATTAGAGAGCATTTTTGAGACCGTAGACAAAGCAATTGAAGAGGGGTACAACCTAGTTATATTGAGCGATCGCGGCTTGAATCCCGAGAAAGCTCCCATACCCGCCCTACTAGCAGTATCCGGATTACACCATCACCTGATCCGCAAAGGAACAAGAACCCGCATCGGCATAGTTTTAGAATCTGGCGAACCGAGAGAAGTTCATCACTTCGCCACTTTAATCGGCTACGGTTGCGGTGCGATCAATCCTTATCTGGCTTTTGAAACCATCAACGAGATGATCCAGGATGGCTTAATACTCAACGTCGATTATGAGACGGCTTGTAAAAACTATATCAAGTCAGCTACGAAAGGCGTTGTCAAAGTGGCTTCTAAGATCGGCATCTCTACGCTACAAAGTTATCGGGGTGCCCAAATATTCGAGGCTATCGGCTTGAATAAATCCGTAGTTGATAAGTACTTCACCTGGACTGCCTCCCGCATCGAGGGGGCAGATTTAGAAGTCATCGCTCGTGAGTCTATCTTACGCCATGAACACGCCTTCCCCGATCGAGATGTAAACGGTCACACTCTCGAAGCTGGTGGGGAATACCAGTGGCGCAAAGACGGCGAAGCGCACCTACTCAGTCCCGAGGCGATTCACACCCTACAGAGGGCCACCAGAGACGGCGATTATTCCCTCTATAAAAAATACGCTTCCCTCGTCAACGAGCAGAATCAAAAATACTTCACCCTGCGGGGATTACTGGAGTTTAAGAAGCGCGAAAGCGTACCGATTGAAGAAGTCGAACCGGTAGAAGCGATCATGAAACGCTTTAAAACCGGGGCGATGAGTTACGGTTCGATTTCCAAAGAAGCTCACGAAGCCCTAGCCATAGCGATGAACCGCATCGGCGGTAAGTCTAACACTGGCGAGGGCGGGGAAGATCCAGAACGGTACACCTGGACTAATGAGCGGGGCGACTCGAAGAATAGCGCCATCAAGCAAGTAGCTTCCGGACGTTTTGGGGTGACGAGTCTGTATTTATCTCAAGCCCGGGAAATACAAATCAAAATGGCTCAAGGCGCGAAACCGGGTGAAGGCGGACAATTACCAGGCGGGAAAGTATATCCTTGGATCGCCAAAGTGCGCCACTCTACCCCCGGTGTGGGCTTGATTTCACCGCCGCCCCACCACGATATATATTCGATCGAGGATTTAGCCGAATTAATCCACGATTTGAAAAACGCCAATCGTGAGGCGAGAATCAGCGTTAAATTAGTGTCGGAAGTAGGAGTTGGAACGATCGCCGCCGGTGTGGCGAAAGCTCACGCCGATGTAGTGTTAATCTCCGGTTTCGACGGTGGCACCGGTGCCTCACCCCAAACCTCGATCAAACACGCTGGTTTACCCTGGGAATTAGGCTTAGCCGAAACTCACCAAACCCTAGTTTTAAATAATCTCCGCAGTCGGATTGTAGTAGAAACTGACGGACAGATGAAGACGGGGCGCGATGTGGCTATAGCAGCCTTACTCGGTGCCGAAGAGTTCGGCTTTGCCACCGCGCCGCTCGTAACTCTCGGTTGTATCATGATGCGCGTCTGTCATCTCAATACCTGTCCGGTGGGTGTGGCGACGCAAAACCCCAATTTACGCAAGCACTTCTTAGGTGATCCCGAGTATACCGTCAATTTCATGAAGTTCATCGCTCAGGAAATGCGGGAAATAATGGCCGAGTTAGGCTTCCGCACTATTAATGAGATGGTGGGTAGGACGGATGTATTAGAGCCGAAATCGGCAATCGATCACTGGAAGGCGAAAGGTTTGGATTTCTCCAAAATCCTCTATCAACCGGATGTAGATCCTTCCGTGGGCTTATATTGCCAGATTCCGCAGGATCACGGTTTAGAAAAATCCCTCGATATGACCGTATTGCTGGATCTGTGTAAGGATGCGATCGAAAAAGGGGAGAAAGTTACGGCTAATCTGGAGATCAAGAATATTAACCGGGTGGTAGGAACGATTCTCGGCAACGAAATCACAAAACGCCACTGGCACGGCTTACCGGAAGATACAATTCATCTACATTTTAACGGCAGTGCGGGCCAGAGTTTCGGCGCGTTCGTACCGAAAGGAGTCACCCTAGAGTTAGAGGGAGACGCTAACGACTATCTCGGGAAAGGTCTTAGCGGCGGTAAGATAATCCTCTATCCGCCCCGACAGTCTACCTTTGTCGCCGAAGAGAATATCATCGCCGGTAACGTGGGTTTCTACGGTGCCACCGGCGGCGAGGCCTATATTCGGGGCATGATGGGTGAGCGTTTCTGTGTGCGCAACTCGGGCGTTAATACGGTTGTGGAGGGTGTAGGCGATCACGCTTGTGAGTATATGACCGGCGGTAAAGTAGTGGTACTCGGTACGACTGGACGCAACTTTGCGGCGGGCATGAGCGGCGGTGTGGCTTACATTCTCGATGAGGCGGGTGATTTCGCCACCAGGTGTAATACCCAGATGGTGGCTTTAGAAAAGCTGGAAGATGCCGAGGAGATTAATGATCTCAAAGAGTTGATCGCGCGTCACGTTCAATACACCGGCAGTGATAAGGCTGCGGAGGTATTGGATCACTGGGATGAGATGTTACCCAAGTTCGTTAAGGTCATGCCGAAGGATTATAAGCGGATGCTGCAGTGTATTCAGGATGCTTTGTCTTCCGGTTTAACCGGTGACGATGCCCTCTCGGCTGCTTTTGAAGCTAACGCCCGTGATGTATCTCGCATCGGGGGAGGTTAACGGTTTACTGTTGGTGGGGATGTCTCTCGGAGTGTCCCCACGACTTTTATTTCTGATTGCTATGGAAAATAAGTGCTATTACTGAAAAACTTAGAGAACCTCACTCATAACGATCGCGTCAGAGAGATGATCGAACTTGGTAGGCGGGAAAAAGACGATCTCGCCGTGGTTTCTTTCATAGATGACTTACAAAAAGGTAATCATTACGAAAGGTTACTAGGTTTGTATTCCTGTCACGGTAGCTACAACGCCGAGAGAGTATTAACCGCTATTGCTGATAATTCTCGCACTATCCGGTGTATGGCTTTAGATCTTATTTCCCTCGTCGGTAGTGATGAGCAAATTATCCAAGCGTTGGAAAGCATTAATTTAAAAGAGCGTATCCTTTTATTGAACTACTCACGACGGCGGCAACGCCTAACACCGATAGATGAGTTTTTAAATACACTGAGCGCGCGAGAAGAAATTAATATAGATACTCTGTTAATCTACGGCTCACCAGAATTAGTCACCCATAATCTCGACAGAATATTAGAACGTGATAGTACTTCTGAATGGGAGAGATTAGCGCGGTTTCATCCCGATATTACTATCTCCATTTTAAAAAAGTATGCTGAAACCGCTGGAGCTAAAGATAGTCGATTTGTTTTTATTTTTAATAATCTTATCAACATAATTATAGAATTACGTCCTCAAGCGAGTCTAAATTTAATAGAAAATTTAGCTACTCACCCTTGTTTCGCTCAATTATATTTTCAAAACTTGGTTTACTACTATCCAGTAGAGATCTCCAGATTAATCATTAATTATAGCAATAGAAATATCGATCTCAATAATGTAGCCCATAAATTACCCTTGGAATTATTGCAAGATTTAATAACTAACAAGAACCACGCAGTTAGTTATTATTCTCAGTGGCTTCCTAAATTAAAACCCCAAGAGAGAGCGATCATATATGAAAGTCATGGTCGGGGTTGGCGCGATAGACACGGTTGTTTATCGATCGATATAATCCAATTATTACCCCGAGCCATCAGGGAAAAAGAAGCCAGGTACCATCTACAGTTACCCCGGTTAGCTACCCGCCCCCGTGAAAGGCTTCCCTACGCCGCCCTACTACCCCCAGATGAAGCCAGAGACATTGTAGAACCTTATCTAAATAATCCCGATGCCGCCCTGAGAATATTGGCGCTAACCTCTCTGATCAAGGCGACTCGATACCATCGCTCCCGTTTGAGCGATTTACTGAAGATTATCCGAGAGCGTCGTAACGAACAAGATCCGGTGAGATGCGCCATGCTCGAAGGTCTAGCCGCTCTACCCCCGGGAATCTGGAAAGAGGAATATTTAACGGCTTTAGGAGAAATATTAAGCGCCGCCATAGAAGCGGCCGACTTGAGCGAAGGAACGACCGGGGAGGCCCAACGTATCGTCATCCGTATTTTACCTTTTCACCCCCAGTGGTCAGCTCAGTGGTTATTTAAGTTCGTGGCGGCTAGAGGTAGGATGAACTTTTACAATCTAGGCGGTAGTCTTGACGATCGTTCCGTCGGACGAATCGCCCCCCTATTACTCCCGGTATTTCGCTCTTGGGCCGCTATAGAGAAGGAGTTAAACGTTATCGCTGCGGCTAATAGTTTCGGCAAGCGGTTAGAAGTTTTTGACGGATTGGTCGAGCTTTTAGAGCAAATCTTAAGGGAGACTCGTCATCAATGGATAGCAGAGGGAATACTCGGGATATTCAATCAATATAGAAGGGATAGATTACCTGACTTAATTCCCCGGTTGCTAACACAGGATCGGAGTTGGTTCACTCTGTCGGTGGTCAATCAATATATTCACCGCCAGCGGCAAGATTTACTCACGCCATTTTTGGGGCAAACCGCCTACGAGGGAAAATACAGCACCGGTAAAACCCGTTTCGTTCCCTATTTCACAGGGGGTTTCTTTCGCTGGACATTGCAACAACAAATTATCTACGCCGGTTGTCTAGAGGAGTTAACAAAAGACCAAGAGAGGGATATTCCTTCTATATGGAACGCCATAGAAGGAATATCCCTGTTACCAGCGATCGAACCGACGAGATTATTTGAATTGGCAAGTCGGGATAATCCGCACTCGGCGATTAGGGATAGGGCCATACGCGCTCTGTCTCGATTGGACGACGGGCGGGGTGTGCCGTTTTTACTCCGAGCTTTAGAAGATGAGCGAGCTAGAATCGCTATTTACGCCCTACGTCGTTGTTTGATGGAAATGCCCCCGGATAGGGCTTTATCGATTCTTAAAGAGGTTAATTCCGAGAAAGTCACCGTTGCTAAAGAAATCGTCCGCTTGTTGGGTGATTTAAAATCCGAATCTGCTTATCTAGAGTTATTGGCCTGGAACGAAAGGGATTTACACCGTGACGTGAGTATCGCTCTACTGAGAGGCTTATGGGAATTTTTAGAAAAAGGGAAAACTTGGGAGGTATTGGAAGATTACGCCGATAAGGGTGATGTAGCGATCGCTTCTATGGTAGGCAGAACCCCGGTGGATAGATTATCGGCGACGACTAAAATTCGATGGCTAGGCTTATTGGCGCGTTTATTAAATCGACCTGAACCAGAGCTGAGGTTAGATGTATTACAAAATTTGCGCCGATCGCCCATTACGGATGGGGAGGCCATATTATTACCTTCACTACTAAAAGGATTCAATTCCCCCTATATTGATGAGGTAGAAGCGGCGGCGGCTCTGGTTTTCTCTAACTACGCGGCTACGAATTCCATAATTGACGGTATTAAAAATATTTTGCTTAACCGGCGTAATTTACAGATTATCGTCGCTTCCCTGCAGGGTCTGGGGAATTGTTACCAAAAAGAATATTTACCGCTTGTCAGGGCTACTTTATCCCTACTCGAGAGCGATATTATGACCGTTTCTTTAAGAGTAGAATTGGCTGTCGCAGCTATCCCCTGGAGAGAATTAGCGGGATTTTTCACCGAGCTTAACAACAGGGGAGAATTACACGCCGATGCCTTGAACACCGCTATCATGGCTATCAACAAGTTTTTTAACCAATGGTGGGGCGATGGGCAAGGTATGCGGGAGTTAGAAGACGCTTTAGCCGTCAGCGAAGATGAGAAGTTACGCCGTATAGCCCTGGCCGCCTTAATAACGCGAACCGAATCTCGCTCCGGTTGGGATCGGGAAGCTGTGCGGAGATTGCTCCGATACCGTCAAGATCGATCGCCCTTAGTAGCGGGCAAGGCCCTATTTACATTCCCGCCAGATGGAATTATGGCTGAAGTGATCGAACCATAAAAAAAGGGGCGAGAGCAAGCGAGCCGGATTGTTCTATCCCAATTAACGATCGCCCTATCCAACCGACAACTCTTTCAGTAATTCCATCGCCTCCTCCGCCCGTGAAACCGGGACGAAAAGGTGATCGTGATAGTAGGCGGAAACGGGATTAACGCTTATGCCCCGTTCGCTTAGCTTAGAAGCGATCGCCGCTAGAAACCCGACCGCTGACAAGCTAGAGTGTACCGAGAGGGTAATCATCGAGAAAACCGCCGCGTAAGATATACCGGCTAAATCAGCAACTTCACGCCGGATGATCAAAGTTACTCCCTCCGCTTCTCTGAATATCCCGATAGGATTGAGACTTAGATAGTTGACGTTTTCAGTATTGACGCTATAAAAAACGTACTCATCTTTGTCAAGAATCGGGCGCATCGACCGCAGCAGAATTTTAAGGTCGGTTTCTCCAGGCATAATTTTCCAAAGAAATGAACTAACGACGATTAAAGCAATCAGGATCGAGCCTTCAACTGCTCCCAGGTCGATTGATAATTCTCACCGAGGGCAGCTTTCCGCTTATTAAAAAGCGAATACAGGGATAACTTTACCAGATCGATGATGAATAACCACACCCGAACATCAATCCCACTCTTGGGCACGCTATCAAAACCGATCGGCTCATAATTAGATTCAAAGGCTAGACGAATGATCATGAGAATAATAAATAATAAGAGAACAATTATTCCGAGTTTCCTATGGCTAACTGTCCTAACTGCGGCTCCGATCGCATTCTATTAAAGAAAGATACTAACACTTGTCTAGATTGTGGAACTACTTGGGAGGCGAACGCGCTAAACAACTCGTTGCAAATAGTTAAAGAATTTACTGGAAAACAGCTAGATTTATCACAAGAAAGAGATAGGGAGTTTTTAAACGCATTTCTGGCTGAGTTAACACCTGACATCGACCGTTATCATGAGGCTGTTAAGCGATCTCAAATTGCATCGGAGCATCCAGATAGAAAATTGATTAGCAACAAATTAAGGCCTGCTGGTGGTATGGTCATCGGTATTATCGCTGGTATATTAGCGGGATTTTTCTTTCGTCATTTTTTAGTACTGGTGCTAATCTTCGGTTTTTTGGGTTGGATAATAGGAGTAGTGTTAGATACTCTGGTAGTGTTAGACACTATGATCGATGACGATAAACCTATAGTGGCTGAAAAATTTCCCGGACTGGCTAAAAAGATAGAAGAATCAGCAAAAAAAGACCTCGAACATAAAGCTAGAAATTTTCTCGCCCGTCATCCCTATACCGACGGAAATGATAATCTAGCTTCTAAAAAGGATGTCAGCCATTAAAGTAGACATCGCCCTAGTCAACCGATAACTGGTTGTTGCACTTTTTCTGTCCGGCTCAACAGTGAGAGCATTTCTCGGTTAAACGCCGGAATATCATGGCAATTTCCTCGATTGATTACAGAGTACACAGAGACTGTTTACCTATAAAGCAATTTACCCGCCAGAGGTGGCGGGTTCTAAACTGTACAAACGATATGGACTCCTAAAAAATAATGAAGCTTAGATCACAACTAAGGGTTTACTATCAACATCACAACATCTACCCTCATCGCTAATTCACTTCTTAACCGATTTGGTTGTGATTAGGCTCTATCCCGATTCCGTAGCTGAGTATCAAAGTTGAATGGGGGAAACCTGATCCATTTATCTAAAAAGTGCGCTTGAGCCGTAGCTGTTGCGTCGGATTAGGAGCGGGTGGCACAAGCTCTAATCTCTCTTGCCGTCAGGAAGTTGTGTCGCTTCCTCTGTGCCTTATGTTTTTTAATATAGCAACGTTTTAGAGCTTTGGCTATAGTTTTGATTAAACTTTATCCTTATTCATCTTTCTATACTTCAACTTTACAAAAGTCAATAAATGCTCCGCGATAAAACAGTACAATAGAGCTAGTATAAGACAAGTATTATGGTTCAAACTCCCGCCCAACCCCTATTAGTTTTGATAGATGGACATTCCTTAGCGTTCCGTTCTTTCTACGCTTTTCAAAATACCTCAAAAGGTCTATTACGTACCACTACCGGCATACCTACAAGTATCTGTTTCGGATTCATCAATTCACTTTTACAGTTATTACAGTTTCAAATGCCCCAGTATTTAGCTGTGGCTTTCGATCTATCTACTCCATCCTTTCGCCACGAAAATGATGTTAATTATAAAGCTAATCGGAAAGATACACCAGAAGATTTTATTCCAGATATAAAAAATCTTAAACTTTTATTAACAGCCTTTAATATACCCATCATCACCGCTGAAGGCTACGAAGCGGATGACGTTTTAGGCACCCTAGCGATAAAAGCGGCTGAAGAAGGATTCGAGATAAAAATTCTCACCGGGGATAAAGATTTATTCCAGCTAGTAGACGACGACAAGAAAATATCCGTATTATACTTAGACGCAAAAGCTTTTAAAACATCGGCGGGTAAAGCCTATCAAGAATTTGACAACGCTGCCGTTGAGGAAAAGATGGGGATTAAGCCGGGGCAGATTGTCGATTATAAGGCTCTCTGTGGCGATAAGTCAGACAATATCAAAGGTGTCTTAGGTATCGGTGATAAAACAGCAGTCTCTTTATTAAAACAGTATGATAGCTTAGAAAATATTTATCACAATATAGATAGTATTAACGGCGCGGTAAAGACGAAATTAATCAACGGCAAGGCTGACGCTCTAGCTTCTCAATATCTAGCACGAATCGCTCTAAACGTACCGATAGATCGATCGTTAGATAGTCTCTACTTACAAGGCTTTGACCCGAATGAGGTGGGGAAAATCTTCCAAGAATTAGAATTAAAAACCTTCCTGAAAAAACTGGATTATTTCCATCAACATCTGGGCGGCGTTAAATATAATCCTGGCTCTGAGCTGGAATCTCAACAGTTATCTCTCTTTCCGGCAGAGGTGAAGAGCGAAGAGGAAACGGTAACTACTAAAGAAGAGGAAAGCTCGATACAACCGCAGATTATCGAATCTATGACTCAACTGCACGATTTAATAAAGCTTTTACAGAGCCATATCGATAAAAATTCACCCCCCGCCTGGGATACGGAAACAACTTCTTTAAATCCCTTCGAGGCGGTTTTAGTAGGCATCGGCTGTTGTTGGGGAGTGGGGGAGACAGATATGGCTTATATTCCCCTCAATCATCGTCAGGGCAATAATTTACCCTTCGAGGAAGCAGTATCAGCATTGAAGCCGATTTTAGAGAGCGAGACATATCCCAAGTGTCTCCAAAATGCTAAATTCGATCGAAGGATACTGAGACATCAGGGTATAAAGTTACGGGGTGTGGTGTTCGATACCATGTTAGCCGATTATTTATTACAGCCCGAGCTTAATCATAACCTGAAAGAATTGTGCGATCGTTATCTATCCGGTATTCAATCCCAAAGCTATAAGGAATTAAAACTCGGCAAGGGGGAAACCATAGCCAATTTAGACATTGAGAGAGTGGCGCATTACTGCGGCATGGATGTATACGCCACTTTTAATCTAATGGGGATTCTCCAAAGCCGGTTAGAAAAAATCGATAATCTACATAAATTATTGATAGAAGTAGAGCTACCCCTAGAAGCGGTGTTAGCCGACATGGAAGATAGCGGCGTGTTGATAGATAAAGCTTACCTGAAAGAATTATCGGATAAACTAGGGCAAGACTTGGCGGTAATTGAAGCCAAAACCTACGAATTAGCGGGGGAGAAATTCAATCTTGGCTCACCGAAAAAATTGAGTGAAATTCTTTTCGATAAATTAGGATTAAGCACAAAAAAATCGCGCAAGACCAAAACGGGTTACTCCACCGATCATACTATTTTAGAGAAGTTACAGGGAGATCATCCCATAATCGACTATATTCTCGAAAATCGTACCCTATCAAAACTCAAATCTACCTATGTAGACGCTTTACCGAGTTTGATAGAGCCAAAAACTGGCAGGATTCACACCGAATACAATCAAGCTGTAACAGCTACTGGCAGATTATCCTCATCCAATCCCAATCTACAGAATATTCCCATCCGCACCGAGTTTTCTCGCAAGATTAGACAGGCCTTTATCCCTGATGATGGATATATCTTAGTATCAGCGGATTACTCTCAGGTAGAGTTGCGGATTTTAGCCCATCTCAGTCAAGAGCCGGTATTATTAAGCGCCTATCAAAATAATCAAGACATCCATAGGATAACCGCACAGATTTTATTCGATAAAATCGAGATAACTTCCCAAGAGAGAAATATGGGCAAGACGATTAACTTCGGCGTTATCTACGGCATGGGTTATCAGAAGTTTGCCCGACAGGTAAAGGTATCTAATGAGGAGGGGCGGAGATTCGTGCAAAAATATCATCGTCAATACCCACGCATCTTCGAGTATTTGGATGGAGTGAAGAAGCAGGCTATAGCGTTGGGATATGTAGAGACTATCTTGGGTAGGCGGCGTTATTTCGAGTTTGCCAATCCGAAATTAAGGGAGTTAAAAGGTACACCGCCCGAGGATATTGATTTAGATAGCCTTGATTTGAGTTATGAAGACGCGCAGTTTTTGCGGGCGGCGGCGAATGCACCGATACAGGGTTCGAGCGCCGATATTATTAAGATAGCGATGATTAGAATTAATGAAATTTTGCGGGAGTATCAAGCGAAGCTCTTGTTACAGGTACACGATGAGTTAGTGTTTGAAGTGCCTTTAGGGGAATGGGAGCAGTTACAACCAGTGATTAAGTCTACTATGGAGGAAGCTGTGCCTCTGAGCGTGCCTCTGGTGGTGGATGTGACTGCCGGTAAAAATTGGATGGAGGCAAAGTAAATTAATGGATTGATCGATTTTGATATTTTATGTTATATTAGCTAAGGACGAAAAAAAGCGGATGTGGCGGAATTGGTATACGCGCACGTTTGAGGGGCGTGTGGGCTTCCCTTGCGAGTTCGAGTCTCGCCATCCGCATTGAAAAAAACACTTACTGTATAAGTATTTCAGCTTTTTTGCACTAACCCGTGAAATAACGTTTCTCTCAATTTTCGCTCACTTAAGATAACCTGAGTTCGGGATAAGATTTAGTCGCTCTTGATGGGAATTGGGTATTAGGGGTGCGCCGCTCGGTTGATAAAGAAAGCCCGAATACTCTCAGAAAACCCCCCCGCGCCCCCGGGCATCCTAACTCCCCTGCAAAACATACCAATTACTTAACCCGAACTGACGTTAAGATAATATTCCCCTCGCATTCCCTTGGGTTTGGAAAAATTCTCTAGGGGAAGAAAATCCAATCCAAAATCCAAGTGATACTAAATCCGTTTTTCATAGTACCCTTTTACGATCCGGGGAGTAGGGAGTAGGGAGTAGGGAGTAGAAATATTTATCCCGATTCCCGACTCCCGATTCCCGATTCCCAATCTTCATAAGTAGCCTTTGAGAACAGGATTTAGTATGATACCAAATCTGCCCCTTTAAATGCGTGTCAGTTTATCGCTCGTCTCTATAGGAGTGGGTTTAGATGCGATGTGACCGTGAAAACTTAATGGTTACAGATCCTTTCTCTCTTGTAGCCGCATTATTATCTCCGCGTGTACGGTGCGAGAGAGGGGATAGAAATAAGCGAGGACGAGACTGATAATTAGAAATATGGCGGGAAGGGGGCCAATTGCTATTCTTATGGCCCATAAAGCACTCTCTGGCTGTACCGGTAATTCTTCCCCCGGCACCTGAGCTTTAAATCCGGCTAACTCTAGGGCGATACCGACGAGGAATAAGCCTAAAGCCAAGCCGATTTTTTGTAATAGCACCATAAAAGCGTAAAAAGTTCCCTCCCTTCGCTGCCCCGTTTTCAACTCATCCAATTCGATCACATCTGGCACCATCGACCAAGGGATCAAATAAGCCACCGATACACCCCATCCCGCTAACACGCCGAGGAAATACATCAAACCCGATTGCCCAGGTTGCAGGGTGAAAAGCCCAAATTGAGCGATGATCCAAACGCTGACACCGAGAAAATAAACGACTTTTTTATCGAGTCTCCGGCTCACCCACTGCCAGAAGAATAACATCACCAGGGCCGTACCCTGAACCGCTAAAGCGACTAATCCGGATTGGGCTTCTGGTAAACGCATCCAACTAACTACAAAATAGACGATGATCGAGGCGGTTAATTGTACGGCTAACCAGGAGCAGAGATAGATCCCGATAACGTACAGAAAGGGACGATTACTGAAAGCAATCTTTAATTGTTCTTTAAAAGGTAAAGTCGGCGAGCTATTTTCTTCTTCTTTCTGCCTCACCGCCTCGGCATCGTTGAGATGGGGTTCCAGACGACCGAATCTTAAAGTAGCTCCGAAGGCTAACAACTGTAAACCTAATAGGAAACAGCAAAAAAATATATAATCGAGCTGACCGTTAATCGCTTTATAAAGGCTGTAAGCTATCCCCGCCGCGCCTATCGCTATCAGGATATTACCTAAGATAAATTTCGGACGTTTGCTCAATATGGGCTTAGTTCCTCTTTCCTGTACTCCAAGACAGCACCAGAGCGTAGCGATAACTGATAATAAGGAGCAAATAACGGCTAGGATAAAAAATCTCGTCGTCTGACTTAGATTGTCGGCTTTAAAAATTAGCAGATAGAGAATTAGAGATAGTATGCTGCCACCGATAGAAAAGGCGAAGCGAAAGCTATTTAAACTCGTGCGCTCATTATAGTCTAGGGTTAATTCAGGTGTTAGGGACTGATAGGGAAGATTGACCGCGGTATAGGTAATGTTGAAAAGAATGCCGATGACGACGAAATAAAGCCAGAGAAAATTTTGATTTCTGGCTACCCCCCCGAAAAAATCCGGGATCAACCACTGTAATGTATGAATAAACCCGAAGGGAATAGCACCGAGAACCATCCAGGGGAGCCTTCTCCCCCACCGGGTACGGGTTCGATCGCTCCACATCCCTATAATCGGATCGTTGATAGCGTCGGCAATCTTACCCACCATCAACACGCTACCAGCTAGAGAGGCCGGTAAACCCACTACATCGGTGAAGAAGAATAACAGGTAGAATACGGCTATGTTAGCGGTGACTGCGGGGCCGAAATCTCCCGCCCCGTATGCTAGTTTAGTCCAGAAACTAAGACTCTCTCTCGGGGTTTCGCTCATAGAAATAGATTACACTGTAACGAGTTCCAGTGTTAGATAGTGGGTTAATTATGGCAGATTTATACGTGTCTTGGGAAGAATATCACCGCACGATCGAAAACCTTGCGGTGATCATAGATCGATCGGGCTGGCAATTCGATCAAATCATCTGTCTCGCCAAGGGAGGCTTAAGAGTAGGCGATATTCTGGCGCGTCTGTTCGGACAACCTCTCGCCATCGGTTTCACTTCTTCCTACGGGGGTAAAGATAATTCTGTTCGGGGAGAGTTAAAAATGTCTACTCATCTGGCGATGACTACATCTTCCCTAGGCAGTCACGTCCTCCTGGTGGATGATTTAGCCGATTCGGGAATCACCTTGCAGGAGACGGTTAAATGGTTAAAGTCAAATTTCTCTGAAAATATTCAGGAAATTCGCACCGCCGTATTGTGGTACAAGGGTGTGTCGATCGTCAAACCCGATTATTATGTTCATTATTTGCCAGATAGCCCCTGGATTCATCAACCTTTTGAGTATTACGAAAAAATTACCCCTCAAGAGCTAAATAATATGTTAATTAATACTAAGCGAACTCCTTAATCTTTCCACTGATAGACGACCACCGAGTAAAGGGTTTTTATAGTGTTATGTAGGTGAAAAAAGCAGGACTAGAGAATTGATGGTATTGACTCAAAGAGATAAGATAATTCGAGTTCTAGTCGTAGATGACCATGAACTAACTCGTATAGGTTTACAGGTGTTAATATCTAAGGAAAACAATTTAGATGTGGTAGCCGTTGCCGGAAACGGAAAAGAAGCACTCGAACAAGTTAGAAAACATTATCCCGATGTGGTGATTCTAGACTTACAGATGCCGATTCTTAACGGACTGAGCGCGGCTATAGAAATCAAGCACATAGCACCTCAGACCAGGATCATCGCTTATACTTCCGTGGAAGATCCTCAAATTGAAGTCATGAGTCAAACCGCACCGATCGATCGCTTCTGCCCTAAAGATATTACCTCGAAAGACTTGATCGAGCTAATTAAGATTCTGGGCAGTAAGAGCGATGTCGATCGGGTCAGTTATTAATAATTTACGGTTTCATTCGGAAATTTCTGTTTAAAATCGTAGAGTAATTCTTCTAATTCCTCTAGAGCTTGATTAACGTCCAAGCGGAGAGTCCCTAAATCGGGTTTATCTAGTAACCCGGTGAGAAAAGCTTTTTTAGCGGCTACGGCTTTGATTTTTTCGATTAAAGTTATTTTATCCATGAGTCTGCTATTAATATAATCGGGCTTGAAATTAGGATAACATCACGAGATGATAAAGTGATACAGTGCCTTAAATTACGGTGTTTTCATGTTCGGTAAAGTTCCTTTAGCCCTACTGGGTTTAGTCATCGGCTCGATCCTAACTTCCGTCGGTGTGGTAGCCTACATCACCAATAACGCCACTCTCAATCTAGCGGGATTCTTCTACGGTATTCCTCTGCTTTTAGGAGGACTGGCCCTGAAAGCTTCTGAATTAAAGCCCATACCTTTTACCAAACCCACTACACCAGAGGTGTTAAAACTGAGGGAAAAACAGGCGACAGTAGCCCAAACTAAATTACGCAAGGACGTAACTCGTTACGTTTACGGACAGGAAGCCCATCTCGATGAAGCTTTAGGAAAATTGGGGCTGAGTCCCACCGATGAGGAAAGACCTAATCTAATCGCAATTGAAGAAACGGCGCTCGATGGTCAGTATACCCTAATCCTGCATTTTGAATCGGAATATATACCTCTAGATAAATGGCTTGAGAAACAGGAGAAGATCGATCGCTTTTTCGGCCCCGGTATTCGTTCCCAGATTACCCAACCGGAAGAGGATGCGATCGATCTAGCTTTGATCAGCCTCCCTGTCGAAGCGTAATTGTTTCACTCGACAAAATCCGATCGCCAAATGTAAGCTAACCGCCGACTGAAGTACGGCGGCTTTCACCGGACGACCCAATCTTTA